>NZ_JAFLMZ010000012.1:0-188377 GCF_017313365.1 Agrobacterium sp. OT33 | reverse complement strand
GTTATTATGATCGATCGCCGCTCAATCCCATCCTCCATTCCAATCAAATCCATTTCACTCATATAGTTTCCGCGCATAATCATTCTCCAATAAAACAGAAAATTTCAACATAAAAATCATATATTTACGCGCCACCGTCCCGCAATCTGCAAATTGCAGGTCCCAAAAGTAAATTCCGCATAGGGATTCTCGCCCGCCATAAACTATTTATATATAACTCATCGCGACATATATTTTATATGTTTCTACTTATATATCTGTATAAATATATGTTTATGGTATCCTCCCAGGTCGAAGGTGGAATCCCCTCTTCGCCTCGGTTTCCAAATTCAAATTCCCCCTCTGGTTGTACAAATATTGCCGCTTGAGGCGACGATTCATAATCTTCGTCACCCTTCGCCTCATCAGGGCTGTGTCTGTACGAGCAGCAAGGACGTACATCTCATAAAGACCCATTTTGAACACACCTTTCCTGTCACGCGACGCAGTGGCGACCGTGTTATGAGCTTCATCTGTTTTCCCATCTGCCTTTCAGCTCGATGGGCATTTCAACGGGGCACTAAAAATTGCCACCTATGGAAAATAAAGACACTTATCAGTGCCCCGCATCAGCGATTCATGCCTGGCAACGCCAGCCCTTCAGACAATGATCCACCAAGAAATAGAAGGGCCCACCACAAACCCAATCCACCTCTCCTTCGTTCATTGCCAAAGACTTTCTCAGCCAGACCCCAAAATATGAGAACGACGTCTTCTCTCACACCCAGCGCTGGTTCCGTTTCAAACCCGAATGTCTCCCGATTCATCACGGAACAAAAGCAGTATAGATCAGACAGTGAAGGCGGGGATAAGCGGGGAATAAAAATCTTTCCCAACAGCTAAAGAGACCTAGGGAAGTAAGGGGGAACGGCGTCAGCTGGCATCCCGTGAAAACTAGCAGAGACTTCTGCCCAACTAATGGCTTATTGCAGTACTCCGGCAGCAGTGAAGATATCGTTTTGGCGAAAAAAAATAATACAAATAACAAATAAGATAAATATATTAATTTACGCAACAAATATACACAGAAATTAAAAGAATAGATTGGCGTAAGCTTCAATATTTATATTGCACATGAAACTACGGGAGAATTTTTATGACGACGATTGAATCGACAGCATATTATACTACCTCCAGCCGCCACGTCCCAACCCCGAAATCGGATGTCTCCGACATAGCAACCGAACAGCCGCCTAAAGGAGTGCCCACCAATGGTACGGAGGAGAAATCCCCGCACCAACCAAGCGTTGACAGCCTACCCTCCAGAGCATCGATCAACTTCCAAGGGGTTCTTTTTTCATCAACACGTCTAGAAAATGCAACGCCGCTTAACATCGCAGAGCTATCAGAACAAGAATATCGAAATTTCGTCGAGTCGGATGAAAGAGCTATAGAAGCGAATCGAAGTTACCTTGAACGTGAATATAGCGACGACGAAAAAATACCTGATATGTCAAAATATTCCGACATAAAACTCTACGCGACCGTGAGTGTCAGCGGGACAATTGTTGCAAAAATCGATAACCAAGGTGGAGTAGAAACCACCGACGAAGCTCTTGGAAAGAGTCTGATGAGCTTACTAATAAGCGACATGAATGGCACAAACGGCCCCAACCTTGCACAAGCTCGGGCCGAACAAATCTCTAAGATTCTGGGCGGCAGCATTGTAAAAGCGGATACAGCCCTGACACAATTACAGTTCAGTGCGCTTTCAAATACAAATCAAACCGAGCGCGTCGTGAACTACGAGGCCATGAAGCAAGATCCGATATATCATCACACTCAAAATCTTCTAGAAAATATAGAAAAAATCAAACAGCAGAGACAAGATTTTCTGTCGCAGAGACAATAAAATTCTTAAAATCGCTTATCTACATATGTATACGGGCGGGGTAGTACGTCGCCCGTATACATAGCTTAAAATATTCAATTAAATAAAATTATCTGTCGGAGCATAGTTTGCGATATTGAAAGTCATGCTATCGGCCGTTTGTAAAAATTCTACTGTGTAGTGACCGCCGAGATAATAATCTTCAATCTTTACCCCTGCATCTATGGTTTCATCAGCAAAATCGGTTGTTGATGTGATCCACAGATCGTTCGAATTCTGAAAACGAATGAGCTCAATTTCGTTCGAAAGATAGGAAACAACAATTCGATCTTGGGTGTCATAGACGGCGCCAGTACGAGGACTTCCTCCCTCATTTACGCCGTCGTTGACGACATCAATGCCACCCTCGAGGAACTCGTAGCGATCGTTACCAGCTCCGCCCCAAAGCCTGTCGTTACCCGTTCCGCCATTGAGAATGTCGTTTCCAGCGCCTTCAAGAATGACATCATTTCCACTCCCGCCTCGATTGACGTCGTTACCGATCCCGCCAATAAGCGTATCATCCCCAGAACCACCTTCAAGTGTGTCATTTCCGTCATCGCCGGACAACCAGTCACTATTACCTTGGCCTCGTAAGAGGTCGTCGCCTGCGCCGCCATTGAGGTTGTCGTCCCCATCGTGACCATAGAGGAAATCATTACCGTTACGGCCATACAGAGAGTCGTTCCCAGTGTAGCCAAAGAGCGCGTCGGAGCCATCTCCTCCATCAATATAATCGTTCCAGCGCGATCCTATAATACGGTCATCTCCTCCCAAGCCTAGGAGTTGCCACCAAGCCTGATAGGCAGGCCAACCTGCCGAAGGGGCATAGGTATTGTTACTGTAGTCAATATTGTTCGCGTTATTGTCTCCGGAATAATAAGGCATCTCAGTCTCCGTTGTTTCGGCAGAAATTCTGCCTGTCGTCCAACGCATGACCCCAGGCCCCATGCCGAGGTTCATGCTCAGTGTTACGTCATGAAAAACTTATTAGGCATCATCGCGTTACATCTTTTGGCGGAACTGCATTTATCGCTTCATCATTCTGCCGACCTACAAGACAAGTGAAATTTCACCACCTCAACCGGAACGGCAGATACACTTAAAATACAAACGAAGTAAAATCAAAATTAAAAACTACTAAATTCTCCTTATCAACAAAATTTGAATAAATTCACAAGCATTAAATAATAATAATATAAAATAATATAAAATATAACAGTAGAATAATTTAACAAAAATTTCATATTCGCCTAAATTATCCTCTCTATATCTCACAATATAGGACGACATAAGTAAAAACGCCGGAGCACAGTCCGGCGTTTGGTTGCTGGCCACCACCCCTTTGTCAGGTCCGGACTGAACTACCTCCATTTCAACCGGACAGTCAGCATAAGCAGAAAGGCTCAAGCACCCGTTCTAGTCAGTTTGGATAATGCCTCTGGCATCGAGCGCCGTGAGATCTTCTCTCAAGCGTACGGCCATATCCATCCGCTCGTGCAGAATACTCATCACACCCAAGTCACCGTTATCAAGCTCTCGGAAAAACAGGTAATGATGCTCATAACGGCTGAAATAAGCCTCACTCTTGAGGTCACCGGGAACGGCAAGTCTTTGGGGAAGACGCCGCCAAAGCAGGTGGTTGTCGCAGAGGCGCTGCAAATGCGCGTGCAGACCACGTATATAGGTCTCGGCCTGCATTTCGCCCCAGACATCCACGGTATCGCGCCAGATTTTGTCCTGTGCGGCATCGGCAGGCGCATAAAAGCGATAAGCTGCCATAACTAGCGACGCTTGTTTCGGCCGATTACATCATCAGCAGAGACGGCTCTAAACTCGCTATCATCCGCGCGCATTGCGGGAGCCAGTTCCTTTTGCAACGCATCCCATGCCTCGTCGCGGGTTTGCAGGTCACGCCGAATAAGCGCTCGAATATATTCGCTCGCATTCTCATAAAGACCGTCATCACCAATCTGCTGCTGGATATGGTCTTGCAGCGCACCGCTGACTTTGACGTGAATGCTTCCTGACGCCATGGCGTTTTCCTTTCGGTCTCCTCGATTATGAAAATCGTAGCATATATTGTCAATATTCATCACGGCTTGCCGGCAACGCGTGCCCTTGGTCGATCGTGAGCGCCACAGGAGTCAGATCGCTATATCGTTTACTTTGCCGACCGGCTGAAATATTTTCTAGTCTAACGAGAAAATACAAATGAGGATCAGGAATTGAACGTCATTACGGGAACCGGATTTGCCGCTGCTGCCCTGCTTTTTTCGAGCTCTGTCGCCTTTGCCGCGCCGACATATCTCAGCTGTGAATTCGCAACTTCGAAGGGAACCCCTCAGGTGTTCAATTTCGTGCTCGACGAAGCCGCCGGGACATTTGGCGTCTATGTCCCGGCTTCTGGAAGTCAGAGAATGGAAAAAGGCACCTTTGCCGGCGGGAAAGCGAGCCTGAATGAAGGATCGGTGGCATGGGAGATCGACATCGCCAAGGGTTCCGTCATTCGTGACAAGCGCATGGTTGGCGAGAAGGACAGTGGGACCTGCAAGGCGGTCTCGCACGAGCAGAGCGGCTTTGAAGAGTGATTATCGGTGTGGGGACGGGCGGACATGGCAGCAGACCGCCATGTCCGCATCCTGCTTTCGCTCATTGACTATCCGGCCCAGCTCAATCTGATCATGTGGACATCCTCGATGCGGAAAGGCGATGCGCGGAACGCTGCCCATTCGCATATTGATTCTGGCTGCCGCGCTGCGTCGGTAGCTCTCGGAAGCTACAGAGCAGTGGATGACCGTTACCTTATGGTCGCAGCGGGTCGAATGGCTCCATAACGCAAAAGCGCCAATAGCAGCCATCCTTCAAAACGTTCGTGAATGTCAATTTTCGGCCCGAAGCAGACATCACAAAGCTGGGTGGTTTGGCGGAAAGGCCCTGTCTTTTGCCAAAAAAGCGATGCCATAGGCCAGCAACAACAATGCCAGAACCGACCAGGAGAGCCAGCCGGTGCCGACGTGTTCGAGCAACAGGCCACCGACGATGCCTCCACCCGCAATCGCCAAATTCCAGGCTGTGACGATCATGGACTGCGCTACATCAGAAGCCTGCCCCGAGGTATTGGCGGCTGCCGTCTGAAACAGGGTGGCGGCACCTCCGAACGCCAATCCCCACACGCCCGTTGCCAGCCAGAACAGCGCGGGTACCTCGCCGCCGATGCCGAGCATGAATGCGGCCGCTGCGAACAGCATGATGCTTGCAAGTACCAGCGCTCGCAGCCACCGGCCAACCAGATAACCGACAATACCGATCCCTGCGATTGCCGTTAACCCAAACATCAGCAGAACAACGTCGAGTTTTCTGTCTAACCCCGCAGGAACCACAAGTGGGGCGATATAGGTATAAAGAATATTGTGGGCGAGGACGAACAGCAGGGTAACCATCAGCACCGATTTGATTCCACCGATTGCCAAAGTGCCCCTGATGGAAGACCGCTCATTGACCGTCGTGCCTGGATAGCCGGGCACCTTTACCCGGACCCACCCTATCAGAACCGCGGTGAGCGCGGTCATCAGCAAAAATGTACTTCGCCATCCGATGACAGACCCTATCAGGGTTCCCGCCGGAATACCCAGAGACAAGGCCAGTGGCGTACCCACCATCGCAACCGCGATGGCACGCCCTTTTTGCTGGTCTGAAACCATGCGCGCTGCATATCCGGCGATCATCGCCCACAGCAGCCCCGCGCAAACCCCTGCAAAGAAACGTGCCAGGAGCATGATAGTGAAGCTTCCGGTGATCGCCGTCATGGTGTTGACCACCGCGAAACCCGCGATGGCGCAAAGGAGAAGCGGCTTGCGCGGGAAATGCTGGGTAGCCGCGGTCAGCGGAATGGCCGCCACCAGCGAGCCGATGGCGTATACCGTAATGAGTTGGCCGGCAACGGAGGGGCTGACGCCCAGCTCCGTGCTCATTTGCGGGAGAAGCCCCGCTGGCAGGGCCTCTGTCAGGATGGTGATGAAACCAGCCATGGCAAGGGCAAGCAGGGCCGACATCGGCAAGCGAGCATCGTCCACCCTTTCACTCGCATTGCGGCCGTCCGGGGTCGAATGGGCCATGGCGCTCAACCCGTCTGTCCGAGTTTGGGCAAAACCAGATCGCCGACGCTATATGTATGGAATTCGCTGGTTGAGACAGTGTCCAGCTTACGGAATTTTTCAACGAAAACCGGATCGGAAAAGAACTCGTCTACGTTGCCTGCACCCTGAATGGCTTCAATGTTGACCACGGTCAGCCCGTCAGTGCTTTTGGCGAGATTGCTCCAGAGAAACTCCGGCTTTCTCTCCGCCACGTAGTGGACCACGTCCTGAATGATTTGAAACGCTTCATCCTGCTTGCCCGGATGGGCATGAATGACGTTGACGATAAAAGTGGTTGGCTCCGGAGAGGCGGCAAATCCGGCGGCGAACTTCGTATCCATGTGTCTTCCTCTGATGAAAATCGGCATTGGCTGCCGTGACAGGCTGGATATCGGCTGCGCGATACGCGATAAATGGTCTGGTATTCCGATAAGAGCGGAAAATTATTCCTTAATAGGGATGGACATGGACAAGCTTGGTACGCTGGGTATTTTCGTTCAGGCGGCAGAAGGCGGCAGCTTTGTCGCGGCCTCTCAGCGACTGGGTCTCTCCAGTTCTGCGGTTGGCAAGGCAATCGCGCGTCTTGAGCAGGAGATGGGGGTGCGCCTTTTCCATCGCTCGACGCGCAGCATGACGCTGACGGAGGAAGGCAGCTTTTTTCTCGATACCTGTCGACGTATTCTGTCTGAACTGGATATGGCACAGGCGCAGCTTTCACGGTCCCGCAGCAAGCCTCATGGCCTCTTGCGCGTGAGTTTTCCGCTGACAGGAATGCTGCTGATGCCGGCGATATCGGCGTTCATGAAGGCTTACCCCGAAATCACCCTGGACCTCGATTTCACCGACCGCCTGGTTGACGTGATCGAAGAAGGTTTCGATGCCGTTGTCCGCACCGGTGACATGCGTGACACGCGGCTGATGAGCCGCAAACTTGGCTCCTTCAGGCATCGGATAGTCGCCTCGCCCGGATATCTGGAAAAAGAAGGCGTGCCGCTGGCGCCGGAAGACCTGCGACATCACCGCTGCATGCATCACCGCTACGCCAATTCGGGCAAACTGGAGCCATGGCCGCTGGCCAGAGACGGCAAGGACCTGCGTATCACGCTGCCAGCAACGACGGTGGCCAGCACACTTGAACCGCTCATCCACCTTGCCGAGAACGGTTTTGGCATAACCTGCTTGCCCCATTTCGCAGTGGCTCAACAGATACAAGAGGGCAAGCTGGTATCGATACTCGACGGCTTCACGGCAGAGGCGGGTATCTTCCGTGTTCTTTGGCCAACGAGCCGATATCTGTCACCGAAGATTCGTGTCTTCGTGGACTTCATGGCTGATAATTTGTTCACGGTGGAGGGGGAATTTGATTCATAGAGAATGGAGTTTTTTGCGTCAGTCGCAATCTCGACAATTGGCACGATCCGGCCCTCGACCCAAATCGCCGAGCAGCAAGGGAAACAGCTCCCTTGGGGCCATGGCTCTCCTCGACGACTGCCTTTCGCATTCTGTTGTCTGGCGTCGCGCGCGCCTCTCCGCCCGGATTCCGGCTTGAACAGTTTGCCCCACAGCCGACTTTTGCATTGCGTTGCACACGCCAAGCTCAGCACACAAAGGCGGCTTTGTCCTGGGCTGTCATTACGATGTGCGGCGGGAAGCACAACCGCCTTGATTCATCGGAACGGGTCTGGCAGGAATCGATGAGCAGAACGGGGCCTGAGGTAGACATGCGAAGCACACCGATCGAGCGCTGCAAAAGTGAAACCGCAGGCAGGAAGTCTTTCTCCCATCTTTTGTGCTCTTCCCCATCCTTCGTACTCTTCAATGAGGAATAACACCATGCCACGTCTATCGTTTGCCGGTTTTGCGATGCTGGCGCTCATGGTTGCCATCTCGATGCCATCGTCCGGATGGGCGCAAGCGACGGCGATTGAAAATCCTTCGCCGACCTCATTGCCGGCAATCGCCGCCAGCCGCGAAGGTTTCGATAAGAAAATGCTCGAACCCGTCAACGGTCTGGATTTCCGGACCTATGGCCATATCGTTTACGCCATGTTTCTCGATCCCGATGGAGATCACGGGGCGATCTTCAGCAAATTCGGGACGGACAAAGGCAGTTTCGAAGCCGCGGGCACAGCCTTTGGCGAGCGGATGAAGCAGGACCCCACCTTCGCGATGATAGAGATGTACGGCGCCTACTTCGCCGAGACGGCACAGGGCACCTATGCGGCATTCGGCCGGGATGTCGCAGCGTCCGTGCTCAATCAGGCGGCGCTCCGGGAAACCGAACCGATGCCGGAGGAAAAATTCCGGGAAATCCAGGTCTATTACGGCCGCAAAGCTTCCGTCGCGGGCACGGCTCTGGCGCAGCAGGATGAGGTACTCAAGCCCTATCACCTCACATTCAACGACTTCAACATATTGGGGGCGTGGTTCTCCCGCCGGTTGGCGCTGGAGACGGCGGATATTTCCTCACCACGGAACGACGGAGGCTCGCGTGCCGAGGCGGCGCCGGTGGAGCGGCCGGAATGGGGCGGTCTCTGGCGTTTCACCTGGAAAACGCTGCAACGCACCGATACCGAGATGAAGGTCGTGGAAACCTCGCGCGACATCTGCGTCACGGGCGAGATGACCGCCGAAACGCTGCCGCTCATGCCCAAGCCTTCGGGTGTCAAATGCGTCTTGATCGACAAAGTCCGCTTTTATGAGAGCGGTGTGCAGATGAACGCGCAATGCGACCACGGCGGCATCGGGACATCCTGGGGCCTGTATCTTCAGCCGGAGAACGGCGGCGAAAGCTTCAGCGGTCAAATCTCCTACAACGAAGTCTACGAGGGCGACAACGACATGCCGCAACCGACGACGGATGTCGTCGTCAAGCGGATTGGAGAATGCCAATGAGACGAGCCACAATCATGATGCGATCCTGCCTCGCGACCGCAATCCTCCTGATCTCGGCACCCGCTTTCGCCGAGGATGGCGGCCTTCCCCCCGGCCTGTGGCAGGTCAGGATATTCACCCCGGTGCCGACACCGGAACTGAAGAACGATGAGCAGGTGTTTCAGGTCTGTTACGACGCGGCGGCCGTAAAGAGCCACATGAACCCGGTTTTACCGAAAGCGCAGGCCGCCCAATGCGATCTGGATTTCACCGACATGGGCGACCTTGCCTATGACGCCACATGCAAGGACGGCGATCATCGCCTGCGGATCTCGCAAGTGGCGGAGGGCCTGTGGCGCGGCACCTACCGCTTCCTCGGCAAGGAGGACGGTACGATGCTGGAGCCCGCGGTCGAACTCAAGCAGATCGCCAAAACCTGCGGCTAGCTTTGCCGCGAAACGGCGGCATATCCTCGTCCCATGACTGTGATATCGGGCTCGTGGCAACGGGCACGGCATCCTCAACATTGCATCGCAGGTTTTGGGAATTTCAATGAATGACTATATGATCCTGACTGCCGGTTTAGTGGGCGGTGTCGCTGGAGGCGGGCCTGGCGCGCACCTGTCGAAAACGCCGTTCCGGAAGGGCGCGCTCCTTGCGGCAGCTGCCTCGATCATACAGTTCGCTATCGGAGAGTTGACAAACCTCCGGCAACCTCTTGTCTACTCCCTGATCAATCTGGTCGCCATAGGTCTCATCGGCGGTCGCTGGGGTATGCGGTTGACAGCCCGTCAATTGTCGCCGATCGTCATCGGCAGTTTCCTTCTGGCCTTGGTGGCAGCAGCAGCCGTTAGCTATTTCGTTTCGTCACTCGGCAACTTGTGAGGTGGAGCGCAGGCGTCCGTTAAACAGGATCGTCGAGACGCGCGCCGCCCCCGCAGATCGCCTGCCTCCAATCCGGGTGTGCGAAGGATTTTGGAACGGTTTCATAAGCTGGCACAACGATCAGGTTTCGCCGTGCCGCTGTTCCTTGATATTGTACCCGACGACAGAATGGATCATCGCACACTTCGGCAGGAACGTCTGGATTCGCCTGATATTTCCGGGGCCATGGCAGATATCGTTACGTCATACCCCTTGATCAGCCAAGCCCTGTAAGCTGCATTGAGATCGTCAATGACCGGAGGGAATGTCGGGCGCCTCGAGACAGCCTCCGCCAATCTCCTCGCAGCGGATTCCGGAAGCCGCAAGTAGCGAGTTGCTCCCATTTGCAATTACGCCTCCACTGGTACCCGGGAGCCTCGGATGCGATCTGGCTCCTCCCATCTTAACCCGTGCCGTGAATCAGACTTCCTCTGCTCCCTTCATGGTCTCAAACGCGAAACGTTGTCTTACAATGTGGATTTCTGCCTGAGCGGTCACTTCACCGTATCAATATTCCAGGACATGGAGGATGGCATGGTGATGGTGTGTATCTGGGCACGGATAAATCCCTGCCGGCACCGGATTCCGGCCCCGTGCACGCGGTTTCGGGCGGCTGGCCGATCCGTCGCGCTGCTGGCCCGCCCTGATCGGACGGGCCAGCAGTTTCACCGTTACAGAGTGCCGGATTGCCAGAACCGATACAGCTCAGGGACATTGCCGCTGGTCATGAGCGGCATTGCGGCCTTGAGCCTTTCTGCCGGCCATTCCCACCATTTCATCTCCAGCAGGCGTGCGATGTCATCGTCATCAAACCGCTTGCGGATGGTTCTGGCGGGGTTGCCACCGACGATGGTGTAGGGTTCGACATCCTTCGTCACCAGCGCCCGGGTCCCGATGACGGCGCCATCGCCGATCTTGATGCCGGGCATGATGATCGCTTCCGAACCTATCCAGACATCATTGCCGATGACGGTGTCGCCCGCCGGCAGATAGCCATTCTCTGCTCCCTCGAATTCCGGCACTTCCGGCATGAAGAAGAACGGGAAGGTGCTGATCCACTCGTTCCGATGGCCCTGATTGCCCGCCATGATGAAGGCGGCGCCCGAGCCAATGGAGCAGAAGCTTCCGATCACCAGCTTGTCCGCGCCTTCATCCGGCAGCAGGTAACGGGCGCAATCTTCAAAGCTGTGGCCGTGATAATAGCCGGAATAATAGCTGTATTTACCGACGACGAGGTTCGGGTTCTTTACCTGCCTGTCGAGCGTGATGCCCCGAAAGGGGCTTTCGAAATAATTTTCCATTGAGGTAATCTCACTGCATGTGTTCGCATTCGCCTGCCTTCAGGCAAGCCGACGCCAAGCGTGAAGCCGGCCGGCTTCTCGCTCGATGCTCCTCGCGCTGCGGCGGGAGCTAGATGCAGGTGATACTCGAGGCTTTTATCATCAGGTCTGATTACCGCAAAAAGCTTCGAAGGCCAAGCCGCTGCCGCTTCAAATCATAAACGCGGGTACGCGAGAGGATGCCTTAAAAGACAAATATGTTTGGCAGCCAGTAAAAAACAGCGACGGATTTTCGCATATGCCTGCGTTAAAATGGAAAGAAACCGGACACGACCGTTGAACCGTTTGTCACGTTACCTCAAGATCGCCCCTGCCAGACAGGATGTTACGAAGGCAAAGCCTGATAAATGGTAGACGATCCGGACGCAGATTTGCTTATGGAGGTCGCGGCGGGTGGCAGCCGCGCGATGCAGGCGCTGGTAACGGCCAAACTGCCGCGGATCATGGCACTTGCAACCCGTATGCTGGGCGACCAGGCGGAAGCGGAAGATATCGCGCAGGAGACGTTCCTGCGAATATGGAAGCAGGCCGGGAGCTGGCAGAGAGACCGCGCGAAGTTCGATACGTGGATCCACCGCGTCGCACTCAATCTTTGCTATGACAGGCTGCGAAAACGCAGGGAAATACCGGTTTCGGAACCGCCCGAACAGATCGATACGGGTCCATTGCCGGATGGCTCGGCCGCCCTTGCCGGCAGCGACGGCAATATCGTCGCGCATGCGCTGCAAGCCATATCGGCCCGGCAGCGGGAGGCGATTATTCTGGTCTACTACCAGGAGATGTCGAACCGTGAGGCCGCCGAAGTCATGCATATCAGCGTGGATGCGCTTGAGAGCCTTCTCGCACGCGGACGCCGGGCGCTCCACACGATATTGAAGAGGCACGAAGAATGAGCGGAACGAGTGGAACGCCCATGGACAGGCAGCTTTTTTTCAACCTTGTGTCGGCCTATGGCGCCGATCCCAAACGCTGGCCGCAGGAACATCGGGAGCAAGCAACGGGGTTTGCACAGACGGAAGAAGGCCGGCGCATGATCCTGGGGGCGACGGGGCTCGATGCCGCATTATCCTCCTACCGCTTGCCGGACCCTTCCGCCCGCCTTCATGCACGTATCCTGGCGCAGGCAAGCTCCCGGACCACACGACGTAAACGTCTCGTCAGATACGGACTGGGCGCCGGTATGATCGGCATCAGTCTCGCAGGCGCGCTGACCGGCGCACTCGCTGTCGTCAATCTTTCTCCGCCACCGGCGCTGACGCTGGGCGATACGTTAACAGCTTTCGGAAATTTGCAGAGTGAAAGCGAAATAGCCGAGGATGGGAAATGAGCGAACAGAACTTCCGCTGGCTGGCGATCATTCTTCTGAGCGTAAACACGTTTCTTGTCTGTGCTTTCGCCGGAGCGGGTTACGTGTACCTGAAAAACGACACCGCTGCCGCAATATCACGCATGCCGCTCGCAGGAGAGCAATTGCCGGAAGCCGAGAAGGAAGCGTTTCAACGCAGCCTCAGCGATGCACGCAAGACCATGCGGGAAACCTCGCTTGAGGCACGCCAGGCCCGCATCGAGGCCGCATCGCTGATGGGTGCCGAGAACTTCGATGCCGCCGCGCTTTCGGCCGCGCTGGAACGTGCCCGCAAGGCCGAATATGCCGTGCGCACGGCAACGGAACTGCAGGCGGTGGAGTTCTCACGCACGCTTTCCCTTGATGCTCGCCGCAAGCTGGCTGAGGGACTGCTTGCCCGCGAGGCGCCGAAGCCTGCCACGAAATAATCACATTTGAAAACCGACAGAATTCCGGCCAGCCCGCCGTTCAAGGGTCGATAACGAAACGGAGTTCGTATCGGCCATGTCAAATTCCAGAGAAGTATCAAACTCCCGGAATGCGGATGCAGCGCTGGCGCTCTGGCGTTTTGGCCTTGGAGCACGGGAAGGCGATATAGCCGCTATCAGCGACGCCCCGCGCGATCTCCTGCGTCTGGAAATCACCGAACGCGCCACGCCCGTGCCGGTGAATGCCCGATTGCACTCCAGCGCCGACCTGCTTGCGGCACTTGCCGATTATAACCGGCAGGTGAAGGCGGAAAGGGAAAGACCGGCTGTGGTTACAGCCTCGACCAATGGCGGCGAAGCCGGGCAGACTGAAAAATCCATGGGGCAGTCATCGCAGGCAATGGCGGCGGCCGCAAATACGATGGACAAGGCGGACATGCCGTCCAACCCGGGCATGCAGGCCGGGGCGAAACCGGAGACCCCCGCTTCGAAAAGACCGTATCTTCCCCAGCAGATCCTGCTTGCGGAGACGGATGCCCGCTTCAACGGCACGATACATCAGCCGCTGATCGGTTTTGGCGAACGGTTGGCAATGTTCTGGGCCAATCATTTCGCGGTGGCGATCAGCAAGGGAGGCGATGTCCACATGCTGGCCGGCGCCTTCGAACGGGAGGCAATTCGCCCGCATCTCTTCGGAAATTTCGAAGAGATGCTCATCGCGGTCGAGACCCATCCGGCAATGCTGTTCTTTCTCGACAACCAGCAATCGGTCGGACCGAACTCGAGGGCCAACAGGAACGGCAAGCGCGGCCTCAACGAAAATCTGGCGCGCGAAATCATGGAGCTTCATACGCTTGGCGTGGATGCCGGCTACACTCAGGCGGACGTGACTTCGCTGGCCCGGATCATTACCGGCTGGGGTGTCTATCGCGATAAAAAACATCCCGGTCCGATGGGCCGCTTCTATTTCAACGACAACAATCACGAGCCGGGCGACCAGACGCTGCTGGGCATCACCTATGGCGACAACGGCGAACAGCAGGGACGCGCGGCATTGCGTGATCTTGCCCGGCATCCGGCAACAGCGCGTCACCTTGCCTACAAGCTGGTGCGATATTTCGTGAGCGACCAGCCGCCTCCGGAACTGGTGGCGAAGGTGGCCGCCGCCTATACCAAAAGCCATGGCGATCTTTCCGCCACCTATCTGGCGATGATCGATGACGAGCAGTCCTGGAGCCCGGCCCTTACCAAGCTCAGGCCGCCGCTGGACTTTGTGGTGGCCATGATCCGCTCCAGCGGGATCACGCCGAAACCCGAGCAAATCCTGTCGGTGCTCAAGGCTCTGGGGCAGCCGCTGTGGAATCCATCCGGGCCGAACGGCTTTCCCGATGTGACCGCCGGCTGGGGATCGTCCGAAGGGCTGGCGACCCGCATCGATGCCGCCAGTCTTTTTGCCCATCAGATATCCGATGCGGTCGACCCCCGCAGTTTCATGGCAGACCGGATGGGACCACTTTTGTCCGAAGAAACCAGGCAGGCCGTCCAGCGTGCGCAGACCAAAGCGCAGGGACTGACGATCGCATTCCTTTCACCCGAATTCCAGAGGCGTTGACCATGCTGTGTGAACATCTTTCCCCAACCCGCCGCGCGGTTCTCGGCGCGAGCGGCGCCCTGTTCGCCTGGGCTTTCATGCCACGCTTTGCCTATGCGGCCGGCGGGCGCGACCCGCGTTTCGTCACCATTATCCTGCGTGGCGCACTTGACGGACTGACGGCGGCGCCACCCATCGGCGACCCCGATTATGAAGCGCTGCGCCAGCAGATTGCCCTTCGGACGGAAGGCGACAATCCGGCGCTCGAACTGGACGGCTTTTTTGCCCTGCACCCGTCTCTTCGCAACTTCCAGAGACTTTACAGAAAAGGCGAGGCAGCGATCGTGCATGCCAGCGCGACGGGATATCGCGACCGTTCGCATTTCGACGGGCAGGACGTCCTCGAATCCGGATTTCCAACGCCCGGTCATGTGGAGACCGGCTGGCTGAACCGGCTGCTTGAGCAAATGCCGGCCGGTGAAACCATCAACCCTGCTTCCGGCGGCGGCCTGCGCGGCCTTGCCGTTGGCGCCAGCGCGCCGCTGGTCATTCGCGGCAAGGCGCCGATCCTCGGCTGGTCACCCGCCATTCTCAAACCCGCGGATGGCGATCTCGCGCCGCGCCTCGCCGATCTCTACGGACAGACGGACCCCATGCTGGCGAGCCTGCTCGCGGAAGGAATCCAGACCGGCAAGATCGCTTCCGGCGTTAACATCAAGGCCACCGGAGGACCGGGTGACCCTGCCGGCATGGAACAGATGGCGCGTGGCGCGGCGCGGTTGATCGCCCACCCGGAAGGGCCGCGTGTCGCAGCCCTCGCCTTCGAAGGGTGGGATACGCACGCGCAGGAAGTCGATCGGCTGTCGAAGCTTCTTCTCGGGCTCGACAATGCACTCGCCGCCTTTGAACAGGAGCTGGGGCCGGTATGGAAGGACACGGCGATCCTCGTCGCTACCGAATTCGGCCGGACAGCGCGCATCAACGGCACGGAGGGCACCGACCACGGAACGGCGACGACCGCCTTTCTCGCGGGCGGCAGCATACGCGGCGGCAGAGTGATCGCCGACTGGCCGGGCCTGAAGGTGCCGCAACTGCGTGACGGGCGCGACCTTGCGCCCACAACCGATCTGAGGGCGATCATCAAGGGACTGGCGATCGATCATCTCGGCGCGAGCAGCGCAATGCTTGACAGGGCGGTGTTCCCGGGCTCGGAGGCCATCAAGCCCTTGAGAGGGCTGATCGTCTGAAGCCTGCGCCGTCTCTTCAACGACCCGCTCCGCCATCCGAAGTAATATTGATGATGGCGGACGCGCCCACCTGAACAAATGAATATTCGATCGGGCTTCGCGTCCACCGGGCCATCGTGCTTTCTATCGCGTCATTCTTGTCGAGATTATCCGGTGCGCCAAGCCGCTTCGACAAGGCATCCCGAAAACCGGCGGGCCTTGCCGTGGAATATGCGCATGCCTTGTGTCCGTTCGGACCAGTGGCAATCCAGAAAGACAACGACTCGGCTTCGTCGCGCCAGCCCACGACCTCAACCGAACCGCCATTATAGGCGACGAAATGACGGCGCCACTCCTCGGTTTCCGCGTCGGTCATACGCGGCCAGCCAAGTTCCTCACCCTTGACCAGCACCGCCTGCAGCGTGGGCGCTTCGCAGATATCGAGAAGGCGGTCAACCGTCATGTCCACCGGCATGGCCACAGCGACTGCGAAATCCACGAATGCGGCGCAAATGCCGCCAACGGTCATCACCCCCAGGTAACGAAGGGGATTTACACGCTCTGCTTTCATTTCTTCCGCCCCGGTTCGCCATCCTTGATGATTTTTTCGTGGTCCGAACAGCCTCATAAGTAAACGCGGCGACAAGGATCAAACGACGCAAAACGGCCCCGGACGCGCATTGCCGCTGAAACGCCCGGCACCATTGCGTCAATAGATTAGCCTGCAAGGCTGTTCGATGAAACCTGCGGCTGTTACATCATGAGAATTGAAATGGCCTTTCGCCTCATGCGCCGCACCCGTTGCGGTCCGGACACGCATATATCTCGACCGGCGCTCAGGACCTCGCCGGACAGATGCCGATATAAATGCAGGGAGACCGTCATGCGCAAACTGATCCACGCCATTGCATCGCTGTTGTTCGTCGCGCCGCCCGCCGCGGCGGCCGATCGCACGGTCGAGATCGGCACCGATGTCGCCGGTTTCCTCATTTTCCATCCGGACGATCTTGCCCACCGGGCGGCGGATCCTATCGCCTGGTACGCCTATAGTTTCGCATACAGGAAAGAGTCCGCCGCCGGACGTCTCGTCGGTTTTGGAACGGGGTCGGATGGTGGTTTCCTGATCAGGCTGACCATGGGCCAGCCGACCGCCACCGAGGTCAAATTTGCCGGCGCGCACTGGAGCTATCCGCTGATTGTCAGGCACGGCCAGGTTTATCTCGACAATACCGACGGGCTGCCCGGCGAGGAAAAGATGGACGATCCCGCCGATTTTCCCGACCGGTGGTTTTCCCTGCCGAACGGCTCCTATCGTGTCGATGTGCGGGCAATCGCCAGATCGCGCCCCGGCGCTCCAAAGCACCTTCCCGACTATGTGGTCAGCTTCAGTCCTGTCGCCGATATTGCCGGGATCGCGATTGCTGAAAACCTGCCGGATCTGCGGCAGGCGCCTGACTGGCAGGCAAAGCCCGGCGGATCGCAGGATGCCGGTTTCGGACTGTGGCAGAGTGCCGAACCGGGCACCCGCTCGCTACCCGGACTGGCAGCGACCGGCGACGACGTGGTTCCCGGCCAAACCTACCGGCTGGAAACCACCGAGGCCGATTACGAGAGCTATCGCGAAGCGATGGGGGCGTTTCGGGTCCTGACGTTCGCGCATCAACCGGTTGGCGTGTTGGCCCGGATCAATGGCGCATCGTTCATGCCGAAGCGAGGCGGGTGGATCGAATTTTCGCCTGAAACGCCGGTGATGGCGAAAGCCACATCCGCCGATGGACAGGTGGCTTTCGATTTGATCGCCAGGCCCGACATGCAAGCCAGCGCCGCCGAGGTTGAAACATTCAGGGCATTGGTCGTGAAGGCGATCCGGACAGCGCAGGAAAAACCGTCGGCATTCGAAGAAGAACGCTTCGCCGCCCTCGATGAACCCGAGGCGGTGACCAGCTGGGCCCTGATGCATCTCTCCCTACCGGCGAGCATGAAGATCGACATATACCGCCATGGCGCTCGCGAGCGAATTCGACTGATCACTGAGGCGATCGAGAATCCGCGATGACGCGGTATCCGACACTGAAGGAACCCGCGAGGCAAAGGAACGCCTCCTCACCAGACGGGCGAGGAGACCGCAAAGTCTCCGGTGATCCCGCATCGCCGAAACACGCGCTGTTTGATCTGGCGCACAGACGGGGGACGCGCGCTCCCGCACATTGTTCCCACGCCGTCTCACGATCCGCGCTGCGGTAAACTGTCCATCGCGGGTGAATTGGCAGGGTGGCGATGCAAGGCAAGTTTCAGAGGCTGTTCGGGCGGGGATTCCGGCAATGATCGCAAAGGCGACGACATGGCAGAAGGGGATGCGCATTCTGTGCGCGCTTGCCCTGTTCGCCATCGGTTTCGCCCATCGCGCGCCGGTAACCGAAGCCGGTTTCGCCGGGACTGAAATCTCCGCCCACATGCTGCCGGACGGCAGCCTGCCGGATATTTGCCACACTTTCGATCACGACGATGGCCAGTCCCACCCCGACCGGCACGCAATTGTTCCCGTCTGCGAGGTTTGCCGGATCGTGGCCGGCATCCTGCTGCCGCAGCCCACCGATATGACCGGCAGGCCGCTCCTCATCGAGACCGGTGAAGGTTTCGTGGCGGATACGGCCGCATTCAGGCCATCAGTTCTTCTGATGAGCGCCGCGCCGCGCGCACCACCCATTTCCGTCTGACCGCATGAAAGGCGTGTCCCTGCGACAGCCCTGAGGCCTGCGGGCCGGCAGACGGGTTTCTCTCCTTCCCTCCCCGATGCCGCCCCAGGCCGGCCATGGCCGCCGTTTTTCCGGAACGGCGCCGGATTTCCAGCTCTTCCGCCGCGTTGATCGGCGGGGTGCCGGGATCGGACGGGCTGGCAGGCGACACGCAGTTCATCCACCCGGTCTCCGCCGGCATCGGAGACCACGCCCCCAATCTTGCCCCGCCGCCATGCGCCGAACCTGCTTCCGCTTCAAGGCGGCAGGCTGGTG
The DNA here is from genome assembly GCF_017313365.1 of Agrobacterium sp. OT33. Taxonomy (NCBI): domain Bacteria; kingdom Pseudomonadati; phylum Pseudomonadota; class Alphaproteobacteria; order Hyphomicrobiales; family Rhizobiaceae; genus Agrobacterium; species Agrobacterium sp. OT33. The sequence goes on along the minus strand of NZ_JAFLMZ010000012.1, from coordinate 169,590 downwards.
GCCTGCGGTAGCCATAAGGCGGTGTCGAGCCGCGACGATATCTGTGTGGCACCTGTCGTCCATTCCGACGGTTTCCCTGTCACCGTGCCGGTTGCGGCGCGATGGGGAGCGGCGGCCTGCTGCGTTCAGGCGCGCAGGTGGACCTCCACATTGCCAAGCGAGGCGCGCAGCCTCTCGATCCGCCGCGCATCCATCAGGCTGAAGGCGGTCGACAGGGCGTCGGCGGTGGCGGCATCGGCGGCCACGACGGAAATACGGGCATAACGGCTTGCCGTCAGGCCGGTGCGCGGATCGAGGATATGGCCAAAACGGCCGGCACTGTCGAAATGGAAGCCCGTGCCCGCCGAAGTGGCCACCGCCCGGTCGATGATATCAAGAACCATATCGGGGCGGGTGGCATCTTCCGATTGCGCAAGGCCGATGCGCCATGGCGCACCCTGCGCATTGGCGCCGATAGCGCTGTTTTCCCCCATGTCCACCAGGCTGCTGGTCACACCCGCATCGCGCAGCAGGGCGACAATCCGGTCGGTCACATATCCCTGGGCGATACCATTCAACGTCAAAGCCATGCCGCGCTGCGGCAGCGAGATCCGGTCCCGGTCGAAATGCACCCTGTCGAAACCCACCAGCGCCAGCGCCTTGCGCATATCCCTGGCCGAAGGGCCGGCGGGATCGGCACCATCGCGTGAAAAATGCCGGGCATGCAGCAGCCAGAGCGGCTGTATCGTCGGATCGAACGCGCCCTCCGCGAGCCCGTGGAACCTGCGGCACAGGTCCAGCAACTCCACCATCTCGGAAGGTGGCGCGGCCAGCACGCCGGTGCGGTTGAGTTCGGCCAGCGCCGACCCTTCGCGGAACAGGCTGAAAATATCTTCGAGACGCGAAACCTCGGCCACAACCCGGCGCAGCAGCCGTTCGGCTTCGGCGCGGTTCTCATGGTTCAGCACCAGCGTTGCCGGCGCGCCAAGCGCCTGCCCCCGCCAGATGACCGGCGATGCCTCGGCAAACCCCTTGCCGGGCAGAAGCGGCAGACCGGCGAAGGCTGCCATGAGCGTGATGAAGCGGCGGCGGCCCGGCCTGCCATTCCCGTATCCGTCATGATGTCTGTCATCCATGGTCATGCGCTCCCCCGGCCGGCGCATCGTCCGCCGCCTCACCGCCCGCACCGAGAATGTAGCTCTCCGGCAGATCGTCAAATTTCACCACTTCGCCACCATTGCTGCCGGCAAAGTCCCTGGCGGCGGCCTCTTCGGAAAAGGGCACGGCTTCCTCCGCGCCCATGCCACCGCGACGCGCGCTGCCGATCACGAAGAAGGCCTTGCGGGCATCGACCCAGTTCTCCGCACCGGGCTTGTCCCAGCTTGGAGCCCGCCCCATGTCCGAGACATAGATTGCCGCGATCTCCTTCGGTTCGTCCGGCAGCATGGTGAAGGCCACCGTGTCGCGCGCTGAGGAGAACCATATGGCTTCCGGTATCTGCCGCAGGATGATCTGCCCTTTCGGCCCGGCATGTTCCAGCACGTTCATTCCGCAATATCGACCCATGGCCTCGGCGGTGAGCGAAAAGGGCGGCGGCGTTTCCGCCTGCTGCTCATTTTCGCAGGCGGCAAGCAGCAGCGAAGCCACAAGAACAAGGGCAAAACGGACCGTTTTCATACGTCCCTCCTTGAGAAAAACAGCGAAGCGAGGCCGAGCGGAACAACCGTCCAGGCGCAAAGGGCGGCAAGCAGCACGCCACCGGTGAGGATGGAGTTTCTGGCAAGCCCGCCCATGCCGGAAAGGGCCGCCGCGCCGCCGCTGCCGAGATTGAGGAGCCGATAGGCATCCGTCGGGTTGGCGAGCAGCAGGAAATCCAGCAATCCGCCAGGCAACGAACGGCCCTGCGCCGCCACCAGCCCGCCAAGCAGGGCCATGTCATAGATCAGCACGAAGAACAGCCAGATGCCGATCGTCACGCCGCCGGCCGTGCTGCGCTCCGAAGATAGCGCACTGACGAGATAACCGATGGCGACGAAGACCGCGCCCAGCAGCACGGACGATGCCGTCATGGAAATAAACGACAGCCAGCCCTCAAGGCCGGTCGCGCCGCCCATCAGCGCCAGCGCAAGCGCCGCCGTGCCATATCCGCAGGTGGTGGCGAAGCAGAGGATGGCGATGTGGCCGAGAAACTTGCCCAGAACGATCTGGCTGCGCCCCACCGGATAGGCGAGCAGCAGCAGCATGGTGCCACGCTCCACCTCACCCACGATGGCGTCGTGGGAAATCAGCAGCGCGATCAACGGCACAAGAAAGATCGTCAGGCTGGAGAGACTGACGATGACCACATCCATGCGGCTGGCGCCGACATTGCCGGTCGGCGCGCTGCCGAGAAACGTCAGCGTCAGGGCGAGCATGGCCAGCAGCAATGTCGTGGCCAGCACCCAGCGATTGCGCATGCCTTCGCGAATTTCCTTCCCCGCAATGATCAGGATATTGCTCACGACGCGGCCTCCTGGCTGTTCAGGAAATGGGCATAGAGATCATCGAGCGTCGGCTCGATCAGGCTCAGGGCTTCGATAGCGGCGGCAGCCGCAGTGAGGCGGTGCAGCAGCGGCAGTCTTGCAGCATGCGCCACCTCCGTTTCCCAACCGCCGTCGCCGGTCGGTGTCCACCGGGCGGTGTGATCGGCGGGTGCTGCGGCTTCAGCCCCGCCGGCCGTGCGGATACGGATACGCGACGGCAGGCTGGCGATCCGTCTCAGATCATCCAGCGTGCCATCGGCAATGCGCACACCACGATTGACGATGATGACGCGTCCAGCCCGGTCTTCCAGTTCCCCCAGCGCATGCGACGACAGGAGGACCGTCGCGCCGCCTGCCCGCAATTCATCGACGAGATTGTAGAAATTGCGCCGCAGGGCCGGGTCGAGGCCGCTGGTCGGTTCATCGAGCAGCAGAACCCTTGGTGCACCGAGCAATGCCTGGGCAAGGCCAAGCCTCTGCCGCATACCCTTGGAATAGGTGCGAATGGGCCGGTCGGCGGCCGTGGCGTCAAGGCCGACACGCTCGAACAGACTGTCGGCGGATTGCATGGGCACCCGTTTGAGGCGGGCGTAGAAGGCAAGCGTTTCCCGCCCCGTCAGCGCCAGATGGAAAGACACGCTTTCCGGCAGGTAACCAAGCGCCTGACGCACGGCGAAATCGCCATTCGCCGGGTTCTCGCCCAGCACCTCCACATGCCCCGACGTCGGGCGAATAAGCCCGAGCAGCAATTTGATCAGCGTGGTTTTTCCCGCGCCATTGTGGCCGACCAGAGCTACGGTCTCCCCTTCATGGAGATCGAAGTTCAGCTCGCGCAGGGCATTGACCTTGCCGCCATAGGTCTTGGTCACATCGTGAACGCTTACGGTCGGGCTCATGAGCGTGGCTCCCTGAGAGGCTGCGGCGGCGACATCAAGGGATGACTGTCGGTGACCCCGCCGGGCAAAAGGGCAGGAAACCGCGCCTGCGCCCAGCGCACCACCTGCACGGCGGGGCTGCTGGTCAGCACCCGCGCCTGCGGCGCGGTCCACAGCACGCGGTCAATCAGATCATTCGGGCGATAGGGATTGTCGGCTATGCCGTCGCCATCCAGATCGAAGGCGGGGTTGTCGCTCCAGTAATTGCCGCGCCCCTTTTCCGACCAGTCGACATAACGTGTGCCGACATATTTGACCTGATTGCGATTGGCGATGAAGGCATTGCCGCTCATCATGTTACCTTCCGAACCGGCGGTGAAATGAATGCCGATATCGCACCCTTCGAAACGATTGTCGCGCAGGCGGTTGCGGTTGGCATTATAGATGAAGACGCATTTTTCCGGGCCGGGCCGCATTCCCGAGGTATCCGCGGCAGTCTCGCCATCGGCGGCAGGCACACCATGTTCCTGCGAGCGGATGCCACGTTCGCTCCAGCGCGATGCGGGCTGCATATGGCCGCGCACCGTGTTGCCGGTGATGGTGGAACTGTTGGCGTAATTCAAAAGCAGGCCGTGGTCCCGGTCACCGTCGGAGACGTTTCCGGTGATCTTCAGACGGCTGGAAAACATGATGGCGTATCCCACCGAATTGCCGGTGGAGACATTGTCGCTGATCTCGCTGTCGTCGGTATACATGTAATGGATGGCAAATCGCAGATTGCTGAACCGGTTACCGCTGAACACGTTGCGTTTGCTGGCATTGGTGGCGATGCCGTCGCGCCCGAAGCTGATGTCGTTGCCGGTGACGCGCGCGCCGGGCGCGTTCCACAGGGTCACACCGTTGCCGGTTTCGCTTAAACGGCCTTCGCCCGTACCGATAATGACATTGTTGCGCGCGATGGAATCGTCTGCGCCATGCAGATAGACGCCATACAGATTTTCTTCGAAGCGGCTGTTTTCGACAATCGCCCGTTTGGCGGTGCGGGCGACGAAGACGCCCGAATTCATATCTTCCAGCGAACCGCCCGAGCCGGATACGATAATGCCGCTGAAGATCACGTCTTCGGCGGTGATGGTGACGACACTGCCCTGACCGGTGCCGCGAATGGCCGCACCCGGCTCGCCGCGCAGCGTAATGGACGTGCCAATGGTTACCGGCCCGGAAAAATCGCCGCTTTCCAGCACCAGTTCGTCGCCCGTCTGTGCACGGTCGATGGCCTGCTGAAGTATTGGGGTCGCGGCAGCGGAAAGGCGGATGGTTTCAGCATCCGCCAGGCTGGGGATGGCGGCGACAATCGCCACCATCCCCCATCTCGCCGCATCTTTTGGATGCCTCATGCCTTTTTCGGCTCCACCAGCATACGGCCCTTCATTTCCATGTGCATGGCATGGCAGAACCACGAGCAATAATACCACCACACACCGGGCTTATCGGCCTTGAAGGTGACGGATGCCGTGGCCTGCGGCGCCACTTCCATGTTGATGCCGTAATTGATGATCGAGAAGCCATGGGTCAGGTCTTCCACCTCATCGATATTGGTGACGTAGACAGTCACCTCATCACCCTGCTTGACGGTGAAGCTTTCCAGACCGAAAGCGGGCGCCGCCGAGGTCATGTAGACGCGGACCTTGTCGCCATCGCGAATGACCTCCGAGTCGATCAGCAGGTCGATGTTGTCGGCTTTCGCCTGCGCCACCGCATCGGCGAAGAAGCTGTCGTCGCGGCTCCAGATGCTGACCGGGTTGATCTTCGAATTATGGACGATGGTTGCGTCATGCGGCTCGGCAAAGGTGGGGTTGTCGTGCACCAGCACCATCTCGTCGCCGGAAATATCGATCAGCTGATCGTTTTCGGGCTTCAGCGGACCGACATTGAGATAGCGGTCCTTCGAGAACTTGTTGAGCGAGATGAGCCACTTGCCATCGGCGTCCTTGGTCTGGCCCATGGATGTGTGGTTGTGGCCGGGCTGGTACTGGACATCGAGCTTCTGGCGGATGGGATTGACCTTCTCGCCCTTGTAGGCGCGTTTGGCATCCTCAAGGTTCCACTTGCAGATCTGGCTGTCGATGAACAGGGTCGTATAGCAATTGCCGCGACCGTCATAGGCGGTGTGAAGCGGGCCAAGACCGAGTTCGGGTTCGGCAACGACGGTATCGCGCGGCTTGATCTTGTCGTCGAAGAGATCGTCGAACAGGCGCACGTCGAAGACCGTGACGGTCGGCGACAGCTTGCCGTTGGCGACGACATGGATGCCGTCGGGCGCGGTGTTCATGCCGTGCGGGCCGTTCGACACCGGAATATAGCGGGTGAACTTCGAGCCGTGGCGACCGTCAAGCACCGGCACGCCGCCCATTTCCTTGAATTCGCCCTTGGCGACCGCTTCCTCGATGCGCTTCAGATTGAAGACGACGATCCAGTCCTGATCCTTCGCCATCATCTCCTGGAGGTTCACGCCTTCCTCGGAATTGTAGCAGGTGGCGAAGGCATATTTGCCCTGATAGTCGGCATCGACATTGTCGAGATTGCCGTCGACCATGACCTGCCAGGCAACCTTCATCGTGTCGCCATCGATGGCCGAGAAGATGGCGTGATACTGCTTGTGATCATCGAGAACCGAACCGTCATTGGGGATCGGCACCCGGTCCTCGCCATTGGCGAAGACATAACCGGTGCGCGGATATTTCTGCACGCGCAGGCCATGAACCGTGTGCTGGTTGGGCAGCTGGATGATCTTGTCGCATTTCATCACATCGAGGCGAATGCGGCAGACACGGGTATTGGCCTTGTCATTGGCAAAGAGATAACGGCCGTCATAGGTGCCTTCCGTAAAGGACGGGTGCGGGTGGTGCAGGTCACCGTTGAGGTAGATGTCGCCCTTGTCCTTCAGATATTCCTTCGTTTCGGGTAACAGCCCTTCCGTCAGAATCTTGCGGCTTTCATTGGTCTGGCCCCAGCCGGTGGCGCTGTCACGGTTGAACACCGGGATGCGCATCAGCTCGCGCATCGACGGCAGGCCAAGGATGCGGACTTCGCCGCTGTGGCCGCCCGAGAAAAAGACGTAATATTCGTCCAGTTCGCCGGGCTTGACCTCGAAGGCCTGCCCGCCTGCGGCAAGCGCCGGCGCCGCCGTGATGCTGGAAACCGCCAGCGCGCCGCCGACCGTCGCCGCGCCCGCCACCGCGGCAACCGCCGTGGAGCCGAGAAGCTGGCGCCTGCTGAGGCCAGTTTCGATATTTCGATCCGACATGTCTTCTCTCCTTTGATGGTGGCTCAGGCCTGTTCGCCCGCCACCCCTTCATCTGTGCCGATCGGTTTGCCCTTGTGGGTAACCACGGTTTTCGGACGCTCTTTTCCCTTTTCCGGAGGGGTGGAAAGCGTCACGAATTTCTCCCGCTTCAGCCGCACCTGAATCATGTGCGGACAGCGGTGGTCGTCCTGGTAAAGTTCCTGGCAATGCATGCAGTAGATGCACTCGTTGACGTTGATCTGCCCTTCCGGGTGGATCGACTGCACGGGACATTCCTTGGCGCAGCGCTGGCAGGGCGAACCGCATTCCGGCCAGCGCTTCAGCCATTCGAACATTCGGATACGGCCGGGAATGGCGAGTGCGGCACCGAGCGGGCAGAGATACCGGCAATAGAAGCGCTCGACGAAAAGGCCGGCGGCGAGCAGCGTCAGCGCGAAGATCACGAAGGGCCATTCGCGGGCGAATTTCAGGATGATCGCCGTCTTGAACGGTTCGATCTCGGCAAAGGTCTCCGCCAGCGCCAGCGAATAAAGCGACAGGCCGAAGAGGCCGAGGAAGATGATGTATTTGACGGGCCAGAGGCGCTCATGCAGGCCCCAGGGCAGCTTGACCTGCGGCACCTTCAGCCATTTCGCGACGCCGTTGGTGAGTTCCTGCAGCGCGCCGAAGGGGCAGAGCCAACCGCAGAAGGGCCCGCGCCCCCAGAACAGCAACCCGGCGGCAACCGACGCCCAGAGGATGAAGATCAGCGGCGCCGACAGGAAGAAATCCCAGTGGAAACCGGAGATAAGCGCATTGATGAAGGTCAGGACATTGACCACCGAAAGCTGCGCATTGGCATACCAGCCGAGCCAGACCAGCGCAAAGAGCAGATAGCCGCGCCGGACCCAGCCGAACAGTTTCGGGCGTTTGACCAGCCAGTCCTGAAAGAAGAAGATGGCGGTGAGAACCAGAAGCCCGGCAAAGGTGATGGCGACGGAGACGCGGTTCATCTCCCAGATGCTGCCCCAGAGCGGCGCGCTTTCTTCCCCGAAAACAACGGCGTCCGGCGTCGTTGCAGCCGCCGGCACTGGCGCGGCAGGCGTCTCGACGCTCACATAGGCGTCCGGCAGCGTATAACCGAGATCATAGGGCATCGTCGCCTTGTCGCGAACGCCGGTGGTGCGCTGCACCAGAAGCTGCAGGTCCCACGGTTCGGTCATGTCGAAGGCGAAGCTGTCGGGGACGACGTAAAGCGCGATTTCCCGCAGATGCGGCGCACCGGCCGCGGCGATCTGCGTCAGCCGCGTGTGGTCCCGGTCGCGAAAACGGATGCCCTGCCCGTCCTGGAGAAGCTCGATACGGTCGAAAATGCCGCCACGCACATAACCCGATCCCTTGAAGGAATAGGCGCCGTCGCCCGCCACCAGAATGGCCGACTGGCCGGGCTTCAGGCGTTTCGCCAGCCGCGCGTAGCCCTCTTCGCCCAGAAGGCTGCGGCCAATGGCCGGCACGCTGACGGGTGCGACGTAGAGATCGATGAACGTATCCTGCGGATCGGGCGTTTCCGGTGTCCGGGCCGCATCCGGCTGGCCGGCTTTGGCGAAAGCGTCCGATACCTCGCCCACCGTCAGGCGCAGGCTGCGGATGGAACCGTCGCCAAGCAGCGTCTGCCAGTCGGATATGTCCTGTTTCGAAAGATCGAGTTTTCTCACCACCTGCGGTGCTGCGGCCACGCCCGCCGCCGCCGTACCGTCTCCGAGCCTGCCGCTGCGAATGAGCTTGACCGCCGAGCGGACCACGCTGTCGCCCATCACCAGCACCGTCACCGTCGCGCCGCTGACGATATCGACCTGTGGCGGGCGCTCAGCACCGGCGGCAACCTTCGCCAGATCGCGGCCGATCACCGAATTCAGCGCCGCCACCACCCGGGCTTCGGGTATGCCGATCAGCACGATCGGCTCCTTGTGATCGACAAGTTTCAGACCGCGTACAACGCCGGCCTTGTCGATACCGACGACGATGTGGATCGGCTTGCCGGAATAGCCGGTCGAATTGGTGAAATCGGAATTGAGATAGGCGTAACCGGCGATATCCTTGCCCTTGTAGACGGGCACGATGGCCGGCTCACCCACCGGCTCGCCGAAACGGTCGGCCGCCGCAAACAGCTCCGCCGGCTGAACCTTCGCGAGATAATCGGCAAGACTGCCGGCTGCGACTGCCTGGCCCGCCAGGGCGAAAAGCGCGATCAGAAAAGCAAGAAAGACCGCCGGACCATGTCTCCCGATATCAGTATTTTTCGGCATTGGGCATTCCATCGGGGTGCGACATGACATTCGTTTCCGCCCCCGGCCCTGTCGCATCGGTCCGGTTCAGGGGATCAAGGGCAAAATAATCGCGCCTCCCAAAGCCTCATTGATCCAGAACAAATACGCCGTCGTTTGATGTGGCAGGTTATGGCCGGAAACCGAAGAGAGCCCCATGCCGAAACTGAATGCCGAACCGCCCGTTCTGACAACGATGCAAGCCGTGCTGGAAACCGCAGCCCGCATGGAGCAGGAAGCAATCGACGGCTATCGCGCGCTCAGGCAGCGGATGCTGGATAAAAACCAGCCGGCGCTCGCAACCGTTTTCGACCGGCTGATCGCCGAGGAGGAATCGCATCTGCGTCAGGTCGACATCTGGGCGGCAGAAACAGCGCCTGCCGACAGGACGGGCACCTTCGCCGCACCGGATCTGTCACCCATGTTCGATGCCGAAGGCGCCGATGTGGTGCCGCCGGAAACGCTGGACGCCTACCGCGCCTTTTCGGCCGCCGTCCGTAACGAGGAAAGAGCCTTTGTTTTCTGGAGCTACGTTGCCGCCCAGGCACCCAATGCCGACGTGCGGCAGGCGGCAGAAAAAATGGCGCGCGAGGAACTCGGCCACGTCGCGACGATGCGCCGGGAAAGGCGTCTGGCGTTTCATGTAGCAAGGGCCACGGCACCGGCGGGGGATGCACCGGATATTATCGGGCTCGAGGACCATTTCCTGAAATTGCTTGCGAGCTTGCCCGAATGGCGGGACGATAGGACGTTACAGGGATTTGCCGAAGAGACGCGGGAGCGCATCGCGGCACTTCCCGGAATGGCGTTCCGCCGCAAGCCGCGACTGTCCGGCCAGCTCGATCTGGCGCTCGGAAGACCGGTCACGCTCTGCGGCATTCTGCTGGACTATTATCTCGACCTGATGAATTGCGAGAAAAACGAGCCGGCGGTCGATTTTGCCGGAACCGCCGCCTCGCAGCTGGTCCGCTGCCTCGCCTTTCTCAGAAATCTCGGCTCCGCCGCCTGATCGCTTTCCGCTATCGCGATCACAGGCGGCGATGGCCCATCCGCTTCAAATCACGCGCCACCCGCAGACAGGCGGCCGATATCGAAACATCCGCATATGGAAAGACAGGCCCTGCGCATTTACAGCGCCCTGGCGAAACGTTCCAGTTTACCCAGCGTTTGCTGCCCCAGTTCCACGGCACCGAAGCCCTTCGCCTGCTGGAACTCGGCTTCCGTGCTGAACACCATGCCCAGCACAACTTTCGTCCCGCCGTCCTGATCTTCAAAGGACGCCCAGGCATCGGCATGTTTCGGCCCGTTTTCGCCCCACAACAACGTATAACCGATCCTCTCTTCGGGCCGCACCTCGATATAACGATGATGGTTCGGAAAGACGGTGCCGTCAGGGCCGATCATGTCGAATACCCATTCCCCGCCGGTGCGCAGATCAATCCTTTTCGTGCGGCAGGAAAAACCGTCAGGACCCCACCATTGCGGCAGCGTCTCCTCGTTCATCCAGGCTTTCCAGACAATGTTTCGCGGCACTTTCATCGTCCGCTCCAGCACCATGGTCCGCGCCGCCACATTGGCCAGATTGTTCAGACCCGCGCTGAATCCCGCTTGGTAGCCATCCCGCATATCCTCCGCCAGTGACGAAAGCTGCACCGTTACGGTCAACCGGCTGCGCTCTTCCCCGGCCAGAAAATCGGCCGTCACCAACGCTGCCGACTGCGTCACGCCACCAGAGGAAACCACCTCGTAATTCACGCTGCGGCGGGCCGGCTGCAGCTCCAGCCAGCCACATTCACACCGGATATCCGGCTGCCCGGCGACCTTGCAGAGCGAGACTTCGCGACCGCCCGGCCTGCTGTCCGCCTCCAGAAACTCGACCGTCACCGAGGGCGTGGGAGAAGCCCACACCGCCCGAGCGGCGGGTGACAGCCAGACCTGCCAGAGGACCGGCAATGGAACGGCAACCTCCCGTTCGAAGCTCAGCGTCGCAAAACGGTCCTGTGCCTGATGCGGTTCAGCGCGTCCGCCGTCCTGACCGGGTTTCATTGTCATTCTGAATCCTCCTTCATGGCCTGCATTGCAAATGCCTCCAGCCGGTCAAGCCGGCCCTCCCACATGGCCCGCTGTTCATCGAGCCAGGTCCTCGCCGGCTCCAGCGCTTCGGGCACGATCGCGCAGGTGCGCACCCGTCCGTCCTTGGACGTGGTGATCAACCCCGCCTCCTCCAGCACGGAAAGATGGCGCATCACCGTGGGTAAACGCAGCCCCGTGGGAGCGGACAATTCCGTAACCGGCGCCGGCCCGCCTCCAAGCCGGGCGAGGATCGCCCGCCGTGTCGGATCGGCAAGAGCCTGGAAGATCAGTGAAAGTTCCTGATAATGCTTAGTCATATTGCTAACTATCATCTTCCATCGCGACGACGCAAGGGAAAACTTAGCAGATCAACTAAGTTTTCTTGGATGAAGGGGCCACGATGGAAGGGTCACGGGTTCCGTTCAGATGCCAGCGCCTTTGCCGGCTCCAGCTACCGGCGCTCGTCAACCGGCGGCGGATATCACTATTGAGCCGGAAATCAGCCATTAAAAGTTGTAAAAAACGATTGACTCTCGTGGCCATGTGAGTGAGCTTCGCCGGCAAATGACGGGGAAAAGAACAAATCATCATGTCGCCAGAACGTTTTAATCAATGCCTGCGGGTGATCCGCTGGACGCCGATCAACATCGCGTCCGCCCTGCAATGCGAACTTTCATGGATCGAGGCGCTGGAAGCGGGCAACGAGGAGGTTCCAGCCGGCCTCGCCACCTGGCTGGAAACGCTTGCGCAAGCCCATGAAGCGCTTCCGCCGCCGTCGACATACAGAGGAAAACGGTCGACATTCTGATGCGGCCGATCGCTGTCAGCCTTCACCAACAACCGGATTACTCGAAATGAAATATGTCATTGCAGCTCTTGGCGTCATCACCTTCTCAAGCCCCGTCCTCGCGGCATCCTGCGAGAAGAACTTCACCGTATCAGGCGTACCGATGGTAACGGCCGTCTCTTACAAATCGTGGCAGGAACTACCGAAGGCTAAAGCGCCCGCCGTGCTTCAAAAGCTCGCTCAGGCCGTGGCGGCGGAAGGTTTTTCGGGCATCCAGATCAACAAGGCACTGTCTTCGATCGACGCCCATCAGGAGACCAGCGGCAGCAGCAGAATTCAGACGCTGCGGGTTGTCGCCCGGCAGAAGGGCGCCAGCGTCCGGATCGATGCCGTTTTCAACATTCAGGCAGGGCAGATCGCCGACAAGAACGTCATCCGTGAGGGCATCTGCAACATCATAAACGGTGCGTGAAACCCGGTAGATAAAACTACCCGCTCGCGGTCTCGATGACGGCGCGCACCAACATCAAAAATGGAACGACTGAACCCGTGCGGCGCGTCTGTGGCAAAACGTCCGTGCCGGCTGGCCGGGCACGAATGGCGAGCCATGCATGCTCCCACGCCGTTGATGACGATGCTTCCGGTATGGCGGACAAACCCGGAATCTGCGATGGGTGCAGGCAGGGATAGTGTCCGTGGCCGGAAGCGCCACGAAGCGACGGGGAAAAAATGCCGATTTATGAACTGGCCGCCGTGGGCGCCGCGACGTGCTGGGCGCTGACCGGACTTCTGTCCGCAGGCCCGGCGGGACGTCTTGGAGCGCTCGCCTTCAACAGGACACGGCAGCTTTTCGTCGCCTCCCTGCTGGGGATCTATGTCCTCGCCTCTGGCGCCTGGCGGGAACTTCAGCCAGAGGCGCTGTCGTCGCTTCTCCTGTCCGGCTTCATCGGTATTTTCGTTGGCGACACGCTTCTTTTCACCTGCCTCAATCGGCTGGGGCCGCGCCGCTCGGGAATCCTGTTCGCCCTTAATGCCCCAATCGCCGCGCTGCTCGGATGGGCGGTGCTTGACGAGCAGCTTCCCGTCACCGCCATTGCCGGTATAGGCCTGACCCTCGGCGGCGTGCTGCTTGCAATTCTCTTCGGCAAGCGAAAGGCGCAGCTGCATGAATGGGAGAGCGTCAAGGGGCCGCTTTGGCTCGGCGTGCTCTTCGGCCTTCTCGCCGCACTCAGCCAGGCTGTCGGTTCCCTGATCGCACGGCCTGTCATGGCGACCGGGATCGATCCTGTTGCCGCTTCGATGCTGCGCGTCGGAGTGGCCGCTCTCTGCCTGACGGCGCTTACCACGCTACCCATCGCGGCTGTCAGGCCGAAAGGCCCGCTGACCAAGAGCCTGTTCCTCCAGACGGCACTCACCGGCATCATCGCCCTGGCTTTTGGCATGACGCTCCTTCTCTTCGCCCTTTCCGGCGGCAAGGTCGGCATCGTCTCGACACTGTCGGCGACGACACCGGTGATTATCCTGCCACTGCTCTGGCTGAGAACAAGGGAGCTGCCGGCGCCCGGCGCATGGGCCGGCGCCGCACTTGTCGTGGCCGGCATGGCGCTCATGTTCTGGAGATAGCTCCCTCCTTCAAAACTGCCGGCTAACCCAGTTTTTGCGCCAGCCCCGCAGCAAGCCAGGCAAGGTCGCAGAGATATCTCCTGCGCAGCGAGGTTTTCCACGCGGGGAAACACCCGGCGATGACCACTTGCTAAGCAACTTTTGCGTGCTTAAAAGGCGCCCAATATAAGTTCGTGAGAGAGGACAAACTTCGTGGAACAGGAAAATACCCAGACCGGCAAGGGTCGGCGCAAGGCGCTTTGGGCAACGGTTGCGATTATTGCCGTCGCTGCCGCAGGCGTTATCGGCGGCAAGGCCTTCTACGAAGCAAAGGTCAACGAGCTGGTTGCCCGCAGCGGCGCAACTGCCGGTTCCGTGGAAGCCGACTTTCTCGGAAAAATTCATATTCGCGATCTGACATTGCCGCTTGAAGACGGCAAGAACATCAAGATCGCCGCTATCGATGGACGTCCGAAACTTCCTTTTCTGGACGGCGCACTGGACATGAACGGCATCGATATCGATGTGCCGACCGGAAAAATCTCGATGGCGCATGCCCGCGTCGAGAATGCCGCTTTCAAGAAGCCGGCCCCGGCGGCATCCGGCGACGGGAATGCCAACTCCCTGCCAAGGCGCATAGAGCGCTTCGCGGCAACGCGCATTTCCACGCCTGAGGTGACATTCACGCAGTCCGTCGCCGATACCGAGCAGAAGACCGTTTACAGAAACGTGTCTCTTACCGACATCGCCGATGGCCGGATCAGCCGCTATTTGATCGACAACGGCAGCTACGACATCAAGATGGCGCTACCGGACAGCGACGGCGCCATGAAGGAAAAGCATTTGGTCGTATCGACCGGCACCATCGCCGGGCAGGATATCGATGTCGCTTATCTTGCCAGGCTCTACACGGAAAAGGCAGGCCCCGACGACAAGGAGGCAAAGCCTCTCTATGGCCCGCTCTCCGTTGCCAAGATTTCGTTCACGGATGGCGACGGTCATTTCAGCTACGACGAGATCCGCAGCGACGGTTTCAGTGCCCGCCTGCCGGCCGAGCCGCTTCTGGAGACGCTGAAGGCACTGAGCGCAACCAAGAATGTTGACGAACTTTCACCGCAGGAGCGTCAGGCCTATTTCACCAAAGGCCTGTCCATTCTCGACATGATTGGCAAGAGCAACATGCAGCTGCTCGGGTTCAAGGCGGATGCCCCGGACGAAAGCGAGGGATCGGAGGGCAAAAGGGTCAAGGCCGCCATCGATCGTATCGACATGCAGATGGATAGCCGCAGGCTCGACTTCGGCCTGAACGGCATGTCGATCGGCAACGGCACCGACACGATCGAAGTCGCCGAGGCGAGCCTCAAAGGTTTTGACTGGAGCTCGACAGTCGAAGGCCTCTCCCAGATCGCAGGGCTCGACGACACGCAGATTGAGACCTTTCCGTTTAACCGTCTTATCCCGGAACTGGGAACGATCCGTGTCGGCGGCATCAACGTCGACGTCGCCGCGCCGGAAAAGCCGGAGGAAGAGACGGAAGGCACGCCTGAACGCATCAAGTTCACGCTCCGGAATTTCGAGATGGGACTGACAAAGCCCTTCAACGGCATCCCGACCGATATCGAGATCAGGCAGGACGGCCTGTCTCTTCCCATCCCGGCCGATTCATCGGAGGAAGTATTTGTTGAAGCGCGCAAGCTGGGTCTGGAGTCACTCGAACTTTCCTATGCCCTCGCCGCAGGCTGGGACGAACCGAACAACAACCTGATGATCCGGGAAATCTCCTTCAGCGGCAAGGATATCGGCAGCGTCAACTTTTCCGGCCTTGCAAGCGGGTTTACGGAAGAATTCTTCGCCTTCGACGTCAATCGCGCTCAGGCCGCACTTTTCGGGCTGGCGGGTCGCGAGTTGAAACTCACGGTCAAGGACGAGGGTTTGATGGCCAAGGCCATCAAGCTTTATGCCCTGCAAAACGATATGACCGAAGATCAGGTGCGCGGCACCCTGACGTTGGTGGCCAATGTGCTGTTGCAGCAGGTCGCGGCTGAACAGCCAAAGCTTCAGGGCGCCGTGGACGCCCTCGCCCGCTTCATCAGCGCGCCGGGAACCCTGACAGTGATGGTCAAATCGACGGGCGCCAATGGCCTTGGCCTTTTTGATCTGGCTGCAGCCTCCGACAATCCCATGCTTCTTCTCGACAAGGTCGATATTCAGGCGACGGCCGATTAAGCCGTCCTGTCCGCCGCCAATCGTCTCAAGCTCGGTTTTCCGGGCTTGAGACCACCTGACGACATGCCTTCCTGACGCTTTTCCATGGCAGCAGGCAAATTGAATGAACAAAATTTTATTGATTTTTATCATATAGTTATACAAATTAATGAAAGTAAGAAATTAGAAAAAATCGCGCATGGCTGCCAATAGCGCAGATGCGGACGAGGCCCCATCAATGGCTGGAATTATGGCAAGCTATATCGGTGCAATCAGTCATCGGGAAAAACGAACTTTACTCTCCGCCGCAGGGCACTGAAGACGGGATTGTGGAAAAAGCAGGCCGAAGAACCGGATTTTTCAGCGGATTTGCGCTAGACAAGCCATTACGGTTCAATCGGAGAGAGAGGCCATATGCTGATATTCGAGATCATCATTGTTTCAGCGGCGCTGCTCGCCGTCAGCCTTCTGGCAGCCCAGCAGATTGTCGCCCAGATCAGGGAATATCGGTTTTACAGGGAAAATGGCGGTGATTTTTCCGTCGACAGCGGCGTGGATTACCTCCGGCTGGATAAATCCCTTTATTACAACAGCCTCCGCCTTACGAACTGGCAGCGTTTTTATCTCTTCCGCCCGGCCTGCATCGTCATGCTCATCGCATTTCTGGGTATGATGATCGTGGCCCTGTTCTAAGGGCAAGCACCTCGTCCCTGGAACGCGTCACGATATCTGATCGGCAGAGTGATCTGTGCCCGCGAAAGACGCAGTCCTGGGCGGCACAGGCAGGCCAGTCAGACAATCTCGAAATTCAGATTGGCCCAACAGTCATACAGCGCCTTGACCCGCTTCTTCGGCTCGACAGCGCCGCTGCCCACCCGGGAGGAATATGCCCGGCCTCCGCGAAGCGCATTACCCGATCGTATAGTTCGATGCCATGCCACGAAGGTGCGTGACTGTTGCTTGCGACAATGCACCGCTGCCCAGATAATCGGCAAAGCTGTAGGAGAATATGTCGCTTCGTTCTATCGCCTGAACCAGATTGGAATCACCGAAGACAACGAGATATTCATGATCCTCGGGTGCCCAAATCCAGAGGTCGTGGCCCGAAAAATGGACCAGAAGACCATAGGGCGAGTTTTCGAACAATGCATCAAGCATCGGCCCGACCGGTTGTGATGCAAAATGGCGCGGCGGCTGGCCGAATTCGTAAGCCGCAAAATCGATCTCGCCGGCGCCGATCCGCGCGGCAACGAGGGCGATTTCCTCCTCGCTCGGAAATTCGGGAAAAATCCTCGCGGCGAAATTCCTGTCCCTGATAAGCTGATGATCCAGCGTGCAGTCTTTTTTTATGAAATCCGTCATTTAAACCCCCGGCCCATCATTATAGCGTATCTCGGTCTGACGACCGTTTGGTCTGCGGATCTGCAATGTCGGACGACCATCGGAGCTTCCCGGACGGACCGTAACCTTGCTGCCGTCTTGGAGTTCCCCCGTGCGGCCCGGCCCGTATTGCGTTTCGATACCCTTCTCATTGTCCGGTTTCAAGGAATCGAAGTCGCGTTCGGCTTCCGCCATGCCGCCATCCTTTTCGCCGTGCTTGGTCTTGCCCTTGGTCTGCTGGCTGACGCCCGCCTCGTCCTCCAGTTCCTCCTGGCGCTTTTTCTGTTCTTCCGCCTTGGCGGAGCCGCAGTTCCCCGTGCAGCCTCCCGCTTCGCCATCGGCGGGTTCCGAATGGCTCTCATTGTACATCTTGTAAAGTTCGTAGCCTTCATAGGCCAGCATGGCGAGGCCGATTGCTGCGCCCACCGGCCCAAGAAAACCAAGAGCGGCGCGGGCCCCGAGTCTGGTTGCGACACCTGCGGCCGCCCGGCCAAGCAGAGCCTCTCCGCCAGCGGCGGCCACGGCACTCATGCGAAACCCCGTTCTTTCGCCGCGTTCGCCATCAGCCGCATCATGTCATCCAGCCGGGCGTCAGGATTGCCGCCTTTGAGGTTTTGGCGAATATCCGGCGCTTCGATGAAGCGCCCGTTGCTTGCACTCATAAGATAGGTCCACTGAAAGAAGCCACGCTCGGTTTTCAGCCCGTATGCACGCGCCTGTTTTTCATATCGCTCCATGAACAGGAGCGCTTCGCGCTCATCCATGCCTTGTAGCAGATGCGGCGCCGACCGCTGAAAGGCCTCGACCCGCCGACGGCGTGCGGCAAGCATGCGGGATGCGCTGATAGCCTCGATATTTCCGGGCGTCAGACGCAACATGCCGCCTTGCGCCACGATATCAACCGGGCGGCGACCGCGCTTGATGTTCCCGCCCCACGCCTCGCCCGGCGCGAAATAGACTTCCTCCGCCGGTCCCATCAGGCGCACGACCTGCTCCGGCGAAAGCGCCGGAAAGACCTGCATGATGACATTCGGATCGGCGTGGCGGAAGACAACAACCTCGCCGCGATCCCGCCGCCCGGCGACATCGGCGGCAGCCAACGCCTCTTCCTGCGCATCGCCGGCTGCCAGCGACATCTCCCCGGCTTCCGCGGGAACAGAAACGCCCGATCCCGCAAGCGCCTCCCGCTCGAGCGGCACGATTATGCGGTTGATGCCGCGCAGGTGCCTGTAGAGTGTTTCCTCGGACAGGGAGCGATCGCCGACCCAGAACACCACAGCGGGCTTGTCTGCGACAAGCCTGAGCAGGGCCTCTATTCTGCTCTTTACCTGCCTTGGCAGGTCGATCTCGTCCGCCGGCAGCACGCCGCCGCCGCTTTCATCACCGCTGGCGACGGCATCCGCCATGGCGTTCGACAGTTTCGCCGCCAGCGCCTGCAGTTCCTCGTCGCTCGGCTCCGCCGTCTCGATCAAACCGTCCGGCGCGGATGGGACTGCCGGCGAAAGACTGAGGGAAACCAGCCACGGCCCGCCGAGCATGATTGCGGCATCCGGCCCCGCCTGCCGATAGAGCGGCCTGTGGCACAGGCCCGCCGCCGAGAGATCCGCAGTCAGGTTACCGAAGAGGGCTCCGTCCAGCACGGCATAAATGCGCCTGTCGCCGCTGTCTGCAATCTGCGAAAGGCGGGTCAGATAGGCCTGACTGACCGCAGACAGCTCCGCCCTGCCATCAAGCTGATCCTGCATGCCTATCCCCGAACCGTCGGAACGGACCCGCCGGCCATGCTGGCCTGGCACGGGGTGCCGTCGCTGCCGCCATTCGGCTCTTTGTCGCCGATATAGACGTCGGACGAACCGGTTTGCGCATTGCCGCCGCAGTCGATCGCATCTCCGACACGGCCGGCCGGCTTGCCATTGATGAAGACGGTGGATGCTCCCGCCGCCAGAGCCCGCGAATGCGACGGCTTCGGGCAGGAGGGGCAGCCATGCGGCACGTAGGCATCCCCGACACGCATAAGCGGCCGACCGTTCACATAGACATTGTCACTGCCGCCCGTCGCCGGTGTGGGCGGAAAATGGCAGGAATGGGCGGAACCGATATCAGCGCGGCGATGAGCTTTGGGCATAGGCCATGTCCCCCGTTTACCGCGCCTGAAGCATGGCGCGGGCCAGCGGCCCCGGCCGGGCATCCTGCGGCAGAACGAAGGATGCAGATAGCCGTTCAGGTTTCGAGGCAAGGGCAAGCGCGGCAGCGAAATCATCCTGCTCGGTGCGCAGAAGCGCGCCCAGATCGGCGGGAACGATGGCGGGATTGAGCATCAGGGCGGCAAAATCGCTGCCGATCTCGGGGTCGATCCGCCAATCCGCGTTCTTTCCGCGATCCGCAACCTCGGAGAAGGTGACATCTCCCTGGCACCACGAAAGAGCGGAACAGCCGAGCGGCGTCCAGCCCTGTCCGTCGCACAGCATTCTCCATCTCTCCGCGGGAAACTGCGACAGGTTTCGCAACAGCCCGTGCTGGGTTCCAATCGCCTGCAAGGCGATATCGCGGCTGGAGCCACCCGCGTTGAGCAGGCTCACATAGGTGTTCTTCCACTGGCGTTCGGTGGAATGCAGTTCCAGCCATATGCCGACCGGCGTCGATCCATCGTCAAATTTCACTGGCTTCGATAACATCGGTCTCAACGCCCTTCATAAAAGATATGCTGCTTGTCCATCGGCACCCAGGGCATGAACGGGTTGCTGTCTGGAGAACGCGCGCCAGAATAGAATTTCTCGGTCATTTCCACGGACCGCTGCAGCGCATAATCGGAATCCGGGAAGCCGTATTTCGTCGGGTTGACCTGCATATCCTTGGTGATCGAGTTAATGATGCGATCCTGCTCGGCGATGCGATCAAGCTGCTTCTGGTAGGTATATTCCTGCGACTTCCATTCGCGGAAGAACGGATGGACATTATAGGCTTGGAAGGGATATTCCTCGCGTTTGGAGCGGGAGAGTTCGGTCCAGAGGGAATACCATTTCTTCACCCGCCAGAAACCGATCATGGAGCCGAGCGAAGCACCGATCAGTGTCGCCTCGGTTTTGACGTTGAGAGCCGTCGCGCCCTTGAAAAGGTTGCGGGCATCGGCGAGATAATAGGTCCCGGCCCCGATCGCGGCATCGACAGAAGCGCCCGAGACCCAGCCCATCGTATAATCGAGATCGTTGATGCTGAACGGCTTGAGGGCGCTCATTCCGTTCTGCTGCGCCGCGAGGAAACGGTAGATCTTCTCGGCGGAATCATATTGGTCGCCGGCAGTCGGGATGTCGGATATGTCCTTTGCGGTTTTCATATCCTCGATCCTCTTGAGCTGCTCGGACGCACCGCCGCCCTGACCGATCCTGGTCGACTGGCCGCCGCTGCGCTCGACGCGCTTGGCGGCATTGGACATGCCGTAACCCGCCGTCAGTCCGGCGCCGTAAAACGAGGCAACGCAGGCGCAGAGATTCTCCCGGCCGAACATCAGAAAGGTGTGTGCGCCGAGAATGAGCGAAGCACCGCTGTCATAACCGATCAGCCATGACTGCGATTTGGTATAGGCAAAACCAACCCAGGAATCGGGATTATTCAGGTCGTTGCCATAGGGGAATTCGCTATCGCTCATTGCCCGTCCTGACTGTTCTTGAATGGCACGTAGGGTACGAAGGGTTTTGAGGGATCAAAATCCGGCTGTCCCGGATAGAGAAGGCAATAGAGCTTCTGCTGATAGACCACCGCCAGCGGATAACAGGCGTCCTTCTTGCTCATGCCGCCCGCCCCGCATTGCTGAAGCCCTTCGAGAACCTCCATCGCCCGGCATTTTTCGTCCTTGCAATCATAGTCCCTGACGCCCTCATAACCTTTCGAATAGAAAATCCGCGTTTTCGGATAGCTGTCGAGCGGACCGAGAGCGCCCGCAAGCGCGGCATATGCCCGGTCAACATCCCGCTTCTCGCCCATATTGAAGGTGGATGGCGTGTCCGACGTGAAGGCGAATTTCGCCGGGTCTGTTTCGCACTCAAGTGCATGAGAAAGAGATCCGGAGCCCATCAGGATCACACAGGCCGAAGCCAGTATTCTGATCATGTCGCTTCTCAATTCAAATCTATCCTTCCGCCGTTGACGACGACACGCTGGTCACCATTGATCTCGATTTCCGCGAAATCGAGGAACAGCTTGGTGCCGCTCAGCGTGACGGTTCCATCCTCGTGCATCAGCACATTGGCTTTTCCGCAGGTCAGGTGCAGTTCGCCACCGCTGTGCACGGTCGCGCTGTTCTGCGCTGACAGCGACATCGTATCGTTGCTCATCAGATTGACGCGCGTTCCGGCGTTGACGCTGTAGGACATGCCGACATTGGTCGCCATTCCGGCCCCGACATTGACCGCATTGAACACCCCCACGCTTTCGGTTTTGTTCTTCTCGACAATCACCGACATATTGCCCTCGCCGGGATTGAGAAGTCCGGGGAAACCGAGATTTTTCGCCACATCGCCAATGCCGCTGACGAGGGAGTTCAGCAGGGAATTGACAACCCGGCCGATGCCGCTCGGGCCGACCGTGATCATCATGTTGCCGCCGACAACCTCATGATGGTTGTTGCGGACCTCGATGGACTTGTTGTGGCCAACAGACTGAACCCAGTTATTGTCGATCCGTTCGCTGTGGTTGTTGCGTATCTTCTCGTTGCGATCCTTCTGGGCGTGGACATAGATTTCCTCCCGCCCGTTCTCGTCTTCGAAGGTCAGTTCGTTGAAGCCGGTTCCCTTGTGGGTATTGGTGCGGAATGTGCTCTTCGTCTTGTTGGCGGGCAGGTCATAAGGCACGGTCTGGCGCGCATTCGGCACCACCCCCGTCACCAGCGGCCGGTCCGGATCGCCGTCGACAAAGGCAACCATAACCTCCATGCCGATGCGTGGAATGATCTGGCCGCCCCAGGTGGAGCCCGCCCAGTTCTGCGCCACACGCACCCAGCACGTATCGGTTCCATCCTTCTTCGCCTTGCGGTCCCACGGGAACCACAGCTTGATGCGGCCATACTGATCCGGATGGATTTCCTCACCGGCAGGACCGGCCACGATCGCAACCTGCGTCCCCTCGATGCGCGGCCGCTTCGTCGCGCGATGCGGCGTCAGCGGCACCCGCGCAGGGATCGCCTCGAAACTGTTGCGATATTCCGGCTCGTTGCCATTCGTCTCATAGGAACGGTCGACGATGCTGTGGCTCGCACGGATGATCACATGCTCTTCATAGGCATGATCGGGATGGGCAACCTCGTAAGGCGTGAACCGCCGGCCCGCCTCCAGAATGCGCGAGGTGGACGAGCCGAACACACGGTCATGATCCGCCTCGATCGACTGGGTTCTGAGTTTCTGCGCCCGCTCGGCCTCTTCAACCGTGCTGATCCGGGCCGGATATTCATAAAGCTCGCGCTTCATCGCATCCGGCATCTGCACCAGCGACGGCGTCATCGTGCCCGGCACCATGCCCGGCGTCTCGAAGTTCCAGTCCGCGCCCGCCCGCTGGCCCGACACATAGGAAAAACGCCGCGCCCAGTCATTGATGTGGTTGCGGTCCGAAGACCCCTGCGCCAGACGCACCCTGCCCTCGCCCTGTGCCGAAGCCGACGGGGCAAGCCAGCCGCTGGCGCTGTCGGCCACATGCAGCTTGTGGGAACCGTCCTCATGGCTGAACCAGTAGAACAGCCCGTCCTCCTCGAAACGGCGCGTCAGATAATCAAGGTCCGTCTCGTTCCATTGCACACTGTAGTGTTGCGCAGGCGGCGGCGAGATGATGCCCGACGTGTCGGGGGCCGGAATGCCATGTTCGGAAAACAGCGTCTCGACGATCTCCACCGCCGTCTTGTCCATCCAGATGCGGCAATCGGAGCGTCGGGACAGAAGCCACATCTGCGGCCGGATCGTCAGCGCATAGGAGCGCAGCCCGCGGGTGATCGGTGGGCCCTCATGCAGTTCCGTCACCAGACCGTTGAACGGCCGGCGGACGCCGCTGCCCTCTTCCCCGTCTCCCTGGCTTATCTCGACCGACACATCAACCAGCCGCCCGATCAGCTCCTCGGGCTTGACCGCTTCCTTCTTCGCACGCAGCGTCAGGTGAATCTCGAAAAGCCGCGAAACACCCTCGTCAACCGCAAGTCGTTCCGGCAGAAGCTGGTCTTCCCCTAACGGAGACTTGACCTTGAGCACACGGCTCGCCTGGAGAAAGTCCGAAGATGCAGGCTGGTCGGTCATTGAAACCCCGGTAATCGGATCGATAAAAAATCAATCAGCTGTCAAACTCTGAACAGAATGCAATCAAGCATTGTGGCGAAACCATGGACTGACCATGATTTACACAACTTGAAAACTATAAAATTGCACCGGTAAAAGTTTGCAGTGCGGCTTCGGCACGGCCAGCGCAGGAAAGGCGGGACAACCGGAAGCCGCCAACCGCCATTCAGGCCTTTCGTACAAAGAGGCTGGTGAGCGGGCGACACAGGCCGATAGGGCAACCCAAAATGAAGTGCCTGAGGCATGTCCTTAGCCGGCAAAGTTGACACCCCGTGGCGATTGAAGGCGCCCGGCATTTTCCTTCGCAAAATTCGATGCGGAAAGCTGAGAATCGATGACGTTTCCGTGGAGATGACGCCGTGGCGGATGCCCAAAGCCGCCTCAAGGCGGCAGCGATTCGTGACAGGTATCGTATGAATATCGATATTTGCGACCGGCAGCGTCAAATAAAACCGGCCCTTCGGAAAGCGACGTTTCGGTCCATCGTTGCCTCATACAGCAATACAACGATGGACCATGAAACGCCACGCCGGATCAGGCCGTTTCGGCCACCGGTTCTTTGAAGCGGATGGGCAGGAGCTTATGAACCGCGGGCGAAAAGCCACACGCTTTCCCGGGGAATATCCACCCACACCGGACCTTCGGGCAAGGCTTTCGGCCCAAAGGCCTTGGCTGCGAAATCACCGGCTTTCAGGCGGTATTCCCAGCGGTCGCCAAGATAAAGGCAGGCATCCAGATGCATTTCCCTGCGGTTCTGGCCGGGATTGTCATGCACGGCGATCTGCTCGACGCGGATGACCGCCTTGTCCTCCTTTTCGCCGCTCTTGCCGAAAACGATGCCATCGAGCTGCCAGTTTGGCCCGTGGATGCTGGCATCCTCGCCCAGACCGCGTATCTCGCCGCTGGCGACATTGTTCGCGCCGAGAAAGTCCGCCGCATAAAAGCTCTTCGGCTTTGTATAGATGTCCTGCGGCGTGCCTTCCTGAACGATGGCGCCGTTGCGCAGAAGCAGGATATTGTCGGATGCGGCGAGCGCCTCCGACTGATCGTGGGTAACGAGAACACCGCATATTTCCAGGTCGAGGATGAGCTTGCGGATCCAGTAACGCGCCTCTTCGCGCAGCTTCGCGTCAAGGTTGGAAAGCGGCTCGTCCATCAACAGGACACGCGGCTCATAGACCAGCGCGCGGCAGATCGCGACGCGTTGCTGCTGGCCGCCCGAAAGCTGATCGGGATAACGCTCGGCAAGATGGCCGAGACCGATCTTTTCCAGCGTCGCCTGAACACGTTTGCCGGCATCCACCCGGTTCACGCCGCGCAGCTTCAGGCCATAGGCGACATTTTCCATCACCGTGCGATGCGGCCACAGCGCATAGGACTGAAAGACAAGGCCGATATTGCGGTTTTCCGGCGCGACCGTCAGGCCCTTGCTGCCATCGAGCATCGGTTTGCCGCCGATGCTGATGAGACCCTGTTCGGGTTGTTCCAGCCCGGCAATGCAGCGCAGCAGGGTCGTCTTGCCGCTGCCCGAAGCGCCGAGCAGGGAAACGATTGAGCCGCGTTCGGCGGTGAAGGATGCGCCTTGAAGAATGTGCAGGCCGCCGAGATATTTGTGAACGTCGCGAACAGTAAGTTCAGTCATGGATTTTTGCTCCCAGACGAAGGGCGAGACCGAGGCCTGCGCCGGTAAGAACGATGCTGACGAATGCCAGCGCGGCAATCGTGTCCATTGCGCCGGACTGGATCATGGAAACCATGAGCGAGCCGATGACTTCGGTGCCGGCGCTCATGAGATAGATGCCGGTCGCATAATCACGCAGGAAGACGATCATGATCAGCGCCCATGCGCCGACGAGACCGGGGCGCACGATGGGAATGACGACGTCACGCCAGGTCTGGCCGATTGTCGCACCCGTCGTGCGCGCAGCCTCCTCCAGTTCGGGGCTGACCTGAATGAGCGTGCCCTGCAGCAGCCGCAGGCCATAGGAAAGGCCGACGATCAGATAAGCGATGAACAGGCTTATCAGCGTCGTGCGCAGCGGCACCAGGAACGGGATGAACAGGAACAGCCAGAAGAAGGCGAGACCGATGATCAGGCTCGGCATGGAGCGCGGCAGGAGGACCATGTAATCGAGAACGGTATTGGACACGTCCCGATTGCGGTGCCCGGCAAGGCCGACGACCAGATAGAAGGCAACGGCCAGCGCACCGCCGACGACCGCCAGTATGATGGTGTTGAGAACACCGCGATAAAGGCTCGGAACCTCGAAAAGCGCATTGAAATGCTTGGTGGTGAGATGAGCGAAAGGATTGACGCCCTGCCCCCAAGCATCGACAAAGGCGCGCAGGATAATTCCGCCGATCGGCAGGATGACCGACAGGAACAGCCAGAAACCGATCACGGAGAGCGCGATGATCTGGCCGGTCCGTCCCAGCCGCATGACCGTGGTGCGCGAGCCTTTTCCGCCAAGGGCCGCATAGCGGCGGCTGTGGCGCAGCAGCCGGCGCTGATACCATACCAGCGGCAGCGTCAGGAGCACGAGCAGGACAACGACGACAGCCATCAGCTGATAGGTAGGGACGCCGAAAAGTGTCGTGAGCTTGTAGATATAGGTGGTGAGGACGTTGATGCCGCTCGGATCGCCAAGCACCAGCGGCACGCCGAACATTTCAAAGCCGATCAACAGGTTAAGCGCGGTGGCGAAGATGAGCGCGGGCAGCACCATGGGCACGGTGACATCCCAGCACACACGCCAGATGGGCGCGCCGGTGATGCGGGCCGCCTCTTCAAGATCGGACGGCAGGTTGCGCATCGCCGCCGACACGTAAAGATAGACATGCGGGACATGCGCCAGCCCCGTGACAAGCACGATGCCGCTCAGGGAATAGATGTTCCACGGCACGAAACCGATGATGTCGCGCGCAAGGATGGAAACGAAGCCGGAAGGCCCGATCGCAACCGTATAACCGAAAGCGAGCACCAGCGCCGAAATGAACATCGGAACCAGCACGATGATTTCCAGCGCCTTGCGGAAATGCACATCGGTACGGGTGAGCAGGAAGGAGAGTGCCGCGCCCAGCGGGACGGCGATCGCCACCATGCCCACGGCCATGATGACCGTGTTCCACAGGGCATCGTAGAACATCGGGTCGATGAGAATATATTCGTATGCGCTCAGGCCGAGGCTGGCGCTCGGGCTGAAGAACGGACCATCGAGAAAGCTCTGGTAGATGATCAGGCAAATGGGCGTGAGGACGCACAGCGTCAGGAGCCCGATGACGAGCCGGCGGAAGAGCAGCGCTTCGCCGGGTGGGCGGGGCGTCCTCAACCGCGGTTCGCGGGATAGTTCTCGGGGTGGGTTTTGGGTAATGGCATCCACCGGCATGGTTGCAGCCTCCGGGAAACAGACGTTTGGGGAATGGATTTTCGTAAAAGCGGCAAGGCCTCGGGAAATGGGCCAGACACCGCCTCGTGCCTTCGGGGGAAAAGCACGGTGTCTGGCCCCGCCTCGAGAGGCGTGGCTCACCAGGGCGAGATCAGCCCTTCAGCGCCGCGCGCCACTCGTTCAGGAACTTCAGCCGTTTCATCGGTTCCATGAAATCGAGGCGCGTTTCATCGAGCGCGATCGGCTTCAGATTGCCGCCGACGAGTTCGTTGAGCGTGTCGATATTGTAGCCTTCGGTGGTATCCTTGCGCAGGGCCGGCATGCCTTTTGAGGCAAGCGCGTTCTGCCCCTCCTGCGACAGCAGGAAATCGATGAACAGCTTGCCGGCATTCGGATGCGGAGCATCCTTCAACACGCCGGCAACACGCGAGAAGGCAAGCGTGTAATCCTTGCCGAAAGCAACACCGAGGTTCGGCGCGCTCTTCACCCAATCCAGCGCGTAAGAACCGATCAGATTATAGGCGAGGACATTTTCACCCGAGACCACGGTTTCGCGCATGGAGCCCGTCGAGGAATAGGATTTGCCCTTCGCCTTGCCGAGCCCGTTGGTCATGTCCCAGAAATTGCTGGTATTTTCCATATCGCTGGTCTGGATCAGAAATCCGACGCCGGACTTTTCCGGATCGAAGGTGCCGATACGGCCGTTATATTCACCGCTGGAAATGAACTTGATCAAATCTTCGCGTGTCTGCGGAACCTTGTCTTCCGGCAGCGCGGTCTTGTTGTAGATCATGCCGACGGGCTCGATCGAGGTGGCATAAACGATGTCCTTGAAGACCGCCCAGCTGGGCAGCGACGCCAGTTCCGGCGACTTGTATGTTTCCAGATAACCATCCGTCGCAAGCTTCACGCCCTGATCCATGGCCGAGGTCCAGAAGACGTCGCCGCCCACCTGCTTTGCCGCGGCTTCCGAGATGATGCGGTTATAGACGCCATTGGTGCCGATATCGTTGTAATCGATACGGATGCCGGGATATTTCTTCGCGAATGCATCAAGAGCCGCCTGCGCCTGCGCTTGGTCGGTGGCCGAATAGATGGTGACCGAACCTTCCTTGCGCGCGGCCTCGACAAGTTCATCACTGGCTGCAAATACCGGCATGGCCAGCAGCAGGGCCGCCGCATTCGCGGTCAGCGCATAAGAGAAAAATTGCTTCATTCCTGGTCCTCCCACAATGATTCAAGACATCCGGGGGAAGAGAAGAAACGAAGACAGGGCATGTTTACCTGCCGGAAAACGTTCTTATGTTCCGATTATTTTGAGCAAAGCAATAGTATTTCCACTTCCTGCGAAGTAGATTATACAGCCCATCAAATCGATATCCTCCCACGGATATAGTGGAAACCACCCGACCAAACGAATAGATCGCCACGCTACATAAATTTATCGGTGAATCTGTCAGCAACCTGTCACGTTCGAATATGTTTTTGTTGTCAGGTGCGATTTTTCATGCAATTCATGGCTCATGCGCATCCTATTGGTCGAAGACACACGGGATGTCGGGGAGGCAATCAATCAACGTCTGGAGCGAGTGGGACACTCGGTTGATTGGGAGGCAGACGGACTTGCTGCGGCTGAAATTCTCGACTTCACCGATTACGATCTGATCATTCTTGACGTCATGCTGCCCGGGCTTGACGGTTTCGAGATATTGCGCCGTGTGCGGGCCGCCAAAAAAACCGTTCCCGTGCTGGTGCTGACGGCGCGCTCCGAAATCGAGGACCGGGTCAGCGCGCTCGATCTCGGCGCGGACGACTATCTGGTGAAACCCTTCGATTTTCGCGAGCTTGATGCGCGTGTAAGGGTCCTGCTGCGGCGCAACCGTGGCGAGACGACCAATATCATCACCTGCGGCAACCTGCAGCTTGATCAGCAGAGCCGCAATGTTCGCATCGGCAAACGCGAAGTCCAGCTGAAGCGGCGTGAAATTGCCATTCTCGAGGTCTTCGCCACCCGTCCCGGCCGCCTGTTCAGCAAGGACGAGCTGATGGACGCGCTGTTCGGCTTCGACGAGGGCGTCAACCACAATGCGGTCGAGCTTTATGTCAGCCGGATACGCAAGAAAATCGAAGGCTCCGGCGTATCGATCGTCACACAGCGCGGCATGGGCTATCAACTGGTGATCGATGACAACGCGTGAACCGTCGCTGTTTTCGCGCCTCGTCATCCGTGTGGGCATGGTTCTGCTCATCGGCGCAAGCATACTCATTTCCGCCGCCGGTTATTATGCCCAGACGGCGGCCAACAAGACCTACGACCAGCTTCTGCGTGGCGCGGCCATGCAGATTGCCGACGGCATCACCCAGAATGACGGCAAGCTGATCGTCAATCTGCCCCTTTCCGCTTTCGAGCTGCTCGGTTTTGCGGAACGGGACCGCATTTTTTATCGCATCGTCGGGCCGGACGGCGCCATCGTCAGCGGATATCCCGATCTCAATGTCGACTACGATTCCATCGCCGCGCGTTACGATCCGCAGCTCGAAACGGAACAATATCGCGGCGTCGAAGTGCGGACCATCACGGTGTCGCGCGCGCTGGCCGATCAGGCGCAAGGAGGATGGATCTATGTCATTCTGGCGCAGACCACCGAGGCGCGCCGGGCGCTGGCCGCCGAGATAACCCAGGGCGCCATATTGATCGTCGGTATCATGATCCTGCTTGGACTTGGCGGCACCTTCCTTGCCGTGCGTTATGCGCTAAAGCCCGTCACCCGGCTCGCTCTCGCCCTGCGGCAGCGCAATCCCGAAGACCTGACGCCTATGGAAATGCCCGCGCCGCAGGAATTGCAGCCGTTTCTGGGCGCCATCAACCACTTCATGACCCGGCTGGACGAACGCGTGGTGCGCCTGCAGCAGTTCATTGCCGATGCCGCCCACCAGATACGCACCCCGCTGACCGGACTTTCCGCCCAGGTGGACATGCTCGATGAGACGAACATGATCCCCGAAAATCGCGAGCGCACCCAGCGCATCAAGATACGCACGGGCGAACTGGCGCAGCTGACCAACCAGCTGCTCAGCCACGCCATGGTCATCCATCGCTCCGGCATCATCCAGCTCGAAAACGTCAATCTGGTCACGGTGGCGCGCACGGCCTTCCACCATGCCGTTCCGCTGACTGTCGATCCCGACATGGTGATTTCCTTCGAGGCCGACGAAGCGCTGCTACCGGTCAGGGGCGATCCCGTCAGCCTCAGGGAAGCGATCGCAAACATCATCAGCAATGCGCTGCGCCATGGCGCGGTTTCGCGTCTCGATGTCCGGGTAATGCGGCATGATGGGCGCATCTGCGTGGAGGTGGAAGATGACGGGCCGGGCATTCCCCCGGAAAAATGGGACCAGATGTCGCGCCGCTTCAACGCCGCTTCCGCCAATGCCGCCTCCGCCTCGGGGCTCGGCTTTGCCATAGCGGCCGAGGTCGCGGTCGCGCATGGCGGTCGGATTCGCTTTCGCGAAAAGGGCGACACCGGTTTTACCGTCATTCTGGATCTGCCCAGCGCCCGGGAGGAAAGCGCTTGAAAAATCTGCTCCTGGCAATCCTGCTTTCGATGCTGGCCACGGGGCCGGCGCACCCGCAGCCGACGGAGGGCACCTCCACGTATTTCCCCGCGCCGGCCGGGGAAACGGAACGCCTTGTCATCAACGGCGCCGCCGACACCTCCGCCCTGAAACCGCTTCTGCTCGACTTCCAGCAGATCGAACCGAACATCGCCATCGATTACACCGATTTCGTCACCAATGACCTCTATCGCGAAGCGGACGCCGCATGCCGGGAGGAAAAGGAGTTCGGCGACCTTCTGATGTCATCCTCGGTTGATCAGATGGTGAAGCTCGCCAATGACGGATGCGCCACGCCGCATGTGTCGGCCGAAACGCGGGCGGTAGAGAACCATGCCAATAGCTGGCGCGACGAGGTCTATGGCTTCACCTTCGAGCCGAGCGTCATCGTCTACCACAGCGATTATGTTCCACCGCAGGATGTGCCGCATACACGAGCTGAACTTGCCGATCTGCTGCGCCGCAAACAGGAATTCTACCGCGGCCACGTCGCGACCTACGATCTTCGCCAGTCAGGCGTCGGTTATCTTCTTGCCTTCCTCGATGCGGAACAGAATTCCACCGCCTATGGCCGTCTTCTGGAGAGCATGAGCCGCGTCGACACCCAGCTGCGCTGCTGCAACAATTCCGTGCTGGCCGATATTTCCAACCAGAAGATATATATCGGTTACAATGTCATAGGCTCCTACGCCTATGCCGCAACGCTGCGTGATCCGAAGCTGAAGATCGTGTTGCCGCGCGACTATACCCTTGTGCTGAGCCGGGCCGCGCTCATTCCGCAAAAGGCAAGGCAGCCGGCGCTTGCCGGGCGCTTCATCGACTATCTTCTCTCCGAGCGCGGGCGCCGCGTCGCGCGGGAAAAATCCTTCTTTTTCTCACGCGACGGCACCATGCCAACGGATGTCGATGGTCCTCCATCGCTCATCGAAAGCGGCGTGGGCCGCATCGTCCGGATCGGCCCCGCCCTTCTCGCCACCCAGGATGCCGCCCAGCGTAAACGCTTCATCGATGACTGGACCGACGTGATGACGTCCGGAAACAATCCGCAGGCCGACTGATACCTTGGAAAATCCGGGGCGGCCCGGAGAAATCATCCAGCAACAACTTTACCAAGCATGGTAAAATCTACTATTGCGGGTATTTTTAGGATGTCGTAATCTCACGCAGAAATTGTGCTGGTCTCGCCTGCAATCGCTCAGGCGAAAAGAGGAGGTTATCATGCCCGCTTTAGCCCATGGACTCTTTCCGGTTGCCCGACCTCCGCAATTAAGGGAGAAAGCGGATGCTCAACCTCCGGCTCTGCCCCCCGCATGGGAGTGCACCGCCCTCCTGCACTCCTTCAGCCCGCCACCGCGCAACGACCCGCAAACCACACCATTCTACCAGATGTGCATTGCGAATATCAGCTTCATCGCCAATCAGGTCATGTCCATCTGCGTGGTGGGGCTGGACTACGGAACCTGGTGGTACAGAATAACGCCACAGGGCACGCAGGTATCCACCAACAAGGGCGCAACCTGGACCGTGGTCGACATGGGCTGGACACTGCCAACGCAGAACTGGCTGAACAATCAGCCATCCTACTTCCAGACCGGTTACCTGAACTGGATGCAGGCACAGGAAGTCGACTGGTGGAAACAGCCTGTTCCGGGTTCGAACGCAACGACATGGATGTGGTTCGATACGGCTTCGCAATTGCCGTTCCGCATGATGTTCGGTGCCCCGCCATCGTCTCCGGCCATGGGAGACCCCGCACAACTTGCCTTTTTCCAGAATTTCTCATTCACCTACTTTCCGAATTTTGCACCCGCCTCGTCGCCAAATGTCGATTCCTGGGTTGATCCCGTGATTGCCGGCTTCCAGCCCGGCAACCCGAACAACCAGAAGCTCGTCGTCTGGAACCCCTGTTTCTTCATGACGACCTATATGACGCCGGTTGATTCCAAGAGCATGCCGCTGCCCACTGTCGTTCTGTATCAATGGAAGCCGGATGCGAGCTATCGTGTTGCCTCGGATCGCGGACAGGCCACCATCATGTCCTATGAATATAATCCGAGTGCCGGATTTCAGGATCAGGTGGCCATGCTCTATGGCATCGCTCCATCAGGTACGACGCCGCCGGCGCTCGCGGGCAGTGGCTATATTTACAACGAGACCTTCTTTCTCTCACGCGGATACCCTTTCCCGATCGTCTGGTCATGCGACAATATCGGGCTGGGACAGGAGCCTCCGGACTGGGCGCGCATTCCCGCCGTGGACGGCACCATCCACGCTTCGATCAACAACAACCCGGCCCTCTCCCCCGGACAGACGACCAACATCATCTCGGTCCTCTTCCCACCGACGAAGGAATATCCGCAGGGACGGTATCTCTGGACATGGTACAGCCCATTTCCGGGATCGGACGGCACACGGAGCCGGCCTGTCACCTTCATGGAGTCCGCATCGACCATCGCCGAAGGCGGCACCAGCCTCGCTCTTGCCGACTATTACGACTATCAGGAATCACCGGTCTGGTTCCCGCCCGAATTCTTCGACCTTCCAGCGCTCTGCCTAGCTCAGCCTAAACCGGGCGCGGTAAAGGCGAGCCTGCCGAAAGGCGCCGCGATTCGCGGAACCGGGTCAAAATGAGCGTCCCCGTTTCTCTTTCGGCCAAGGGGCCGTTTCGGGTGGCAGTGTCGGCG
Organism: Agrobacterium sp. OT33; assembly: GCF_017313365.1. Classification (NCBI taxonomy): domain Bacteria; kingdom Pseudomonadati; phylum Pseudomonadota; class Alphaproteobacteria; order Hyphomicrobiales; family Rhizobiaceae; genus Agrobacterium; species Agrobacterium sp. OT33. The sequence goes on along the minus strand of NZ_JAFLMZ010000012.1, from coordinate 136,561 downwards.
GGCGGGTCCCTGCTATTTACCCTTGCCTGCATCTCCGCCGGCGCGCCCGCCAGCGCGCAGGAAAGCTATTCCCAGGACAGGAGTTTTCCGGAGATCAGCCGCTTCAATATGCAGAATGTGAGCTGGATGACTTTGTCGCCCGCCGGCGACCAGCTTTACATGGTACAGAGAGGCACACCCGCCGTCTCAATCTGGACACTCGACGGCCGGCTCGTTTCGTCATGGTCGACGGATTGGCTCGGTGAGCCGCATTCCCTGAGCTTTCAAAAAACCGCGAAGGGGGAGATATTTGCCTGGATCACCGATATGGCGCCGCCCAACACGGCCGGCGGCGCCTTCGGGCATTGCATCAAAAAATTCACGCCGGACGGTAATTATCTCGGCAGTATCGGCGTCTGCGGCGCTGACAGCCAGGGCAGCAGCCTGGACCCGATCCAGTTCGACAAGGTCACGGATGTCGCCTTTGACGCCAACGGCCTGATGTGGGTAACCGACGGCGACGTTGGTGGATTGAATAACCGGGTGCTTTCGCTTGACCCCGAAACCGGCAAGGTCCTGCAGGTCTGGTCAGCGCCGGACAACAAGGCCGGAACCGGTCCCGGACAGTTTAATCTGCCGCACGCCATCACAACCGACCACTGCAACCGGATTTTCGTTGCCGACGCACTCAATAATCGCGTCCAGATCTTTGAGCAGGACGGAACATTCCTCCAGCAATTGCAATGTTTCGGCACCCTCGGCGTCTACGGGCTGGCTCTCGGGAATGACGCGGCGACATCCGCCCAGCTTTTTGTTTCCAGCAGCACAACCACCTTCACCGGCGCGGGCAATGTACAGATTTTCCCGGTCAGCGCCGATTGCAAGGCACCCTTGCCCGTCGAAAACGGATGTCAGGGCGCTGCCAACATTGCCATTTCCCTGCCGCAGGGAACGTCAGGATCGGCCCTTCACAATATCGCGGTGGCTCAACAGGGTAGTGCTTTTTTTATTGCGCCTCTGGGCGGCAATCTGTCGCCACAGAAATGGACCCGCACTCCATCGGGCCAATAGCGCCAGACACGCCGGTCAGATCCAGCCGGCAACAGGCCGAATATGGTCTGTCGAGTCCTCTGCAGGGGCGAACAGCTTACCGTTGCCTGCGTCCAATATGTTGAAGCGCAATAGTGCTCGACAAGTACAATATTCCACGCCGCTTTCGGACGGCATAGAATTTCTGGAGGCCCGCCATCCGGCGGGCGTCCTTGAGTTCACTTTGAGATGTCATGTCCGGGAGGCTTTCACCTCCCGGTGCCGAAACCTCAATAATGGACCGAGAGGGAATCGATCGGCGTTCCCTTCGACGGGGTGAACTTGGTCAGATCGATCCCTTCGACGGCCGCCTTATACTCTTCCGCACTCGGCGTGCGGCCAAGGATTGCCGACAGGACGACGACCGGGGTCGAGGCCAGAAGCGATTCACCCTTCTTTTCAGCCGTGTCTTCCACGACGCGGCCCTGGAACAGGCGGGTCGAGGTTGCCAGAACGGTGTCACCTTTTTCCGCCTTTTCCTGGTTGCCCATGCACAGGTTGCAGCCCGGGCGTTCCAGATAGAGGATGTTCTCGTATTCGGTGCGATTGGTGGTCTTCGGCTTCAGGTCATCGAATTCGAAGCCTGAATACTTCTGCAGGATTTCCCAATCCCCTTCCGCCTTCAGCTCGTCGATGATGTTGTAGGTCGGTGCAGCGACGACGAGCGGCGCCTTGAACTCGACCTTGCCTTCGGCCTTTTCGATGTTCTTCAACATCTGGGCGACGATCTTCATGTCGCCCTTATGCACCATGCACGAACCGACGAAGCCCAGATCGACCTTCTTGGTGCCGCCGTAATAGGACACCGGACGGATCGTATCATGGGTGTAACGCCGGGATACATCGGCATTGTTGACGTCGGGGTCGGCGATCATCGGTTCGTCGATGACATCCAGATCCACGACGACTTCCGCGAAATATTTCGCATTGTCGTCGGGGGTCAAGGCAGGCTTTTCGCCCGAACGGATTTCGGCAATACGCTGATCCGCCTTGGCGATCAGGCCCTTCAGCGTCTGGGCGGCATTGTCCATGCCCTTGTCGATCATGATCTGGATGCGCGACTTGGCGATCTCCAGCGACTCGATCAGCGTCTCGTCCTCAGAGATACAGATCGACGCCTTGGCCTTCATCTCGGCCGTCCAGTCGGTGAAGGTGAAGGCCTGGTCGGCGAGCAGCGTGCCGATGTGGACTTCGATGATGCGGCCCTGGAAGACGTTGTCGCCATGCTGCTTCAGCATCTGCGCCTGCGTCGCATGCACAACATCGCGGAAGTCCATATGCGGCTGCATCGTGCCCTTGAAGGTGACCTTGACCGATTGCGGGATCGGCATAGTCGCCTCGCCCGTCGCCAGCGCCAGCGCCACGGTGCCCGAGTCGGCGCCGAAGGCGACGCCCTTGGACATGCGCGTATGGCTGTCGCCGCCGATGATGATCGCCCAGTCATCCACGGTGATGTCGTTCAGCACCTTGTGGATCACGTCCGTCATCGAATGATAGACGCCCTTCGGGTCGCGCGCGGTGATGACGCCGAAATTGTTCATGAAGGACATGAGCTTCGGAATGTTCGCCTGCGCCTTCTTGTCCCAGACGGAGGCCGTGTGGCAGCCCGACTGATAGGCGCCATCCACCAGCGGCGAAATGACGGTTGCCGCCATCGCCTCAAGTTCCTGCGCGGTCATCAGGCCGGTCGTATCCTGCGAGCCGACGATGTTGACCTTGACGCGAACGTCCGAACCGGCATGCAGAACCTTGCCGGGGGTCACGCCGACGGCGTTGCGGTTGAAGATCTTCTCAACGGCGGTGAGGCCCTGACCTTCGATCGCGATTTCCTTGTTCGGGGCAAAGACCGGCGTCGCCTCGATGCCGAGCGTCTGAGCCGCAAAGGTCTGGAGCTTCTTGCCGAAGACGATGGCGTAGGAGCTGCCCGCCTTCATGAATTCCATCTTCTGGGGCGTGAAGGCGGCGGCAACGTCAACCAGCTCATTGCCGCTTTCGTCGCGAAGCTTGCGGTTCTTGGCGTCGATCTTCAGCACAGTGCCGGTCTCGACCGAATATTTCTGCTCGAGGATCGGGTTGCCGTCATTGTTGAGGATCGGCTTGCCATCTTCACCGAGCTTCTTCACCCAGTTTTTCAGGTTGATGCCAATGCCACCCGTCACATCGACGGTGGTGGCGAAGATCGGCGAGATGCCGTTGGTGCCGGCAACAACGGGTGCGAAATTGACGAAGGGCACATAGGGGCTGGCCTGCTTGCCGGTCCACAGCGCCACATTGTTGACGCCGGACATGCGTGATGAGCCAACGCCCATCGTGCCCTTTTCGGCGATCATCATCACCCGCTTGTCGGGATGCTGCTTCTGAAGCGCGACGATTTCCGCCTGCGCTTCCGGCGTGATCATACACTGGCCGTGCAGCTGGCGGTCGGAGCGCGAATGCGCCTGGTTGCCAGGCGACAGAAGGTCGGTCGAAATATCGCCTTCGGCGGCGATGAAGGTCACGACCTTGATCTCGTCTTCCACATCCGGAAGCTTGGTGAAGAATTCAGCCTTGGCATAGCTTTCAAGCACGCCTTTGGCGACGGCATTGCCTGCCTTGAAGGCATCGCGCAGCCGGAACATGTCGGCGTCATAAAGGAAGACCTGGGTCTTCAGAACCTCACCCGCCTGCTCGGCAAGTGCCGCGTCATCACCGAGCGTGATGTCAAGCAGCACTTCGACAGAAGGACCACCCTTCATGTGCGACAGCAGTTCCAGTGCGAAGGCAGGCGTGATCTCTGGCACGACGACTTCGCCGAGAATGATCTGCTTGAGGAAAGCCGCCTTGACGCCCGCAGCACTCGTGGTGCCCGGCAGGGTATTGTAGATGAAGAACTTGAGGGCGTCCGTCCGGTATTCGCTACCGGCATCCTTGATCAGCGCAATGATTTCGGCGGTCAATGCGCCGTCATCGATCGGCTTGGGTGCGAGCCCTTGTTGTTCTCTGCTTTTGATCTCAGCCAGGTAATCCAAGTAAAGGTTCATCGCTATCCCAACGTCCTGATATGTATGGAGCCAAAACCCAGCACCACCGAACTGTCACGTCAATAGGTCTGGGTCTTTTACCGGTTTCGAGTACGCCAACCGGGGCCGGCTGACAAGATGTCGCATTTCAGTATAATCGTTTCAATCGTTCCGTTGTCCGACTGTCGCGACAAAAATGGGCGGCCCGTCTGCGAACCGCCCATTCCTATATCAGACCATGGTCTTGCCGGCGATCAAAAGGAACCGTGAATCCGCCGTCAAAAACGCGGCAATCATCAAAACTCCTCCCAGCTGTCCGCAGAGGTGTTCAGTGCGGCATTGCCGGAAAACGCAGCCCTGATCCTGCCGCCAAGCGCGCGCGCCGGAGACGCCGCGGGCCTGTCGGACGAAGAGACGGTGCGGACCGGAGCGGAAGCTTCACTGTAACCGCCTTCGGACAGCTTGAACTGGGCAATAAGGCCGTTGAGCGAAGACGCTTCGCGTGCAAGACCGTGGCTTGCAGCCGTGCTTTCCTCCACCATGGCGGCGTTCTTCTGGGTATCCTGATCCATCTGGTTCACAGCCGTGTTGATCTGCTGGAGGCCGGAGGACTGTTCCTGTGCCGATTCCGCGATCGCCGCGACGTGCCGGTTGATGTCCTGCACTTCGGTGACGATCAGTTCCAGCGCCCTGCCGGTTTCGCCAACCAGCTGCACGCCCTGCTCCACCTGACTGTTCGATGTCGTGATCAGGTTCTTGATTTCCTTGGCGGCACCGGCGGAACGCTGCGCCAGTTCACGAACCTCCTGCGCGACAACGGCAAAGCCCTTGCCCGCATCACCGGCACGTGCCGCTTCCACACCGGCATTCAGCGCCAGAAGGTTGGTCTGGAAGGCGATCTCGTCGATCACGCCGATGATGTTGGAAATCTGATTGGCGGATGTCGCGATCTGTTCCATCGCCGCGACGGCCTTCTGCACAACTTCGCCCGACTTTTCCGCGCCGACCTTTGCGCGGCCGACGAGATGACCGGCTTCCTGTGCACGTTTGGTGGAATCCTTCACCGTGATGGTGATTTCTTCCAGCGCCGCCGCAGTCTCTTCAACCGCCGCCGCCTGCTGTTCGGTACGTCTCGCCAGATCATCTGCCGCAGACCGGATTTCGTTGGCGCCGGCATCGATGCCACGGGCATTCTGCGCCACCTGGGTAAGGGTCGACTGCAGCTGTTCAGCGGCCCGGTTGAAATCACCGCGAATACCATCGAGGCTGGAGACGAACGGCTGAACGATCCGGTAGGTAACATCACCTTGGGCGATCTTCGAAAGCGCTGTGGCAAGATTGTCGACGGCAAACTGAACGTCGGCAGCTTCCCTCGCCTTCTGCTTTTCGCGTTCGATCCGGTCCTTTTCCGACATCGACCGGTTGGCTTCTGTCTCATCTTCAAGCCGGAGACGCTCGATTGCGCCCTCGCGGAACGCCTGAACCGCAGCGGCCATCTGGCCAACTTCATCCTTGCGGTCCATTCCGTCGATTTCGCCTGCCGTATCACCGGCCGCAAGCGATCCCATGCGCTCACGAAGCCGCGCAATCGGGGTGGTGATGCCACGCGACGAGACAAACAGGCCAAGTGCGATCAGGGCCAGGGAAACAAGCGCTATGCCGATCAGGCCCGTCCAGATCGTCGTATCGGTGCTGGCGGTGAGGCGCTGCCTGCCGTCATTCATGACCTGGATGAGCTGCTCGTTGCCGGCGCTGATCTTCGGCGACACTTCGCCGATTTTCCGAAGGACGTTCAGCGCCATCTGCTGCGCTTCGGCGGTTTTTCCCGCCTGCATGAGCGTGATGACCTGATTGCCGATCTCCTCGACTTCAACGACACCCTTCAGGATATCGCGGGCAGCCTCGATGCGGGCCGGCACCAGTTCCATGATCTTGTTCTGGCGCTCCTCAAGCTGTTTGCGGTCTGCCCTGAAGGTCTTGACCGCCGATTCGAAATCACTGCCGGCGGGATCATTGAGGCTGGCGCGAAGCATCTGCATGCCGAGCGCATTGAGATTGCCGCTGGTCCGGGCGTTCAGCACCGCCGCAAGGGCCTCGTTGGCGATGAAATCGCTATAGACATTGTCGGTATTCTTATATTGCACGCTGACGTAGCTGATTCCGGAAAGCGACATCAAACTCATCAGCGAAATGACAAAAACGACCTTCGTTTTTATCTTGGCATTCTTCAGGAAAGACATGAAAGGCCTCGGGGCAAGCGCTCCGCCAACCGCCCGCACGGGGTGGCCGGGGAGAGATATAAACAAACATCGCGGGTAGCTGTGCCCCTCCTCATAGGGCGACAAGCGGATATCCTCTCAAAGCCGCCGAAGGCAGGGTGAGACGGGGTCCGATTGTTCTACCGGCTCCGCCGACAAAACCTTGGAACCTGCGTATTTTAGATTTCACAGAACCACTGAATGAAGTGTTACCCGGCCCATGCAAGTGATGACAATTTGCGGCGTAGCTAAATTATTCAGACGCTAATTTTCGTCAGCCGGGCGACGCCAGCCGGGTGTCACGAAAGCGTTAAGGAAAGACATTAGAAACGCCGCCGACCCGTTAAAAAATGCACGGCTGTGCAAAGCGGGCCAGCGCCGTTCCGATCTTTCCAAAAAAGGGTCAGCGCTCAACAATTCCACTCGCCGAGAGCACTGGAGACAGAGATGAAACGCCGCACCTTCATGATATCAGCAGCAGGCGCCGCCGCCGGCCTTGCCCTTGCGCCGCGCATGAGCTTCGCCGCCCCGGGCACGATCGACTGGTACACCAGCTCGGATACCAACATCCTCGATTTCTGGTCGAATACGATCAAGCCGGCTTTCGAGGCCGCCAATCCCGGCCTCAAGCTCAACCTGGTGGATGCGGGCGACGGCGCCGGCATCATCGCCATCGGCGAGCGTGCCATTGCCGCAAAACAGACGGGCACCGATCCGCAGGCCGATTATTTCGAAACGGCCGACCCGCTGCTGCCCGCCGGTGCCATCGAGGCCGGCATCTATGTGAACATGGCGAAAGCCGGTCTTTCCAACTATTCGCGCGTCAACCCGCTCGCCTTCCAGGGCGAATACAGCCTGCCCTATCGCGGCAGCCAGGTTCTGCTCGCCTATGACACAGCCAAGCTGAAGCCCGCGGATGCACCGAAGACCTGGGAACAGTTGGTCACCTGGATCAAGGCCAATCCCGGCCAGTTCGTCTATAACCGTCCCGACAAGGGCGGCTCCGGCGGCAATTTCGTCCGCCGCGCCGTCCATCAGGCCAATGGCCTCGATCCCAAGGCTTTCACGGTCGACAACTACACCCAGGAATTCGGCGACAAGGCTCTGGGCAAGGCGTGGGAACTGCTGGCCGATATCGCCCCGTCGCTTTATGACAAAGGCGCCTATTCCTCCGGCAACACACAGTCGCTGCAGCTTCTGTCGCAGGGCGTGGTGACCATGACCCCGGTCTGGTCCGATCAGGTGCTTCAGGCCATCGATCAGGGCGTTCTGCCCAAGGAAACCGGCCTCGTCCAGCTTCAGGACCTCGCACTTTGCGGCAATTTCTCGCGTGCCGTGGTGCTGGAGAACGGTGCCAATCGCGATGCCGCCCTCAAGCTGGCGAATTTCGTTCTCTCCGAAGAAATCCAGGGCGCCATCCTCACCGAACTCGGCGGTTTCCCCGGCGTCTCCTGGGACTATGTCCCAGCCGATCTGCGCAAGCGCTTCGCCGACATCATTCCGCAGACCATTCCGACCTTCCCGGCCGGCAAATGGGAAACCGCCATCAATGACGGCTGGTACCGTCACGTTGCTCCGAACGTCGACCGCAAGTCGTGACCGAGGCAGCAGAAGGAGCGGTCTGCCCGCTCATCGACAATTCGGCAGGCAGGAGGCCAATCGGCCTCCTGCTCGTCGCCATTCCCGTTTTCCTGATGATCTGGCTCGTCATCTGGCCGGCCATCAACGCCATAGGGCGCACCGTCTGGCGTACCGGGACCAATGGAGAAACGACGTTCGATCTTTCGAGCTACGTCTTCTTCTTTTCGGATCGCTACAGCCTCGACAATCTCGCCGTCACGCTCTGGACCACTCTGGTCTGCGCCATGCTGCTTCTGGTGATCTGCCTGCCGATTGCGCTTTATCTGCGCTTTTCCCAGGGCCGCCTTTCGGCCTATGTGCAGGCGCTGGCGATCTTTCCGATGTTCGTGCCTTCCATCATCCTCGCCTTCGCCTTCATCCGCGTGCTTGGGCCCAATGGCATGGTGGATATTCTGCTCAACGCGGTCGACCTGCCGAAAATCCGCACGCCCTATCTGACCCCCTGGGGACCAGTCATCGGCCTTGTCTGGGACAATATCCCGCTGACGGTGCTGATTTTGCTGGCGGGCCTCGGCAGCGTCGCCAACCAGTCCGTGGAAGCGGCGCGGGATGTGGGCGCCAACGCGCTACAGGTTTTCTGGCATATCATCCTGCCGCGCATTTCCAATTCCATTCTCGTGGCGCTTTCCTTTTCGGTGCTCGGCATTTTCTCCTCCTTCACCCTTCCTTATCTGCTTGGCCCCGCATCGCCGGAAATGATTGGTCCCTTCATGCAGCGCACCCTTCGCGATATGCAGGACCCCATCGGCGCCATGACCCAGGCCGTTATCGCCTTCGGCTTCTGCATTGCCTTCGGCCTCTTTTATGTGCGCTCAGTCGCACGCAATCAGGGGAAGTAACATGGCCGCTTTTGCACCGGCGCGCAGGCGCCTCGACTGGCCCGGCATATTCTTCGCCGCCCTTCTGACCGTTGCGATCGTCGGGCCGCTCATCGTCGTCGGCACCTGGGCTTTCACCGAAGTCTGGCGTTACCCCAACGTCGTGCCGCAACAGTTCGGCTTCCGTTTCTGGGGCCAGACACTCGGACGCCCCGATGTGTGGAACGCCCTGATGCTGAGCTTTCGGCTGACGACGGTGGTGACCCTGCTTTCGGCGCTGATCTGCCTTCCCGCCGCGTATGCCTTTGCCCGCATGAGCTTTCCCGGCCGCAACCTCTTGTTCTTCTCCTTCCTTGCCGGTCACGCCTTCCCGAAATTCGGGCTGCTGGTGGCAATTGCGGCGATCTTTCTGCAACTCAACCTCATCGGCACCTTCTGGGGCGTCGTCCTGATCCAGCTCGTCGGCACGCTGATGTTCATGATCTGGATACCCGTCGCCGCGTTTCAGGCCGTCGACCGCCGCATGGAAGAGGCGGCCCGCGATGTCGGGGCCAGTCCCCTGCGGGTCTTCTGGTCGATCACGCTGCCGCAGGCCGGGCCGACCATTGCCGCCGCCGTGCTCCTGAGCTTCGTCGGCACCTTCTATGAAACCGAAGGGGCATGGCTCATCGGCGCGCCCGGCATCCGCACCATGCCGGTGCTGATGATCAGCTACATCAACAACCAGATGGTCATCCAGTATGGCGCGGTCCTGTCCGTCGTGCTCTGGGTGCCGTCATTCATCGCCCTCATGTTCGCCCGCCGCGTCATTGGCGGCGGCGCCTTCGCCCGCGGCTTCGGCGGTTAGGAATATTCATGTCCGTACTTCATATCCGCGGGGTTACGAAAACCTTCGCCGGTGGCACCAAGGCAGTCGACAACTTCTCGCTCGACGTCGCCGATGGTGAACTCGTCTGCCTTCTCGGCCCCTCCGGTTCCGGCAAATCGACGCTGCTGCGCATGGTCGGTGGTTTCGAACAGCCGACCGGCGGACGGATCACCATCGACGGCGAAGACGTCACCCATCTGCCACCCGAGCGCCGGCCCACCGGCATGGTGTTCCAGAGCCACGCGCTCTGGACCCATATGAATGTCTTCAAGAACCTCGCCTTCGGCCTCAAGCTGCGGCGCATGCCGGCCTCCCAGATCAAGGAGAAGGTCGAGGCCGTACTCGAACTGGTCGGGCTTTCCGGTTATGGCGAACGCGCCACCAGCCAGCTCTCCGGTGGCCAGCAGCAACGCGTGGCGCTCGCCCGCTCGCTGGTCCTGGAGCCGAAAATCCTGCTTCTGGATGAACCCTTCGCCAGCCTCGACCAGCATCTGCGCGAGCGCCTGCGGGAAGAGGTGCGCGATATCCAGCAGCGTCTCGGCATCACCACGCTGTTCGTGACGCATGGACAGGACGAGGCCCTTTCCATGGCCGACCGCATCGTCGTGATGGCCAATGGCAAGACCGAGCAGATCGACCGACCGAACGTCATCTATCGCGAACCGCAGACCCCCTTCGTCGCCGGCTTCATCGGCACCATGAACCTGATCGAAGGCGTGGTTTCGGGCGGAACCTTCACCCATGCCGGTCTGACCGTGCCGCTGCCCGTCGCCGACGGTCCCGCCATTCTCGCCATCCGCCCCGAGGCCGTTGATCTGGCAACATCCGAGACGCCGCAGGCAAGCGTTCACCGGGTAACCGATTACGGCACCCATGGCCTTGTCGATCTCGATCTTCCCGATGGTATCAGGATCAAATCGATGGTCGCCCATCCCGATCTCTTCCGGGCCGGACAGGCGGTCGATATCCTGCCCCGCGCCGTCACGGCCTTTCGCGACAACCGGCAAATCTACCGGAGCTGACCATGACCATGCCCATCCTCCTCGAACGTGACGGCCACCGCACCTGGCTCAAATGGCATCGCGGCCGCCGCCGCGCCGCCGATCCCGCCTTCACCGGCGAGCGCATCATCGAGGCCATGTGCCTTGGCGCGAGCATCGAAGTCGATCTCGTCATTCACGCCGACCACGGCTGCGCCGTGCTGCATGATCTGACGCTGGAGCGGGAAACCACCGGCGCCGGAAGGGTGCGAGACGCCTCCGCCGCCAGCCTGCGCCAGCTATATCTGCGCGACAATCAGGGTCAGCCCGTATCCTCAAGGGTGATGCTGCTCGAAGACCTCTGCACCCTGCTCGCCCGCGAGATCATCCATCCCGATGCCCTGCTGCAGCTCGATTTCAAGGAGGACCGGCACGCCCTCACCCCGCAGGTCATCGCCGGTTTCAGCGCAAGCATCGCGCCATTGGCGGGCTCCATGATCCTGTCCGGCGGGGATTTCGACGCCATCGCCGCGCTTGCCGCATCGGTCCCCGACCTCAAGACGGGATATGACCCGTGTGAGGAAGACACACTCACCAGGCTGCAGAGGGGCGAAGACTTTTCCGGCTTCATCGAACAGGCGCTCGCTACGGCACCGGCTGCCGGAATGATCTATCTCGATTATCGGATCGTCCTTGCTGCAGAGGATGCCGGCATCGATATCATCGCCCCAGTCCACGCCGCAGGCCGCCGTGTCGATGCATGGACCATCAACGGCATCACGCCGCAATCGATCACCGATGTCGGGCGGCTGCTGCGGCTCAAGGTCGACCAGATCACCACCGATGACCCGGAAGGGCTAACCGAGGCATTCAGCCGATGACCGTCAATTACACCGCCATTCTGGAAGACATGATCGCCACCACCCGCGAGGCCGGCGCATTGACGCTCGAGCATTTCAGGCGCTTCCGCGACATCGAGATCGGCGTCAAGGGACCGGGCGACTTCGTGTCCGATGCGGACCGGCAGTCCGAAACGCTGATCCGCGAACGCCTGCTCGGCCGGTATCCCTGGGGGTTGACCGGCGAGGAATTCGCTCCGGTTGACGGTTCGGATGCCGAACATCGCTGGCTGGTCGATCCCATCGATGGCACTACAAATTTCATCTATGGCCAGCACTACACCATCACCATTGCGCTGCGCCGCGGCAACGAGACGATCTGCGGGCTTGTCTATAATCCCGTCGCCGACGAGATGTTCACGACGATCAAGGGCGAAGGCGCATATCTCAACGGCGAACGCCTGCGCGTCAATGCCAGCAGCGATATCGCACTCATGTGCGTCGGCACCGGCCTGCCAACACCCAACCTTTCGCTTTATCCCGGCGCCTATCAGCGTCTGGACGATATTCGGGCCCCAATCGGCGCGGTGCGGGTCGTCGGCAGCGCCGCCAATTCCTGCGCTTACGTGGCCTGTGGCCGGCTTACCGGTTATTACGAGGAGACGGGGTTTGTCGATACCGCAGCCGGTATCCTGCTCGTTGAGGAAGCCGGCGGCATCGTGACGGACTGGTGGGGGCGCGGGCCTGAAATCTATGAGCGAACCGGTACGCTGATCGTCGCCAATGCCGCAACCCACGCCTATCTTCTCGAGCGGCTTCGCGGCGTTCCGCCCAAGGACCCCTGAGCGGCACAGCGCGCGTGGTCAGTACATCCACCGGCATGTATCCGCCAATATGCGGGTCCTGCGAAGGATGGCGTGATCAGTAACCGCCCGTCATCAGAACGGTTTCACCGGTCATGAAACTGCAGGCCTGCGACGACAGGAAGATGGCGGCCCCCACCATTTCTTCCGGTTGCCCGGCACGGCCCATCCAGTTCAGCGTCCGGACGTATTCCGCCCAGCCTTCGGGGTCCTCATCGCGACGGTGGGCATTGCGGTCGGTGTCGATGAGGCCGGGCGCGAGCGTGTTGAGCAATACATTGTCGCGCGCGTAATCCCGCGCCTGACTCTGGATCAGATTGTGCTGTGCAGCTTTGGTGGCGGCATAGGCGGTGACGATGCCCTTCGGCCGCAGCTGATTGACCGAGCCGATGGAAACCACCCTGCCCCATTTGCGGGCCGCCATGCGCGGCAGGGCCGCCTGCAGCATATCCACCGTCGAGCCCAGATTGACCGTCAGCTGAAACGCCAGATCGTCCGGTGTCAGTTCCGCAAGCACGGCGTTGATCTGGGCGCTGGCATTGATGACAAGAATATCGACCGGTGCAATCGCCTCGGCCCGTTCGATGAGATCACGACCGGCACCGGGTTCGGAAAGATCGCCCGCCAGTTCCTGCGCCGTGCCGCCGCTTGCGACGATCCGGTGCTGCACGGCCGCGGCAGCGCCCGGCTTTACGCCATGCAGGATGACATGGGCGCCCGCGCCCGCCAGCCCCTCGGCAATGGCGGCGCCTATGCCACGGCTGGAACCGGTGACGAGCGCCGTGCGGCCCTTCAATCCAAAGACGCTTTCGAGACGCATCCTTTATCCTTCAAACAGCGAAATGCGCGCGCCGGCAATTCCCGGGCGGCAGGAAAACAGGCCGCCGGAGAGCGGCGCATCGGCGAGTGTAGAGGCAGGCAGGCGCGTGCGGGCGCTGGTGATGAACAGCGTCGACAGGTCCGGCCCGCCAAAGGCGATGCTGGAAGGGCGTGGCACCGGCATGTCGATCACCTGATCCAGCTTGCCGTTCGGAAGATAACGGCGCACGCACCAGCCATCCCAGATGGCGCACCAGACACCGCCTTCGGCATCCACGGCCAGACCATCCGGCCGGCCATCGGCCACCGGAATGCGGGCGAACTCACGGCGCTGCGACAGCGCGCCCGTCGCCGGATCACAATCATAGGCATGGATGAGGCCGGGCACGGTATCGACGAAATAGAAGGTCTTGCCATCCGGGCTCCAGCCGAGACCGTTGGAGACGATGATGCCGCCTTCCTTGCGCTCGGATGCGCCATTGGCATTGATGCGATAAAGCGCACCCGTGGGCTTGGAGGCATCGATGCGCATCGAGCCGACCCAGATCGCGCCATCCGGCCCGCATTTGGCATCGTTCAGGCGGTTGTCGGCAATGCCGGCCTCCGGGCTGACGAAGGGGGTCAGCCGGCCGGAGGCGAAATCCAGCCATTCGACGCCATCCTGCGACGCCACCAGCAACCGCCCGCCGGTGACCGGAATGACGGCGCTGACCAGCTTGCCTGTCTCGCAGGTTTCGTTGCGGCCAGTGGCAGGATCGAAGCGGTACACCGCCGGATGCAGGATATCCACCCAGTAGAGCGCGTTTTCCCCCTCGTGCCAGACCGGGCTTTCCCCCAGCTGCGCACCCCACGGCAAAATACAGCTGAGTTCGGCGCTGGGGCGGCCCGTTGCCGAACGCGGGCGTGGCCGCGAGCTGATCGCCACGGCCCCGGCTGCACCGGTAATGCGGCGGGCGGCGGCAATCAATTCACGCCCGGCGGGATGGATATTGGAGGAATCCAGCCGCGACGACGGCCCGAGCGCAACGAGCACGCCCATCGGCGTATTGTCCCGGCCCATGACAGGGGCGGCGACCGAATTCACGCCCGGCAGATGCTCCTCGTAGGAAATCGAATAACCCCGCGCCTGCGTCAGCGTCAGATCGGCCTGCAGCGCATCGAGGCTGGTAATGGTTTTAGGTGTCTGCAGATCGAGCGTCAGGCGATCCAGCAGCGTACGGCCAACGGCGGGATCCTGAAAGGCGAGCAGCGCCTTGCCCGGTGCGGTGCAATGCAGGGGAACACGGCGCCCCACCTCGACGCGCACCGAAAGACCGTTCGGCGAGCGTTCGGCGAGATATTGCGTCATGGTGCCGTCAAGCCGGCACAGTGCAACCGTCTCACCCAGTTCGGCGGCCAGCCGCTCCAGTTCCGGGGTCGCCGCCGAGACGAGATCGAAGCTCTCCCAGACCTTATGGGACATTTCCAGAAAGCGCTGGCCCAGCACATAGGTGCCACGGGCCTCATCCTGACGGACGAGGCCATAAGCGATGAGGGTGCGCAGGATGCGCGCGAATGTCGGCTTCGGCAGACCGGAGGCGCGTAGCAGCTCGGCAAAACGTAGCGGTTCCGGCGCATCGGCAACCATGTCGAGCAGGGTCAGACCCTTGGCCAGCGCCGCCGTGCCGCCCGGCGTCTCCGGTTTCATTGCCTCTGCTCCTTCGCGAGTCGCTGCCGCCTTGCGGCCGCCGCGTCGTCCAGCATCCGGTCCATCGTCCATTCCGCTTCAAACCCCAAAGTGTTTCTGATCCGCTCGTTGGACGTATGGTAATAAACGCCGTCGCCGGGAAAATCGACTGTCACGATGGGCAGGCCGGTCAGCGCCGCAATTTTCGGCAGAAGCGCGGCGAAATCGGCCGGTTCATCGGCACCGAGATTGAAGGTGCCGCCCGCCGCCCCGGGGTGATCGAGAGCAAGCAGAATGCCCGCCACCATGTCACGCGTATCGGTTATATGCATACGGAACGGCCGGCCGTTTTCATTGCGCGCCAGAATGTGCGACGGCTCACCGATATCGCGGGACTGGAGCAATTCGGCAATGGCAGTGTTTCCGAAATTCTGCTGCTGGCGAATGCGCGGCCGCAGGAAAAACCGGGGACCGGAAAAGAAACTCTCCTCATCCAGCAGTTCCGTCGCATCCTGCGTGTGCGAAAACCGCAGGATCACCGTTTCCATGGTGCCGCTTCGCTGGTGGAAGCGCACCAGCTCTTCACCCAGAAGCTTGGTCAGCCCATAGGGCGAATTGGGGCAAAGCGGATGGTCCTCGGTGACCGGCAGGAACTCCGGCCGGTTTTCCGGATAGACCTCACCCGACGAAGCGAAAACGAACCGCCGCACGCCAGCTGCTGACGCCGCGTCCAGAAGCCGGCGCGTTCCCTCGACATTGACGGCGAACATGCGGTCACGATCCGCCGGAGCCCATGACATGAAGGCGCCCAGATGCAGGACGGCACTCACGCCCCTGATGGCTTCGGACAGCGCCTGCGCATCCTCCAGCGACCCGACGACCTCCTCGCCGCCGGTTGCCGATGGCCTCAAATCAAAACCGCGAACGGCGCGGCCCTGTGCGCGCAAGGCGGCGACAACGGCACGGCCGACACGGCCTGCCGATCCGGTGACGAGGATCATAGCCGTGCTCCCGTCGTTGCATCGAAGAGATAAAGCTGGGCCGGATCGAAACCGAGCCGGAGCGCCTCATTGCCGGGAAGGCTGCCGGTATGCGAGACGCGGGCGATCAGCCCCTTGGACTTGCCCTCCTCGCCATCCGCGACCCTTGCGCCCTCCGCATCGAAATAGACATATTTTTCCGATCCCAGACTTTCCACCAGCGTCGGACGGACATCGAAGGTAACAGGCGCATCGCCCAGAACGAGATGTTCCGGCCGCAGGCCGACGATCACGCTGCCCTGGCGGCCGAGGGCACCCGGCAGGGAGACCTGTTGCCCAAACAGGGTAACAGTGCCGTCACGCAGTTCCGCATTGAGGAAATTCATGCCCGGCGAGCCGATGAAACCGGCAACGAAAAGATTGGCCGGATTGTTGAAAAGCTCGTCGGGTGCGGCGATCTGCTGGATGATGCCGCCCTGCATGATGACGACGCGGTCCGCCATCGTCATCGCCTCGACCTGATCATGCGTCACATAAACGGTGGTGACACCGATGCGCTTGTGCAATGCGCCGATTTCGGCACGCATGTGGACGCGCAGCTTGGCATCGAGGTTGGACAGCGGCTCATCCATCAGGAAGGCCTGCGGCTGGCGCACGATGGCACGGCCAAGCGCCACGCGTTGGCGCTGGCCGCCCGAGAGATCCTTGGGCTTGCGATCGAGATAGGGGGTCACTTCCAGAATGCGCGCCGCATCATCAACCCGACGGTCGATCTCGGCCTTGTCCGTGCCGCGCATCTTCAGACCGAAGCCGATATTCTGGCGAACGGTGAGGTGCGGATAAAGCGCATAGTTCTGGAACACCATGGCGATGTCGCGGTCACCCGGCGCCAGATCCGTCACTTCGTTGTCGCCGATGAAGATCTGGCCTTCGCTTGCCGGTTCGAGGCCGGCGAGGATTTTCAGCATCGTCGACTTGCCGCAGCCGGAAGGCCCGACCAGCACCACGAACTCGCCGTTCTCGATCTCAAGCGAAAACGGCCTGAGCACGTTGAGCGCGCCATAGGACTTGCTGACGTTGCGAATGGAAATATTGGCCATGCTTATTTCTCCGCGCCAGCGGTGAGGCCGCCGACCAAATAACGTTCCAGGAACAGGTAGATTGCGATGATCGGCAGCGCGATGAACACGGATGCGGCGGAAATGTCGTTCCAGTAGGTGACATATTCGCCCTGCATCGTGGTGATGCCGAGATTGGCCGTCCAGTTGTCCGGCGAGTTGACGAGGAAGGTGCGCGCATAGGCATAGTCTGCCCAGCTGAGCACGAAGGCATAAAGTGCGGTGGCGGCAAGCCCCGGCGTGGCGATGGGAAGCACGACACGCACCATCGCGCCGATCGGCGAGCAGCCGTCGACCATGGCAGCCTGTTCCAACTCCTTGGGGATGGTGTCGAAATAGCCTTTCAGCATCCATGTGGCGAAAGGAATGATCATTGTCGAATGCGCCAGAACCAGCGTCCACAGGCTGCCGATCAGGCCGAAGCTGGAAAAGATCGAAAACAGCGGAATGACCAGCAGCGTCGCGGGCAGCATCTTCGCCGTCAGGACGAAGAGGCCCATGGTCGCGCCACCCCGCATGGAATAACGCGACAGCGCATAACCAGCGCTGACCGAAACCAGCATCGACAGCGCCACCGAGCCGATGGCCGCCAGCATCGAATTCCAAAGCCACAGCAGGATCGGTTTTGCCGCCCAGACGCGGGCGAAGATGTCCCACTGCGGATCGTCCGGCCAGAAGGTCGGCGGCAGGCGGTAAAGCTCATCGGTGGTGGAAAGTGCCGTGACCAGCAGCCAGTAGACCGGAAACAGGATCATCACCAGCGTGAAGATCACAGTCGCGTAAAGGGCAAGGCTCTGTAAAAATGTCCGTTTCATCAAAGCCTCCTCAATAGATCGATTTCGAACGCCGGCCGAGCATCAGGAGGCTCGCGACGATGCAGATCACCAGCGTCAGCACGCCGACGGCGGCGGCACGACCGAAATTGTGATACTGGAAGGCCTGGTCATAGGTCATGATCGACAGTGTCTGGGTTGAACGCAGCGGCCCGCCGCCGGTCAGAACCTTGATGATGGAAAAGTCGCGGAATACCCAAAGCAGCGTCAGCACCAGCGTCACGCCCAGCACCGGCATCAAAAGCGGCATGGTGATCCAGCGGAAACGCTGCCATACACTCGCGCCATCGACCTTGGCCGCCGCATAATAATCGGCGGGGATGGACTGCAGACCGGCCAGACACATGATCGAGACGAAAGGAAAACCCTTCCACACCATGGTGATCGCCACGGCCCAGAATGCGGCCGTGGAACTGCTGACCCATGGGATCATCTGATCGGTGAAACCGAGCTTGATCGCCAGCCAGCCGAACAGGCCGAAGGAAGTATCGAACATCCACGCAAAGATGACGACCGCGATGATTTCCGGCACGGCCCATGGCAGCGCCATTCCCAGCCGCGCGACGGTGCGGCCCTTGAAACGGTTATTGGCGAGAAGCGCCGTGCTGAGGCCAACCGCGACGCTGCCGGCAGTAACGACGATGACCAGTTTCAGCGTTACCCAGCAGGCCAGCCAGAATTCCGGCGACGAGAACAGCCAGGTGTAATTGCTCAGCGAAAACGGCCGGCTGGCGCCGCCAAGCCTTGGTATCTTGACCTGCTGGAACGACAGGTCGATGGCCAGTACGAGCGGCCAGACGATGATGGCGGCAACCATCAGGACCGCGGGCGCGATCAGAATATAGCCGAGGAGATGTTGCCGGCTGGGACGCGCAAGATCGAAAAACTTGCGACGCCCAGCCCGAACGGGTTCGGTCATGGATGGTCCTCCTGCCGGATGCGAATGATGGCCATGGCCCTTTACGGGGCCATGGCAGGACAACAAGATCAGGACAATGGGGGATCAACCCTTGATGGCTTCGGCCTTTGCCTGCATGGTTTTCGCCACCTCCGCCGGGTCGAGATCCTGAATGATCATCCGCTGGCTTTCTTCCATCACCATCTTGCTGAACTCGTTGTAGAAAAGCTCAAGCCCGGTCGGAATGCGGTCGATACCGGCTTCAGACGCGGCCTTCATTGTTTCGATCAGCACCGGAAAATGCGGGATGGTCTTTTCAACACCCGAGACATCCGCCTTCGGGCTTGGCGGGGTGTTGCCGCCAAGGGTGGCGTAACTGCGCTGGAATTCCGGCGTCATCGTCAGCTTGATGAAATCCCAGACCAACGCCTTCTGGTCGTCAGGAATATCGGCCGGCATGGCCAGCACGTTGGACGAGCCGCCAAGTGGCGGATGAAGCGGCGGCGCGACATAAACGATGTCGCTCTTGGCCGAACCCTTTTCAGTCGTGCCATAAAGCCACGGTCCATCGAGCCGCATGGCCATCTTGCCATCGGCAAACAGCTTGCGCACGTCGCTGGCGCTCATGTCGACCGGGCTGATGCCGCTCTTCATCACGGTTTTCCAGCGTGAAAGGCCCTCGACCATCTGGGGCGTATCGATGGTGATGTTGCCATCCTTGTCGGTCCAGTAGGCGCCGGCATCGATGATGTAGTTCAGCATTTCCGTCAGATATTGCCCCGGACCACCCTTGGTTTCGTGGCCGGTGCCGAACTGGTCGATGATGCCGTCGCCGTTCAGATCCTTGGTCGTGGCTTTTGCCGCAGCCAGAAACTCGTCATAGGTCTTCGGAACCGCGACGCCGGCTTCTTCCAGCAGCTTCTTGTTATAGGCCATGACGAAACCGAAATAGTTGGTCATGATGCAGACGGTTTCGCCGTTCCATTCGCATTTCTGCTGGCCGGCCCAGCCGGTCATGTCGATGCCATCCTTCTTCAGCCACGGGTCGAGCGGTTCCAGCCAGCCGCTATCGGCAAACATCTGGAATTCGAAGGACGCCAGATGCACGATCTGCGGCGGCTGGTTGGCGGCGAAAAGCGTGGTCATCGTATCCGCGTAGGAACTGCGCTCCGCCTTGGTGAATTCGATCTTCACCCCCGGATGCTGTTTCTCGAAGGCGGCGATGGCGGAATGCCACCATTCGCCCGTTCCGGCATCGTCGGTCTGCCAGGAAATGAACTTCAGCACGGTATCGGCCATGGCGGGCGCAACAACGCCCATGGTCATCAAAACGGCGGTCGCGGTGCTGAGCGCCAGCTTTTTCATTCTTTTGGTCATGGTTTCCTCCTCCAAAAAACCAAATCAGATACGTTCAATCAGACCGAGCGCCGCCTCCGACGGTCGTACCCCAAGTCCCGGTCCCGACGGCAGGTGATACCTGCCTTCGCGGCAATCCATGTCGCCTTCCAGCAGGCGGCGGTTCGGCTCGAAGATCGAGTGCTGGAATTCGTGTCCCTTCAGCATCGACAATGTCGACGACGCCTGCAGGCTGGCGGCAAGGAAGATGCCGGCGCCAACGGTGGCGTGCGGGATCACGTCAATGCCGTGCTCGGCGGCAAGGGCGCCGATGCGGATGAAATTGGTGATGCCCTTATGGCCCATTTCCGGCTGCACGATCGCGATGCGGCAGCGTTCGATGCGGGCACGCATATCCCAATGGGTGCGCCATTCCTCACCGACGGCAATCGGCACGTCGGTATTCTTCGAAACCTTCTCCAGACCGGCAATGTCCTCCGTCCAGACGGGCGCCTCGGCGAACCACGGGTCGAAGGGCTGCATTTCGGCAATCAGTTCCAGCGCCCGTTCCGGCGTCTGGTTCCAGTGCATGTCGGCGGCGATCTTCGCCTGCGGCCCAAGCATCTGCCGGAGATTGGCAATTTCCGCCGCCGGGCCGTCATCAGCCACCGGCGTTGCGAATTTGAAGGCGTTGAAGCCGCGATCCTGCCAGTATTTCGCCAGTTCCCCGCGCGCCTTCAACGTCCTTTCAGGCAGACCGGAAACATAGGCCGGAAACGTATCTACCCCGCCGCCCAGAAGGTCGCGAACCGATTTTCCGGCTTCCTGCCCGGCAATATCCCAGAGCGCGATATCGAGTGCGGCGAGCGCATCGACGTAAAAGCCGCCGGTATAACCGCGCACCCGCATCATGTCGTAGAGGTCGTCATAAACAGCCGAAGGATCGGACGCGTCACGGCCGATCACGAAACCGGCGAGAAGATCATTGATGAGGGCGGCGACCGCGCCGGGGGCGACGATGCCATAGGTCTCGCCCCAGCCGACAGTGCCGGCTTCGGTGGTCATGCGCACCAGCACGCTGCGGTCGAAGGTGGGGTAGACCGTGCGATTGCCCTTGCGCACGATGTAGCCGTTGGGATTGACCACCTCACCTTCCCTGAGCGCGCCAAGATAGGGCACCTTGCGCGGCTGGGTCAGCGTGAAGACTTCGACGGTTGCGATGGGGCTGTTCATGCGGCCTCCGCAGCAACAAGGCCGAGTTCGACCAGATTGGCGTCAATATCGGCAATGGCCGCCGCATCAAGCTCGGGTGTCGGCGCACGCACGCCGACACCTTCGATCACGCCGCGACGGGCGAGCACATATTTGGTCAGCCGCATGCGATAGACCGCCTGCAACACCAGAAGCGGCAGGGTGCGGACATAGATCCGGCGAGCCTCTTCCTGCCGCCCGGCAACAAGCGCCCGGTCGATGGCCACATGTTCCTCGGCGATCTCCAGCGCCGGCATGGCAGCCGTAGCACCCCGGGCATATTCGTCGAGAATGTAACGCGCGCCGCCGCCACCGATGACGCCCTTCAGTGTCGAAGGCGCATGGGCGATGATGTGGCTGATGGCCGGGCCGGCGGGAAGCGTTTCTTCCTTGACATAGGTCACCTGCGGCAAGGCGCGCACGATCTCCACGATTGCCTGCGGCGAAAGGTCGGAGCCGCGCGGCGCAGGCGCGTTCTGCAGGATGATTTCAACCTCGGGCAGCGCCTCGACGATCCGGCCGAGGAATTCGATCAGCGCCGGCGCATCCGTGCCGACCGATTTGGGCGGCTGCACCATCAGGTGGCGAATGCCGAGCGCCGACGCCGCCCGCCCGTGCTCGACCACCTCACGCCAGTCGGCCGCACTGGCGCCGGCCACAACAGGCACCCGACCGGCCACCGCGTCCACGACGATCTTCAGCAGCGCTGCACGCTCGGCGGCATTCAAAGCCTCCACCTCGCTGGCGAAACCGGGAAACACGACACCATCCACGCCCTTGTCGAGCGCAAAGACCACCAGCCGCTTCATACCCGCTTCGTCAATGCCGCCATCAGCCAGAAACGGCGTGGGCAGAACAGGCAAAATCCCCTTGAGGCCAGCCACCATCTTTCTCCTCCCAATTTAGTATCATATTTTGATACCTTGAATTCACTAATTGACACTACATAGACTCGCACCCTATGACAAGCCCCAAGATGAAATGAACGAGGAGGTTCAAGACATGGCAGCAGCGGCGACATCGATCATCGTCGATTGGGGAACGACATCACTGAGGGCGGCGCTCGTTGGTGAAGGCGGCGAAGAACTCGCTCATCTGGAAACCGCCGACGGTATTTCGAGCCTTGGCAAGGGTGAGCATGAGGCGGCGCTGATGGCGGCACTCGCACCCTGGTTCTCGCGCCACGGGGCCCTGCCCGTCGCCGCACTCGGCATGATCACCAGCCGCAATGGCTGGGTCGAGGTCGCTTACGTGCCGTGCCCGGCAGGCCCGGCTGAACTTGCCGCCGGTACGGTGTGCAGGACGCTGCCGAACGGCTCCGACCTCGTCTTCCTGCCGGGTCTCAACGACCCCGCCCGCCAGCCCTTTCCGGATGTGATGCGCGGCGAAGAAACCCAGATCGTCGGCCACGGCCTTGGCGAAGACGCCACCCTCATCATCCCCGGAACCCATAGCAAATGGGCGCGGGTGAAGGCGGGGCGGATCGACGGTTTCCAGACATTCGTGACCGGTGAAATTTTCAACCTGCTCATCAATCATTCCTTCATCGCGCGCGGTTCAACGCAGCCGCCGGTCGACGATCCCGAGGCATATCGCTGGGGTCTGAAAGAGGCAAAACGATCCGCCGCCATGTTGTCGCTCATGTTTTCGGCGCGCACCGGCGGGCTTGCCGGCCGGCTTTCGCCGGATCAGCTGCGCTCCTATGTGCGGGGACTGGTCATCGGGCAGGAATTTCGGCAGGCCCGCGATGCCGGATGGTATGCGGAGGGCGACGAGGCAGCTATCGTCGGCAATGATGGGCTGAACGATCTCTATCTGATTGCCGCGGATGTGTTCGGGCTCAGGACATCGATCGGCGCGGACGACATCCTGACGAAAGGGGCGCTGGCCGTCCTCAAACAGACGCTTTCCTGAGCGCCGACCATCGCCGGGTGCAATCCCGACAGATCAGGCTTCAGGCAGAGCCTGTTCCTTTCATGAAACGAGGCGGTATGGGCCGCCTCGTTTGGTATCAGCACAAGCCAGACCTCAGGCAGGTCGTTCTTCACCCGCATTCGGCCGCCAGGTGATCAGCCTCTTCTCGGCAATATCGAGAATAAGGTCGATGATGAGAACGAAGACGGCAAGAATGATGATGCCTGCGAAGACACCCACCGCGTCGAAATTTCCTTCGGAGCGGGCGATCAGATAGCCAAGGCCTGCCGAAGCCCCCAGATATTCACCGATGATGGCGCCAACCACCGCAAAGCCCACGGATGTGCGCAGCGACGACAATATCCAGCTGGCCGCTGCCGGGAAATAGACGTGGCGCAGCAGATCCGAACGCTTGGCGCCAAGAATGCGGGAATTGGAAAGCACGACGGGGTTCACCTCGCGTACGCCCTGCATGGCGTTAAAGAAGGTGACGAAGAAGACGAGCGTCACCGCAAGCGCAACCTTGGACCACAGGCCAAGACCCAGCCACAGGACAAAAATCGGCGCCAGAACGACACGCGGAATGGCATTCACCGCCTTGATGAAGGGATCCAGCACGCGGGCGACAAAGGGGCTTAGCCCCAGCCATACGCCGGCGCCGACGCCAAGGCCCGTACCGATGAGATAACCGAGCACCGTTTCGCTGAGCGTGATGCCGACATGTTTGTAAAAGCCGGCATCGGCAACCCAGGTGACCACCTGCATGACGATGTCATAGGGCGCCGGAAAGAAGAAGCGGTCGATCGCTCCCGAGGTGACGCCGAGCTGCCAGCCGCCCAGAAGCACCACCAGAAGCACGACCTGAATGATACGAACATTAACGGCTTGCATAGCTTTTCTCCACTTCACCGCGCAGCGATGCCCATATGTCGCGATACAGGGTCATGAATTTCGGATCGAGTTTGATTTCCGCAACGTTGCGCGGCCGTTCCAGATCGACGGGGAAGCTTTCGATGACCCGGCTTTTCGGACCGGCAGCGAGAACGACGACGCGGTCTCCGAGCGCAATCGCCTCTTCGAGATCATGGGTGATCATGACCACCGCCCGACGGTCTTCCTGCCATAACCGAAGCAGCTCATTCTGCATCAGATGGCGGGTGTGGATATCCAGCGCCGAAAAGGGTTCGTCCATCAGGATGACCTTCGGCTCGGTGATGAGCGCCTGCGCCATCTGCACACGTTTGCGCTGCCCGCCCGAAAGCTGGTGCGGAAAACGACCTTCGAAGCCCTTCAGCCCGACCTTTTCGAGCCAGGCCAGAACCTTCTGGCGCCGTTCATTTTCGGGAACGCCGCGGAACAGCAGGCCAAGCTCGACATTCTGATATGCCGTCTTCCAGGGAAGCAGCGCATCCTGCTGGAAAAGATATCCGATGGTGTTCTGCACACCCTGAACCGGAACATCATCGATGGCCACTTTCCCCTGCGCCGGCTTCAGCAGCCCCGCAATGGCGTTGAGGATGGTGGATTTTCCGCATCCCGTCGGGCCTACGATGGAGAGAAACTCTCCATCGCCCACCTCGAGGTTCACGTCCTGAACGGCAACGAACGAACCGAAAGCCATGGTTACGTTATCGATTGTCACCATGGGCTGGGGTTTGAATTCGGTCACGGGCTCTAACTTCCTGACTGGCGATGACATCGCGGCCCCCTCAGTTTGCAGCCTTCGAGGCGGCGGCCTCGACGAACTTGTTGGTATAGGTGGTGTTGAGGTCAATCGTTGCCTTGGCGACCGCGTCGTTGAAGCTTTTGAGAACCGCCAGAGGCGTTTCCAGATCGGCCGGCTCAAACCTGCCGTCTTCGGAGAAGATCGCCTTGGCCGCTTCGACAGCCTTGATGTAGGTCTTCTTGTCGCCGGAGACGAAATCATCCGGCAGCCTGTCGACGATTTCCTCGGCCGAATGCTGCTTCATCCAGTGCAATGCCCGCACGGTGGCATTGGTGACTTTCTGGATCACCTCCGGATGGGCATCGATATATTCCTGCGTCGCATACAGCACCGAGGTGGGGTAAATGCCGCCATAAACATCCCTGGCGCCCTTGTCGCTTCGCGCATCGATGAGGATCTTGCCCAGCCCGCGCTCGACCACGATCGTCGCGGCCGGATCGTAATTGACGAGCAGGTCGATTTTTTCCTGCTGCAGCGCGGCCACCGCCGCAGCACCGGAACCCACACCGATGATGGAGATGTCATTGTCGCTGAGATTGTGCTGCTTCATGTAATAACGGATGAAGAAATCCGAGGACGAGCCGGGAGACGTGATACCGACCTTCTTGCCCTTGATGGTTTCCGGCTTTACCGGATCGAAGTCGGTATCGTTCTTTCCCGCAAGCACCAGACCCGAATTGCGGGCAAGCTGGACAAAGCCGATGACGTGCTTGTTCTGGGACTGCATCTGGATGGTATGATCGTAAAAGCCGACGGCGACATCCGTCGAGCCGGCGACCAGCGCCTGCAGGACCTTCGAGCCGCCCTGGGCAAAATTCTCTGTCGTCACGTCAAGACCTTCATCCTTGTAGAAGCCGAGGCTGGCGGCGACAGGAAAAGGCAGGTTGTTGAGATTGTACGAGCCAACGCTCATTCTGACGGATTCGGCATTTGCAGATGCCGCCAGCGCACAGAGCGCTGCGGTTGCTAACAGGTATTTACGCATATGGGTCTCCTCCCGGTTTGCTATGTTTTGAATGACTGACTGTTGTCTAAGCCGCGTCGTTGATTGCAGCGATTGGCTTGGCGAAGGCAAAACCCTCGAAAAGCCTGCGCGCCGTCCTCACGAGGCCCGCTGTTATCGCCCCGTTTCGCATCTCCAACTGCACGTCGAGGCGACCGGCTGGATGCTCGAGGCGGATCTGGGTCGGCACGGATGGGCGTCCGGCGAGCTCGTATGCAATGGAGCCCTCCGTCACGGCTGCCCTGGCAATCCCGACAGCGCCCGTCGTCGCCAGTGCGGGATGACATTCGCTGGGCATGAAATAACGCACCGAAAGGGTGCCGCCATTGCGTGCGGGAGCGACCAGCACGGGCTTCGGTATTACCATGTCCTTCACCTCCCCCATGCCCATCCGCCGACCGGCCTGAACACGTATGCTGCCCATCCGCTCCATAAGGTCCCTGTTGCCGCTCAGGGTTTGCGGGTCCTCATATCCGCTGACACCGAGATCGGCTGCGCGCATGAGAACCATCGGGATCGCACAGTCGATGGCCGTCACATCCACACCGTCGATCGTGTCGAGGGGGGCTCCAGTGGGCAACAGTCTGCCTGTCTTCGCCCCGGCGGCATCCACGAAGGTCAGGGCAATCGGCGCGGCCAGACCCGGAACCCCGTCAATGGAGGCATCGCCAAGATAAATCACCTCGCTGCCGCGCGTCGGCACCTTTGCCTCGATCAGCTTTCCGGTATTCACATTGTGGATGCGCACCACTGTATCGTTCCGATGAGCGGCAACAAGCCCTGCTTCGATCGCAAAAGGCCCGACGGCGGCCAGCATGTTGCCGCAGTTGGGCGAATAGTCCACATATTGCCTGTCGGTCCGGACCTGCGCGAACAGGTAATCGATATCGGCCCCTTCGACGGTTGCAGGGCCGATGATGGCGACTTTCGACGTCACCGGATTACCCCCGCCGATGCCGTCGATCTGCAGCGGATGGCCCGAGCCCATGATGGACAGGAGGGCGGCATCCCTCTCTACCGGATCACGCGGAAGGTCGGATGCGAGAAAGAACGGTCCACGTGAGGTTCCGCCGCGCATCAGCACACAGGGTATCTTGAGCAGATCATTCATCAGTCGCCTCAATCTTGCATTTAGCGGATCAATCCGCCTTGTTGTTGCAATATGGGCAAAAGACGCTAATCTGTTAAATGCAATGTTCGGAGGTATTATTGCGTTATGAGCATTAATTGCGAAATTCTGGACCTGCGCGCCTTTCAAGCCGTGGTTGAAATGGAGAGCTTTCACAGAGCCGCGGAAGCGCTCCATATTTCACAGCCGGCATTGACCCGGCGTATCCAGAAACTGGAACAGGCCATTGGTGCGCCGCTGCTGGAAAGAACCACCCGCCATGTCGCGCCGACGGCCATGGGTCAGGAAGTCATACCGCTTGTCCGGCGTATGCTGGAGGAGTTCGACGGATCGCTTTTCGCGATGAAGGACGGCGCCCAGCGACGCGGCCTCATTACGATGGCATGTGTTCCGACAGCGGCGTTCTATTTTCTCCCCGCCGTCATCAAGACCTTCAGCCGGCAATATCCGCATATAAGGCTGCGTATCCGGGATCTAACGGCCAATGAGGGGCTGCAGGCGGTCGCCAGAGGCGAGGTTGAGTTCGGCATCAATCTGATGGGCAATTCCGATCCCGATCTGTCGTTCGAACCGCTCATCGACGACCCCTTCGTGCTGGCGATGCGGAAAGATCACCCTCTTGCGGCTTTCGAAACGATCCAGTGGAACCAGCTGGAGGCCTATCCGCTTGTTGTCGTGGACCGTTCCAGCGGCAACAGGACGCTGCTCGACGGCGCGCTTGCGAGGCACAACCTCAAGCTGAACTGGTTTTACGAGGTGACCCACCTCAACACCTCGCTTGGGCTGGTGGAGGCGGGACTGGGGATTTCGGTACTGCCGCGACTGGCGACACCGCAGGACGATCACCCGTTTCTCGTCACCCGGCCGATCGTCAATCCCGTCGTCTCCCGTACGATCGGCATCGTGCAAAGGCGAAGCAGCACGCTGTCACCGGCCGCGGAAAAATTTGTCGGAATGCTGCTTGAGACCTGGAAAACGCAATAATCCCCGCCGCGCGACGGGTCGGGCGACTGACCGCCTCAACGGGCACACGGCACCGGCCTGACAACAGGATCGCCGTCGCCCTCATAGGTGGCTGTTTCACATTGTAACGGAAGATATGACACACCATCGAAGCGGTAGACCGTCATCTGATATTCAGCCGCGGCAACGCGTCCGCTGACGCGAAGGTCGGACCATCCCAGATGCTTCGTCGCCAGTTGCTCCAAATTCCCCGCGTCGTTCAGCAGCACGCGCCATTGATGCCCGGCCTTCATCAGAACGGCGAAATCACATACCGCCGATCCGCAATTGTCCCAGACGATATATTCCGGCCGCCCGTCGCCATCGAGATCCTTTTCATCGACATTCATGCTCCAAGGCGTGTCCTGATAACCATCTTCGAAAGGAAGGAGATCCGGCGGAAAACCGGCGACAAGCCGCAACAGGCGGCCCAGCCAGAGACGCCGTCCCTCCCCCGTGAATGCCGTTGATCCGGCACCTGCTTCCTTGAGTGCTTCCGCCACCTCCCTGCGATCATACAGCTCGGCGACGGCGAGCGGCGAAGCATCGGCGATCGTTTCATCGGGATCGGCTCCGTGCCGTATCAGCCACGACAGCATCCGAAGGTCCCCAGCCCCATTCCGCGTCAGTTGCGCCGGGGTGAGGCAGGCAAGGAATGCGGAAAGACCGACATTCAACCCGTCGCGCCGCATCAGGCCGATGGCGAGTTCGGCATCGCGTTCGCATATGGCGGTATTTATGATGGAAGCGGGATCGGAAAAGACCGCGCCACGATCCATCGCCGCGACAACCAGATCACGGCCGCCGCGCCGGACCATATCCGTCCATGGAATCTTCTGGACGGAGCCCACCGCACAATGGCGAATGAGCCAGCCTGTCGCCGCTCTCAAAAGGATAAGCCTCCTGTCTTCCGGCAGGCTTCTGTCTTCAGGATCGGCATTCTGCCAGGCGCCGGCGGCTTCCTGAATATTCTGGTCGACGCATGTTTCCTCGCGCCGGTCATGTCGGGTGAGAACCTCCACCCAGGCCGGCATGGATGCGAGATTCTGCTGAAGCGGCGTGCTGAAACGGCCGAGCGATACATTCACGAGATAGGCAAAGAGGCTCGCCGGCCGATAGGGATATCCGTCAAAGGTTTCCAGCGGCAATGGAGCATCCGGATCAACGCTTTTCAGTATGTTCTCGGCGACATCCGCCCCGGCCCTGTCGGCGGGAAGAACCGCCAGTATGCGGGCGGCCTCCTGCGCCCGAGGCACCATGCCAGACGCGAGAAGTGATTTCATACGCAGTGCGACGGTCGAAGGGTCGGCGGCCCGGATTCCAATACGAAACAGGTCGAGGCATTCAGGCGACGCCCTTTTTTGCGAGGGTAAGGTGTCGAGCGCGGCAACGGCATTTTCCCACTGCCCCTTATTCCCGTCCCCGGCCATATCGACGATCATCGGGCAACGCAGATCCTCCGGCACGGTGCCGATCAGCTCGACAGCCAATCGACGCTCCCCGGGGATTCTGGCAATCCACGTGGCCGGCATACCAATCCGGTCTCCCAGAACGGTTTCAAAAGCTCTGTCGAGCGGAGCGCCGGACGCCGCCAGAACGCGAATGATTTCACGCGCCTCTTCCTTGTCTGAGGAGTCGCTCTCCGCCAGCCGCCTGATGGCCTGCCTCAGAAGCGCCGACAAGGTGGCACCGTCCGTCACGCCGGCATCCTCATGCAATGCCGCCCTCAAGGCGGCGATGTCGGAAGCGGCAACCGCTTTCTGCGCCGCCGACGGCCCTTGCGCCCGCGCCGCGCCGAAGAGGAGAGACGTGAACAGAAGCGACAGGACGGCCACATGCACGCACCGCAATGGCGAGATGTTCATGGATGTATTCCGCTCCGCCTGTTTCCGCTCCACCGATGACTGCTCCCCGAAACAGGATCCTCTGTAAAATCCGACCGCCCGACATTCATAAGGCTAACCAATATTTTCGCTACGACCAGTCACATTCATCATGCTTCCCAGTCCACGCAGCACCGACACATAAACTGCTCACAACGCTAAAAAAAAACCGACGATTCGGCTGAACAAATTTTGCCCGCGATCTACCAGCGCTGCTCGCCATCGCAATGCTTTTTCCATGGCAGGGTCCCAAAAAGCAAATCCTGCTCGTCTAGACTAAGAGGGAAAGTTTGCACGTTCCGTTTCCCGGTGTGGGGAGAACCACGGAGGCCTATGCGACAGGAAAGCCGGCTCACCGGCCGGCATCGCGAAAGATCATGCCGCAAGAGTATCTGCAATTCTCGTCAGCAACGATTTGCTGAAGAGCCGCCGGAGCCACGAGCGTGATTTGATATGAGAATCCGACGGAGGCGGCGGACAATGAGACCTGGCCAAGAATGGCTGGACTGAGCAATGTCCCGTAACCCTGATTTTTCCATGGGGACGTCAGATGTCGCTCACTCCTGAAAGCAGTGGTCACGCCGCAGCCACCCGCCTGAATTTTCACCTTCAGGCGGGTGCAAAGATACGTGGCGTCACTGCCCTATCGCGCGGCCTGCGCGGATTCGATGGAATCCGCCAGAATATCCAGCCCAAGGTCGATTTCGGCATCCGACACGGTCAGAGCCGGGGCGATGCGGAAAACGCCGCCCATGCCGGGCAGCTTGACGATATTCATGCTCATGCCGCGCAGTATCGCCTCCTGCATGATGCGCGCACCGAGTTCGAAACCCGGGGCCTTCGTATGCCGGTCGGCCACGACTTCCAGTCCCAGCAGCAGCCCGCGACCGCGCACGTCGCCGACGCATTCGAACCGCTGCTGCAGGGATAAAAGCCCGTCCTTCAGGCGCTTTCCGCGGGCAATCGCCTGTTCCACCAGACCGTCACGCGCAACCACGTCAAGGACCGTCACACCCACAGCCGCCGGCAGCGGATCGGACACATGCGTCGTATAGAACAGGAAGCCCCTCTCGAAGGCCTTTTGCTCCACTTCGGCGCTTGTCATCACGGCTGCGAGCGGCAGGCCGGCGCCGAGCGTCTTGGAGAGCGTCATGATGTCGGGCGTCACGCCATCGCGCTGGAAGGCGAACATGTGCCCCGTCCGGCCGACGCCGGTCTGGGCTTCGTCGAGGATGAGCAGCATGCCGCGCTCCTCGCATTTCTTCTTCAGGGCAGCGAGATAACCGGGCGGCAGTTCGAGAATGCCACCGCTTGAGAGGATAGGCTCGGCAATGAAGGCGGCGAGATTGCCGGTCGACTGGCGGTCGATCAGTTCGAAGGCATCGTCAAGTTCGGCCTGCCAGTCATTCGATCCATCCGGATTGCGGAAGCGTGGGCGATAGGCATTCGGGGCCGGAATGACCAGCGAACCGGCCGTCGCCGGGCCGTAACCCCTGCGGCCGGCACTATAGGTGGCAGATGCCGCAGCGCCGGTCATGCCATGCCAGCTCTGGGCAAACGCCACGACCTCGTGGCCGCCGGTGACAAGCTTTGCCATGCGGATCGCCGCTTCATTGGATTCCGCCCCTGTCGTCAGCAATTGCACGCGGTCGAGACCGGGCGCCAGCGCCGCCAGCCGTGCCGCAAGTTCGACGACGGGGCGCGACAGCATGCCGGAGAAGAGATGCGCAACCGAGGCCATCTGCCGGTTGACGGTGGCGACAATATCCGGGTGGGTGTGCCCAATCAGGGCGCTCATCTGGCCGGAGGTGAAATCGAGAATGGCGCGGTCATCCGCATCATAAACAAAACTTCCCGCGGCGCGTTCGACGATGATTTCCTCGAAGGCCGGCCCATAGCGGGTCAGGTGTTTATTGGCGGCAGCCCAGAAGGCCGGTTCATCGTTCAGCGAAATGGCGTTTTTCGAAATGTTGTCCATGACACGTTCCCCAAAGAGGTGATCCTGAAGAACGGTAACAGGCCCTTGCGCAGGCAGTCCAATTGATAGTATCTGAAGCAGATATCGATAATTTTGATATCTCCATGCTCGACCTTACGCTTCTCAAGAACTTCGTCATCGTCGCCCGCGCCGGCTCCATCAGCGTCGCCGCCATGCAGGTCGGGCGCACGCAATCGGCGCTCAGCACGCAGATGCAGCGGCTTGAAGAACAGGTGGGCCACAGCCTGCTGCAACGAACGGGTTCGGGGGTGCGGGTGACTGCGGCGGGAGAAAAGCTGCTTGCGCATGCCAATGCGCTGCTTGCCCGGCACGATGAAATCCTTGCGGATATGAGCGAGGCGATCCTTCAGGGAACCGTCAGCCTTGGATGTCCGGAGGATTATTCCATCGCCTTCCTGCCGGAACTGCTGCGGGGCTTCTGCGCAACCTACCCGAAAGTTGACCTGCGGATGGTCTGCGCGCCAACCATAGAGCTGCATCCGCTGCTGCGCCGCCGCCAGATCGACATGGCGCTGGTCTCACAGGCCGATCCTGATCATCCCGAGGTTCTGCGCAGGGAGAGTTTCGTCTGGGTGGCGGACAGGCCGGAACCCGACCTGCTGGCCAAGGACGTGCTGCCGCTGGCGCTCTCGGCACCGGCGACGCTGGATCACCGCGCGGCCTGCGATGCCATGGAAAGCGCCAATCGCCGCTACCGGGTCGCCTTTGCCAGCACCAGCCTTGCCGGTCTCATCGCCATCGCCCGCTCCGGCCACGCCATCAGCGTGCTGACGAAAACAGCCGTTCCGCCCGACCTTCATATCGTCAGGGATGGCCTGCCGCCGCTGCCGACGATCGGAATAGCCATCGCATTTTCCGATCCCCAGACATCATCGGCGGCCAGGGCGCTTGGCGATCACATTCGTGCGGTTCTTCCGGGCCTCAGTCTTTAGCGGGATTTCCCCTGGGCCGAGGCGCCAAGGCTGAGCAGATGGTAAAAGACAATGGCGCCGATCGTCGCCGTGCCGATACCATCCAGCGTGAAACCGCCGACATTGAGCTTGAAGTTGCCGGCACCCAGCACCAGCGCGATGCCCACGGTGATGAGATTGCGCGGCTCGGAAAAATCGACCTTGTTCTCAACCCAGATGCGCCCGGCGGTCGCAGCGATCAGACCGAACACCACGACGGACAGGCCGCCGATGACGGGTCCCGGTATCGTCTGGATCAGCGCACCGAATTTCGGCGAGAAACCGAGAATGATGGCAACCAGCGCCGCAACGATGAAAACCAGCGTCGAGAAAATGCGGGTAATCGCCATGACGCCCATGTTTTCGGCATAGGTCGTCATCCCGGTTCCGCCAAAAGCGCCGGAAAAGATGGTGGCGATGCCATCACCGATGAAGGCGCGGCCGAGATAAGGATCGAGGTTGCGGCCGGTCATTGCGCCGATCGCCTTGATATGTCCGAGATTTTCCGCCACCAGAATGACGACGACAGGCGCGATCAGCGCGATTGCCGAGGCGGAAAATACCGGCGTGGTAAATGTCGGCAGTCCAAACCAGGATGCGGCCGCAACGCCTGAAAAATCGACGGGCTTGCCGAGACCGAGGCCGTTGGCCAGCACCAGATAGGCGATGTAGGCAATGGCGCCACCGAGAAGGATGGGCAGGCGTCGCGCCATGCCGGGCGCATAGACCGCGATTGCACCGACGGATGTGACTGTCAAAATCGCAATCCAGCGCGACAGCTGGTCGCCATCGGGATTACCGGGGCCGGTGCCGGAGGCGCTGGCAATGGCAATCGGCGCAAGCACCAGACCGATCGCCGCAACGATGGCACCGGTCAGAACCGGCGGCATCAGCCGTTCAATCCAGTTATGGCCGGCAATCATGACGATGACGCCGATCAGGGCATAAAGCACGCCCGCGGCAATGATGCCGCCAAGGGCAAGCGCGATATTCGGGCTCGCCGCACCGGCAGCGGCACCGGTTGCCACCAGCACGGGACCGATGAAGGCAAAAGACGAACCGAGATAGCTCGGCACGCGGCCACCGACGGCGATGAAGAAGATCAGCGTCGAGATGCCCGAAAACAGGATGGAGACGTTCGGATCGAACCCCATGATCAGTGGCGCAAGCACCGTGGAGCCGAACATGGCGACAACATGCTGCAAACCGAGAACCGCGGTCTGCCCGGCGGGCAACCGCTCATCCGGCATGATGCGCCCTTCGGTTTTCAGTCGCCAGCGCGGAAAATAGCCACCTGTATCGCTCATCGTCGTCTGTCCCCCAGAAAGCGGCCGGCGCGATTTGGCGAACGTCCCCGTTGCAGATCGCAGCCGCATAAAAGATTTGTCTTTATGTGATATGCGACCGTCGTTCCGGGCCGAATCGGTGGCGGCGCATCCTGTCTTCGGTAGCGCGATTGCTGGCTGCTGTCATCGGGCATCGAGGGGTTACCCACCCCTCAGTTCAGCCAAACCGGCGAACGGGTTCAATCTCACAGATCGATGTCATCACCTTGCCGCGCCCTTCACCCTTGGCGCGGTAAAGCGCTTCGTCAGCGCAGCGGAAGGCCTCGTCGCAGGACGTTTCCGCCCCGATGACGCTGCTCAATCCGAAGGACGCACCGATGATCATCATGCTGTCATCGACAACATAGGGCTCGGAGAGAAGCAGGCACAGCTGCCGGCAGCGCATCTCGGCTTCGGCAAGGGAAACGGCGGGCATCAGCACGGCAAACTCGTCACCGCCCAAGCGGAACACCACGTCGCGCTCCTGACAGGCAGCGCGAAGGCGGGTGGCGACCGCCTTGAGCAAGGCATCCCCGGCGGCGTGCCCGTGGCTGTCATTGATGGCCTTGAAACCGTCGAGATCAAGACAGGCGACAGTCAGGCTTCCCTGCTGCGACAACCTTGAGAATTCGGATGCGACGAGCGACCTGTTGGCCAGCCCGGTGAGGAAATCATGGGTGGCAGCGTGCCGCATCTGTTTTTCCGCCTCGACAAGCGAATGAACCGCGCGGCGGGAAATCCGCACCGCGAAGATGCCACCGGCTATGAGCACGACAAGAACCGTGACGGCAAGCGGCAGGGACTGACGGAGCAGATCCCGCGCCGGGGTCAGCGGCTGCCAGGACAGCGCCTGCGCCTGACCGTTTGGCCCCATGGCGATTTCCACCCTTGCACGATCCGCCGGAACGCTGCCGGCCGGCCCAACGGAAGCATCGTCCAGAAGGAAGCGGTTTCCGAGGAATTCCTGCAGGCTGCCGGCAATGGGGATTGCGGACACCAGTACCGGCGCGCGTTCACCGCGAGGCATTGCCGTCCTGAAATCGGGCTGAAAAAGGCTTGCCGTCAGAAGGACGGCGTCGTCACCGATTACCTCAATCTTGCTGAAGGCGATCGGCTGCGGAATACCCTCGGGCCTTTCGCCACCTTCCCTTTCGCGAACGGCATCCACAAGTGAGCGAGCGTCCTGCGCAATCACCTCTGCCCTCCGGGCAAAAAACGGGCGTTGCAGTACCTCGTCATCCGTCTTCGAATAGATCAGATCGCCGTCGCCGTTGAGAATGCTGACGAAACGCGTGCGCGAAGTGCCGATGAGCGACCGTCCGATGTTCCGGTCGGTCCATTCCAGATCGAATGAATTGTCGATCTTGGCGATGGATTCATCCCAGATCGTCCACGCGGTCAGCGCAAATTCCACATCCGATATCCATATCGAGATGTTGCGGCCGACCAGCGTTTCCTGTCGCTGGCGGATTTCAGCATCAAGACGCGCAACGCCGTAATAGGGAATGGCCGCCAGCCCCGCCAGCAATATGGCGATAAGCACTGCGGCAGGTCCGGCAAGCCTGAGTTGGGTGAAGCGCGTCGTCATTTTATGTTCCGATTATTTGTCGGATGTCATTTTCGACACGCCACGTTTCACCGCAGTTACCACACCCGGAATTTCGGATGGGTCGGTTAACGCATGGTTCCCAGGGCCGGCAGGCGTTTTCGACGAAAGCGTACTCCACCTTGACGCGGGAGCAATTCAGCTCCCACGTCGGGGTGGCGGACAGCAGACCGGCCAACGGGTATTATTCCGCCCTGTCTAGCGCCGTCAAAATCTCATAGGCCAGGGCGACACGATCCTCATTGGGATAGTTTTTGTTGGCCAGAAGGACGACGCCGTGTTTCTGCTTCGGTATGAAGGCCACATAGGCCCCGAAACCATTGGTGGAACCCGTCTTGTTGATGAGGACATCCTGACGCGGCTTCATCGGCGGCGCGATTTCGGAGACCGGAACCGTTTTTAAAAGGGCGCCGGAGTTCATATCCACTAGCGTCTTCAGGGCAACCGGATAGGCATATTGTTCCCAGATCATGTCCTGCACCATCGCGCCGACACTGAAATAGCCCGTATGGGTGTTGAGAAGCGCCTGCTGCAGTTTTCCGTCCAGTGTTTCAAGACCCATATTGGCATTGACGAAACGGATCATGTCGCTTGCCGATGATTTGACGCCGTAGGCCTCCGAAGAAAGGATGGCCGGTGTCACGCGGGCCGGGTCGCCATTTCTTTTATAGCCCTGGGCATAATCCGCCATCTTTGCCTTGGGCACCACGGTGAAGGTGTTCGTCAGCCCCAGCCCGGGCAGCAGCGTGCCTTGCATGGCGTCATCAAAGCTCTGGCCCATGGCCTTTGCGGTGACGTAACCCAGCATTCCGATACTGGGATTGGCATAGGTGCGGTGGGTTCCGGCCTTGTATGAGGGTTTCCAGGCCTTGAGATAGGTCAGCAGCTGCTGTTCCGTCTTGACATTGTCCGGCACCTGCAGCGGGAATCCGCCTGCGGTGTGGGTGCCGAGATGCATCAGCGCGACATCGCCGAACGGCTTGCCTTTCATCGACGGAAGATAATCCGCGACCTTGCCGGACAGCGACAGCTGGCCGTTCATCTCGGCATAGGTGCTGAGAGCAACCGTGAATGTCTTGCTGATCGAGCCGAGCTCGAACAAGGTCTGTGGCGTGACGGGCTGGCCGGTGCTTTTGGACATGACGCCATAGGTGAAGACGTGATTTTCGCCATTGACACTGATGGCGACGGCGAGGCCCGGAATGCCGTTTTTCTGCATGACCGGCTTTATCGCGGCATCCGTTATCGCCTTCAGCTTCGCTTCATCGGCGGCAGAAGCCTGTGTGAACAGGCCGGCCGAGAGCAGTGCTGCAAGGGCGATATATCCGTGATTGAGTTTCATTTTTCGCATTCTCCAAAACCTCAGGTAGATGACCGGCATTTGCGCCGTCCCCAGCGAAAGAGCTTTAGCTGCCCTACATTGCACGAACAAACCATGATATCTCGGAAGAGATACAAGAAAATCTAGGTCTCAAATGGTTCGGCAATTTCTTCCCCTGAACGGTCTTCGGGCCTTCGAGGCATCGGCAAGACACCTCAGCTTCACGCGCGCGGCCATCGAACTCTGCGTCACGCAGGCGGCGGTGAGCCAGCAGGTGAAGGTGCTGGAAAAGCGGCTGGGTGTCTCACTGTTTCAACGGCTTCCGCGCGGGCTGAAAATCACCGCCGAGGGTGAAGCGCTTCTGCCCACCGTCACCAGTTCCTTCGACCAGATGGCGACCACGCTCGACAGGATCGAGGCCGGACAGGTGCGCGAATTGCTTTTTCTGGGGGTCGTCGGCACATTTGCCGTCGGCTGGCTCCTGCCGCGATTGCAGGAGTTTCAAAAGCAGCATCCCTTCATCGATATCAGGGTTTCCACCAACAATAACCGGGTGGACATGGCGGCCGAAGGGCTGGATTTCGCCATTCGTTTCGGTCAGGGCTCGTGGCACGGCACCGATGCCTTCCGGCTTTTCGATGCGCCACTTTCACCCCTCTGCACGCCCAAGTTGGCGGAGACTTTAAAAACGCCCGCCGATCTTGTCGAGGCGATGCTTTTGCGCAGCTACCGGTCCGATGAATGGAGCACATGGTTTGCGGCGGCCGGCGTGACCCCGGCAGCGCAGGTGAATGCCGGGATCGTTTTCGACACCTCGCTTGGCATGATGGAGGCCGCGCTGCAGGGGCTGGGCGTGGCGCTGGCGCCGCCATCGATGTTTTCGCGGCATCTGGCGTCCGGGGCAATCATTCAGCCCTTCCCCGTCACCATATCGCTTGGAAGCTACTGGCTGACCCGGCTGCAATCAAAACCGCAGACATCCGCCATGCAGGCCTTCTCGGACTGGATTTTTGCCCATGCGGACTCTGCCTGAAATGGCTTAAAACAGCGCCAGCAGAACGCCGCCCGCAGCGCAGATCACAACAACGACCCATGGCGGCGTCTTCCACACCGTCAACAGGATGAAACCCGCAAGCGCCAGCGTGAAATCCTTCGACGTGAAGATGGCGCTCGTCCACACCGGGTCATAAAGTGCGGCGCCAAGAATGCCGACGACGGCGGCATTTGCACCCCGCATGGCCGCCTGCGCCGGAAGATGCCGGCGAAACCCTTCCCAGAAAGGAAGGGCGCCGACGAGAAGCAACATGCCCGGCAGGAAGATCGCGACAAGGGCGATGGCCGCACCGAAAACGCCGTTCGGCTGCGGCCCCACCACCGCGCCGAGATAGGCGGCGAATGTGAATAGCGGGCCGGGAACGGCCTGTGTCGCGCCATATCCGGCAATAAATGCATCCTCCGTCACCCAGCCGGTGGCGACGACTTCGGATTGCAGCAGCGGCAGAACCACATGCCCGCCGCCGAAGACCAGCGCGCCGGCACGATAAAACGCATCGAACAAGGAGAGGCCCTGCGATCCCGCCACCGCCGCAAGCAGCGGCAGCAGGCCGAGAAGCAGGATGAAGGCGGCGAGCGCGATATATCCGAGGCTTTTTGGCACACGGAACTGAAGATGGGCAGCTTCCCGCGCCGCACCGTCGCGACAGAAGACAAGCCCGGCGATGGCACCGACGGCAAGCGCCAGGATTTGTCCGAATGCTCCGGCCAGAAAAACCACGCAGACAATGCCGGCAAGTGCGATGCTGGCCCGCTGCCGATCCGGCGCAAGGCTTTTCGCCATGCCCCAGACTGCCTGCGCCACCACAGCGACGGCGACGATCTTGAGGCCATGCAGCAGTCCGGTGCCGACCGGCCCCTCGATCGAAGCGGCAACGGTGGCGAACAGCAAAAGCAAAATGGCGGATGGCAGGGTAAAAGCCGTCCAGGCCGCCAGAGCGCCAAGCGGCCCCGCCCTCAGGAGCCCCAGCGCAAACCCCACCTGGCTGGAAGCCGGGCCGGGAAGAAACTGGCACAGCGCCACGAGATCGGCGTAACCGGCCTCATCGATCCATTTGCGCCGCACGACAAGCTCATCGCGAAAATAACCGAGATGGGCGATGGGACCGCCGAACGAGCTGACGCCGAGCTTCAGGAAGGCGGCAAAGACTTCGCCCGGCGTGCCGTTCCCGCGGTTTTCCACTTCAGTCCCTATCGCCTGCGTTGACGGCTTCACGACAAACTCCCTGAGCGTGCAACGGCTGTTCGTCAACACATATGCCTCGAAAAACGATCTCGATATCAGACACTATTACGACAGGGATATGAAGGGGCTGGCTGCATGAACGCCAGATGGTCGTTCTGACTTTCCGGCGCGCTGTGATGCGACGGGAACAGCTTATTTCAGAGGCAGCAATTCAGAGAAATGGGATATCCATCCCCGCTCACCTGTGCCGCCGGAGAAGCCGGCAGCGGATGGGCCGGAGCAAGCGTGCATCGCGGTAAGGGGCCTCATCGGGGCTGTGGGCGGGTGTTTGCGGTCAAAACCAGCGACGTCGATGCGGCGAGTGTCGAGTTTTCCCGCAAAGCGGCCGCGCGGGCCTATGGGGTCAGTCGCGCGCACGCCACGGGCATATTGGCCAGGGCCGAGCGGCTGGATATCCCCAGGAGAAACGGAGCGAGGATAATTTCGAGTGGGGTCGCGCTTCACGATGTGCGGCGTGATCTGGCCTGCCAGCTGGCATTTGTCGTCCTGTGGCTGGAGGCTTTGAGGACCTGACGGTATCAGGGGCTTGCGGATGCCCCGGCAAGCCTGTCCGGCTGGAACGCTTCCAGCAATCCACGATAGGGCTTGGAGAGTGGCGCGGCATAAGCGCCGCGTTTGGCGGTCGAAAGCCCCATCCTCACCAGCGACTCGGCCTGTTTCACGGCGGCCGCGACGCCGTCGATGACGGGCACGCCGAATTCGTCGCCAAGCTCGGCGGCAAGGTCCGCCATGCCGGCACAGCCGAGCACGATCGCCTCGGCGCGATCCTGCCTCAGCGCCATCGAGATTTCTTCGCGCAGCCTTTCACCGGCATTCGAAGCGGGATCTTCCAGTGACAGAACGGGAATATCGGCGGCCCGCACATTGCAGCGGGCGGACATGCCATAACGATGGACGAGATGCTCCAGCGGCAGGCGCGACCGTTCCATGGTCGTCACGATGGTGAACTTCTGCGCGATGAAAGCGGCGCTCGAAACCCCGGCCTCACAGAGGCCGATGACAGGAATATCGGCGAGCGCCCGGGCGGCATCGAGCCCGGTATCGTCGAAACAGGCGATGACAGCGGCATCTGCACCAAGCGCCGGGGCCTTGGCAAGTTCCAGCAGAAGGCCGGGCACGGCGAAAACCTCGTCGTAATATCCTTCGATGGAGACGGGACCCATGGACGAGGTGACGGCGAGGATTTGCGTATCGGCGTTGGCCACCCGTGTTGCGGCATCGGCAATGGTTGCCGTCATGGATTGCGTCGTATTGGGATTGATGATGAGGATGCGCATGTTCAGCTTCTTCAGCCGCGGGAATGGCGGCGGTTCAGGGTAACGATCAGGCCAAGCGTGGCCGCGATCACCAGGAAGGAAAACAGGGTCGTCACAGCCCCGAGCGCATAAAGCACCGGCGTCGTGACATTGGTGGTCATGCCGTAGATTTCCAGCGGCAGGGTGTTGTAGGTGCCCGCCGTCATCAAAGTGCGGGCGAACTCGTCATAAGAGAGCGTGAAACCGAAAAGGCCGACACCGATGAGGCTTGGCGCGATCATCGGCAGCACCACATGGGCGAAGGTCTGCCAGGACGATGCGCCGAGATCGCGGGCCGCCTCCTCGTAGGAAGGTGAAAAGCGATTAAAAACGGCCAGCATGATCAGCACGCCGAAGGGCAATGTCCAGGTGAGGTGCGCCCCGAAAGCTGATGTATACCATGAAGGTTCAAACCCAAGCTGCTGAAAAATAACGCCAATGCCGAGCGATATGATAATCGACGGCACCACGAGGCTGGCGACCGAGAGATAAAATAGCGGCGTCGCACCGATGAATTTTCGCCGGAAGGCAAGGCCGGC
The DNA here is from genome assembly GCF_017313365.1 of Agrobacterium sp. OT33. Lineage (NCBI taxonomy): Bacteria > Pseudomonadati > Pseudomonadota > Alphaproteobacteria > Hyphomicrobiales > Rhizobiaceae > Agrobacterium > Agrobacterium sp. OT33. The sequence continues at coordinate 95,336 of NZ_JAFLMZ010000012.1, read as the reverse complement.
CAGCAGCGAAACGATGACGGTGACCGCCATGACCATCAGGCCGAGCCCGAAAGAGCGGCGGAACGATCCGCCGAAATCACCCACCGCCTGCTGTTCGAAAAGATTGCCGAACCAATGTAGCGAAACGCCGTTCAGCGGAAAGGTCAGCCCGCCATTCGGCCCCTGAAACGCAAGGATGAGGATCGCCGACAGCGGCCCGTAAAGGAACAGCACGAAGAGAAGAAAAAAGAAGGCGAGGACGTAGAATTCGCGGCCGCGTTTTTCCTGATGCATGGCTCACAACTCCTTGCGAATATCGACGATGCGCAGGATGCCCGCGACCATCAGAAGAACGAGGACGAGCAGGATGACCGCATTTGCGGCGGCTGCCGGATATTGCAGCAGCGACATCTGGTTCTTCATCATCAGCGCCACGGAAGCGCTCTGCCCGCCGGACATGACCTGAACGGTGGAGAAATCGGCCATGACCAGCGTCACCACGAAAATGCTGCCGATGGCCATGCCGGGCTTGGCAAGCGGAATGATGACGTTTGAGAGCGTCTGCCAGCCCGTCGCGCCAGCGTCGCGCGCCGCCTCGATCAGCGATTTATCGATACGCATCAGCGTGTTGAAGATCGGCGTCACCATGAACAGCGTGTAGAGATGCACCATGGCCAGCACCACGGCGAAATCCGAGTAGAGCAGCCACTCGACGGGCGCGGGCACGATGCCGGCATTGACCAGCGCGCCGTTGACCAGCCCGTTGCGCCCCAGAACCGGTATCCACGAAATCATGCGGATGATGTTCGATGTCAGGAACGGCACGGTGCAGACGAGAAACAGGATCATCTGCATTGTCGTAGTGCGAATATGGAAAGCCAGGAAATACGCGACCCAGAAACCGCAGAACAGCGTGATCGCCCAGACGATGGCGGCGTATTTCAGGGTATTGACATAAGTTTGCCACGTGACCCAGGAACCGAGCGTTTCCAGATAGTTGAAGGTCACGAAATCAGGATACATCTGGGCGAAGTCATAATCCCAGAAACTGACGATGGCGATCATGACGATCGGCAGAGCCAAGAAAAAGCCGAGGATCAGGAAAAGCGGCGTGGCCTGAACATAGGATACAAGCTTTTGCGGCAGCGCGAAGCTGCGGGGCGGCCTGTCCTTTTTGTCGCTGACACCGATGAGTCTGACCGTCACCATGGTTATGCCTTTCGCTGGATTTGCTGAAGCACCGGCGGCAAAGGCCGCCGGCTTTGTCCGTGAGGCATCAGGCCGCGATGAATTCGTTCCAGCGGCGAACCATGTAGCGGTCCTCGTCCATGACGGAGTTCCAGCACGCGACCTTGCCCATGCGCTCCTCGAAGGAGCCGCCATCACGCACCGCGCCGGCCTTTTCCATGATCTTGCCATCCGGAGCGATGATATCGCCCTGCGCGGGCTTGCCTTCGACCCAGTAACCCCACTCGTCGGCGGACATATGTTCCTTCGCCGTTTCCATGGCGGCGGAATAATAGCCCTGCCGGTTGAGGTAGGCGCCGACCCAGCCGGAGGTGTACCAGTTGATGTACTCGTAGGCCGCATCGAGCTTGGCGCCGGAAAGGTGCTTGGCAAGGCCAAGGCCACCGCCCCAGGAGCGATAACCTTCCTTCAGCGGCTGGTATTTGCAGGCAATGCCCTTGGAGCGGACGGCGGCAACGGCGGGCGACCACATGGACTGGATGATGACTTCACCCGAGGCCATGAGGTTGACGCTTTCGTCGAAGCTCTTCCAGAAAGCACGGAACTGGCCGTCTTTCTTGGCCTTGATGAGGAAGTCGATGGTCTTGTCGATCTCCTCCTTGGTCATGTTGCCCTTGTCGGCATATTTGATGTTGCCCATGGCTTCCATGATCATCGCCGCATCCATGATGCCGATGGACGGGATGTTGAGGATCGAGGTCTTGCCCTTGAACTTGGGGTCCATGATATCGGCCCAGCTGGTGATGTCGCGGCCGACGAGATCGGGGCGGATGCCGAGCGTATCGGCGTTATAGATGGTCGGAACCATGGTGAAATAATCGGTCTCGCCCTTCGCAAATGTCTTGTCGCCGGGCTTTTCGACGAAACCGACCGTATGCGGGGCGGTGCCCTGCGCCACGACGCTGTCCGGCGCCAGCTTGCCGTTTTTAAATAGCGGCACGATCTTGTCGTAATATTTGAGCTTCTTGATTTCCATCGGCTGGATGACGCCCGCCGGATAGACCTTCTTCAGGATCCAGTATTCGATGTCGGCGATATCGTAGGAATTCGGCTGGGTCACGGCACGCTGGGCGGCGGCATCGGAATCCGTCGCCGTCATCTCCAGCGTGATGCCGAGGTCGGCCTTGCACTTTTCGGCAATGGCGTTGAGGTTCGAAACACCGGTGCCGAACTGGCGGATGGTGATCGGGTTCTGCGCCCAGATGGTCGGGAAACCGGTGATGAGGCCGGAACCTATCGCCGCGCCCGTGGCGGCCGCGCCGGCTTTTAGCAGGCCGCGACGGGACAGGCCCTTCATGTTCTTGGAGTTATCGGTCATTGCAAAGTTCTCCTCTGGTTATTTTGGGGTCACTTCTCTACCCGGCCGAGCACGATGGCATCGGCCGCATTCCATGAAAGCGGTATGGCGTCACCGGTTTTGACCGGCTTTTCAAAAAAGGCGGCGTCGCTGAGGATGACATTGAAATCCTCGATGCCCGCGCCGGTCACAGCGATCTTCACGCTCGCGCCGCGATATTCGACATTCGAGACGATGCCGGTGAAACCGAGCCCCGGCTGATCCGCCTCGCCCACCCGCACACGGTCGGTTCGCACCGCAATATCGACCGCACCGTCATCGGGGGCATCGCCACTTGCGGTGAAGGTGCCACCGCCCGCCACTTCCAGCGTAACAAGGCCCCCCGATTTTTCCCGATAGCGTCCGGAAATGACATTGTGGTCACCCATGAAACGGGCAACGAAAGCGGTGGCCGGGCGTTCGAAAACCTCACGCGGCGTCGCCGCCTGTTCGATGCGGCCGTCATTCATGACGACGATGACGTCAGCCAGCGCCATGGCCTCTTGCTGGCTGTGGGTGACGTGAACGAAGGTGATGCCCAGCGACGTCTGCAGCTTCTTCAACTCGGCGCGCATGCGGATCTTGAGAAAGGGATCGAGCGCCGACAGCGGCTCATCCAGCAAAAGGGCTTCGGGATCGGTGATCAAAGCGCGCGCCAGCGCCACACGCTGCTGCTGCCCGCCGGAAAGCTGGGCGGGACGACGGCTGGCATAGGGCTCAAGCTGCATCAGTTGCAGCATCTCAAGCGCCTTGGCGCGGCGCGCTTCCTTGTCCACGCCCTTCATCTTGAGGCTGAAAGCGACATTGTCGATGAGATCGAGATGCGGAAACAGGGCGTAGGACTGGAACATCATCGCCGTGCCGCGTTTTGCGGGCGGCAGATCGGTAACCACCAGATTGCCAAGCCTGATATCACCGCTGGAAATGCTCTCGTGGCCGGCAATCATTCGGAGCGTTGAAGTCTTGCCACAACCCGAAGGGCCAAGCAGGCAGCAATAGCTTCCCGCCGGTATCTTGAGGCTTATGGCATGGACGGCAGTGGTGGCGCCATAAACCTTGGAAACGGAAGCGATGTCGATTGCTGCGGCTTTGCTCATGAACACTCTCCTGCGACGACTTTGTCATGCAGGCGGCGTGCCAATCGGCTTTGCCATTGATATAAAAGAGTATTTTTGAAACGCTTGCGAAAGGCAGCAAACAGCTGCTCAAATTTACATCGATTGTTTTCGATTTATTGGCCAAATTGTATGCGATCTAAACAATCGATTGCGAAATATCGCCCTAGGAAAATGGGCGTCGCCGGGTTAGAAGAAGCGACACCGGATCCGTGACATGACCTTGCTAGAAACAACCTCTGCCGCCGTGGATGCCACAATCGAAGATCGTTCGCTTGTGATCCGAGAATCCCTGCGCAATGCCATCATCGACCGGCGGCTGGCGCCGGGAACCAAACTGTCGGAAGCCGAGGTTGGTGCGCTCTTTAATGTCAGCCGCACGGTGGCGCGCGCCGCTTTGCAAATCCTCGCCTTCGAGGGGCTGGTGAAGACCGAGCGCAACCGTGGCGCCTTCGTTTCCACACCTTCGCCAGAAGAGGCGCGTCAGATTTTCGCGTCGCGCCGCCTGATCGAGCCGGGCATCATCGCAGCGGCGGTAGGGCGCATCGCGCCTGCCGATATTGCGCGGTTCCGGGACCATCTGGTCGAAGAAGCGCAATATATGAATGAGCGCGGGCCGGCCGCGCGCCGGGCGGAAATCAAGGCCTCGGGCGATTTCCATCTCATGCTGGCGGCGCTGTCCGGCAATGTCATCCTCCAGCGTTTCATGGACGAACTGGTCGCCCGCTCTTCACTGGTCGTGGCCCTTTATGGCCGCTCGGGCGTTTCGAGCTGCGGCCATAACGAGCACCTCGCCATTCTCGAGCTCGTCGCAAAGGGCGACGCGAAAAGCGCCTCAGACCTCATGCTCCATCATCTCGACCATATCGAGGCCGATCTCGACCTGCAGCCGAAGCAGGGCGTCAGCCTGAAAAATGCTCTGACACCGCTATCGTGACCATTTAGTCACCGCATGTCGACGTAAGACGGCACCTGTTGTCGTCACCGGCCCGATACGGGCAGATCAGCTGGCCCTGAACCGGTCAAAGGCCGTAAGGTGCTTGACCGGGGGATCAGCCTCCCAGCGGTAAATCTCGGTCCGCAGGAAATGCAGTTCCTCGTCCAGCTTTTCCTCCGGTATTTCCACCCACCAGGCTTTTGGCCGGCCATCGGAACCATCCGACCAGCGGTAACCGCGCTTTTTCAGGTGATCCTTCATATCGAAGGGGCTGTTTTCCGCATAAATGCGGGCCCGGGAGCGCTGGCTGGCCTGATGCAGTTCCGCGAAGGGCGCTTCGCCCTGCCCCGGGCGCGCGTGCCCCAGCACCTCCAGAAGCGCGAAACAATCATCGACAGCGCGATGGCCGTCGTGAAAATAGCCGGACTGCCCGATCAGATAGGCAAGTTTGCTGCCCTCAAAACCCCGTGCCCGCCAGTCGATCTCGGACACTGAACAGGCCCATGCCTTTTCGCGGAAAATCGGTGAAAAAGCCTCGCAGAACGGGCGGTCAAAGCCGGCATTATGGGCGATGATCAGATCCGCCCGGCCAACAAGCGCGCTCAGCCGGTCCATGTCTATTGCCTGTCCGGCGACCATCTCGTCGGTAATCCCGGTCAGGCGCGTGATCTCTTCCGGGATGGCGACACCGGGTTGCCGCAGGCCGCCATAAACGCCGGTAACATCGCCGATCGCGCCGTGATCGTCGAATGTGAAGGCGATGACACCGATCTCGATGATCTCGTCGGTCCGATGATTGAGGCCCGTGGTTTCGGTATCGAGGATGATCCCCTGACGCGGGAACTCCGGCCGCGGCCGCTCGATGACCGGTCGTGGCATGAGCCTGCGTAAGACACGGTAATTGCCGGTGGATTCAAGATACCCGGCAAGCGTCTCGTCATCCGCAACACTCGTCTTTGCCGTATCGCGACCAGCCGCTTTTCGCCCGCGTTCACCCTGGGGAAGCCGTGCTGTCGCGGAAGCGAAAAAATCCAACTGGGAGGTCATTATGCGCCTGTCCGTCGTGCCCGGAAATCGAGATTTAAGTACTCCAGCATATGTGCAGAGGCTCACGGTAACAACAGCGGTTGCTCTCATCCACAGAAACTGACCCACACAGGTTGCGGGTTGCACCTTCACGTTGCGATGATAGAAGGGAAATACCGTTCCGTGTTTCAGGAGAGAAGAAGAATGCCGATTCCATCGCTTTCCAACCCGAAGACGCTTGCTGACCAGAGCCGGTTGAAGCTGTTTCCGCTGCAAAGCGGCCCGCAATTCGCCAATGTAAATATCTCCACCGGGGCGAGCGGCATCGTTTTCACCGGCTATACGAGGGATGCGAGCGCGGACAACGACGCCTTCTCCTGCTGCGGCAGCTATACGCTGCGCAACTCCGTCCACGCCGCCATTGCCGGCATGACCAGCGACAATTGCACGCTGTTTGCCCTCAAAAGCGTCATCAATCAGCGCCCATGCCTCGCCGTCGGCGGTTTCGATGCGGAAGGCAAGACCGTGCAGCTGTCGCAGACGGAATTCGAACAGGTCACCAAACCCCTCTTTAATTTCGCCGACAAGGTTTCGCCGATCCTCGGCAGCGAACCGGCCCCCGGCATTCAGGTGCGCAGCGGCGACGCCTCCTACAATTATCAGGTCGATGCCCGCAGCGGCCGCTTCCGCTTCACCTACAAGGACAGCATGAACGGCGGCCTTTTCGGACCTTCGGCCGACGGCAATGTCTCGCTTGAGCACGACGGACACCGGCTTGCCAGAATAAGCGCGGGCGGCAGCTATAGCCAGTCGGACAATTCGATCAGCGGCTCGGCCTACCGGGATATCGATACCCGTGGTTTCGAAGCCACCGTCCGCAGCGGACAGGCCTCTGCCATGTTCGGAAGAACCTATACGGAAAATGCCATCACGCGCAAAATCGGCCTTGGTTATGGCGACACCTCGTTGCGCCGTGAGGACACGCCCGGCGGAACGATCAAGGAAAGCCTCGAACACAAGCTGGAAAAGATCACCCTGGAAGTGTCCCGCACCCGCGACCGGGCAAAGGGCACCGAATATATGCTGACGATCAAGATGCAGCTGTGACGCATTCCGAAGCCGGGGGCGACCCGTCGCCCCGCATGGGCATCGGTATCATCACGCTGCCGCCATCATCGATCATGCGCCTTAACATGATTATTTAAGTTAAGTATTGAATTCGCATCTGCCACGGGGTATCGCCTGAAGTCCAATCTCCAGGTCGGTCATGACGCAGCGCGACGACAAATTCCTTTCGGCATTCCTGAAAACCCAGTCGGATATCAAGCGATACCTGACGCGGATGACGGGCTCGCGCGAGGATGCCGAGGATCTTGCCCATGAGGCATGGATCAAGCTGGCGAGAAACAGCTCGAACGCATCCGCCGCGCCGGTGCCTTATCTCAAGCGCATCGCCAGGTCGCTGGCCATCGATCACGGGCGGGGCCGCAGGCACCGCGCCACGACCGAACAGATCGAGGATGCCCTTTCCATTCGCGACGAGCGCCCGGGTCCGGACCAGCAGGTGATCGACCGTGACCAGATCCGGCAGCTCATGCGGGTCATCGGTGAACTGCCGGATCGACAGAGAAAGATGCTGGTCGCGGCGCGGCTGGAATTTCGTCCCTATGCCGAGATCGCGGAAGAGTTCCATGTCTCCACCCGCACGGTGGAAATGGAGATCAATCGCGCCCTCAACTACTGCATCGAGAAAATGGGACATGAGCGGCGCAGATAATTTTCGGATTTACCGTTTGTGATCGTTAGAGCTAATGAGGTTCATGTGAAATTCCGGCATCCAGACGGTTTTTTGATAGGGGTTGCGTGTTGAACGAAGGATCCGATGCGCTCAGAAGAAAGGCCACGACCTTTATCGTCAGGCTGCGCTCCGGCGCGGCCACGGTTGAGGATACGGAGGCGCTCCGCCACTGGCGCAGCCTCAGCGCCGATCACGAACGCGCCTTCGTCGAGGCGTCGGCGCTCTGGCGCGATCTTGGCCCCGCCCTGGAAGCGCAGGCGCAGACCCGCGCCAAAGCCACATCCAGACGATCCTTTCTGGTGGGCGGCAGCCTTGCCGCCGGCCTTGCCGGTATTGCCGTCGCGCTGCCGGAACTCGGTTACCTGCCCTCCATTGGCGCAATGCTTGCGGATTTTTCAACTGATGTCGGCGAGCAGCAGAATGTCAGCCTGCCGGATGGATCGACCGCCTTTCTCGATGGCGGCTCCGCCCTGTCGCTGGAGCGTGGCGAACGGCAGTTCGATCTCACCGCAGGTGCTGCGGTCTTCACCGTCCAGCAGGCGGCGAATATTCCTTTTGTGGTCAAAGCCGGCAATGGCCGCGTGCAGGCCTCCGGCGGCGCCTTCAGCGTCACCCATAATGCCAGCGGCGTAACCGTGGAATGCCTGTCCGGCCCCCTCAGCGTCCACTGTCTCGGCGATGCGCAGCTACTTCCCGGAGAGGCAATCGTCTATTCGGACGCTGGCCTTGGGGAAAAATCCGCGATCGACCTTGAGACGGCATCGGCATGGCGTGAAGGCATGCTGGTCTTCAACAACCGTCCGCTGGAAGACATCGTTGCGAGCCTGAACCGCCACCGGCGCGGCAGGATCATCATCACCCGTCAAAGCCTGCGCTCCCTTCACGTCTCGGGCGTCTTTCAGCTCAACCGGCCGCAGGACATTATCGCCCATCTTGAAGAAACCCTGCATCTTCATGCGGTCGGCGCAGGCGGAATCCTGCTGCTCGTCTGAAGCCTTTCGAACCGGAAACAACGCTGGATTCCGGACGATCCGAAAATATTACAAAAAAACTCCACAAATCTTTTCGGGTTCATGCACCTCGGTCGTTTTCCCTATCAGAGGCCGCAGCAAGGCGGCGAAATGGAAGGGAATACGGGGATGACTTTATTGGCGACGGGACATAAATCCGGTGGTCGCGAACGGCGTTTGAGGCTTGCAGCATTCTGCGCATCACTGGCCTGCTCCGTATCCTTGGTTGCCCATGCCCAGGCCGTTGCGCAGGAACTGCGCCAGTTTTCCATTCCAGCCGGGTCCCTCGATGTGGCGCTGACGCGCTTTGGCGCCGCAAGCGGCATCCAGATTTTCTACGACGCATCCTTGACGAGAGGGCTCAAGACCTCCGGCGCGGCCGGCTCCCTGCCGCCGCGGGAAGCGCTCGGCAAGCTGCTTGACGGCACTGGCCTCAGCTTCCGCTTCACCGCGCCCGATCGCGTAACGGTTTCCAACGCCTCACAGGCACCGGAAGCAACCTCTGCGGATGGCTCGCTCGTTCTCGAAACAATCACCGTCACCGGCAAGACCGGACGATATGGCAGCCCGGACGCACCTTATGGCAACGATGCCCCGACCGCCTTCATTTCGGGCGAGGATATCGAGCGCTTCCGCGGCTCAAGCCCGGCCGACATGTTTCGCGGCACGGCCGGCGTGATGTCCGGCGAAGCGCGAAACGGCGCCGGTGCCATCGACGTCAACATTCGGGGCATGCAGGGAATGGGCCGCGTCGCCACGACGGTCGACGGCGCTGAAAATTCCGTGACGGTCTATCAGGGGTATCAGGGCGTCTCGAACCGCACCTATGTCGATCCCGATTTCATCGCCGGTGTCGACATTACCAAGGGAGCCGATGCCGCTTCCTTCGGTAATGCCGGATCGGTGGCGATGCGAACGGTCGGCGCCGACGACATCGTCAAGCCGGGCGAGAAATGGGGGCTGAAGGTCAAGGGCGGCTTCGGCACCAATTCATCAAGCCCGACGGAAGGCGCATTGAGCGGCTACAGCTACCAGTCTGGCGCAGGCACCGCGACCCCGTCTGCCGATGGCATGGACAGACCCGCCTTCCTCAAGCCGACGACCGGTTCCGGCAGCGTCATCGGCGCTTACAAGGGCGAGGACATAGATGTCGTCGCCGGATATGCGCATCGCCGTCAGGGCAATTATCACGCCGGCAGCCATGGCTCTGTCGCGTTCCCGAAAAACATCGGCGACACGAAATATTGGGGCGGCACTCTGCCCAACACGATGATCAATGAAGGTCTGGCCAATTATCGCGGCGGCGAGGAAATCCTCAATACCGAGCTGGAAACGCAATCGCTTCTGGCGAAGGTCACGGCGCGTCTGTCAGACGACCAGACATTCCAGATCGGTTACATGGGATACAGAAGCGAGGCCGGAGACAGGCTTGCCTCGCGGCTGACCTCGAATACCGGACAGGCGCAGCAGCAGGAACAGACCGTCAGCACCAGCCTCGACACATTTACCGCCAGATACAACTGGAACCCCGAAGACAATGACCTCATCGACTTCAAGTCGAATTTCTATTTCAACCATCTCGAAGTCCGCAACCCCGTGCGCGGCGGGCGTGGCCTGACGCCGGAGAAGATCGGCCTGCCATCAGGCTTCCGGGTCGGCACCGATACCAATATGTGGGGAGCGGAGATTACCAACCGCTCGCAGTTCAGCCTGGATTACGGCGATTTCGACCTGAATTACGGATTTTCCTACCGCGCCGAAGACACCAAGGGCAGCAACCACACCGCCGTTCTGGAGGGCTGGCTGACCCCGCGCGACGCCATCCGCCATGAAGGTGCAGCCTTTGCCAAGGCAGCTTACAAGCCGGTGGACTGGCTTACCCTTAATGGCGGCCTGCGATATTCCCATTATTGGGTTGAAGACCGATTTGATCCCTATGAGCGTTATCAGGCGCGGGACAAGCCGGTTGGCCTGAAAGTGGATGACGGCGGGTTCAGCCCATCTGCCGGAGTGACGCTGGAACCCTTCGACAACACCCAGTTCTACGTCAATTATTCGAATACGCTGCGCTCGCCATCCATCATTGAATCCGTCTCGGCCTTTAACAGCGTCATCGCAAATGCCGGGGTCCTGCCGGAACGCTCCAGCAACTGGGAAATCGGCACCAACATCATTCGCGACGGCATCTTCTCCGATGATGATACCGCCATGATCAAGTTCGGTTATTTCAACTGGGATGTGAAGAATTACATCTCGCGCACCGTCGTGACCGAACCGCAGCTGACGCTGAATATCGGCAATATTCCGCGCGCCAAATTTTCCGGTCTCGAACTTTCCGGCCGTTACACCAATGGCGGATTTTCGGCCGATCTTTCCGCCAACTACTTCCTGAATGTCGAATATTGCCGCACGACCCAGACCTGCGACAGCAAGTCTCTCTATGGCGACTATGCGACGAATCATGTTCAGCCGGAATATACGGTCGACCTGACGCTTTCGCAGAAATTCCTCGAGGACCGGCTGACGGTCGGCGGCCGCGTCTCCTATGTCGGCCCGCGCGCCATCGGCCACGGCGACGTCACCGCACAGGGCGCGTCGCAATTCATCGCACTTGTCGACTGGGAGCCCTATACGCTGGTCGATCTGTTTACCGAATACAAGATCAACGACAATATGACCGCGAGCCTGCGGGTGGAGAACCTGTTCGACCGTTTTTATGTCGATCCGCTCGGCCTCGTCACGCAGCCCGGTCCCGGCCGCACGATCTATGCGAGCCTTACCGCGACGATCGGCGGCGGCGAGGCCCTGCCCGGCCTTTCCCCCTTCAGCAGCTCGACGGACGCATCCTTCGTGCGCGACTGGACCGGCTTCCATGTGGGTGCCCATGCCGGCGGCGATTTCCTGAATTTTGCCGGAAATACGACCTCGCTGGATGGCACATTCAACGATGCGGCCGCACGGGAATCGGCCGATTTCAACCTGCGGGGCGGCGCGTTCGGACTGCAGGCCGGTTATGACCGGCAGCTGGAAAACGGCTTTGTCGTCGGCGTCGAGGCCGATTACACCAGGACCTATCTTCGTGGCCTTGAAAAGTTCGGTTCCACCGATCCGGTGCTGGCAAAGAGCGGCCATGTGGACGCAACAACCAGCTACGATATCGACTGGACGGCCGGTCTGCGGGCGAAGCTCGGTTATGCCGTGAATGACAGGCTGCTCGTTTACTCTACCGCCGGCCTGGCGCTGGCGAAAGAAACCCAGTGGCGCGACCAGTATATTTCAGACGGCGCGAGCGCGACCAATCCTCTCGGCTCCGAAACGACGGCATTCTTCGTGGAAAAGGCTTCCGGAACCCGTGCCGGCTTCACCATCGGCCTCGGTGCGGAATATGCGCTGAACGACAATTGGTCGATCCGTGCGGATTACAGCTACAGCCATTTCCGCGCCAAATCGTTCAAGTTCAAGGACGCCCGCGCTGGCACCGGCAAGGATTATCGCACCAGTGAGCAGACGGGCACGGAGATGGTCGATCCCGGCTTAAAGGGCGATCCGAACATGGCCTGGCTTTGCGATTCCATGCCGGAAGTCTGCGAGCCCTATGAATCGCCGATCTACGAATATGTCGATCATGTCGGGACTTCCGGAATTACCAATGGCCGCAACGCTTCCAACTCGCTGAACCTGCATGCAATCAAGGTCGGGCTGAACTATCGGTTCTAAGGACAATCTCCGCGATCTTTCGAGCCGTGCGCCTGCCGGGTGCGCGGCTCGTGTCCCACAGGCACATAAGGTCGCTCACGAAGCCGGACGATTGAGAATAGTTTCGCAGCTCGCGGGATTGCCGATGATCTCGCTCGTCCTGATGATGGAGCCCGTATCCGCGGTGATCTTGATGATGCAATCGCGGCGATGCTCCTTGATTTTCATGCCCTCCGTTTCCGTCATGCGGGTCTCGCCGTTCACCGTCTTGTATTCGCGCCGGTTGCTGAGGCCGGCATAGGTCTCCACATCGACCTTCAGCCAGTAGGATTCGGTCGCGCCGTTTTCGATGATGACCTTGTTGGGGCGGCCTAGCCTTGCGATGGCGGCATCACGGGGCTGGCCCACGAAGCCGGCGACAGTGCGGGAAATCTCGGTTTCCCCAGCGCTGGTGCACGCCGCAACAATACCAAGCACGGCAGCCAGACATCCAGTTTCAACCCATTTCATGCCACGTCATCCCCTCATAAAGATTGCCGGCCACAGGCGTTGCGACCGTCACGAAAGCGCAAATCTAGGCATGATCGTTTTGCGCCGAAAGAAGCGGCGGACGAAATGCCGATCAACTTGTTATGATCGGCTTGCACGGGGCGGTGGTGGTCCACGCCGGACATTGGCCCTCCGCTACCGGTTGCGGAACACCGTGCACGGCACGCCCGCCTGCCGGATCTCCCCGCAAAGCCGGTTGGCTTCGGCGCGGGTCTCGCGGCCGATGCGGGCGGCATAACGCGGGCGTGAACCGAAATTCCCGCCTCTTTGCCTGATGATGAGGGCCCGCTCCGCATTGAGCGGCTCCGATAACCCGCCGATCGCGCGGGTAAACAGCCGGTTCGCCACCGCCGGATTGTAATGCGCGGCGAGCTGCACCCCCCAGGGTGCCCAGTCGGCCGAGGAGATGAGGACGGGATCGTTCATGGTGCGGGTGTCTGCCAGACGCAGACAGGCATCGATGAAGGACCGGCTGTCATCCAGCGCCGGGGCGGCCTTTTCCGGCGGATTGTCCTTCCAGTTTTCAACGGGATATCCGGTGATGGCAAACACGTAATCGCGGGTTTCCATTGGCAGGCGGCCGGTGGCGATGAACGTCCGCAAGCCCGCCTCGCCGGCATTATAGGCTGCGGCGGCAAGGCCGAAATTGCCGAACTGGGCATTCAACTCGGAAAGATAACGCGACGATGCCTCAAGGGCGGCAATGATGTTGAAGCTGTCTTCGAGACCACGCAACCTTGCCGTTCCGGGCATGAACTGGGCGATGCCTTCGGCACCCTTCGGACTGACCGCATCGGCCCGAAACAGGCTTTCGCGCCAGATGAGCCGGGCGAAATAATCCGGCGGAACGGAATGGCGGGCGGCCAGAACCTCGATCGCGTGGCACAGGTCATTATTGTAGCTGCCCGCCCGAATGCACAGTTCCGGCGCAATGGCATGACTGTAGGCACAGGCGTTCTTCGCCTCCGCCGGATCCCCGGCCCTAGCGCCGCCGCCGGCTGTCGCCAGCAGGCAGAAGGCAAGAGCGACACGGCCTGTCCATATCCCTGCCAAGCGAACGACCCCCGCAAATTCCTGACGCGAAGCACCGATTATCGGGCAATTGCGAAAATATGCCCGCACCTTTGGTCTTGTTCAATGGAAGTTTCGGTTTCGGGCGCCATCAACGGACATCCGCACCAATTGTAGGCCTCGTCACAGAAAACCAGCCAGCCCGGCTGCCGGACTGGCTGGAAGCGCTGGTTTACCCGCTTTAACAGGAAATCTTCTAGAATTCCTGCCACTCGTCATGATTGACCGCCAGCGCGGCGGATCCACGCGACGCGACGGGGCGGGATACCGGACGGCGCGGGTGGACCGGCGCCGGCCGCGCCTCCGGGACGCTTCGCGAAGACGAAGCCGAACGCGGCGCCTCATCGAACCTGAATTGCCCCAGAAGCTCGAACAGGGCGGTGGCTTCCCGGGCAAGGCTGTGGCTGGCGGCGGTCTGCTCCTCCACCATCGCAGCATTCTGCTGCGTGCCCTGATCGACCGTGTTGACCGCCTGATTGATTTCCGCAAGCGCCGTGGACTGCTCACGCGCGGCTTCGACGATCGCCACGACATTGGTGTTGATATCGCGCACCTGCTCCGCGATTTCCTGCAGGGCCGATCCCGCTCTGGTGACCAGACCGACGCCGTTTTCCACCTGCGACCCCGAGGCGTTGATGAGGCTCTTGATTTCCTTCGCTGCCGTTGCCGAACGCTGCGCCAGTTCGCGTACTTCCTGCGCCACGACGGCAAAGCCCTTGCCCGCCTCGCCGGCTCGCGCCGCTTCCACGCCGGCATTCAGCGCCAGGAGGTTGGTCTGGAAGGCGATCTCGTCGATCACACCGATGATGTTGGAGATTTCCCGCGATGATTTTTCGATCTGGTCCATGGCGCCAATCGCATCGCGCACCACCTGGCCCGAATGTTCGGCATGGTCGCGGGCCCGGGCGACGATCTTGCCGGCCTCTTCCGCACGGCGGCTGGAATCGTTGACGGCCGTGGTGATTTCCTCCAGCGCGGCGGCCGTCTCCTCGATCGAGGAGGCCTGCTGTTCCGTGCGTTTGGCGAGATCATCGGCAGCGGAGCGTATCTCGTTCGAGCCGGAGGAAATCGCGCCGGCATTTTCCGAGACCAGCGTCATCGCTCTCTTCAGCTTTTCCGAGGCCGCGTTGAAATCCGTCCGCAATCTCTCAAGCGAGGGGATGAATGGCTTGTCGATGCTCTGCGACAGATCACCCTCGGCGAGATCGGTGAGGCATTGCGCGAGCTTCTCGACATTCTCGACACGGCCGGTCACATCTGTCGCGAATTTGACGACCTTGAACACCCTGCCGTTGAGATCGAAGATCGGATTGTAGGAGGCCTGGATGAAGACCTTGCGGCCGCCCTTGCCCAGACGCATGAATTCATCTGCCACGAGATCGCCGCCGGCGAGCCTTTCCCAGAACTGCCTGTATTGCACGGACTGCGTATAGGCCGGTTCGCAGAACATCGAATGGTGCCTGCCCTGCACTTCCGCCAGCGAATAACCCAGCGCCGCCAGAAAATTCTCGTTGGCCGTCAGGACCTCGCCATCGGGAGAAAATTCAATGATGGCCTGCGCCCGCGAGAGGGCGTCGATCTTGCCCGCATCTTCCGCCGCCTTCAGCTTGCGCCCGGTGATATCGGTGGCGATCTTGATGACCTTTACCGGCTTGCCACGGCGAAATACCGGATTATAGGAAGCCTCGATCCAGACTTCCCTGCCGCCCTTGCCGATGCGCTTGTATTGCTGCTGATCGAACTGACCGGCCGAAAGCTTTGCCCAGAAGGCCTTGTAATCCTGCGAAGACACAACAGCAGGTTCAACGAACATGCTGTGATGCCTGCCGACGATTTCCGAAAGCTCATAACCGAGTGCGCGACAGAAATTCTCGTTGGCGGTGAGAATTTTCCCCGAAAGGTCAAATTCTATGATGGCTTGCGACTTGGAAAGCGCGGCAAGAACCGCAAAAGCATTGGCACCACGATCAATGAAACTCACGAGCAATTCTCCGATGACATATAAATGATTTCTGTTGAAAATCATTCAATAATATTACGATTACATCGTTAAACAATATTTAATGACAAAGTTGACATTCGCAAACTTGTTCGACAGACGAGTTCCAGTGTCAAACCGTATTGCATTTCTTTCCGCAGTTTTATCCAGCCGGCATAAAGCGCGAAGACGCAGCGTAACAATCACGCATTATTGCTGTTTATACTTCAGGCGCCGGACGAATCGGATAGGGCTGTCCTTCGTCGAGACGATCCGGCCTGTCATTATCTTCGGGAGGAACCATGATTGATGCCGCGACCGCGCTTGCCGTGTGGGCCTATATTGCCGGATTTCTGTTTCTGACGGCGCGGCTGGCAAGAAAGACGGGAGAGCCGATCTGGCTTTTCGCAAAAGGCCGCGAGCGGCAAACCCTGCCCGCCACGCTCTTTCGCCTTGCCTTTCTGCTCGGCGCTCTTCTGCCTCTCGTTACCCTGTGGCTGGAGCCGCAGGGGACGGTCTGGCTTCTGAGCCGCGGCAATCCCGGCGCGACAATCCGTATCGGCGGCATGGTAATGGTGCTGGCGGGCGGCCTGATCGCACTTTATGCGCAGAACCATATGGGCAGGTCATGGCGCATCGGGGCGGCCGAGGGCCATCTCGGCACGATCGTGGATAGCGGTCCTTTCGGCTTCTCCAGAAATCCGGTCTTTGTCGGCCAGATCGTGCTGTTTGCCGGGCTGGTGCTGGTGTTTCCATCGGTTCTGCAGCTTGCCGTCGCCATCGCCCTTGTCATCGCGGTGTCGCTGCAGGTGACTATTGAAGAACGGGTGCTGACGAAAGAGCTTGGCCCGGAATATGACGCCTATCGGCGCAGGGTAAGGCGCTGGCTGTAGCGGCCGTCTGACCGGGACCGACCGCGGCTCTTCGGCTTTTTCGGAACATTCATCCCCCGCAGGCATTTTATGCCGGATGGGGGGCCGGCCGTGACTGGCGAATTTTCTTGCCCTTTCGGGGGCAATACGAAAATCAGTTCCAACGTGGAGGAGCACGCAGATGAAAAAGAACACGATCTGTATCTGGTACGACAAGGACGCCGAGGCCGCCGCCAGATTTTACGCCGAGACCTTTCCCGACAGCGCCGTGACCGCGGTTCACCACGCGCCGAGCGACTATCCCTCCGGCAAGAAGGGCGATGTGCTGACGGTGCAGTTCACTGTTGCCGGCGTGTCGTGCATCGGCCTCAATGGCGGCCCGGTCTTCAAGCAGACCGAGGCTTTCTCGTTCCAGATATCGACCGAAGACCAGGAAGAAACCGACCGTTACTGGAACGCCATCGTCGGCAATGGCGGAGAGGAAAGCGCCTGCGGCTGGTGCAAGGACAAGTGGGGTGTCTCCTGGCAGATCACCCCGCGCGTGCTGATGGATGCCATGGCGGCCGGCGGCGCGGAGGCCAAACGCGCCTTCGACGCGATGATGGACATGAAGAAGATCGACGTCGCCACCATCGAGGCAGCACGTCGAGGTTGATGCGGGCAGGCTGTTCAGCAGCAAGTAGAGAAACGGTCGAAACCCCGTAATAACCTGAAAGATAAAGAGAAATTCCGGTTCTCAGCCTTTCTGCCTTTCGCTTTGCCGCGCAGATCGTCCTGCGCGGCCAGTCATCATAAAACGTTCAACAAAGTGTAAGCCATCCGTCAAAGACGGCTGTTAGCAGAGCCCGTGGCTTCGTGCTGAGGATATGACGTCCCTGCCGGTCAGGCCATCATTCCATCAACGGGGCTCAACTCATGAAATCTTCCGCTCTGACTTCTTTCGCGGCCGGCGTCGCCATTGCCGCCGCTCTCGGCGCAACAGCCGCCCACGCAGAAAAGACCAAGTTCGAATTCTGGTACGGCCTTTCCGGCGACCTTGGCGACCGCGTTCAGGATACCTGCAAGAAGTTCAACGACTCGCAGGCCGAATTCGAGATCGTCTGCACCTCGCAGAACGATTACGACGCCACGCTGCAGAACACCATTGCCGCCTATCGCGCCAAGAAGCAGCCCGCCATCACCCAGATCTATGATGCCGGCACGCTGGACATGATGCTGTCCAAGGCTTTCGTTCCCGCCAAGAAGCTGATGGCCGACAACGGCTACAAGATCGACTGGGACAATTATTTCCCCGGCATCGCCAATTATTATGCCACCGCTTCGGGCGAGCTGAACTCCTTCCCCTATAACTCCTCCACCGCGATGTTCTATTATAATGTCGACGCTTTCGAGAAGGCCGGCATCACCTTCAAGCCCGACACCTGGGAACAGGTTCAGGAAGCCGCCACGAAGCTCAAGGCCGCCGGCTTTGAATGCCCGCTGGCCTTCAACTTCGACACCTGGATGCTGATGGAGCAGTTCTCCGCCATCCACAACCAGCCGATCGCCACCAAGGGCAACGGTTACCAGGGCCTCGACGCCGAACTGACGATCAACAAGACGAAATTCGTCGATCACGTGAAATTCTTCAAGAAGATGCAGGACGAGAAGCTGTTCGTCGTCAAGACCAAGCAGCTCGGCATGGACATCCTGCCCGCCTTCACCTCACAGACCTGCCAGATGTTCATGACCTCGATCGCCAATCACGGCACCGTCGCCAAGACCATGCCGGAAGGCGTGAAGTGGGATGTCGCCATGCTGCCGGTCTGGAAGGGCACCGAACGTCATAACTCGCTGGTCGGCGGCGCGTCGCTGTGGGTCATGGCCGGTCGTCCGGACGCCGAATACAAGGGTGCAGCCGCGTTCCTGAACTTCATCGCCCAGCCGGAGATGGTTCAGTGGTGGTCGACGGTCACCGGTTACATCCCGGTCACCAAGACCGGCTTCGACGCCATGAAGGCCAACGGTTTCTACGACAAGGCTCCCTATAAGGGCCGCGAAAAGGCGATCGAAAGCCTGACCTTCACGCCGCCTTCGGAATATACCCGCGGTATCCGCCTTGGCGGTTTCACGCAGATCCGCAAGGAAGTCGCCACCTCGCTCGAAGCCATCTTCATGCAGAATGCCGATGTTCAGGCTGAACTCGACAAGGCTGTCGAGCGCTCCAATGCCGGCCTGCGCCGCTTCGAAAAGACCTATGCCGGCGCCAAGCTGAACTAAGCTCGCGTCGCCTTCGAGGGACTTGCCCGCACTGCCTCGCGCATTGCGGGCAAGTTCGCCCATCTCTCCAGTATTGCCGGTTTTTTCATGGAAAAGCGCGCCGTCTTCAAAAGCACGTGGTTGCCCGTGCTGTTCGCCCTGCCGCAGCTTCTGCTGATCTTCCTGTTCTTCTATTGGCCCGTGGCGGCGGTCATCAACTGGGCCTTCACGCTCGAACCGCCCTTTGGCGGCGCCGCGGAATTCGTCGGTCTCGCCAATTTCGAGGAGACCTTCCTCGATCCGCTTTATTGGCAATCGGTGCTCGTCAGCATGGTTTTCGCCATTGCCGGCCCGTTCTTCACCATCCTCATCGGCCTCGTGCTGGCGCTCTGCGTCGACCGCGCCCTGCCCGGCTCCGGTTTCTTCCGGGTGCTTTATATCCTGCCCTATGCCATCGCGGGTCCTGCCGCCGGCATGGCCTTCCGCTTCATCCTGTCACCGGAGCGTGGTCTCGCCGCCTCCCTCAACGCCTGGTGGCCGGATATCTGGAACCCGGCCAAATACGGCGAACATGCGCTGATCCTCGTCATCGTCATCTTCATCTGGAAATGGGCCGGATACACCTTCATCTTCCTGTTTGCCGGCCTGCAATCCGTGCCACGCTCGCTGACGGAAGCCGCCGCCATGGACGGTTCCGGCCCCATCCGCCGCGCCATCGATATCCAGGTGCCGCTGCTTGCGCCCACACTGTTCTTTTTGACCGTGATCATGATGACCGAAGGCTTTGTCGGGGCGGATACGTTCGGCATCGTCGCCACCACCACCGAGGGCGGCCCCAACCGCGCCACGGAAGTGATGGTCTACCGCATCGTCAGCGAAGCCTTCGAGGGGCTGAACTATTCCGGCGCTTCGGCGCAGAGCCTCGTCCTCATCGGCCTCATCATGGTTTTCACCTTCATCCAGTTCCGCTTCGTCGAGCGGCAGGTCCATTACAAGTGAGGCGGCGATGATCCAGCGCACCCCCTATGCCGACGCCCTGACCTATATCCTGATGGTCGCCGGTTTCCTTCTGCTCATCGGCCCCTTCGTCGTCATCATCGCCGGAGCGAGCCAGACGATAACCCAGGTCAACAGCGTACCGTTCAACTTCATGCCGCAGGGCGAGTTTTTCGCCAATGCCGAGACGGCCTGGAAACGTGCCAATCTCGGCAACGCGTTGTGGAACAGCATGATCATGGCAACGCTCGTCACGATCGGCAAGGTAGCCCTTTCGGCGTGTACCGCCTTCGCCATTGTCTTTTTCCGTTCGCCGCTCAAACATCTGTTCTTCTGGACGGTGTTCATCACCCTGATGCTGCCGCTCGAAGTGCGCGTCGTGCCGACCTATTCGGTGGCCGCCGATCTGTTCCAGCCGTTCCGTTCCATTCTCGGCCTGTTCGGCATCGAGGTGACGGTGGAGTGGAACCTTCTCAACTCCTATGCCGGGCTCACCCTGCCGCTGGTCGCCACCGCCACCGGCACCTTCCTCTACCGGCAGTTCTTCATGACCATCCCGGACGAGCTGGCGGAAGCCGCACGCATGGACGGCTCGGGCGCGATACGTTTCTTCGTGGAAATGCTCCTGCCATTGTCACGCACCAACATGGCGGCGCTCACCACCATCATGTTCGTTTATGCCTGGAACCAGTATCTCTGGCCGCTGCTGATGGTCACCGACCCTTCCTACAAGACGGTGATGATGTCGCTGCGGGCGCTGTTGCCCGCCGAAGACGGCACACCGGACTGGAACGTCACGCTCGCCGGCTCGCTCATCATCATCACACCGCCGCTTCTCGTCGTGGCCTTCCTGCAACGCTGGTTCGTCCGCGGTCTCGTTTCGTCCGACAAGTGACGGCGCGCGGTTTTCAACAACAAGGTTTCCCATCATGGCTCAGATCGATATCCGCCAGGTCCGCAAATCCTACGGCAAGACACCCACCCTGCATGGCGTGGATCTCTCTTTCCAATCCGGCGAATTCGTCGTCATCCTCGGCCCCTCGGGCTGCGGCAAATCCACACTTCTGCGCATGATCGCCGGGCTGGAAGACATTACATCAGGTGAAATCGCCATTGGCGGGCGCGTCGTCAACAGGCTCGAGCCGCGTGAACGCGGCTGCGCCATGGTGTTCCAGAATTATGCGCTTTATCCGCATATGTCGGTCGCCGGCAATATCGGTTATGCGCTGAAGGTTGCCGGCGTCGCCAAGGCCGAGCGCCTGCGCCGCATCGAGGAAACCGCAAAGATCGTCGGCCTTTCCGACTATCTGGAGCGCAAACCCGCCGCCCTTTCCGGTGGCCAGCGCCAGCGCGTCGCCATGGCCCGCGCGATCATCCGCGAACCGCAGGTGTTCCTGTTCGACGAGCCGCTCTCCAACCTCGATGCCAAGCTGCGTGTCACCATGCGCGCCGAGATCCGCAAGCTGCATCAGCGCCTGTCCGCCACCTCCGTTTTCGTCACCCATGACCAGGTGGAGGCGATGACGCTGGCCGACCGGCTGGTGGTGATGAACAAGGGCAATGTCGAACAGGTCGGCCATCCGCTCGACATCTATCATCGCCCGGCCACCACCTTCGTCGCATCCTTCATCGGCTCCCCGGCGATGAACCTGTTCACGACAAGGGTCGAAGTTGAATCACCAGCCGTGATGCTGGGCGGCGCGGCGGTTAGGCTCTTCCCGGAGACCGGTCTCGAACTGCGCGGCCGCGACGTGACGGTGGGCATTCGCCCGGAACAGTGCCTTGTCAGCACGGAAGAAGGCACGGGCGTACCGGCGATCGTCGATTTCGTCGAAGAGCTCGGCTCCGGCCGCATCGTGCATGCCGAGATCGCCGGCGAAACCTTCTCCGCCGCAATCGGCGAAGACCTTTCGGTCAAACCCGGCCAGCGTATCCACCTCACCATGCCGCCTGCGCACCTGCATTTCTTCGACCCGGCCACCGGTAAGCGGATCGAAACAGAAGGAGCAGCCGAGGCCAATAACGTCGGCAAGGAGGCATTGCTGGCGGTCTAAAAGACAAGGCCTTTCGGCTTACCCCTTCACGCCTGACGAAATCATGATGGCCTCCGTCACGCGGCGCTGGAAGATGACGTAAGCGATGATGACCGGTAGTGCTGCGAGCATTGCAACGGCCATCAGGCGCGCATAAGCGACACCGAAGGCGTCATTGACCTGGGTGATGCCGACGGGGATCGTCATCATGTTTTCCGAGGTGACGACGAGGAAAGGCCAGAAGAAGGCGTTCCACACTGAAATGAAGGTCACGATCGCCATGGCGGTCGTGATCCCCCAGTTGAGCGGCAGATAGACCCGGAACAGGATCGTGTATTCGCCGCCGCCATCCAGCACCACCGCTTCGCGCATCTCCTTCGGCACGCTGTCGAAGAACTGCTTGTAGACGATGATGACGATGGGGGTGATGAGTTGCGGCAGGATGATGCCGGCCCAGGTGTTGATGAGGTTGAGGTTCTTCATCAGGATGAACTGCGTGACGACAAGCGTTTGTGCCGGCACCATGAAACTTGCCAGCACGATGCCATAGAGCAGCCGCCGGCCGGGAAAGCGGATTTGCGACAGCGCATAGGCGCACAGCATCGAAATGAACAGGACGGAGACCGTGACGATGACAGCGGTACCGATGGAATTGACATACCAGGTCAGCAGCCGCGTGTTGAAGATGGCATTCACATAGGCGCCCAGCTGGAACTCATCCGGCAGCAGCGATGTGTTGCCGGCAACATTTTCATCAGAGCGAAGCGACGTGACGAAACTCCAGTAGAGCGGAAAAATCCACACCAGCGCTGCCGAAAAGGTCAAAAGGGTGAGAACGATATTCTCGAGTTTTCGGGTCGGGCTCATGAGTTCCTCCGGATGCGCAGCAGCTGGAACTGAAGAACGGAAACGATGACGATCAACAGGAAAAGCACGGTCGCGACGGCCGAGGCATAACCGCCATTATTCATCTGAAACGCTTCCCGATAAACCTTGAGGAGAAGCACGAAGCTGGAATTGAACGGGCCGCCGCCGCTTAGAAGATAAATCTGGTCGAATATCTTCAGTTGCAGGATCAGTTGCAGCGTCAGGACAAGGGCTGTCACGGGCCACAGAAGCGGCCAGGTGACGCGGCGGAAACGTTGCCAGGTCGTCGCGCCATCCAGCGCCGCCGCTTCATAGAGCTCGGCCGGAATATTGCGCAGGCCGGCAATGAACAGCAGCACGTTAAAACCGTTGGTCCACCAGATGGTGACGACAGCGACCATCGGCATCACCCAATAGGGGTTCTTGAAGACGGCGACCGGCTTGCCCGCCAGCAGCGAAATGACCGGCTGCAGAACACCGAACTGCAGATCGAGCATCCAGGCCCAGATCTCCGTCACCACAGAAACCGGCAGCACGTAAGGCAGGAAAAACAGGCTCATGGCGATTGTCTGCCCGATGCCCGACAGCCGGCTGACGGCGAGCGAAATCATCAGCGCGATGATGGTGGTCGGCACCACGGTCAAAAGGACGAAATAACCGTTGTTCTTCAGCGAGGTGACAAACAGCCGGTCGCCCAGCAGTTTCGCGTAGTTTTCAAACCCGACCCAGTTTCCCTCACCGATCAGCGGCGCATCGGTAAAGCTGATGCGCACCATCTCGATCAGCGGATAAAGGAAGAAGGTGGCGAAGACGACGATGAATGGCGTCACCATCGACAGCGCGATCAGCGACTTCTTCCGCCGGTTTTCAATCATTGCCATGGAATGCCTCCGGGCCTCTGCGCATTGCGCGATGCCCTCCAGCCATTGGGGCCGGAGGGCAGGCGTGGATTATTTGAGTTTGCCCTGAAGTTCGGACTGGATCTGCTCGACGGCTTCCGCGCTGCCGACAAAACCCTGGATGGCCGGCGCGATGACGTTGAGTGCCGCGTCATAGGCCGGAGAGGCAACCCCGGTAATCGTCGTCTTGGGGTCAAACACCGCCGCCTCCGCCAGCGTGGCATAGGTGGCGTTGGGCTGCATGGCCTTATATTCGGGACTTTCGGTAATCGATTTATAGGCTGGAATATGCCCGGCATCGGCCCAGCTGATGGCGTGTTTTTCCATCCAGCCGATCACCGTCATGACGGCGGCGCGTTTTTCGCCGGAAACCGTTTTGTCGCCTTCATTGGGGATGGCGAAAGCGTGGGAATCCGCCCAGGTGGCGCGTTTGCCCATCAAAGGCGGCACTTCCACCGCACTCCATTTGAAACCGAGCTTGCCGTTCTTTTCCAGATCCTTGTAGGTCGGCACTTCCCAGACGCCATTCAGCTGGAAAGCGGATTTGCCGGCGGAAAACAGCGCCACCGAGGCCTCATATTCCGCCTGTTCCGGCGCCCAGCCGTTTTCCCGCCATCTGGACATTGTGTCGATGGCTTTGGCGGCCTTTTCGGCATTGTCGCCGGCCAGAACCTCCTTGCCGGTGACGAGTTCGCCACCCTGCTGCGACAGCAGCGTGTAAAACACCCGCCAGACCCCGCCCTCACCGCCCGACTGATAGGTGATCGGCGTCTCAACGCCATTTTCCTTCGCCCAGGCGAGCGCCTTTTCGAAATCCTCAATCGTCTCGATGCCCGTCAGCTTGCCTTCGGCATCGAGATAGGGAGAGCCCTTCAGAAGATCGGCGTTGTAATACAGAACAAGCGCGTGAATATCGAACGGCACGGCATAAAGCTTGCCATCCTGGGTGGCCGCCTCCACCGGCGCGCTGAAGAAGTCTTCCGTCTTCAGCCCGGCATCCTCAAGATCCTTCGCGGTGATTTCGCTCAGCACTTTTTCTTCAAGGCCAAGCGGCGCGCGCGACAGGTGATAGGTCATGATATCCGGCCCTGAACCCACCGCAGAGGCCGTTCTGACCTTGGTGTAAAAGGGAACGCCCCATTCCAGCGTCGTGCCCTTGATCTGGATATCGGGATGTTCCTTGTTGAAGGCCTCGATCAGCGCTTTCATGCGCACGCCGTCACCACCGGCCAGAAAGTCCCACCAGATGATATCCTGCTTGGCAAGCGCCGGCATGGCGGTCAAACCCAGAACCGTGCCGATAAGCAATGTCTTGATCAATCGCATCGTCATTCCTCCCGTTTCTTGAAACACCCCGTCAGGGGATGGTTTGCTGCATCGAAAGGCGCCTCCTCGCGCCTATCGCAACCTTTTGCCGTCGCTGTCGAAAACCAGAATCCGGTCGGGCGAGGCGCTGAGCGAGACGGAGCGGCCATCCAGCTGCTCGCGGGAGCCCTGCCGCTGCACGATTAGCTCCTTTCCCGCCCCGGTGCGGGTGTAGAGGTAAGACAGATCGCCAAGCTCCTCGGCCACCTCGACGATGACAGGCAAGACGCCTTCATCCGTGATCGCCAGATGTTCGGGCCTGATGCCGATCTCCAGCCGCTGGCCGGGCGACACCGGCTGCGACAACCGCGCTTCGAGAGGCCGCTCGCCGCCTTCGAGCGCAAGCGTCACGCGGCCATCACGCTGCTCCACCACATCGGCCTGCAGGAAATTCATCGCCGGCGATCCGATAAAGCCCGCCACGAAACGATTGTCGGGATCGTCATAAAGCGTGAGCGGTGCGCCCGCCTGCTGCACGATGCCGCCCTTCAGCACGAAAATCCTGTCGGCAAGCGTCATCGCCTCCACCTGATCATGCGTGACATAGATCATGGTCGCGCCAAGCTTGCGGTGAAGCCGCGTCAGTTCCAGCCGCATCTGCACGCGCAACTCGGCGTCCAGATTGGACAGGGGTTCGTCGAACAGGAACACCTTCGGCTGCCGCACGATGGCGCGGCCGATGGCGACACGCTGTCTCTGGCCGCCCGAAAGCTGCGAGGGCCTTTTGTGCAGATGCTCGTCAAGCTGCAGGATACGGGAGGCCTCACCCACCCTCTCATTCACCTCCGCCTTCGGCCGGCGGGCAAGCCGCAGGCTGAAAGCCATGTTCTCGAACACCGTCAGATGCGGATAGAGCGCATAATTCTGGAAGACCATGGCCACGCCGCGATCGGCCGGTTCGACCGCGGTGACATCACGGTCGTCAATGGCGATGCGGCCGCCACTGGTTTCCTCAAGCCCGGCGATCATGCGCAACAGGGTGGATTTTCCGCAACCGGAAGGCCCCACGAACACCGCGAAGCTGCCGGTCGGGATTTCCATCGAGACGTCCCGGATCGCTGCGAACGATCCGAAGGACTTGGCGATATTGTTGAGACGGACACCCATCGCCGCCTCACTGAACCTTCAGGCGCAGCACATGGTAGGACAGGGCCGGCACGGAGCCTTTGAGTGCCCCATCCTCGACAGCGACGCCACTGCCCGGCACCGGCACGACGCGGTCTGGCTGGTCGGGGCCGTTTCCGACCCGCAGGTCATATCCCGCCATCGCAAGATGCAGGCTGAGGGTGGCGGATGAAAATCCGGTGAGGCGGACATTGATCTCCGCCGCCTCGGTGAGATGGCGGTTGAGGACAAACAGCGTCACCACGCCTTCTTCCTCGCTGAAGACCCCGGCAACATCGAGATATTTGACGTCGTCAGCCGCGTTGCAATCGTAGGTCGGGCAATCGACCGCGACATTCAGCGCAACGCCACGGCCATAAAGCGAGGCGAACTGATAGGGGTAATAGATCGTCTGGCGCCAGGCCGGCCCGTTCTTTTCCGCCCGGATGGGGGCGATGACGTTGACGAGCTGGGCGATACAGGCGATGCGCACCCGGTCTGAGCGGCGAATGAACTCATTGAGCAGACCGGCAACGAAAAGCGCATCCTCGAAATTATAGGTCTCTTCCAGCAGGGCCGGCGCTTCCGGCCAGTCCCAGCTCTTGATGCGTTTGCTGTCGTCTTCGCGGATGTGATACCAGACGTTCCATTCGTCAAAGCAGATGGAAACATCATTCTTGGCGCGCTTCTTGGCTTTCACATAATCGATGACGCCGGCAATCGTCTGGATATAACGACCGGTCTCTTCGATCTTGCCGAAATAATTCAGCGTGTCGCGGCTGTTATTGCCGAAATATTTGTGCAGCGAGATATGATCGACATTCTCGTAGCATTCCTCCAGCACCTCGCGTTCCCATTCGGGATAGGTCGGCATGCCGTCATTCGAACTGCCGCAGACGATTGCTTCAATTGTCGGGTCGAAGCCCTTGAAAGCCTTGGCGGTTTCATTGGCGAGCCGGCCATATTCCACCGCCGTCTTGTGGCCGATCTGCCAGGGGCCGTCCATCTCGTTGCCGAGGCACCACATCTTCACGCCATGCGGTTGCTCGGTGCCGTGGCTGCGGCGCAGATCGCTAAGCTCGGTGCCGCCAGGAAAATTCACATATTCAAGGAAGTTGCGGGCATCATCCAGACCACGGGAGCCGAGATTGACCGCAAGCATCATCTCGATGCCGGCCATCGAGGCCCAGTCTGCGAATTCATTGATGCCGATCTGGTTGGTTTCCTTCGACCGCCAGGCAAGATCCAGACGAATAGGCCGCTTGTCGCGCGGGCCGATGCCGTCTTCCCAGCGATAGGCCGAAACGAAATTGCCGCCGGGATAACGGATGGCGGGAATTTTCAGGTCCTGCACGAATTTCAGGACATCCCTGCGAAAGCCGTTCTCATCCGCCTGCGGATGGCCGGGCTCGTAAATCCCGCCATAGATCGCACGCCCCATATGTTCGATGAAGGCGGAATACAGGCGATCGTCGATACGCCCAATCCGGAAGTCCCGGTGGACTGAAACCCGCGCTTTCATAGGTTCTCCTCCCTGCGCATTTGTATCTTAAAATATGGTATGAACCATATTTGATAATATAGTTGCCGAGGGAATCCGCGCCTGTCAACCGCGAAAATCATACTTTTAAAATTTGAAGGCTCAGTCTGCCGTGCGCAGGCGCAGGACAATGTCCTGATCGTAATTTCCGAAACCCCGGCCGAAGATATTCAGCCCGCCCGGATGTTTCGCATCCGCCTTGACCTCGATGCGCAGGCGGATGGAACGATGGCTCACCAGATCGATATCCGCCAGCGTCACATCCGAAATGCGGGTGCCATCGACATAGGTTCCCTGCGCGGTGATGCGCCAGGTTTTGAGCATGCCATATTGGGAACCGGAGAGTTTCCACCAATCGGGCGTAAACACACCCCGCTTGTCCCCGAAGTCGCCCGGAGAGGTCCACACGCCGATCTCCCTGCCATTGACGGAAAGGGTTATGTCCGACGGCCAGTTGCTATGCGTTCCCGGCACCTCGGAACTCACCTCCATGGAAAACTCGATTTCTTCGACGTTTCGGCCCTGAATCTTGGCATTATTGGGGAATTGATATTCCACGAAGCCCGACGTCAGCCACAAGAGCGCTGTCTTCATGCGGTCAGGATCCATGAAGGTATCGGGCACATCCAGAAGCCCGATAATACCCTCAGGCGAACAGATGCCGCAGGGTGCCGTTACCGAACTCTGGGTGTAAAGACCAAGCGGCATGGCCACCGCAATGTAATTGGAGGCCGCCGGCGTCTCGGGTTTTCGGAAGGAAACGATGAGTTCGTCGCAGGTGGCAAAGCAGACTTTCTGGCTGCCCTTGCGCGCCTTGCGCGTCTCGGTTCGCAGCAGCCCCGCCTCTTCAAGAACGGCCACGCCGGCGGATACCGTTGATTGCGGCAGATCCAGCCGCTGCGCGATCTCGTTGACATTCAGACCGCTCGTCTCGTGCAGCAGCTTCAATATCTGCACGCGGATCAAAGATGCGGCCGCTTTCAGGACATCGAATTCTTTTTCAGCATCAACCAGGAGGAAATTGGGCGCCATTCTCTAATCTTCAGATTTATCGATCCAGATCAGGATTTCTGGCTTAAATACCCTATACTTGTCCAGTGTTGTTTATCGTTCGGGCATATCTGAAGGTTAAAGACATGAAAAAGGCATCGCCACGCAGCCTTGACCGCGTGGCGATGCCCCTTTGTCGTCAACCGCGCTTGCGCAGGGTCCGCGTGCCGGTGTCGACAAGATTCTGCGCCGCTTCATCCACGCTGGCGCGACCAAAGGCGAGCGAATCGGCAATCGGACGCATCACGCCGCGGTCGAACTCATTGGCGCCGATGGGGGCGGGCTCGGGATAGGGATCGAGTTTGCCGGACAGGCTCTCGATATAATCCACCGTCTTGCGTTCGGTCTCGTTGAGGCTTGGCAACACCGCCTCACGCACCTTCTTTGCAGGCGGCACGCCGCGTTCGACACCCAGCACCTTGCCGGCATCGAGATCATTGACGAAGAAGTTGATAAACTTCGCCGCCGCTTCCGGATTGGTGGAGGTGGACGAAATGCACCAGATGAGCCCCGGCCGGTAATAATGCCCGGTCGGCTTGCCAGCCCCCTCACCCGGGAGCATGCCGATGGACAGCGTCTTCTTGTTCAGCGCCTGATAACCCACAAGCTGGTTGGAATAGGCAAAACCGATGGCGGAATTGCCAAGCGTCAAGGCGTTGGATTCGATGGTGTTGTCATCACGTGTCTGGATATCGGCGGAAACGCAGAGCTTGTCCTCGCGCAGCTTCTCCCAATAGGCGAACCATTCCTTGGCGTCTTCCTTGTTGAAGCCGATGGTGCCATCCTGAAACAGCAGCTTGCCGCGCTGGCGAAGCCAGACATCGAAGACATAGTGGTAACGCGCACCATAGGGCACCGCCCAGTAATTGCGCCGCGCCGGGCCGTTCTTCTTGAAATCGCGCGCCAGTTCCGCAAGCGCCGTCCAGGTGATCTGCCCTTCCGGCATGGAAACGCCGGCTTCCTTCAGCGTCTCGGCATCATACATCATGCAGAAGGAATTGAGCCCCAGACCGACGCCGTAAAGCTTACCGTCAATGCGGCAAAGATCGATCTCGCTCTTGCCGAAGCTGGAAAGATCAAGCGCCGAGCCAACGAACTTGTCCAGTTCCATGCAGGCGCCACGGCCGGAATAATCGGCGATGGTGGATGGTTCGAGCTGGAAGATATCGGCGACATTGCGTCCGGCCATCGAGGTCGCAAGCTTGGTCCAGTAGTCGGAGCCGGCGATCATTTCGCCGCTGACCACCGTTTGCGGATCGGCCTTCTGGTAAAGGGCGATAACGTCATTGGTGCGCTTGTTGCGATCGGCTGATCCCCACCACACGCAACGAAGCCGCGTCTCGGCCGCCAGCGCGCTAAAACCGCCCGCCGCAACCCCAAGACCGGCCAGCGCCGCCGTCACCAAAAATCCACGTCTGTCGATAGTTTGCATCTGCTCCTCCCGCGTTTTGCAAATTTTTCACTGACTACTTAATTCTTGCAAATTTTCCGTATTTGCAATATTTGCATCATAATAGATTTTTTTGCAAGCGCAGGAGACGACATGAACGATACGCCCGACATCAGCCGCCCGCGCCAGTCGGATATCGCCCAGCGCGCCGGTGTTTCCATCAGCACCGTCTCTCGTGTTCTCGCCGGGGAAAAAGGCATCAGCGCTTCGATCCAGACAAAGGTTCTGGGGGTTGCGGCGGAACTCGGTTATCCGCTGCGGCCGGTCATCAGCCAGGCCGGCGGCGTGCCGCTGGAGGGCAAGAAGGTTCTCGCCTTGATGTCCGCTGAGAGGGCAACCGGCGATATCGGCGCTTTTTATCACGATATTTTCGACATGCTACGCAGCCTCGCCCAGACGGACGGGTTTGAACTCGATATCCGGCTGCTGCACCAGAAACAGGTGGATGACGCGCTGACACAGCGGGTCTGCGAGGCGGACGGCCTTCTTGCCATCGGCCTCGACCCTGAAGAGGAAATCATCCACCGCATCACGCAGGGTGTGTTGCAGCCGGTTCTGGTCAATAGCGCCGACCCCTCGATGACGCTGGATTGTGTTTCGCCCTCCAATTTTTACGGCGGTGCGATGGCGGCGCGGCGGCTTCTGGAACTCGGCCACCGCAAGGTCGCCTATATCGGCCCGCACCACCGCCACACCATACGCGAACGCATGCGCGGCTTCCGCCACACCATCCTCGAACAGGAGGGAGCCATTTATGAGGAGTTCCTGCTGACGACGGTGGATAGCGGCTTTGGACAGGCGGGCGACGCGGTTCGCCAGCTACTGGCCAAAAACCCTGACCTGACAGGCATTTTCTGCATGAATGATGCGATTGCGCTCGGCGCGCTGGGGGCAGCGCAGGAGCTTGGCCTTGGCGTACCGGATGATCTTTCCATCATCGGTTTCGATGATCTGCCCTTTGCCGAACTCTCCACCCCTCGCCTCAGCACCATCCGCGTCGACCGCCGCGAAATTGCCCGCGAGGCCGTGGAACTGATGCGCCGCCGGCTGACGGAACCTTCCGCCAATGCCCGGCAGGTGCAGCTGGGTGTGCAGCTGGTGGAAGGACAGACCGCCGGACAGGCGAAAAAGACGGGAAAGGCGATACGTAATGCATGATGCGGCAAACAATGATCCAATGACCCGTTTCAATCCGCTCTATGGTAATCCGCTCAAAACCCGCGCCGATGTCAGGAAGGCGCTGGATGATAGTTTCGCACCGCTTCTGCCCTATTTTTCGCAAAGCGGCGCAAGGGTGACACTTAGCGGCACTGCCGCGCATTTTGACCGGGCAGCGGCCGATCTGGAAGGATTTGCCCGGCCGCTCTGGGGCATCGCGCCGCTTGCGCTCAGCGGCGACAGCTTTGAGCATTGGCCGCTTCTGGCGAAAGGCATCGCCAACGGCACCGATCCCGCCCATCCCGATTATTGGGGCGACGTGCGCCAGAAGGATCAGCGGCTGGTGGAACTTGCGGCTCTGGGCTTCGCGCTTCGGCTTGCGCCACAACATCTTTGGGAACCTCTCTCCGACGCGCAGAAAGACAATGTCCGCCGCTATCTGCTGACGGCGCGCGAGCGCAATTATGCCGATAATAACTGGAAGTTCTTCCGGGTGATGGTCGACATGGCGCTCGATCATCTCGGCATAGATTTCGACCGCAGCCTGACGGAAACCTTCAAGGCGGAGCTGGACGGCTTCTACATTGCCGACGGCTGGTATCGGGACGGCGATTATCGCCGCATCGACCACTATATCGCCTTCGCCATGCATTTTTACGGCCTGATCTACGCGAAACTCAGCAAGCCTGACGACGCTTATGCCGAACGTTACCGTGAACGCGCCCGACTGTTTGCCGGCGATTTTGCCAGCTGGTTCGATGAGGATGGCGGGGCGCTCGCCTTCGGCCGGTCCATGACCTATCGTTTCGCCTGCGGCGGCTTCTGGGCCGGCCTTGCCTTTGCCGGTGAAGAGGCCCTGCCCTGGGGCGAGATCAAGGGCCTTTATCTGCAGCATCTGCGCTGGTGGGCGCAAAAGCCGATCGCCGATCGCGACGGCGTTCTCTCCATCGGTTACGCCTATCCGCAGCTGACCATGTCGGAAAGTTACAATTCGGCCGGTTCGCCCTATTGGGCCTTCAAGGCCTTCCTGCCGCTCGCCTTGCCGGAAAGCCACCCCTTTTGGCAGGCGGAAGAAAAGCTGCCCGAAACCTCCACCAAACCACGGCCGCTCATTCACCCCGGCATGGTGATAATGCGGACCAAAGGCAACGTCACGGCACTTTCCAGCGGGCAGGAAACCCTGTCCATGCGCGGCGGGTCGGAGAAATATGCCAAATTCGCCTATTCCTCCCGTTATGGTTTTGGTGTGGAAGTGGATGAGCGCGGCTTCAAGACCAATGGTTTTGACAATATGCTGGCCTTCTCTGACGACGGCCTGCATTACCGCGTGCGCGAAACCAACGAAAAGGTTCTGCTGGCCGGGGACAATCTGCGGGCGACATGGAAACCATTCCCCGATGTCGAGGTTGAAACGACGCTGGTTGCCGCCGGCGACTGGCACATCCGGCTGCATCGGATCACCAGCGCCCGGCCGCTTTCCGTCACCGAAGGCGGCTTCGCCATCCATCGCAACGACGGCGACAGCGATGCCGTAACCGAGACAGCCGGCCATGCATCGGTGGATTGCGGCACCGACATTTCCGCGATCATCGATCTCGGCTCCGTCATATCCCGCCAGGGCATCGCACTGAAGGCGCTGCCCAATACCAACCTCGTCAATGCCAAAACCACGGTGCCACAATTGCGCGGGGACATTCCAGCTGGCGAAACTCTGCTTGTCTGCGCCGTCTTTGTGGGGCTGGCCGGGCCAGAAAGCAAAAAAGCCCTGGCAGCTGTTCCAGCGCTCCCGGATATCAAGGCGCTCGACCGCCTGTTTGCAGAGCACGGCGTCCCGGTCAGCAGCATGGCGGCGACGGGAGAGCCACGATGACGAGCCCGCTTCCGCGTCTCAGCCTTGCCATGGACCCGGAGCGGACACAGCATGTGCTGACACCACAGGCGCTCGAAAGGCTGTCGCAGAGCGTTGAAATCATCGATATCAACCGGATCCGCGACTTTCACGATCCATCGGTAAAAGACCAGCTGGAACGGACGGATATTCTCCTGACCGGCTGGGGCTGTCCCGATATCGGCGCGCGGGAACTGGCTTTGATGCCACGGCTCAAGCTGATTTCCCATGCCGCCGGCACGGTGAAATATTTCCTCTCGCAGGCGGTCTTTGAGCGCGGCATCACCGTGTGCAGCGCGGCGGAAGCCAATGCGCAGCCGGTTGCCGAATTTACGCAGGCGATGATCCTGCTTGCCGGCAAGCGCGTATTCAGCTTCCGACGGCTTTATGGAAACGATCGCGTGCGGGAAAACGTCGATCGCCTGCAATCGCAGGCCATCGGCAATCTCGGACGGACGGTCGGGGTGGTCGGCGCATCGCGCATCGGGCGTCGGGTCATCAATCTGCTGAAACCCTTCGATCTCGACATCATCCTTTTCGACCCGTTTTTAAGCGCAGCGGAGGCGGAGCGCCTTGGTGTGCGACTGGTAACGCTTGATGCGCTGATGGCAATCAGCGACGTCATTTCGCTGCATGCGCCGTCGCTGCCGCAGACCCGGCATATGATCGGCGCGGAAGCGCTTGCCCGGATGAAGGACGGCGCAACCCTGATCAACACGGCGCGCGGTGCGCTCGTCGATGAAGAGGCGCTGCTGGCGGAACTGAAAACCGGGCGTATCGAAGCCGTCATCGATGTGACCGATCCGGAAGTGCCGCCGCCGGACTCTGCCTTCTACAGCCTGCCCAACGTCTTCCTGACACCGCACATCGCCGGCGCCGTAGGCCTCGAACGCGCCAGGCTGGGCGACATGGCAATCGCGGAAATCGAACGCTTTTGCCAGGGCGCGGCACTTGAACAGCAGGTGCGGCCGGAACATCTGGAACTGATCGCATGAGAATTTTCGAGCCGGGCCTCTGCTCCGTCACCTTCCGCTCCCTGTCGCCGCAGGCCGTTATCGACCTTGCCGTCGCAAACGGCATCAAGGCAATAGAGTGGGGCGCAGATATCCATGTGCCGCCGGGCGATCTCGAAAATGCAAGGGATGTGGCCGAGCGAACCGCCAAAGCGGGCCTGACCGTCTCTTCCTACGGTTCCTACATCTTCGCGCCGGATTTTACGCGGGAAGATTTGACCGCCGTTCTCGAAACCGCCAAAGCGCTCGGCACCGGCCATATCCGCATCTGGCCGGGCCAACGCAAAAGGCCCTCCACCGACTACTCTCCCGCCGAGCGCCGCAGGGCCACCGAGGCGCTGGCAGAGATCGCCCGCCATGCGCAAGATTACGGCATGACGATCGGCCTTGAATATCACCCCAACTCACTGACGGACACCCTGCCCTCGGCACTGCAACTGGCGCAGGATTTGGCCATGCCAAACCTCTTCTTCTACTGGCAGCCGGCACCCGGCCTGCCGCTCGAAAAGGCTCTCGCTGAAATATCGGAAATCGGCTCACGCATCTGCCATCTGCACGTCTTTGCATGGCTTGCCGACACCAGCCGCCTGCCGCTTGCCGACCGCGCGGATTATTGGCGGTCGTGTGTCGAGGCGTTACCGCAGAGCGAATGGACGAAACGGGCTTATGCGATGCTGGAATTCGTCAAAGGTGACGATGTCAGTCAGTTTGCTGAAGATTCGGTAACGCTAAGCGAGATACTCGCCGGCCACAGAGTGGCCGATTAGTGCACGATTGCAACCTCACACGCGACGTAATCCCCGGCCCTCTGCCGGGGATCTAATCACGTTGAACAAAATCAACATGTTGCAGATCCTCGGGACAAGCCCGAGGATGACGAACGCAAGCTTTGCGGACTTCGTTAGCCGCCCTGTGGTGAGGCAGTTCCCACCCCACTCGTTCTCATATCCGCCGCCCATCCGCCCCGAACAGGTGCGTTTTCGCCAGATCGAACGCAAAGGGAATGGTCTCGCCGATGCGGATTGGGCGCTGGCCGTCCAGCAGAACGGTGGCCGGTTGGCCGTCCGGGGTGTTGGTGTAAACCACCGTCGAGCCGCCCAGATGTTCCACGAGCTGGATGGAAGCCTCGCCGAGCGAGGATTGCGCCTGCGGGTTGACGTGTTCGGGACGCACGCCGAAGGTCAATGGTTCGCCTTCGCCGGCCGCAACCGGTTTTTCCAGCACGATGCGCTGGCCGGCCACCTCGATGGTGCGGTTGGAACTGTCGCCTGAAACCACTTTGGCGGAGAGGAAGTTCATCTTCGGCGAGCCGATGAAACCGGCCACGAACTGGTTGGCGGGATTATTGTAAAGATCGAGCGGGCGGCCGACCTGCATGATGCGGCCGTCACGCAGCACGACGATCTTGTCGGCCATGGTCATGGCTTCCACCTGGTCATGCGTCACATAGATCATGGTGCTGCCGAGCGTCTGGTGCAGCTTGGCGATTTCGACGCGCATCTGCACGCGCAGTTCGGCATCGAGGTTGGACAGAGGCTCGTCGAAGAGGAAGATTTTCGGCTCGCGCACGATGGCCCGGCCGATGGCGACACGCTGGCGCTGGCCGCCGGAAAGCGCCTTCGGCTTGCGCTGCAACAGCGGGCCGATCTGAAGAATGTCGGCGGCCTTCTGCACCCGCGCCTCAACTTCCGGTTTTTTGTAGCCCGCCGTTTCCAGACCGAATGCGAGGTTCTTGTAGACGCTCATATGCGGATAAAGCGCATAGGACTGGAAAACCATGGCGATGCCGCGCTTGGAGGCGGCTGTTTCGTTGACCCTTTCGCCATCGATGCGAAGATCGCCCTCGGAGATTTCCTCCAGCCCGGCAATCATGCGCAAAAGCGTGGATTTGCCACAGCCCGAGGGGCCGACAAAAACGGTGAATTCACCCGGCTCGATCTTGAGATCAATGCCGTGAACGACCGGAAAAGCGCCGAACCGCTTGACGATTTTTTCCAGAGTAATGCTGCTTGCCATGCTGTTTCTCCCGACTGTCGCGCCGCGCCAAGGGCGGCCGCGACAGTGTTGATGGTCTTATAAAATGCGTTCTCGGTCCGGTTTCCTCGGTTCAGCGTTTCATTCCCGTCGTGGCGATGCCTTCGATCAGCAGCCGCTGGAAAAACAGGAAGAACAGGAAGACCGGCACCAGTGACAGGTTGGACATGGCGAAAAGCGAGGTCCAGTCCGAGCTGCCGGTGGAATCCACGAAGGATCTGAGGCCGAGCTGCACGGTGTAGGTGTTGATGTCGTTCAGATAGATCAGCGGACCGAAGAAATCGTCCCAGGTCCAGATGAAGGAAAAGATGGCGGCCGTCGCCAGCACCGGCAGCGACAGGGGCAACATGATCTTCCAGTAGATGCGGAAGGGCGAGCAGCCATCCATGACAGCCGCCTCGTCCAGTTCACGCGGGATACCGCGGAAGAACTGCACCATCAGGAAGATGAAGAAGGCATCCGTCGCGAGATATTTCGGCACGATCAGCGGCAGCGAGGTGTTCACCCAACCCATTTCCAGAAACAGGATATATTGCGGGATGAGCACGACATGATAGGGCAACATCAAGGTGCCGAGCATCAGCGCGAACCAGAAATTGCGCCCACCGAACCGCAGCCTTGCAAAGGCGAACGCGGTGAGCGAGCAGCCGACCACATTGCCGATGGTGGCGAGCACCGAGATGAAGAAGGAGTTCCAGAAGAACTGCCCGAAACTCACCTGCAGCCCGGTCCAGCCACGGATGTAACCGCCAATATCGACCGACGAGGGAATGAGCGAGGAAGAACCGAACAGCTCATCCTGTGGCCGGAACGAACCTGAAATCATCCACAGGATCGGATAGAGCATCGCAAAGGAAGCAACGATCAGCGCGGTGTGGAGCATCACCGATTTCAGCGGCGTGCGTTGCGGGCCTTGTCCGGGCCGAGGGGCGGTAACAGCGTCAGTCATCGTAATGCACCCAGTATTTCGCGCTGAGGAACGAGAAGGCCGTGAACAGCGAGATGATGATCACCAAAATCCAGGCAAGCGCCGAGGCATAGCCCATGCGGAAGAAACCAAAGGCTTCCTGATAGAGGTAGAGCGTGTAGAACAGTGTCGAGTTGATCGGCCCGCCGGTGCCTTCGGAAATGATGAAGGCGGGCGTGAAGGCCTTGAAGGCGTCGATCGTCTGGATCACGGCGTTGAAGAAGATCACCGGCGTCAGGAGCGGCAGGGTAATGCGGAAGAACTGCCGCACCTTGCTTGCGCCATCGATTTCGGCGGCTTCATACATATCCTGCGGGATTTGTCTCAGACCCGCGAGGAAGATGATCATCGGCGAACCGAACTGCCAGACCGACAGGATGACCAGCGTATAGATCGAATAATCCGGGTTGGAAATCCAGCTTGGTCCTTCATAACCGAAAGCCTGCCACAGGATCATGTTGACGAGACCGTCGGAGGCGAAAAGCTGGCGCCAGAGCACGGCAATGGCCACGCTGGAACCCAGCAGCGACGGCAGATAGAAGATCGCCCGGTAGAGCGTCAAACCCTTGATGCCGCGATTGAAGGCAAGCGCCACCAGCAGGGCGAAGATGAGCTTCAGCGGCACCGACAGCAGCACATAGGTAAACGTCACCTGCATGGCGGCTGCAAATTTCGGATCATTGGTGGCGATGCGCACATAGTTTGCCGCCCCCACCCAGTCAGGCGACTGCAACAGGTCATAATTGGTGAAGGACAGGTAAAGCGACGCGAGCGCCGGGCCCAGCGTGAGGCCGAAAAAGCCTATCAGCCAGGGCAGAAGAAACAGGTAGGCGTGAATATTGCGGTCGAAGATCCGCTTCACGCTGCCCCGCTTCGGGAGAGCCGCGCCACGGCTCTCCCCCACAAGAGTTTCAGATCGAAAGGCCATACGCCATCACTTCCGTTTGATAACGGTTTCAGATTCCTTGACGAGGCGGTCACCGCCCTCTTCAGGCGAAATTTTGCCGAAGCCGACTTCCTCCGCCGTGCGTTTCAGGACAAAGGCGAACTCGCCAGCGCCCGGAGGCGGCGCCGGCGGCAGATCGCCGACGCCGGGGGTAATCTCGGCAATATATTCCACCATGCTCTTGCTGACCTCATCGAGCTTGGGGGTAAGCGCATTACGCATGGACTCCGAGGCCGGAACGCCGCGTTCGACACCGAGGATATCGATGCCCTGTGGTTCGGCGACGAGGAAGTTGATGAACCCAACCGCCTGCTCGATGCCGGCGCTGCCATTGGCGACGCTGATGAGCATGGAAGGTTTCAGATAGTGGCCGGAAGGGCCGTCCTTCGTGCTCTTCGGATAGGAGCTTATGGCAAGCTTGGCCTTGTTGAGCTTCTGATAACCGACGAACTGGTTGGAATGGGCGAATGCGGTTGCCGCCTTGCCCGTCGTCAGCGGGTTGGTTTCGATATTGAGCTGGTCGAGCGCCTGCACATCGGCCGGCACACAGGCGCCGCTCTTGCGCAGATCCGCCCACAGGGTGAACCACTTGGTCGCATCAGCAGGATCAAAGCCGATGCCGCCATCCTGCGTGTAGAGCGATTTGCCGTTCTGGCGCAGCCAGTTCTCAAAGCTAGGCTCCACGCCGCTGGCATCGGCCGTGGCATAATAACCGGGTTTCGGCTTGTTCTTGCTGAGCTTGGCGGCGTTTTCGGCAAACTCTTCCCAGGTCTGGCCGATGGATGGCGGCGTCGCGCCGGATTTTTCCCAGGCCGCCTGATCGAAGAAAACGGCGCTGGAATTGACGCCGAGATTAATGCCGTAAAGCTTGCCATCCACCCGGCCGGAATCGATGTTCATCTTGCCGAAATCCTCGATCTTCAGGCCCTTGCCGATATATTCATCGAGTGGTGCCAGCGCGCCGCGACGGCCATATTCGAAGATGTAACGATAATCCATCTGGATCAGGTCAGGCGCGTTACGGCCCGCCACCTGCGTGGCAAGGCGCGGCCAGTAATCACTCCAGCCGGCAAACTCACCGGCAATATCGAGATCCGGCTTGACCTGCTTATAAGCTGCTATCGCCTCGTTGGTGCGATCGGCGCGTTCCTGCGACCCCCACCACAACATGCGAAGGCGCGCGGCCTGCGCCTGCGCCGACCCTCCTCCCAATGTTGCAAGCGACAGGGCCGCAAGCCCTGCTGAAAGCACACCTCTCCTGTGAAGCATCATGGGCATTGGCAACTCCTCCCTATTGACTGCCAATTGATGATGAACGTAAACGACACTTGCCGTTTTATAACTAATTGGTTACATGGGAACACTGATCGCAAACATTGTCAAGCGGGTGCTGAAATGGAAGAAACGACAAAAAACCAGCCACTCGATCCGGCTTCGGAAAAAGCGCCTGCCCCCAAGCGCAAACGCGCCACCGCACAGGTGCGAAACCCTGAAAGAACCCGTGCCGCCATCCTTGAAGCCGCCCGCCGCGAGGTGGCCGCCAAGGGGCTGGCGGGGGCTCGAATCGATGTCGTCGCCCGCCGCGCCGGCACCAACAAGCGGATGATCTACCATTATTTCGGCGACAAGGATGCGCTTTATCTCGCCGTTCTGGAAGATGCCTATCGCCATATTCGCCATACCGAAAGGCGGCTCGACCTCACCCGCAAGCCCCCTTCGGAGGGCTTGCGGGAGCTTGCGCTTTTCACCTGGCATTATTTCCTCGATCACCCCGAATTCCTGAGCATCCTCGCCACCGAAAACCTCAATAAAGCCCGCTATCTCAGGCAATCCCCGACGATTGCCGCCATGCATTCGAATTTCATTTCGGAGCTGGAAGAGGTGCTGCGGCGCGGCAGCGACGCCGGCGAATTCCGTGACGGCCTCGATCCGATAGACGTCTATCTGACCATCGCTTCACTCGGTGCTTTCTATCTTTCGAACCGGTTCACGCTGTCGACGATCTTCCAGCGCGACCTGACCGACCCTGCCGAACTGGAAAGATGGGGCCAGCACATCGTCGACACTCTGCTTGCTGCAGTGCGGCCAGTCTGAGCCGGCAGAACCGAATTCTCGTTTAACAACAGCGACGACGCGCTTTCGCATCCGCGAAGCGCGTCGTTTTCTTTTGCGGCGCAGTGAAGAAGCCAGACTCCGACCTCTCTCGAAATTTGAATTTTGTCCGCCAAAAACACCTTGACAGATCGCATCCTTCACGACCACAAATAACCAAATGGTTACAAATTGCCATGTTTGACGGAAGCGGCTTTCGGGAAAAGGCCGCCTTGGGAGGAAATTCATGAAACGTATCGGCATCATCATGCACGGCATCACCGGCCGCATGGGTTACAACCAGCATCTCGTTCGCTCCGTTCTCGCTATTCGCGATCAGGGCGGCGTGCTTTTGAAGAACGGCGAAAGGGTCATGCTTGACCCCATTCTGGTCGGCCGTAACGGCGCAAAGATCGAGGAAATCGCGAAAAAGCATAATGTCGCCCGCTGGACGACCGATATCGATGCGGCGCTTGCAAACCCTGACGATACGCTGTTCTTCGATGCCGGCACGACGCAAATGCGCGGCAGCCTGCTGGAGAAAGCCATCAAGGCCGGCAAGAACGTTTATTGCGAAAAGCCGATTTCCGACACGATGGAAGAGGCGCTGGCGATTGCCCGGCTCGCCGAAAGCGCCGGCATCAAGCATGGCGTGGTTCAGGACAAGCTGTTCCTGCCCGGCCTGCGCAAGCTCGCCATGCTGCGCGAGAGCGGCTTTTTCGGCAAAATCCTCTCGGTGCGCGGCGAGTTCGGCTACTGGGTATTCGAGGGCGACTGGCAGCCGGCGCAGCGCCCGTCATGGAACTACCGCCTGAAGGATGGCGGCGGCATCATTCTCGATATGCTGTGCCACTGGCGGTATGTGCTCGACAATCTGTTCGGCCCGGTAAAATCGGTGAGCTGCCTTGGCGCCACCCATATTCCGGAACGTTTTGATGAGCAGGGCAAAGCCTATAAGGCGGATGCGGACGACGCGGCCTATGCCACTTTCGAGCTGGAAGGCGGCGCCATCGCCCACATCAATTCCTCATGGGCGGTGCGGGTGCGCCGCGACGATCTCGTCACCTTCCAGGTGGATGGCACCCATGGTTCGGCGGTGGCGGGCCTGACCAAATGCTTCACCCAGCACCGTACCAATACACCGAAACCGGTGTGGAACCCCGACCAGCCGCAGACTATCGATTTCTACAAGACCTGGCAGGAAGTGCCTGACAATGTCGTCTATGACAACGGCTTCAAGGCGCAGTGGGAAATGTTCGTGCGCCATCTGGTGGACAATGACCCATGGCCCTACGGGCTGATGGAAGGCGTGAAGGGCGTGCAGCTTGCCGAACTGGGGCTGAGATCGTGGAAGGAACGCCGCTGGCTCGACGTTCCCGCAATCTCTTGAGGAGGCTGACGTGAGCGAACTCAAGCTACCGAAGGACGACCGTAGTATCGAGGTCTACAAATTGTCCGGCACGCCCGTCACGGTTGAAAA
The DNA here is from genome assembly GCF_017313365.1 of Agrobacterium sp. OT33. Lineage (NCBI taxonomy): Bacteria > Pseudomonadati > Pseudomonadota > Alphaproteobacteria > Hyphomicrobiales > Rhizobiaceae > Agrobacterium > Agrobacterium sp. OT33. Next base: position 53,602 of record NZ_JAFLMZ010000012.1, on the reverse strand, counting down.
GCGAAGTGCTGCGGATTTCAACCGCGTCGCTTTCGCCGCCGCCCATGTGGTGGCCGATCCGTTTGCCGATAATGACCCGTGGTTGACCCCCGCCATCGACTGGGACGCGACGCTGCGCTTCCGTCACCGTCTGTGGGACCTTGGCCTCGGTGTCGCCGAGGCCATGGATACGGCGCAGCGCGGCATGGGGCTGGCCTGGCCGCAGGCGCAGGAACTGATCTCCCGTTCGCTGAAGGAAGCAGCCAGCCGCAAGGATGCGCTGATTGCCTGCGGTGTGGGCACAGACCATCTTGATAGTGGCGGTTATGATCTAAACCAGATTATCGACTCTTATCTGGAACAGCTTGATTTTGTTCAGGGAGAAGGCGGGCGCGTTATCCTGATGGCAAGCCGCGCGCTGGCCGCTGCTGCCCGCTCGCCGGATGATTATCTCAAGGCTTATGCCAGGGTGCTTTCCCGCGCCGAGCAGAAAGTGGTGATCCACTGGCTGGGTGAAATGTTCGATCCCGCTCTCGAGGGTTACTGGGGCTCCGGTGACCACATGCAGGCCATGGAAACCTGCCTTGCCATGATCGAGGAAAATGCCGACAAGATCGACGGCATCAAGATTTCGCTTCTTTCCAAGGAAAAGGAAATCGTCATGCGCCGCCGCCTGCCGGCTGGTGTTCGCATGTATACCGGCGACGATTTCAACTATGCCGAATTGATCGCCGGTGACGAACAGGGGCATTCGGACGCCCTGCTCGGCATTTTCGACGCCATTGCGCCGGCCGCCTCCAAGGCTCTCGCCAGTCTGAAGCGCGGCGCGGACAACGAGTTCTTCGATATTCTGGAGCCGACGGTGGCGCTGTCGCGCCATATCTTCAAGGCGCCCACCCGTTTCTACAAGACCGGCGTGGTGTTCCTCGCCTATCTCAACGGGTTGCAGGAGCATTTCACCATGGTCGGCGGGCAGGAAAGCACCCGCTCCACGCAGCATTTCGCCGAGCTTTTCCGGCTGGCGGACAAGGCCAATGTGCTGGCCGAACCGGATCTCGCAACGCACCGCATGAAGGCGTTTCTTTCGGTCCGGGGCATTGGCTGAGGCAGTAGAACCAGGGGAGATATCGATATGAGCCTTGAGGGCCTTTCCATCAATTTCGCCACCGTGCGCCAGGGCGGTGCTTTTGGCGCCATCGTTGATGCCTGCCTTGCCCATGGCATCACCGCCATTTCGCCCTGGCGCGAACAGGTGCACGGCATCGGCCTTGCCGAAGCCGCCCGCATCGTTGAGCAGAACGGCCTGCGGCTCAGCGGCCATTGCCGCGGCGGTTTTTTCCCAGCGCCCGATGCGGAAGGCCGCCGCCGCGCCATCGAGGATAATAAACGCGCCGTCGATGAGGCGGCCGCCATGAAGGCCGATTGCCTCGTACTTGTTGTCGGTGGCCTGCCCGCCGGTTCCCGCGATCTGAAAGGCGCACGGCAGATGGTGGAAGACGGCATGGCCGAACTTCTGCCCTATGCCCGAGCCGCCGGCGTGCCGCTTGCCATCGAACCGCTGCATCCCTTTTACGCCGCCGAGCGCGCCTGCTTCAACACACTGAAACAGTCGCTTGATCTCTGCGACCGGCTGGGGGCCGGCACCGGCGTCGCCATCGACGTCTATCACGTCTGGTGGGACCCGGAACTGGAGGAACAGGTGGCGCGGGCCGGCAGGAACGGGCAAATCCTTGCCCACCACATCTGCGACTGGCTGGTGCCGACCACCGACCCGCTCAATGATCGCGGCATGATGGGTGACGGCGTAATTGACCTGAAGGCATTTCGCGCCATGATCGAGGCTGCCGGCTTCCACGGCCCGCAGGAAGTGGAAATCTTTTCGCATCGCTGGCAGGCACGGCCAATGGACGAGGTTCTGTCCACGGTGGTCGAGCGTTTCAAGACTGTTTGTTGAGATATCCGGGAGAGAGACAATGCCTGAAAGGGTGAAACGCAAACGCTATGCGCTGGTCGGCACCGGCAATCGCGGCACCACCATGTGGGGCCGCGAACTTCTGGCCGGCTGGAGCGATTATGTCGAGCTGGTCGGCATTTGCGACCTGAACCTGATGCGCGCGGAACGCGCCCGCGCCATGATGGGATCGAACGCACCGCTTTATGACGATTTCGACCGGATGATGCTGGAGCAACGCCCGGAACTGGTGATCGTCTGCACGCCTGACGATACGCATGACGACATCATCATCCGCGCGCTGGAAGGCGGAGCGGATGTCATCAGCGAAAAGCCGATGACCACCACCCCGGAAAAGATCGACCGCATTCGCGCGGCGGAGGCCAAAAGCGGCCGCCGGGTCGATGTGTCCTTCAATTACCGTTTCTCCCCCACCGCCGCGCGGATCAAGGAACTGATCGACGACGGGGCCATCGGCACGGTCACGTCAGTCGATTTTCACTGGTATCTCGACAACCAGCACGGTGCGGACTATTTCCGCCGCTGGCACGCCTTCACCGAACATTCCGGCAGCCTGTTCGTGCACAAGGCCACCCACCATTTCGATCTCTTGAACTGGTATCTCGATTCCGACCCTGTGGAAGTGAAGGGTTTCGGACAGCTGCTGCATTATGGCAAGAATGGCCCGTTCAGGGGAACGCGCTGTCGCACCTGTCCACACAAGGGCGAGTGCGATTATTTCATGGATCTCGGTGCCGATCCCTTCCTCGATGCGCTCTATGAAGACCCGTCGAGTATTGACGGCTATATGCGCGATGCCTGCGTTTTCCGCGAGGAAATCGACATCCCCGATACGATGAGCGCCTCGATCCGTTATGCGAGCGGCGTACAGGTATCCTATTCGCTCAACACCTACATGCCGATCGAAGGTCATCACATCGCCTTCAACGGCCATAAGGGCCGCATCGAGATGCGCCAATATGAAAAGCAGCCCTGGACGGAGCCGCCGGCAGACGAAATCCTGCTGGTCAAAAGCTTCGGCGGCGGTGTCGAGCGCATCTGGGTGCCGCATGAGCCGGGCGGCCATTACGGTGGCGATAACCGCATGCGCGACATGATCTTCAAACCGGGCTCCAACGACCGGCTGCGCCAGCGGGCGGGTTCACGCGCCGGCGCCATGTCGGTTCTCTGTGGCGTGGCGGCATTGAAGAGCGCCCGCGAGGGCGGCTCCGAAGCCGTGAAATCACTGCCGCTCTAGAACTTCGGCGCGCGGCCCTTTCGAGCGCCGGGCCGCGCGCCGCAATTGCCAAAAAAGAACGGACGACATTCCGCACATTACGCGTTTCTTCCATGCCGGTAAGATGATGACCGGGGGAAGAAAGAGTGAATCATGTCCAGTTTTGAATCCTTCGTTCCGCTCATCATCATCGGCGTCAGCCTGTTCATTTTCTTCAAATGGGTGGGGCGCGACATGAACCGGGAAGAAAAGAAACCGCGGTCCCGCCGCTGACGTTTCAAAGCCGTTTCCGCCTTGCGCGGCTGCGGAACCTCACCCTCTTCCCCGCGTTTTCCTTTCCAAAGGAGAACGCCGATGACACAGCCCCAGAAGCCGAAAACGGAAGACAGAAAAGCCTCCAAGGCAAGTGATATCCCGCCCGCCGGCCCGCACGCCAAACCCTCTCTGACCGACCGTGACAAGACGCCGGGCGCAGGCAGCCTGCCGGACGACGACGCTAAGGATGTGACCCCCGGGGCCGGCTGACCGCCGATTGCGCTGCAGCCTCGTGCAGGAATTATATTCTGGATTAGAAACAGAAGCTTAACCGATCAAGAGGCGTGGAATACCCATTTTCCCGAAGCGATCATTGCAAAATCAAAAATTGTGCCTATATTAGCTCCATCGACCATTGCTTGTGACGTCGTTTCCGGAACACCATGTTCCCCGTCGGATTTCCTCTCAAATAATCGATCCAATCCCGCAAGGTATCGCGGGAACCACAACGATTCCAGGAAAGAAAATCGTTATGAACACTGGTACTGTAAAATGGTTCAACGCCACCAAGGGCTTCGGCTTCATTCAGCCTGACAATGGCGGCACGGACGTTTTCGTTCACATTTCCGCTGTCGAGCGCGCAGGCATGCGTTCGCTGAACGACGGCCAGAAGATCAGCTACGAGATCGTTCAGGACCGCCGGTCCGGAAAAAGCTCTGCCGACAACCTTCAGGCAGCTTGATATTCATCATTTGACCCCGCAGACCACGGATGTACTGGCTGCAGGTTCGAGTGATTGTGAGAGGTCGGGTTAAAGCCCGGCCTTTTGTTTTGGGCTTTTGAGCCCTCCTGCAAAAAAATCGCCCCCTTGCGGCGATGCCGTTTCGCTGGCCAGCGTCACGGATGGCAAAGAAACAATGCAGGGCGTGAGGCGGAAAGTCACGACACCAGAAGCATTGTCAGGGATGCCGGACTTGTTTTGGCCACAATGCCCACTTATATGACCATCATGGCAACTGCTGGTGAGCGCGAATGAAATCGTCGTTCGCAGTTGCTCTAGTCGCTTCAGACTTTTGACCACGGATGTACTGGCACTGGTGTTGAGAGCGATATGAGGAAGGTCGGTGCAATATTGCCCCGGCCTTTTTTGTTGCCTGTCATATCCGCGATCACAAATTTCATCGCACAGGCGCCTGCAACGGAATTAACTTGCCTATCCCCCTTAAAGGGCGCACGCTCCGGCATCGGTAATGAAAGGGCGTATCGCCGCCAGGCTTCATGCCGTCCCTGCCCGTCCTGCGCATGTCGTTGACCGACAGGACCGTTTCGCGATTTTACACGACATGCATGGCGGCATCGGCCGGGACACCGGATACGGTTTCTGGCGTTGCCCGTCATTCAAGACGTTGAAGCGCCCTCGCATGGCGTCCGGGCGGACGTCTGGCGCTCCGGCTTTGCGCACTCCACAGGAAAGGAGGACATCATGTCTTCCGCATGTGACAATTGCATCATCTCGTCGCAGGACCTCAAAATGCTCCAGTCGGTACTCGAAGGTCTGGGTTATGACCACGATCTCATCGATGATGAGGCCATTCTCTACACCAATGCAGCCCGCAAGGTGATCCAGCTGTTTCAGGACGGCTTGACCGACCCTGTCGATCTTTCGGAGGAAATGCTCTTTCTCTTCGGCGTTCACAAACATGAGCGCGTCAAGCCCTGGAAGCCCCTGCCGCGTTATGCGATCCAGGGCCTGCCGCCGCTTTATCGGTAAGGCGGCCGAGACCTTCAAAATCACCGATGAAAATAACGGCTTGGCAAATGCCGTATATCAGGCAAAACTGAAATTGGAACTGCCGTGCACGGATCAGGCGTGGCACGCGGTTTGCGGATGGGATGTGCGGCACTGCCGTGCCCGGCCTGAAGAAGTGCGGACGGGCGCCATCCGATGCGTTTTGCGTCTGCGTGGAGGGTGAGTATGACGTATGACTGGAGCGGCCGCAGAATGCGCCGCATGCGAGCGGCGAAACTGACGATCATCAGCCTCGTCGCAGCTTTCGTGCTGACGGCACCGATTTTCGCCCATTACTGAAATCCGCACACCGGCCCGCTGAACTAGACCGGCTGGCGGATTTGCGCGTGTTTTCTCAGGCGGTTTTTCAGCCATGTCTGAACCGGCTGGTCATAATAAACCGTCAGCCACCATGACAGGCACGTCGTGGCGACGAGGAAGGCGATGCCGGCCGGCAGGGCGACGCCCTGCCGCGTGGCCGCCGGGATCAGAAACTCCGCCCAGGCCAGAAGCGGAATGTGCAGCACATAGACCGCATAGGACGCCGTGCCCAGGAACGCCGAGACAGCACCGACCTTCGGCCCCGGAACCGTCCTGCTGGCCACGAACAGCAGCAGCGGCCAGACGAGCAGCACCACGACGAGATCGAAATACGGCCGAAGCCCGCCGGACATGGGCACGGCGAGGATGAAGCAGACCAGCACGAGACAGAGAGCGGCCTGAACCGGCTTTAATTCCGGCACGCGATTGCGAAAACGGTAGATCAGCACACCGGCGAAGAACGAGAAGAACACACGGCCCATGCCGGCATACATTTCATGCCAGCGGAAACCGGCATGCAGCTTGCCGAATTCCGCGGCCGCCACCATGAGCATAACGGCACTTATGAAGAGCACCACCGCCGTCTGTCTTGTCGTCGCACGGACACCCCAGCGGGCATAAACCGCATTCACCACCAGCTCGTTGAAAAGCGACCATGCCGGGCTAACGAGAAACAGCGCGCCATTCAGGGTCAGCGTGAAGGGCGCGGGCAAGAACAGCAGCCCGGTCACCAGGGCAAAAGCCAGTTCGCCGGGATCGATGAGACGATGCAGATCGTCGATCGGCGTCGGCAGGCCCAGCACATAAAGGCAGATGAAATAGGCCGCCATCAGCACCAGCGCCAGAACGTAGAGCGGATAAAGACGCGCAAACCGTGCCTTCATGAAAAAGCCGGGTGTAATCGCGCCCTCGTATAATTTCCGGCTGTAGGCATGGGCCAGCACGAAGCCGCTGAGAGCAAAAAACAGATCCACGGCAAGATAGCTCGACGCCGGATCCCTGCCGAAAAACTGCTCCGCATGGCGGTGAACGATAAAGAGCGCAGCCACACCCCTTATGCCGTCAAGCAAGATGAAGCGTTCCGGGGGCGATGGGATCATGGCGTTGGGGCTCGGTGACACTGGATTCGGATTATACCGCGAAAACGAGGTTTATCGCGCCGCGGCTGATCTCTTCCAGTCACAAACCGTTCAACGCTGTCCGAATTTTATCCGCATCGCCCGCAGGTCGCCAGACCCGGCATGATATCCGTGATCTACCCCGCCGAGAGCGCCGCGACGGGATCGAGTTTCGACGCGTTGCGGGCCGGCAGGTAACCGAAGACCACGCCGATCAGCGTCGAGCAGACAAAAGCGGCGATGATCGACGTCGTGGAATAGACCATCGCAAAATTGCTGCTGAAGGCGGAAAAAAGCGCGCCGAAGCCGAGGCTGCCCAGGACCCCGAGCGTGCCGCCGATGATGCAGACAAGCACCGCCTCGATCAGAAACTGACGCAGAATGTCGGTGCGCCGCGCACCCACCGCCATGCGCACGCCAATTTCCGAGACGCGTTCGGAAACGGAAACGAGCATGATGTTCATCACGCCGATACCGCCCACCAGAAGCGAAATCACGGCAATCGCCGCGACCAGAAGCGTCATGGTCTGCGTGGTGCTGGTGATGGTCTGGCGGATATCGTCAGTGTTGAGAATGTAAAAGTCCCGCGTGCCATGACGCTGGGTGAGAAGTGTCGTCACCGCCTGCTCGGCAATGGCGGCATCGACATCATCAGCCACCTGCACCGTGATGCTGCGCAGCGACAGGCTGCCGAGAAAGCGCGACTGGACGGCAGTATAGGGCAGGTAAAGCGAGAGATTCTGGCTTGAGCCAAAACCACCCTGCTGCGCCTGCGTTATGCCGACGATACGGGCCGGCACCTTGCCGATGAGAATGACCTGACCGACCGGACTGCCGTCGAAATCCGCAAACAGCGATTTTCGGGTGTTCTCGTCGATCACAACTTCCTGCGCCTTCTGCGTGACACTTGCGGCGTCGAAAAAGCGCCCCTGCGACAGCTTGGTGCCCTTGGCGACGAAATAACGCTCGCTGACGCCATTCACCAGCGCATTCGCCTCCTTTGCGCCGAAACGCACGGTGCTGGAGGTCGAGACCGTGGGCGTCACCGCCGCGACATAGGATTGCTTGGCCAGTGCCTCGGCGTCGGAAACGACCAGCGTGGTGATCTTGCCCGATCTTATGTCGCCAAAATCCTTGCCGGCGAAGATTTCCAGCGTATTGGTGCCGAGGCTGGAGATATTTTGCAGCACGCGCTGCTGCGACCCCTGCCCCAGGGCCACGACGCTGATGACCGATGCGATGCCGATGATGATGCCGAGCATGGTCAGGAAGGTGCGCAGCTTGTGCGCCCGCATCGACAGAAGCGCCATGTGCAGGGCTTCGCGCAGCGAGGAAAAAAGACCGGCGATACCGGACATCCCGCCGGAAACGGCAGCGGCCCGGGTTTCCTCCCGCGGCGCGGCAACCCTATCCGACTTGCGGTCGGAGACGATCGTCCCGTCGCTGATTTCGATGACCCGTCCGGCACGCCTGGCAATCGACATGTCATGGGTGACAATGATGACGGTGCGGCCTTCGGCATGCAGCTCATCGAGAATGCGCAGCACCTCGTCACCGCTGGCGCTGTCGAGCGCGCCGGTCGGCTCATCGGCGAGAATGATCTCGGCGTCGTTCATCAGGGCGCGGGCGATGGAGACACGCTGCTGCTGGCCGCCGGAAAGCTGGCCGGGACGGTGACCGAGGCGTTCGGCCATGCCGAGGCGGCCCAGCAGTCTTGCGGCATTGTGCCTGCGATCTCCCTGCGCCTTTCCGGCATAGATCGCCGGAATTTCGACGTTGCCGAGCGCGGAAAGCTCTGAAAGCAGATGATAGCGCTGGAAGATGAAACCGAGATTTTCACGCCGCAGCGCCGAAAGCGCATCGGCATCGAGCCCTCCCGTTTCCCGACCCCGGATGCTGTAGCTTCCCGAAGTCGGCCGGTCGAGGCAGCCGAGAATATTCATCAGCGTCGATTTGCCCGATCCCGACGCACCGACGATTGCCACCATCTCACCCGCCTCGATGGCAAGGTCGATATCCTTCAGCACGCTGATCGTGCCTTCGCCGGAGGGATAATCCCGCCGCACGGATTTAAGCGAAATCAGGGGTTCGGTCATGATTTAAAACCCCATCGGCGGGCCACCCGGCCCCGGCATGGCGTTGGTGGCGGTTTCAGCGGAGCGCTCGCCGGTCACCACGCGTTCGTTCTCGGCAAGACCGGATCGCACTTCCGCCGTGACCTTGTTGTTCAGGCCGATTTCGACCTTGCGGTCGGAAATTTTTCCGTTGGCATCAACAACGCGCACGGCGTAGCCGCCGTTTCCATCCATACTGCCGAGGGCCGAAGCCGGAATGGTCAGCACGTCCTTCGCTTCACCGAGAACGATATGAACCTCGGCCGTCATATAGGTGCGCAGCTTGCCGTTCGGGTTCGGCACCTCGAACACGCCATTATAATAGATCGCCTCCGACGACGACGTACTGGAAGAGGACGAAGTGGATGACGAGGACGTCGAGGAACTGAAGCTGGAATCGCTGCGCACCGATTCTGGCGCCGGCTCTATCGAGGCAAGCGTCGCATCGTAACGCTGCTGCGGTTCGCCCAGCACCGTGAAATAGACCGGCAGGTCCGGTTTTACCCGCGTTACATCCGCCTCGGATATTTCCGTGCGCACCGTCATGCGGTCCAGTTGGCCGAGAATGACGATGGTCGGTGCCGATTGCGTGGCATTAACGGTCTGCCCCTCCTGGCTGACGATCGACAGAACCGTGCCTTCGATGGGAGCGGTGATCTTCGTATAGCCAAGATTGGCCTCGGCTGTTTCGACAGCAACCTGCGCTTCCTCGATCTGCGCATCGATGGCCTTGATCTGCGCCTCGGTGACGGCGAGCGCCGCGGTGGCACTTTCGAAATCGGCGCGGGAGGCGGCGTTTTTCGACACCATCTCCTGCTGGCGGGCAAGGCTCTGGCGATTGAGAACCAGTGTCGCCTGTTTTTCCACCCGCTGCGCCTTCACATTGGCAAGCGCAGCCTGCGCCGTGCGCAGGCTGTTTGTCTGGGTCACGGAATCGATCTCGGCAATGAGATCACCCGCCTCGACGGTATCGCCAAGCGCCACCTTGACGGCGGTGATGCGGCCGGAGGCCTGCGCGCCGACGGCGACAAGGCGAACGGGCTTCAGCGTTCCCGTCGCCAGCACCGTCTGCTCAATATCGCCGCGCGTGACCTGCGACGTGATGTAGGAGGGCGTGGCAGCCCGCGTATATTGCGAGGATAGCCAGTAACCACCCGCCGCGAGCGCGACGACCGCCAGCAATGCACCTGCCTTGCGTGCCGTTTTCATCTTGATGTCCTGTCCGGCCGGTTATTCAAAGGAGGAAACCGGCGTCATGTCGTGTTTCACGAGGACGAAACCTCTCTCAGCCTCGATCCATTCGTAAGCAGCGGCGGATTTTCCCGCAGCTGCCTTGCGGCATGCGCTGCGAAGACGCCCGGAGTCCGCCTTTTCACGTTGATCCCTGGCGCAGACGGGCTGGCGCTGTTTGCCTTCCTGCCGCGATTTCGCGGCCGGCACGTCAACCGCCTTTTCTCTCGCCGCGACCGACCAGGCAAAGCTCAAACCAAAGGCCGTTGCCAGCATCAGATAGAAATATCTCATCATCATCGTCCTGCTTTAGAATCATGCGGGGGATCGCAGGCGAGCGATCCCCCGGCTGCAGCCGTTGCCGGCTGGTTTCCTCCTTTACTGGGGGGCAGATTAAAGGAGGAAGCTTCGAAAACCTGTGTCAGCCCCGGTCCATTTCGGGAACCGGCGGCCGCACATCGCCGTGCCGGGGCGGCAGGCGGCCCTCCTCGGACGGCCCATGGCGCGGGCCGGGAGGCGGAGGCGGCATCAGGGCGCGCTCGAGCTCGGCAAGCTTCAGCACCTGCTGCGGCGAAAGCTTCGGTTTCAGCGCCGCGACGGCATCCTGAAGGGCTTTCGCCTTTTCCGCCTTCTGCGCGATGATGCCTGCCAGCTCCTCGCCGACAAGACGCGGCTCGGGTTTGGCCTTGCCTTCACCCGGCATCGGCGGCAACGGGTTGCGCTCCGGGCCGGGCGAGACGAGATCGATCAGCGCCGTGGTATAGGCACGCCACGGGCCAAGCTGTTCCGGCGTGACGCCGAGATAGATTTCGGCCGCGGAAAGCTTCGTCGCCAGCGCCAGGACATCCGGCCCGGGCATCCTGCGCATATGTGGCGGCCGCGGCCCCGTATCCGGGCCACGATCGGGACCGAAGTCAGGGTTGGCGGAGGGCGGCGCGGCCTGTTCCGTCGGCTGGGGTGCGGGCGCATTGTCTTCCGCCGCCTGCGTGGCGGCCGAAGCGCCAATAATTGCTGTCGCGATGACGGCGGTGGCCAGTAGCGAGTGTCTCATCTTACCTTCCTTCCGTTTTCCAACATGAAAGGACGATAGGAGCGTTACGTTTCCGGCCTTGGTCCGAATGTTTCCGGTCCTCCTCCGCAATGGGCCGATTTGTAACCGAATGTTGCCAGAGCCGCCCCGGAAAGCTTTCGTTGCAAAAATCCGCCGTTTCTTTTCGCCGCTTATGTATAGTGGCATCAAAAGGTTGGACGATATGACGACGGTTTCGGTGACACATATATTGATCGTTGATGACGATCCGGAAATACGTACATTGCTCGCGAAATATCTCGGTTCGCAGGGGTTTCGGGTCTCGATGGCGGCCGACAGGCGCGAGTTCGAGGAGCGCATCTCAAGCTCCGATCCCGATCTCATCGTGCTCGACGTGATGCTGCCTGACGGTTCCGGCCTCGATATCTGCCGCGATCTGCAGGGCCGCCGGCCACGCACGCCGGTCATTCTCCTCACCGCGCTGAAGGAGGATGTGGACCGCATCGTCGGGCTGGAGATCGGCGCCGACGATTATCTCGGCAAACCCTTCAATCCGCGCGAACTGACGGCGCGCATCAAGGCCGTGCTGCGCCGCGCGACACCGCAGGAAGCGCCGCGCCCCTCATCCGCCGCCTATGGTTTTGCGGATTTCACTGCCGATCCCGAACAGCGTTCGGTCATACGCGTCAGCGGCGAGAAGATCGAACTGACCGGAGCGGAATTCGATCTGCTGAAAGTGTTCCTCGACAGGCCCGGCCGGCTTCTTTCCCGCGACCAGCTTCTTGACCTGACACAGGGCAAGGACAGGGGACCGTTCGACCGCTCTATCGACGTGCTGATGAGCCGGCTGCGCAAGAAGCTCGACGCCGACACCCAAACCCCGATCTTCAAGACCGTGCGCAATGGCGGCTACCAGATGACGGTTCAGGTGAGAACCCTGCCGGTGCAGCGATGAATTCGCTGAGAAACCGCATCGCGGCCCTGCTGATCGCCTCCATCATTGCGGTCATCGCGCTTGCCACCGTTGTGGCCGACCGGACATTGCAGCCGCCGCCGCCCGGCGCCACGATAGAGCCGCTGGCCCGCAGTCTCGCTTTTGCCGTCACCATGGCCGAACGCGACCCCTCCCTGCAGCAGCCCGGTTATTTCCGCATCGAACAGAAGCCGCCGGAAGGCGATCTCGACGGCATGTTGTCGGAGTTTCTGGAAACGGCGCTGGCCCGGATTGGAGAGCCACGCACCGCAATGGTCATCCGTTCACCGGGAAATCCCGCTCCCGTGGCGGCTATCGCGCTGGAAAAAGACGGATGGCTGGTGGCGGAAATTCCGCATATGGGTCCGCCGCCGGGCGGCTGGAAGATTTTCGGCATGTGGATCGGGCTGATCATCCTCGGCAGTGCCGCAGTCTCGGTCTTTGCCGCCAGCAAGATCACCCGCCCGCTCGACATGCTGGAAAATGCCGCCGCCAGCATCGGGCCCGATGGTTCCCTGCCGCACCTGCCGGAAACGGGTCCGGGTGAAATTCGCGCCACGGCGCGGGCGCTGAACGAACTCGCCAGCCGCCTGAAAGCGGCTATGGAAAGCCGCATGCGCCTCGTCGCCGCCGCCGGCCACGATCTTAGAACACCGATGACCCGTATGCGCCTGAGGGCGGAATTCATCGAAAATGACGAGGAAAGGGCCAAATGGCTTGCTGACCTCGAGGAACTGGACGCCATTGCCGACAGCGCCATTCTGCTGGTGCGCGAGGAAGTGAGCCAGGACAGCGTCCAGACGATCGATCTTGCCGCGCTTCTTGGCGAAATCGTCGTTGAGCTCTCCGATCTCGGCCATGCCGGCGCACTCGATTTTACCGAGCCGGATACGGCCATGACCATAAGGGCGGCACCGCTGGCTCTCAAACGGGCCCTGCGCAACCTCATGCTCAACGCCGTCACCCATGGCAAGAAGGCGCATATCAATCTGACCGAGGACGACAGCGAGATCGTCGTGACAATCCGGGACGAAGGCCCCGGCATTCCGCAGGAACTGATCGGGCGGGTTTTCGAACCCTTCTTCCGCGTCGATCTCGCGCGGCGCAAATCGATCCCCGGGGTCGGGCTGGGCCTTGCCATCGCCCGGGAAATCATCGAACGCTTCGGCGGCAGGATCACCATCGCGAACCACAAGAAACAGGGACTGATCCAGACTGTGATCTTCAACAGAGCGGCGTGATCCCACGCCGCGACACTCTCTGTCCGGCGAGCGGTTCGCCAGTCACTCCAGAAGCAGGCTTTCGGCGTAAGCCATCATCAGCGGCCCGACACCCTTCGCGTCATCGGAAACGACCGGCTCCCTCAGATAATACTCAGGCGTTCCATCACGATAATTGCCTTCAAAGCCGCCCAGCCCTGCGACATGCACAATGCCGACAAGGCGGGTTACGCCCCCGTCATCCGCCTTGAGGCGCGTTTCCAGAAGTGCCGCAAGCGCCCGGCGGCCCGCCGAAAGGGCGGTCTGCGCCTCCTTGCCCTGCACCAGCCCGAGCCGGACCGCACGCAGCAGCGCATAGGCGAACATGGCCGAGGCCGAGGTTTCCTCGTAATTTCCGGCAAGACCCGGATTGTCGAGCACCTGCATCCACAGGCCGGCGTCACTCTGCCGCTCAACAATACCGGCCAGAAGCAGACGCGCGCTTTCCCGAAGCTCAGCCGTTGCGCCATCATCCGGCAAAATGACCAGTGCATCCACCAGCGCCATGGCGAGCCAGCCGACCGCCCGTGCCCAGATGGCCGGCGACTTGCCGCTCACGGGGTCGGCCCAGCGCTGGTTGCGGCTCTCGTCATAACCGTGGACGTAAAGCCCGCCGGCATCGGCCGTCAGCGCAAGCGCGGCTGAGAACTGCCGAAGCGCATCGCCGATCAGTTCCGTGCGATCCGTCGCCTGCGCATATTCGATCTGGAAGGGAAGCCCCATGTAAAGCCCATCCAGCCAGACCTGATGCGGATACCGCTTCTTGTGCCAATAATTGCCCGACGTGATGCGTGGATGGCTGCGGAGCTGGCCCGCCAGATGTTCCGCAGCGGCAAGATAACGTGCATCGCCGGTTTGTGCCGCAAGGGGAAAAAGGATACGCCCGGCGAGGATATGGTCGATATTGTATTCCTGCGGATCGTAACCGGCCAGCGTTCCATCCTTCGCCACCTGGGCGTCGGACAAACGGTGCAGATGTTCCTTCCAGCGAACCTCACCGGTGGCCTCGAACAACTGCAGCAGACCACGATAGACGCAACCATCCTCATAACACCAGCTGCCGCCCTTGTAGTGCCTGTATCGTTCGGAAAATTGATCAAAATAATCAGTATGTTTCATGGATTTTCTCAATCGAAATCTGATGAAATGGAGACGGAGGCGCCACTCAAAAGAGCCGGATCATCGCAGATGACGTCCGCCTGTTCGAAAACGATCGCCTCATGGCGCATGGGGCGCACCCGGTCGGCCATGATCGGCGGCGTCGCTATCGCCGACGGATCATGGGAGACGATGGCGAGATTGCGAATGACGATATTTCGGATGGGGGCTTCCGGCAGGCCGAGAAAGGCGCCGGCGGCATGGGCGAGATTGCGGATTTCGACATCCTCCACGGTAATGCCATCGATAAAGGGCGTGCCGTCATTGACCGGCGCTCGGTTTCGCGACTGGACCCATTCATCATGGCCGTCGGCATCGCAATGATAATGGCCATTGACGGAGAGCGCGGTCTCCACGCCGTCCAGCAGCACCCGGCGCATGGCGATATTGCTGACCGTACCACCGCGACCGCGCCGCGTCTTGAGACGCAGGCCGCGATCCGTACCGACCATATCGCAATCCTCCACCGCCACGTCATGCACACCGCCCGACATTTCCGAACCGATCACCAGCCCGCCATGGCCGCGCTGCATCAGGCAATGGCGCACACGGACGCCGCGCGTTTCCGCCAGATGATCGTCCTCGCCATCGGGACCACGTTTCCCGGCCTTCACCGCGATACAATCATCGCCGACGGAAAAGCGCACGCCGGCAATCGTCACGTTACGGCAGCTTTCGGGATTGAAGCCATCGGTATTCGGACTGTCGTGCGGCGCAACGATGGTGAGACCCGCAGCGACCAGCTCCTCGCAGCCCTGCGGATGGATCGTCCAGGAGGCTGCATTCCGAATGGTGAAACCGAGAAGCTGTGTTTTGCGGCAGGAAACGAGATGCAGGCCGCGCGGACGCCGCGCGCCGTCACGGGTTCCTTTCGGCCAGCTCCACCAATCACCCCTGTCGCCGGAGCCATCCAGAACACCCCTGCCCTCGATCACGAGATTATCTGCCCCGATGGCGTGGAGCGGCGCGGTAAAACAGGCATCCGGCAAGCCTTCCCAGCTGCCCAGCATGCGGCCCGCCTCATCGCGGGCGGGCAATATCGGCCATCCGCTGCGGATGGAAGGCGCGCGCAGCACGGCGCCTTCTGCAAGATGCAACGTCATGTCGCTTTTCAGCCGCACCGGAAAGGCGGTCCAGACACCGGGACCAAGCCGCAAGGTGCCGCCCGCGGGCACGGCGGCAACGGCATTTTCGAGCGCCTGCGTATTGGCGCGCGCACCCTCCTCATCATCGAGCCCAATATCCGGCCGCAGGGAATATGCCGCGGCTTCGACAAGCCCGGCGCAGGGTGCGGTCCTGAATTCCACGCTGCCGAACCCCTCCGCGTCGAAGACATACCGCGTATCCGGAAGCAACTCGTGCAGCAACGTCACAACGGTTGCCGTTTCACCGCGCTGCTCAGCGCCGTCCTGCGATGTCAGACGCCATGCCGTTTGTGTCGGCAGATGATAACGCGCGCCGGGCGCGGCAAGGCAAAGCGCCGCCGTTCGCGCCGAAGACGCGATGATAAGGGGTTTGTTCATGCTCTTTTCTCGTCTTTTGCGCATATCCGCCAAACGCCCGGCCGACATGTTTCATATCATCCGGCAGCCGGATAGAGAGCCCGCCGCGATGCAGAAGCGGCGGCGGGCCATTGTCGTCAATCGAATTTGGCCAGAACGTCATTGGTGGAATCGATGATCTGCTCGGCCGCCTCTTCCGCCGTCAGCTGGCCATAGGCATATTCCTCCAGCGTATCGATAAAGGCCGAGCGGATTTCCGGATGTTCGTTGAAGGGTGAAACCACCGGTCCCGATGCCGCCATGACGATGGCGTTGGCGGCCCGCACTTCCGGCTCGCCCTTGTCGCCCAGACGGGCCGCCGCGGCCTTCGAGGCGGGCAGGCCGCGTGAGGTGCCGAGCGCATCGACGCCTTCCGGCTCGTTCAAAAGGCAGTTCAGTATCTGTGCAGCCGCTTCCGGGTTCTTTGAGTTTTTCGAGATCGAAAACACCATGGAAGGTTTGCGATAGACACCTTCGGTCACGGCATCGGCACGCTTCAGCATCGGCACGGGTTTCAGAACCTGCCCCTCCTTCAGGGGATCGGCATATTTCGAATAGGTCGAGTCCCATTCATAGGAGCCGGCGATGCGGCCTTCCGACCAGGACGGTTTTTCATAGAGGTTGACGTTGCCATCGGCCGCTTCCTCTTTCTGGGAGCGGATGGAGCCGGTTTCGACCAGCTTGCCGACAAAAGAGATACCCTCGGCCAGATCCTCCGGCGTCCAGGCCACGCGGTTGGTCTTGGGATCGACCAGATCCTTGCCGGTCTTCTGCACGACAGCCAGCGTCGCCAGCAGCTGGGCAGTCTCCTTCACCGCATTGAAGGTGTAATAGTCCTTGCCGAGCTTTTCCTTGATGGTTTTCGTTGCCGCGAAGAATTCATCCCACGTTTTCGGAATCTCAACACCCGCCTTTTCGAAGGTGGTGGCGTTGAAGAAGAAGACGCGACCGGTGGTGGAGACGGAAAGCCCCTGCAACACGCCGTTCATAGAGCCCGCGTCCAGATCGCTCTCGGCCCATTGCGAAAGATCGAGCGGTTTCAGCTGGCGTAGATCGGCAAAACCTTCGCCATTCCTGGAAAACAGCGGCAGCCACGGCCAGTTGACCTGAACGATATCGGCTTCCGTCTTGCCCGCCATCTGCGTCGTGAGTTTTTCCAGATAACCATCGAAACCGGTAAACTCGCCCTTGATGGTGTGGCCATATTTCTCACCACAGGCGGCAATGGCCTTCTGGGTCGCCACGTGACGGCTTTCGCCGCCCCACCACGACATGCGCAGTTCCGCAGCACCTGCCGCCGGGGCCGTCGCCATCGCCACATAAGCGGCACCGGCAAGCATCGTCATCATTCCTGTCATCGTCTTCATTGTTCTTCTCCTCCTCGAAAAATCAGGCACGCCCGTCCCCTCCTCACAGCGAGACGTTGCGGCCATCGGCCTTGTCGAAAATATGCAGCTTCTCCGGGTCCGGTTTCAGCCGCAGGATACCGTCGCGCCCGAGCGCCTCGAATTCCGCCGCACCAACCACGCTGACGATCTTCTGCCCACCGAGATCGGCGTGCAGATAGACCTCGTGGCCCATGAACTCCGCATTGGTGAGTTTCGCCCGCAGCGCCGGACCATCGGCTTCCCCTGCCAGTGCAAGATGCTGCGGGCGGATGCCGATGACGGCATCTGCGGGTCTGGCCGATAGCCGCTGCTCCAGATGCGCACCGATCGGCAGGCGCTGGCCGGCGATCACAAATTCCGCACCGTCGATTGCCACATCCACCAGGTTCATTTCCGGCGTGCCGATGAAACCGGCAACGAAGAGATTGGCGGGATGGTTGTAAAGCTCCTTGGGTGTCGCGACCTGCATGATGCGGCCCGCCTGCATGACGCAGATACGGTCGCCCATGGTCATGGCCTCCGTCTGGTCGTGGGTGACATAAATGACCGTCGAAGACAGGCCTTCCGCTTTCAACTGGCGATGCAGATCGGTGATGCGCACCCGCATGGAGGCGCGCAGCTTGGCGTCGAGATTGGACAGCGGCTCATCGAACAGGAACACGCCGGGCTTCTTGATAAGCGCACGGCCAAGCGCCACGCGCTGCGCCTGCCCGCCCGAGAGCTGCTTCGGCAGACGGTCGAGCAGCGGCTCGATTTCGAGAATGCGCGCGACATTGTCGATTGCCTTCTCGATCTCGGGCTTGGCGACACCGGCGATCTTCAGACCGAAGGCGAGATTGCCGCGCACCTTCATATGCGGATAAAGCGCGTAATTCTGGAAGACCATGGCGATGGAGCGCTTGCCGGGCGGCAGGTCGTTGACGCGCTGGTCTCCGATCAGGATTTCACCGCCGGTGATTTCCTCCAGCCCCGCCACCATGCGCAGCGTCGTGGATTTGGCGCAGCCGGAAGGGCCGACGAACACCATGAACTCGCCATCCTCGACGTCGAGATTGATGCCATGCACGGCCTTGAAGCTGCCGCCATAGACTTTTTCGAGATTTTTAAGTTGAACGCTTGCCATTTTCAGCCCTTGACCCCGCCAGACGAGATCCCTTCAATGAAATACCGTTGCGCAGCGAAGAACACGATCAGCGCAGGCGCGATCGTCAGCACCGACATCGCCAGGATGCGGTTCCATTCAAAGGCTTCGGTGGTGTCGATGGAGAGTTTGAGCGCAAGGCTCACCGGATATTTGTCGACCGAGGACAGGTAGATCAGCGGCCCGAGAAAGTCGTTCATCGTCCACATGAACTGGAACAGGCAGACCGAGATCAGTGCCGGCGCCAGCATCGGCACCACGATGTAGATGAGGGTCTGCAGGCTGTTGGCGCCATCCACCCGGGCGGCCTCTTCCATATCCGATGGCAGTGAGCGCAGGAACTGCACCAGCATGAAGACGAAGAAGGCATCGCCGGCGAGCGCCGAGGGCACCCAGAGCGGCAGGAAACTGTCCAGCCAACCGAGATCGCGAAACAGGATATATTGCGGAATGCGGGTAACGACATTCGGCAGCAGCAGGATGGCGATGACCGAGCCGAACAGGATCTTCTTCAGCGGAAAATCGAAGCGAGCGAAGGCATAGGCCGCCATGGTGCAGGAAATCGCCGTGCCGATGACTTTTGGCAGGATGATCAGGAACGAATTCCAGAAGAACCGGCCGAACGTATAGGGCGTCGAGGTTTCCCAGCCGCGTATATAACCGTCCAGCGTCGGGTTTTCAGGAATGAAGCCGGCGCCGGAGAATATCTCCGAATTGGTCTTGAAGCTCGCGCCCACCAGCCAGATCAGCGGGTAGAGCATGACGAGGCCGACTGCGAAGAGAAGCACATAACGGACAGAGGTGGAGACGAGCCTCAGCCGCGCCCGGCGGGCCGCCTGCATGTCGTTCAGGGTTGCGATATCGGTCATGGCATCAGTTCCGCTTGTCGCCGGCGTAATAGACCCACTTCTTCGAGGACCAGAAGGCCACGAGGGTCAGCACGGTGATGATGGTGAAGAGCACCCAGGCGATGGCGGAGGCATAGCCCATGTTGAACTTCTTGAAGGCCTCGTCATAGATGTAGAGAGGCAAGAGGTAAGTGGACTTCAGCGGCCCGCCCTGGGTGATAATGTAAGGGCCGTTAAACTCCTGGAACGCCTGCACCATCTGCATGATGAGATTGAAGAAGATCACCGGCGTCAGAAGCGGCAGCGTAATGAAGAAGAAGGTCCTCACCTTGCCCGCACCATCGATGGCGGCCGCCTCGTAAAGCGACTTGTCGATGGATTGCAGCGCGGCGAGGAATATCACCATGGCCGAACCGAACTGCCAGCAGCGCAGCAGCGTGATGGTGAAAAGCGCATTGCCCGGATCGCCGAACCAATCCACCGGCGACAGGCCGATGGCGGCAAGCGCCATATTGGCAAGCCCCTCGCTTGCGAAGATATAACGCCACAGAACCGCAATCGCGATCGAGCCGCCGAGGATGGACGGCACGTAAAAGGCGGTGCGGAAGAAGTTGATGAATTGCAGCTTATAATTGAGTATGACCGCAATGAACAGCGCGAAGGCAAGCTTCAGCGGCACCGTCAGAAACACGTAGAACAGGGTGACGTTCAGCGATTTCATGAAGGTGCGGTCGCGGGTGAAGAGCCGCTCGTAATTGGCCAGCCCCGCCCAGCTGGGATCGCTCATCAGATCGTAACGGGTGAAGCTGAGATAGAGCGAGCCGAGGAACGGGATGGCCGTAAAGACCAGCAGCCCGACGATATAAGGCGTCAGATATCCCAGCCCGAGGAAGCGTTGAGATTTCATGACGCTCCCCCCCGCGCCCCGGCGGAACGCGAATGACAGAATACAATTTCGTACAAGTGATTCTCCCGGAACGGCCGGCGGCGGGCGCATGACGGCGCAATTTCTCACCGCGACCGATCTCCTCCCTCATTGATACGGCGCGTAAAAGCTATTTATGCGGTGACAAAACCAAATTTCCGCGCCAAGGTGAATTAACAAAGATGAGGAAAAAGATGGACGAAATCGAAGGTGGTATTCTGTCATCCGTTCCGCCTGCGGCGCTCAACCTCAACCTCACGCGCGCGACGATCAAGATGGAGCATTCGCGCACCTGGCAGATCGACAAATCCAACCAGGTGGACGACCTCATCATCTGTCTGGAAGGGCGCGGGCATTATCTCGTCGATGGCGACGCTCGGGTGCTGGAACCCGGCGACGCCATGCTGATTTTCCGCGGCCAGCACTTTGTCGGCTGGAACGAACAGGCCATCACCTATCGCGGCGTGGCGCAGCATTTCACGCTGGATATTTACGGCCGCCACAACCTGATCGCGCAGATGGACCTGAAGCCGAAACTGCGGCTGAGCCGCTGGCCGCTGCTGGAACCGCTGGTGCGCCACTATCGCCAGAGCGCCCCGCCCTCCTCCGTCACGCTTGGCCAGCACCATCTTTTCATGGTGCTTCTCATCGCCTTCATCGACGATGCCTTCCTCGGATGGGTGGATCGCCCGAGTTTCCAGCCGGAGGGCACGGAAGGCCTCGACCTTGCGGTGATGAAGGCGATCACCATGATTTCGGCCAATCCGCTCGACCCCGACATTGCCAGCCGGGCGACCGAGGCGGCGCCCTATAATCGCGATTATTTTCTGCGCGAATTCCAGAAACGGGTGGGACGGACGCCGCGTAAATATCAGGAGTTCAAACGCATGGAGCGCGCCATGCATTTTCTCGAGGCGGGGCTTTCGGTCTCGGCAGCGGCCACCGAAGTCGGTTATGGCGACCCCTATTATTTCTCACGCATGTTCAAACGCACGCTGGGCTTAAGCCCGCGCGACCATATGAACCGCATACGCCGCAGCCGACACGGCAACCTGATGGCCTTTGACGAGCATGAACAGCAGAGGCTGCTTGCCGCTAAAACGGAAAAGACCCCGGCATAGCGGGGCCTTATTACGGCGGAGTCTGGAGGTTACCGGTTATCCCGCAATTGAACTATGCCGTTGTAAATGGCGGCAGCCTGAACAGGGCCTCGGGGTTTTCCACCAGTGCACGATGGCGCGCCGCCTCATCCGGCAGCCAGCCAAGCACCAGTTCTGCAAGGCGGGCATCGTCGGGATAGGCCGCCGTCTCGCGGATGGAATTATGCGGCCAGTTAGTGCCCCAGACGATGCGTTCCGGCGCATGGGCCGCAATCACCCGCGAAAAGGCGGCGACGTCTTCATAGGGCCAACTGTCACGCGAACTTTCATAGACACCGGCGAACTTGAACCAGAGATTGCCACGGTCGATGAGCTTCAGAAGTGCCGCCATCTCCGGGCCATCGGTCTTGATGCCCTTGAAGAACTTGCCGTGGTGATCGAACACCCAGCGCGAGCGGATTTTCTGAAGGCGCGGCAGGTGATCGAGCAACGTATTGCCATCAAACTGCACCGCCACCATCCAGTCGGCGGCGTGCGCCCGCTCATCCACCGCTTCCAGCTCGGACAGGTTCACCGCACCGCCCGGCAGGTCCATGATGCGCGCCCCGACGGTACCGGCAGCGGTGAGGCTTTCCATGTCCTTTTCGGTGGTGTTCGCATCGATGATGACAACCGCGCGGGCCGCCTCGCCGATTTCAGCAACGCAGGCAAGCGTATTGGCATTGTCACGCTGATGGGCATTGCCCTGGGTGATGATGACCCGGTCGATACCGAGCCATTGCATCAGCTTCCGGTAGTCGGCGGGACCGGGAAGCGAGCCCGGCGGCAGGCCGGGTCCGCCCGGCAAGGCGGGGTAGCCGGGCAGATAAAGATGCATCTGCGTATCGACGGCGCCTTTCGGAAAAGCAGGATTCGGCGCAACGCCTGATAGTTTTCTGACAAGTTCACTCATGCATCCGGCATCCTGAATTCGACAAGCGCATCCCGGTTGATTTCGATGCCGAGACCCGGACCATCGGGAATGGCGACAACGCCATTGACCGCCTCGATCGGCTTGCTCAGAACCGCCTGCCGGAACGGATTATAGGTGCGGTCGAATTCCATGATCGGCTCTATCGGATTGACGCGAACCGGATCGGGCGTCATCGCCGCCATGAATTGCAGGGCGGCGGCAATCTGCACACCGGTGCCCCAGACATGCGGCACGACGCGCACGCCATGTAAGGTGGCAAGCGCGGCGATCTTCTGCGTTTCGGAAAAACCGCCGCAGCCGCAGAGATCGGGCTGGAGAATATCCACGGCTCCGGCGGAAAGCGCCTGCCACATGCCGTAACGTCCATGCCAGGTCTCACCGCCCGCGACCGGGATCGGCTGGCCGGCCCGCACGCGGGCATAGGCATCCAGCTGTTCGGGAACAACAGGCTCTTCGAACCAGTCGATGCCATAGTCGGCAGCGCGGTTGCCGAGCATGATGGCTTCGGTGATGGTATAACCGTGATTGGCGTCGATCATCAGCCGCATATCCGGCCCGATGGCATCGCGCACGGCGGCGATGACCCTGAGGTCTTCCTCAATGCCGAAACCGATCTTGATCTTGCAGGCGTGAAAGCCTTCCGCCCGCCGCTCCGCCATCTCGGATGCATTATCGGACACGCGGTCGACACCATCGCGCTTGAAGCTGCCGGTGGCATAGGCGCGCACGCTTTCGCGCCAGCGCCCGCCAAGCAGCAAGGAGATTGAAGCACCGTAATGCTTGCCCTTGATATCCCAGAGCGCGATATCGATACCAGACAAGGCAGTAAGACTGAGGCCGCGCTGGCCCTGATCGCGCAGGGCATTATAAAGCACGGCCCACAGCTTTTCGGTCTGGCGCGGGTCCTGGCCGATAAGCCAGCCGGCGTAAGCCTGAACCACGGCGGCGTTCGGTCTTGCCGGGCCGAGGCATTCGCCCCAGCCGACCGTTCCGTCATCGCATTCAATCTCCACCAGAATATGGGCGCGACGATCAAAGCGCATGGAAGCGCTTTCAAACGGCGTGTCCAGCCGGTGTTCGAGCAGATGCGTGCGCACCGCAGTGATTTTCATGGCTCCCCTCCCGTTATGCCGTGATCAGGCTTTACGCTTATGCGTGCCGATCAGGGCTTCGAGCATGCCGATTTCCTCATTGGTCAGGTCCTTCAGCGGCGCACGCACCGGCCCGGCGTTGAAGCCCTGCAGGCGCACACCGGCCTTGACGGCGGAGACGGCATAACCCTTGGCGCGGTTGCGGATCGCCATGAACGGATAGAAGAAATCCGTCAGGATGCGTTCGCAGGTGGCGCGCTCGCCGGCACGCAGCGCCGCATAGAACTCGTTGGCAAGGCCGGGTACGAAGTTGAAGACGGCCGAGGAATAGGTGGTGAAACCGGCGCCGAGATAGGCTTCGGCAAACAGTTCCGCCGTCGGCATGCCGCCGAGATACATCAGGCGGTCGCCCATCTTGGCGGTGATCTGGCGCACGAGGCCGATATCACCGGTACCATCCTTGAAACCGACAAGGTTCGGGCACTCGTCGCAAAGACGCGCCAGCGTATCGGCCTGCAGCACGGAATTGTCGCGGTTATAAACCATGACGCCGATGCCGACCGACTGACACACCTTCTTGATATGCGCGTAAAGGCCTTCCTGCGGCGCATCGATAAGGTAATGCGGCAGAAGCAGAATGCCATCGGCACCGACCTTTTCGACCGAGCGGGCAATGTCGACGGCAATCTCGGTGCCGTAACCGCAGCCGGACACGATGGCGGTTTCACCGGCCACTTCCTTGGCGGCGGAAACGATGGTGGGGATTTCATCCGGCTTCAGCGAGAAGAACTCGCCAGTACCGCCGGCGGCAAACAGCACCGGGGCTTTATAACCGGCGAGCCATTCGACATGCGCCCTGTAGCTATCGGCCGCAAAACGACCCTCGGCATCGAAATGGGTGACCGGGAAGGACAACAGACCGGAGCCGAGCGCCGTCTTGATTTGTTCAGGGTTCATCATCGAAATTCCTCTGCAAGTTCACTGACTGAAAGCCACCTAAGCCGCTTGCCGCATCTTTGTCAACAACTCATCATACATCTTGTATGATGAATTTCGAAAATCTGTGACAGATTAACGCGCCAGCCAGCCGCCATCGACATTGAGAATGGCGCCATGCACGTAATCCGCCGCCGGCGACGCCAGAAATACCGCCGCGCCGGCAATATCCTGCGAGTGCCCCCAGCGACCTGCCGGAATGCGCTCGAGAATGGCCTTGTTGCGGGCGGCATCCGCACGCAGCGCCTCGGTATTGTTGGTTTCGATATAACCGGGGGCAATGGCATTCACATTGATGCCCTTGGCTGCCCACTCATTGGCCAGAAGTTTGGTGAGACCGGCAACGCCATGTTTCGCCGCCGTGTAGGACGGCACGCGGATGCCACCCTGAAACGACAGAAGCGAGGCGATATTGACCACCTTGCCGGAGCGGCCTTTCGCCAGCAGCTCTTTCGCGAAAGCCTGCGTGGTGAAAAACAGCGCCTTGAGATTGACGTCCATCACCTCATCCCAGTCGAGTTCGGAAAACTCGACGGAATCGGCGCGGCGGATGATGCCGGCATTGTTGACGAGGATATCGAAACCGGCGTCGGCGAAGCTGTCCTTCGCCGCCAGCGGATCGGCAAAATCGATCAGCAGCGCGCTCGCCTTGCCGCCTTCTTTTGCGATGATATCAAGCGTTTCATCCGGCGCACGGCGCGCGGCGCAAACTACCTCCGCCCCAGCGGCGGCAAGACCCACCGCTATCGCCTGACCAAGACCGGTATTTGCGCCCGTCACAAGCGCCTTGCGCCCTTCAAGCGAAAAGGGGGTTCTCATTTCAGATCCCCCGGCTGGATGAAGTCCATGTCGGTGTAATCGACATTGTCGCCAGCCATTGCCCAGATGAAGGTGTAAGAGCCGATGCCGGCGCCGGAATGGATGGACCAAGGCGGCGAAATGGCGCCTTCTTCGTTGGAAATGAACAGATGGCGGGTCTCCTGTGGCTCGCCCATCAGATGCAGCACGCGCGACTTCTCATCCATGCCGAAATAGAGATAGGCCTCCATGCGGCGGTCATGAATATGCGAGGGAATCGTGTTCCAGACCGAGCCGTCCTCCAGCATGGTATAACCTAGCACCAGCTGGCAGCTTTCCATGACCAGCGGATGGATGAACTGGTTGATGGTGCGCTTGTTGGAGGTCTCCGTCGCGCCGAGCTTGACTTCCTTGCTGTTGGCGAGCGTCACCAGCTTGGCTGGCAGGCTGCGATGCGCCGGGCAGGAAGTGATGTAGAACCGGCCCGCCCCGTCAAAGGTCACCGCGCCGCTGCCGGCACCGAGATAAAGCACATCACCGCGATTGAGCGTGTAGGTCTGCCCGCCGGCGCTGACGGTGCCGCTCTCGCCGATATTGACGATGCCCATTTCGCGACGATCGAGGAAGGACGGCGTCTTGGTTTCTTCCACCTTGTCCAGCGTCAGCGGCGCACCATCAGGCACCGCGCCCCCCATGACGAACCGGTCATAATGGGTGTAGATCAGCCTGATTTCACCGGAACGGAACATGTCGTTGGCGAGGAAATGCCGGCGGAGCCCTTCGGTATCCAGCGTCTTCGCATATTCCGGGTTCACGGCCTGCCTTGTTTCGACGGTCAACATCAAACTCATCCTTCATGATTGTTGCGTATGGCACATAATATATGTTATCCGCTTTTTGTACGATCTGTATGACAAGGTCAAGAGGTGCCGCCATATCTCGACCGTATCGGAGACGTGCAAACGCTGAGGGAGAATGGCAATGAAACGGCTTCTTGTTACCGGTGCGGCGGGCCAGCTTGGCCGCGTCATGCGTGAACGTCTGGCACCGATGGCCGAGATATTGCGTCTTGCCGATCTCTCCCCGCTCGATGCGGCCGGTCCGAACGAAGAATGCGTGCAATGCGACCTTGCCGATGCGGATGCCGTGAATGCCATGGTTGCCGATTGCGACGGTATCGTTCATCTGGGCGGCATATCGGTGGAGAAGCCCTTCGAGCAGATCCTTCAGGGCAATATCATCGGGCTTTACAATCTTTACGAGGCCGCCCGCGCCCATGGCCAGCCGCGGATAGTCTTTGCCAGCTCCAACCATACGATTGGTTATTATCCCCAGATCGAGCGGCTCGGCCCCGACGTTCCGGTGCGTCCGGACGGGCTTTACGGCGTCTCCAAATGTTTCGGCGAGAACCTCGCCCGCATGTATTTCGATAAATTCGGACAGGAGACGGCGCTGGTGCGCATCGGCTCCTGCACGCCGGTGCCCAATAATTACCGCATGTTGTCCACCTGGTTTTCATATGATGATTTCGTGTCGCTGATCGAGGCGGTGTTTCGGGCACCAGTGCTCGGCTGCCCGGTCGTCTGGGGGGCGTCGGCCAATGAAGCCGGCTGGTGGGACAATTCGCAT
Organism: Agrobacterium sp. OT33; assembly: GCF_017313365.1. NCBI lineage: Bacteria > Pseudomonadati > Pseudomonadota > Alphaproteobacteria > Hyphomicrobiales > Rhizobiaceae > Agrobacterium > Agrobacterium sp. OT33. The sequence goes on along the minus strand of NZ_JAFLMZ010000012.1, from coordinate 26,758 downwards.
CTCGGCTTCCTGGGATGGAAACCGAAGGACAATGCCGAGGCCTTCCGACAGCATATAGCCGAGACCACACCGATGCCGGACCCGAAGGATGCGTTGGTGCGGTTCCAGGGCGGCACGTTTGTCGACAACCCGATCTTCAAGCAAAGCTGAGTGATCAGCGGGATTGCAAGCCGGGCCGCGAATAACGTATCGAGGACATCCGGACGCAACCCCGCACCCTTTTTAGAACGGCGACACAGATGACAAAAGCGACAACCTCCGAACCGGCAGCTCCACAGGGCAGAACGCTTGTGGTGAAGGTTTCGGAGGAACTCCGCAGCCAGATCGCCAAGGGCCGCTACAAGACGGGCGACCGCCTGCCATCGGAAGCGCAGCTGACGCAGGAATTCGGCGTGAGCCGTACCGTGGTGCGCGAGGCGATTGCCTCGCTACGCTCTGACGGTCTGGTGGAGCCGCGTCAGGGCGCCGGCGTCTTCGTGCTGGAGCCAGCCCCCACCGAGCGGCGGCCTTTCCACAATGTCGATCTCGCCCGCGTCTCGTCGCTGATCGAGATGCTGGAATTGCGCACCGCCGTGGAAGGCGATGCCGCCGGCCTTGCCGCCATTCGCCGCTCACCGGCGCAGGAAGAAAAGATCATCGAGGCCTTCGACGCCTTCCGCGCCAGCGCCGCCAGGGGCATTCCGACGGCCGAGGCCGATTTTGCCTTTCATCTCGCCGTGGCCGAAGCGACCAACAATCCCCGCTTCAGCGAGTTTCTGCAGGTGCTTGGCCCAACCGTCATTCCGCGCCGCGCCGTGGCTGATAATGGCGCAGAAACCGTGCTTTCACCCGCCGATCTCAGCCGCCTCGTCGGCGAGCATGAAGCGATCCTGATCGCCATACAGGATGGCAACGAGGATGCGGCGCGCAGCGCCATGCGCAACCACCTGAAAAGCAGCCAGACACGTTATCGCGCCATGCTGCGTGCGCCGCGCTGAAAATCAATATTGCAAGACAGAGGAGAACGACATGCAGCAGCTTCCCAAATTCCCCACCGTTTCACCCGATGACGGTGTGGAACGCACCGTGCTTTCCGAAGCGCCGGAGCTGATGGTCGTGTCCTTCCGGTTCAAGACCGGCGCAGAAGGCAAGCTGCACAGCCATCCGCATGTGCAGTCCACCTATGTCGCCAGCGGCAGCTTCCGCTTTTATCGCGACGGCGAAGCCTACGATCTTCAAAAAGGCGATAGCCTCGTCATTCCCGGCCATATCGAGCATGGCTGCCTGTGTCTGGAAGAGGGTGAGCTGATCGACTGCTTCACCCCGCGTCGCGACGACTTTCTCTAAAGGCAGGAACGGCGGCAGGCCGTCACTGCCGTGACAGATCCCGCAGAGTGCGTGGCAGGCTGTTCATGCACTCCGCACCTGACGATGTGACGAGGAACTGATCCTCGATCATCAGCGCGCCCAGCCCTTCGCCATAGAAGGGCGCTTCGAGTGCGACCACCATGCCGGGAAGGATGATTTCCGGATTGTCATGGGAAAAGAACGGCCATTCCTCGATACCCACGCCGCCGCCGACGGAATGGCCGAAATGGCCGCGATAATATTCGCCGAAACCTTGCCTGCGCATCGAGGCCAGCATGGCCGCGTGCACCGCGCTAAAGCCGTTGCCGGGGCGGAGCGCTTCCAGCCCGCAGGCGAAGGCTGCCTCCAGCGCCCTGAAAATATCGGCAGCAAGAGCCGAGACCGGCCCCCACGAAAAAGTTCTTGCGCCATCGGACGAGTAACCGTCGACCAGCGTGCCGACATCGGCCTTGATCAGCGCGCCCTGTGTGACCACTGCCGTCATATCCGACAGGGCCGGACCGACGGAAATATAGTCCCAATGCCCGCTCAGCGAAAAACCGGATGTCGCGGCATATGCCTGCGCGCCGGATTTCCAGGCGGCGGAGAGCTGACCAAGGGCTGCTCCCGGTCGGACGGCGGCCGCCATCTCGACCAACCCTGCCTCGGCGGCGGCTGCCGCCTGCCTGAGAAGTTTGATCTCGCCTTCTGACTTCACCGCCCTCAAACGTTTCAGCACCGTCGAACCATCAATCCAGTTCACCTCGGGCAGCGCCTGCTGAAGCGCTGAAAAATCGGCGGCTGGCATGAATTCAAGATCGACACCAATGCGCGCAGCAGCCAGCCCGCGATCCCGCAAAAGATCGGAGAGCAAGCCGAAACAGGCGGTGCGATCGAATGTTTCCGGCCGCGGTCCACCGGAATTGTTGCGGCGATAGGCGTTGTCCACCTGCGCGACGGTTTCCACACCCGAAAGATCGACCAAATCGATCCAGATGCGATGGCAGCGCAGATCGACATCAGGTGCCGCCTTCCTGATGAGCGGGGCGGCATGATCGCTGACGACAGCGGCAAGCGGCCCATCGGCATCGCCCGGCACCAGCGCAATTGCCGAACCTGCCCTGCCCCACATGGTCGCGACACCGGCATGGGCGCCGACGGCATAGCGGAAGGCTTCGGGCTGGAACAGCACCAGCGCATCCATGCCCGCTTCCCGCATCAGCTGCTGGGCACGGCTTCGGTCGATATCGCTCATGGGAACCCCGGTGATTGTTTGGCTGCCGTGTTTCGCGACACGTTTATGGACCTACGCTTTAGCAGTCGCCGGGAGATGAATGAAGGTGGAAGATGACATCTCCACCCCGAAGATCGTCAGTTCGAGCGAGCGATTACCGCTTGTTTCTTCTCCCTGGCGGGGAGAAGAAACAAGCCGCAACCTCTTGCCCAATGTCGTTGAGACGGCGGATAAATCCGCCGTCTCATTGCCTTTCACGCCTCCAGCCACTTCACCTGTTCGGGCGTCAGCGCGATATCCAGCGCCGAAAGACTATCCTCCAGCTCCGCAATCGTGCGCGGCCCGATCAGCGGGATGACCGGGAAAGGCTGGGCGATGACATAAGCGAGCGCAATGTGGATCGGGTGGCGGCCGAGTTTCTGCGCAAGCTCGATCGCCCGGTCGCGGCGGACGAAGTTGCGGTCGGAATACCAGACGCGGACGATTTCCTCATCGTCATGCTTGTCGCGCCCTGCCCGGTCGGTGAAGAAACCGCGCCCCTGGCTGGACCAGGCGAAATTGGGGATCTGGCGCGATCGCAGCCAGGCCTTCCACTCGTCGTCTGATGCCGCCACGCAGCCTGCCCAGATGGGATCGAGCATTTCGGCAAGCGAGAAATTGTTGGAAAGCGCGCCGGGCGCCTGCTTGCCGTTCTTCTGCGCATAAGCCGCGGCTTCGTCCATGCGCTCGCGCGTCCAGTTCGAGCCGCCGAAAATGCCGCGAATGCGGCCGCGCCGGACTTCGGCATCCATGGCATCGACAAATTCACCGACCGGCACGTCGGGATTATCGCGATGCATGAAATAGGCATCGACATAATCCGTCTTCAGCCGCTCCAGCGACTGATCGAGCTGTTTGGTAATCATATCGGGATAGCAGAGCGGCGAATGCGCACCCTTGCCGATCAGCACGATCTCTTCACGCGGCACATTGCGGCTGGTGTGCCAGTCGCCGAAAATCGCCTCGGTCCTGCCAGCGCCGTAGACATAGGCCGTATCGAAGAGATTGCCGCCGGCCTCGTAAAAGGCATCGAGCGTCAGGGATGCGGAGGCAAAGTTGGGGAAGAATTCGAAACCGAGCGCGACCACGGAAGCGGGCTTGGCAAGGCCCGGTATCTGCCGCTTGGGAACCGAATTTCCGGCGACGACCTTGCCACCGGCGATATTTCCGATGCGCGATGTCGCCTTTTCGATGCTGTATTCCAGCCCGACGGAAGCCCGCCACTGGTCCATGACACGCAGATTGCCGAGGCTGTCGGCCCAGGCCATGCCAGGTGCCGCGAATTCATGTCTGCCCTGGCGGATTGCCTCACCCGCTGCATCGACCTCGAAGGAATAAAGCCAGCGATCCTCCGGCAATTCCATGGTTTTGACCTTGTCGCCCCTGATGATATCGATCCGGCCGGTGCCGCCCTTGTGGCCGGCGGCGAACCAGAAATCCTTGACCTCGATGCGCCCTTCCGAGCCGATGATGCGCAGCACATTGTCCTGCGCCGCCATGATCGAGCACGAGACCTCGGCGACGATGCCGTTTGCGAATTTCAGCACGGCCGAGGCCCATTCATCAACGCCCGACTGGCCGAGATGCGCCGCACCCGCAACCTTTTCCGGCTCGGCAAAGGGTTTTCCGTCCACGGCACCGGCGATCATCCGCACCATGGAAACCGGATAACCGCCGACATCGAGAATGCCGCCGCCCGCCGTTTCATTGGCGAACAGCCGGTGATCGGCCCGGAACGAACCCATGTTGAAACCGAAGCTGGAGCGGATGATGCGGATATCGCCCACCGCCCGGGCTTTCACCAGTTCCAGCAATTTCGCCGTCTGCGGATGCAGGCGGTACATATAGGCCTCGCCGGCGAAAACGCCTGCCTTTTTCGCCTCGTGGAAAATGGCGTCGGCATCATAGGCCGAGAGCGCGATGGGTTTTTCCACCAGCACGTTTTTGCCGGCCCGGATCGCCTTGATCGCCCATTCGGCATGGCCGGTATGGGGCGTGGCGATATAGACGGCATCGATAGCGGGATCGGCAAGCAGGGCATCGTAACCCTTGATAATGCGCGCGCCGGCAAAAGCTTCTGCAAGGCCGGGCTTGTCCGGATTGCGGGTGGCGATGGCCTCTAACCTGCCGGTGCGGGAATGGGCAATACCGTCAGCAAAGGTTCTGGCGATGGTGCCCGGGCCGATGATGCCCCAGCGGATCGGTTGTACGGTCGTCATGAAATCCTCGTCTTTCATATCAGTCTTGGGTGCTTGGGAAAGGGTTCAGCGCAGGCGTTCGCCCTTGCCGTCGAAAAGGAAAGCCCGGCGGGCGGAAAGGCCGACCGTCAGCCGGTCGCGATTGCCGACATCGCGCGATTCCGGCCGTTCGATGATCAGCTGCTCGCCGCCTTCGGTTCGGGCATAGACATAGCTGGTATTGCCGAGATGTTCGGCGACATCGACATGCACGGTGAGATCGGCATCGCCCCCGCCCGCATCGGCAAAATGCTCCGGCCGGATGCCAAGCGAGACCTTGGCCCCCTCGTTGACGCGTTCCTTTATCGGCAAAGTCAGCCGCACCGCAGGATCGCTGTCGAGAGCGAGCGTGACGCTGTCGGCGCCGCTGCCGATGATGGTGGCGTCGAGAAAATTCATCTTCGGCGAACCGACGAAACCGGCAACGAAGCGGTTGGCGGGATCGTCATAGAGATCGAGCGGCGCGCCGACCTGCTCGATATTGCCCGCCCGCAGCACGACGATCTTGTCGGCGAGCGTCATCGCCTCGGTCTGGTCATGCGTCACATAGATCATCGTGGTGCCGAGCTGCTTGTGCAGGCGGGAGATTTCCACGCGCATCTGCACCCGCAACTCCGCATCGAGATTGGACAGCGGCTCGTCGAACAGGAATACCTGCGGTTCGCGCACGATGGCGCGGCCGATGGCGACGCGCTGGCGCTGGCCGCCGGACAGCTGCTTCGGACGGCGCTGCATCAACTCGTTGATCTGCAGAATTTCGGCGGCGCGGTTGACCCGCTTTTGCGTATCGGCCTTGGGGTTACCGTTCATTCTAAGGCCAAAGGAGAGGTTTTCGGCCACCGTCATATGCGGATAAAGCGCATAGGACTGGAACACCATTGCAATGCCGCGATCTGCCGGATCGGCGTCGCTGACCGTTCTGCCGCCGATCACGATATCGCCACCGGAAATATCTTCCAGCCCGGCGATCATTCTGAGAAGCGTGGACTTGCCGCAGCCGGAGGGGCCGACGAAAACGACGAACTCCCCGTCCTTTACCTCCAGATTTGCGCCATGGATCACTTCCAGCGCGCCGTAACGCTTGACCACGTTGTTGAGCGAAAGTTCCGCCATGCGGCCCCCTTACTTGACTGCCCCGGCGGAAATGCCGGCGATGAAGTGACGCTGCAAAGCCACGAAAACCACGAGAATGGGTGCGGTGAGCAGCACCGCGCCGGCCATGATGCCGCCCCATGACACTTTGGTCAGCCCGATGAGGGTGCCAAGCGCCACGGGTGCGGTCATCATTCCTGGGCGGGAATTGATGAGAAGCGGCCAGAGGTAATTGTTCCACGAGGCCAGGAAGAGAATGATCGACAGCGCCGCCATGGTGGGTCGCGCCAGCGGCAGGGCGATGCGCAGGAAGATCTGCCATTCCTTGACGCCCTCCACCCGTGCCGCATCGAAAAGCTCGGTCGGCATCATCGAGAAGGATTGCCGCATGAACAGCACGCCAAGCGAGTTGAACAGCGGCGGCACGATCAGCGCCACCCAGGTGTTGGCGAGCTTGAACTCCCGCGCCACCATGATGAATTGCGGAATGACAACGACGGCAAAAGGCAAAGTGATGGTGCCGAGAATGATGGCGATCACCACCCCGCGTCCGGCAAAACGGTAACGCGCCAGCGCCCAGCCGGCCATCGACGTCAGCAACACCGAAAGCACGGTGTAAATGACGGCGACGGTGATCGAGATGAACATGGCCCTGAGGAAATTGGTATCCGCCTGCAGATTGTTGAAATTCTCGACGAAATTGGTGGATGGCACCAGAACAATGTCCGGGCTGAAAATGCCGTAATCCGGCATGGTCGAGAACACGAACATCATCCACAGCGGAAACAGCCAGATGATGGCAAGCGGTGTCAGCGCCGCATGCAATGCGATCTTCTGCCAGAAAAGCGATCTCGATTTCGATCTCATTTCGGCTCCCTCCCGACCCAGAGATTGAGGAGTGAAATGGCGATGGCGAGCGCCGCCATGGTGTAGGCAATGGCCGAGGCATAACCGAAATTGAGCGAGGTGAAGCCCTGGCGATAAAGGAACAGCCCCAGCGTCTCCGTGCCGCCGCCCGGCCCGCCCCTGTTGGTGATGAGGAAGGGTTCGGCAAACAGCTGCATGGTGCCGATGACCGAGAGCACAACACAGAACAGGATGATGGGTTTGAGGAGCGGCAGGGTGATATAAAAAAACTGCTGCCGCTTGCTCACCTTGTCCAGCGTCGCCGCTTCATAGACGTCGCCGGGGATGGATTGCAGCCCGGCCAGAATGATGATGGCGTTATACCCCGCCCAGCGCCAGGTCACCGCGATGATGACCAGCGCCATGGCCGCATTGGCATTGTCGAACCACGAGATGGGCGAAAGGCCGACGGAGGTGATGAGCTTGTTGATGATGCCGAAATCGGCGCTGAACATCAGCCGGAAGACAGCCGCATAGGCCACCTCGCCAACGACGACAGGCGCAAAAAAGGCAAAACGATAAAGCGGCCGCGCCTTCAGGAGCGGCGAATTCAACAGCACCGCCATGACGGTGGCGAGCGCGATCATCACGGGCACCTGAATGACCAGAATGATCAGCGTATTATAAAGCGCATTATAAAAGGCCGGATCGGAAACCAGCCGCCCCCAGTTCATGGAAGGCGCAAACCGCCACGGATTGATCCGCGTATTCTGGAACGACAGCATGAACGAGCTGATGATCGGCCAGACCCAGAAGGTGGCGAAAATCAGGAGATAGGGCGCAAGGAACGCATAAGCGATCCTGTTCCTGGACGGCATGACGACCTCCATATGCCGGACGATGGCCGGATAAATGGAAAAGCTTCAGAAAGAGCGCGCCCCTATGTGGGGAATGCCTTTGCAAAACGGTGCGGCCTATTTCTTCTCCCCGAGGGGGAGAAGGTGGCCCGAAGGGTCGGATGAGGGGGCTGGCTCTCCGAATATCGCTACCCTCGCCCCCTCATCCCGCTGCCGCGGACTTCTCCCCCACGGGGAGAAGAAACTTGTGGCACCCGCCCGGTCCTAACCGTCGGCTTACTGCGCGAGGGGGAGCCCCGTCGCCGTTTCGATCTGCTTGGCCGCATCATCAAGCGCTGCTTTCGCATCGGGATAGCCGCCGGCGAAATATTTCGTCTGCGTCGCCTTGTAGATCGCATCCGCATCCGACTGGAACGCCGTGCCGCGGCTCGGCACGATCTTCGGCAGGGTGGCCAAAATATCGGTCCACACCGCCTGCCCACCCCAATAGGTCTGCTTTTCCTTGACGAAAGGATCGTCGATGGCGGACAGCAATGAGGGAACGAGGCCGAAGGATTTCAGCATCGTCACCTGACCTTCATTGGTGGTCAGCGCGTAGTCGATATATTTCCAAGCAGCTTCCTTGTTCTTGGATGTCGAACTGATCGCGAGCGACGAACCGCCGATATTGGCGGCATGCGGGCCGTCAGCCGTCAGGCTCGGCATCAAATAGACACCCCACTTGCCCGAAAGATCGGGAGAACCGGAGCGGATCGTGCCTTCATACCAGGCGCCAAACACCTGGCTTGCCACCTTGCCGGCCGTATTGGACTGGATCTTCTCATCCCAACTGGCCGCAGTGATGACGCCGGCGTCCTTCATTTCCTTGATCTTTGCGAGCGTGGCGACACAGGCGGGCTGGTTGATGGTGATGTTTTGACCGTCGGTCGAAAAGTAACCGCATCCCTGCTCATTGGCGATCATGCGGAACCATTCGCTGCCACCATTGAAGTCGGACTGCGTCATGACAATGCCGGGATTGGCGGCCATGACCTTTTTGCCTGCGGCGATGAAATCATCCCAGCTTTTGATGGTGGCCGGATCGACGCCTGCCTTCTCATAGAAGTCGCGGCGATAAAATACCGCTACCGGACCGGAATCCCACGGAACCGCATAGGCGACACCGTCAACCTCCAGTTCCGTGCGCTTGAAATCAGCGAAAAGCGCCTGTTTCTCAGGCGTATAGCCAAGCTCGGTCAGATTGGCGAAACAATCTGGAAACCGGTTCCAGAAGACTTCCGCCTCGAAATTCTCAATGGTGACGATATCAGGAAGACCATCGCCTCCGGCTGCGCAACCAGCCAAAGTCTTGTCAAAAACCTGATTGTTTCCAAGGTCTTCAACGACGATCTTGATATCCGGATTCTGCTTGTTGAACCCCTCCACCGCAGATCGTAGTGCCGACGCAGCGACATCCCAGCTCCAGATGGTGACGGTTTCTGTTTGCGCGAAAGCCGGGGCTGCGAGAAGCAGCGTGGCCGTAGACGCGCCAAGAAATTTCAAGCACATTGAAAACCTCCCTTTTTCAATTGCCGTTCTTCAGCGAACATGGGCACATTACCGGCGGCAGGAAATCTGTCTCGTAAAAAGGGAACATCGATTTGGCGGAAAGTAAGATTGCTGAAAGAGCCTTCTACCAGCCGGGTGCAAGCAGCATCGAAGGCATGCCGACAACGCTTCAGCTTTTTCACAATCATCCGCCCATCATGCTCAGGCCCCACTGGCACGCGCAGGTGGAAGTGAATTACGTGATGTCGGGATCGGTGCATTATCGCATGGGCGATCACGAGCTGACGCTCGATGCCGGCCAGATGTGCATCTTCTGGGGTGGCCAGCCGCACCAGATGGACCACTCCTCCGACGATTCCTTTTATGCCGGCGCACATCTGCCGCTGGTGCACTTCTTCCGCATGCGGCTGCCCCCCACCGTCTCCAGTCTGCTGATGGGTGGTGCTACGATGGTGAGCGCTGAGACCGACCGGGCAGATGCGGAAAACTTCGGCCGCTGGTTCCGTTACGTCACTTCGGGCGAACAGGCGAAAGCCCAGCACGCGGTGGAGGAATTGCTGCTCAGGGTCGAGCGGATGTTCCTTGAACCCTACTCCGTCATATCATCCGCCGCCAATGGCAAACGCAGGGAGGATGACGAGGGCATGGCGCCCTCCATCGGCGTGGTGCGCATGTGCGACTTCATCGCCGCCAATTTTCTCGACGATATCGACGCGACGGAGATTGCCCGCGCCGCCTCGCTGCATCCGAAATATGCGATGAACCTGTTCCGCAAATCCACCGGCATGACGCTGATCAAATATCTGACCCTGCTGCGGCTTTCGCGCGCGCAGGCGATGCTGATGACCGGCAAGGACAATATCCTGCAGATCGCCATGGAAAGCGGCTTCGGCTCCGTCAGCGCCTTCAACAAGGCGTTCCGCCAAATCGCCGGCATGTCGCCCTCCGATTTCCGCCGCGACATGCGAGCGACTGCGGCTTAGGGTATTTCCAATGCAGCCGTACCGTAAGCAACCTACATGGTGCCGACGCGTCCCATCTCCACCCCTCATTCCTGTTCCCCGGAACAAGCCCGAGGATGTCACAGGAATCCAGCCGACGCGCGTCTGCGCGGCGAAAAGAGTCCTTCCAGTCCAAGGACTTGGGCTGGCTGGATCCCTGTGACAAGCACAGGGATGAGGAGCGTTAAGCCTAGTCCCCTATATCTTCCGTGTCGGAAAAAGCAGCGCTGCGCTGCCGCGCCGCCTGCCGATAGGCCCTTGGTGAACTGCCCAGCATTCGCCGGAACATGGTGGTGAAAGCCGGGATGTTTTCATAACCGGCATCCAGCGCCACATTCGTCACCGCTTCGCCGGCGGCCAGTCTCGGCAGGGAGGCAAAGATACAGGCCTGCTGGCGCCAGGTGACGAAACTCAACCCCAGTTCCTTGCGGAACAGCCGCGTAAAAGAACGCCGGCTGATGCCCATGGCCGCCGCCCAGTCATCGATCTCCACCCGCGCCACCGGCTTTTTCAGGAAATCGCGGCACAGCGCCGCCAGACGCTGATTATCTGGAAAAGGCAGTCCGAGCGGCCTTTCCGGCAGGCGGTTGACCTCGTCCAGCAACAGCGCCCGCACAAGGCCCTGCCGGTGAAAAGCCGTCGGCTGGTGTTCTTCACCCAGCAATTCCGAAATCAGGCTGGAGGCGAGATCGGTTATTTCCACCACGCGCGGTGCGCCCGCATGAAACAGGTCCGGATGGACGTAGATCGAATGCATCTCCACCGTCGAGATGGTTTCCGCCTCATGTTGCAGCCCGGCGGGAATGAGCAATCCATGACCGGGCGGTATCATCCAGCGACCATCCGCAGTGCTGACAAGCACGACGCCCTGACGGGCGCACCAGATCTGCACGCGGCTATGGCTGTGGGGCGGCGTCCGGTGCCCGGTGGGGTAAACGCGGCAAAGCGCCAGCACCGGCTCATTGGTGCCGTCGATCAATTTCAGACTGCGTTCATGCTCGTCATGCGTCAGTCCTGAAGGCTGCCGCGATTTGATTTTTGCCATTTGGCCCACTCACAAAGAAAATCGTCCAGAACACAAATGCAGGCCAGAAACAATATGAATAAAAGCGGGAAGAAATAAAGACATGTTTCCCGTCTTCCGCCGGGAACCCGAGAGGACTTCATCATGGCCACTGTTACCAGCGCCGGCAACAGCTTCAATCCGCAACGCACGGCGTTTTCGATCATCGCAGCCGCCAGCTTCTGCCACATGCTGAACGACATCATGCAATCGCTGCTGACGTCGCTTTATCCGCTGCTGAAGGCGAATTACGCGCTCGATTTCATGCAGATCGGCCTGCTTACCTTCGCCTTTCAGGTCACCGCCTCGCTGCTACAGCCGGTTGTCGGCATGGTGACAGACCGCTGGCCCATGCCGTTCTCCCTGCCCGTCGCCATGCTGTCCACCTGCGCCGGCCTCATCACGCTTGCTTTTGCCCATAGTTTCGAGGTTCTGGTGATCGGCGCCTGCCTCATCGGCATCGGTTCGGCGATCTTCCATCCGGAAGCCTCGCGCGTTGCGCGTCTCGCATCTGGCGGCCGTCATGGTCTGGCGCAATCCTTCTTCCAGGTGGGCGGCAATACCGGCACGGCCATCGGCCCGCTGCTCGCCGCCTTCATCGTCATCCCGCTCGGCCAGACGAGCCTCAGCTGGTTCTCGCTGATCGCGCTCGTCGGTTTTGGTGTGCTTTCCTGGGTTGGCGTCTGGTACACCCGCCACCGCCGTGCAACGGTCGGCAAGGCGCCGGCCAGCCGCACGCTTCCCCTTGCGCGTGGCACTGTCATGATGACGCTTCTGGTGCTGGTGGTTCTGACCGCCACCAAGAATGCCTATCTCGCCAGCCTGTCCAGCTACTTCACCTTCTACACCATCGACAAGTTCGGTCTTGGTGTTCAGGATGCGCAGGTTCTGCTGTTCCTCTTCCTCGGCGCTTCGGCACTGGGCGTGTTCTTCGGCGGCCCTATCGGCGACCGTTTCGGCTCGCGCGTCGTCATCTGGTTCTCGATCCTCGGCGTCATTCCCTTCGCGCTGCTGCTGCCCTATGCGAACCTGTTCTGGACGGCCATTCTCGTCGTCGTCATCGGCTTCGTGTTCTCCTCCGCTTTCTCGGCCATCGTCGTGTTCGCGCAGGAACTGGTGCCGGGCCGCGTCGGCCTCATCGCCGGCATGTTCTTCGGTTTCGCCTTCGGTTTCGGCGGCATCGGCGCTGCGGTTCTGGGTGTTTATGCGGATAAGGAAGGCATCGAATTCGTCTACCGTATCTGCTCCTACATGCCGCTGCTCGGCCTGCTCACAGTGTTCCTGCCGAAACTGCCGAGCCACCGCTAAAAGCCTCGCGTTCAACGCTTTTCAACACGGCGGTCACCTGTGATACTCAGGTGACCGCCGTATTCCGTTGAGCAAAGCCCTGCCCATGCAAATCCCGATAAAATCGATCCTCGTTTTCCACGCCGCGGCAAGGGCGGGCAGCATTTCCCGAGCGGCGGAGGAACTGAGCGTCACACCATCGGCCGTCTCCCAGCAGATCCAGTTGCTGGAAGGCCAGCTCGGCACGACCCTGATGGCGCGAACCGGCCGCAAGGTGACATTGACCGAAGCGGGCGAGCGCTATTTCTCGATGATCACCGCCCAGATCGAGCAGATATCAGACGCCACCGACAGTATTCGCGGCTTCCGTTCAGTCACCACGCTGACGATCCGGGCGACGCCGACCATCTCCAACAAATGGCTGCTGCCGCGTCTCGGCTCCTTTCTGGAGGAGCATCCCGAACTGGAAGTGCGCCTCGACGGCACCAACGAGCCCACCGATTTTTCGCAGGAACTCGTCGATATAGAGCTGCGCCATGGCGATGGCCGCTGGCCGGGCCTCTTCGTGGAAGGGCTGGTGGAGGAGGAATTCCTGCCGGTCTGTTCGCCGAATTATCAGGGTGCCGGTAAATTTCTGCCCGAGGAATTGCAGAACCAGCGGCTGATCCATTCGGTCAAGGCGCAGGCGCAATGGAACCACTGGTTCCCTCTGGCCGGTGTCACGGCTGAGAAGCGCTGGCGGCGGGTCCTGTTCGACCGCAGCCACATGGCCATCGATGCCGCCGTTCTCGGCATCGGTGTGGCGCTGGAAAGCACCTTGATGATGGAGCGGGAGCTGCAGGACAAAATGCTGGTGCCGGCCGTGACGGACGCGCCGCGCATCAAGCTCGTCACCCAATGGATCGTCTGCCCGCATTCCCATCTGCGGCAGAGAAAAGTCATGCTGTTTCTGGAGTGGATGCGAAAACAACGCGACGAGTGGCAAGCCCGCCGCGTTGTCTGAGGTTTCAGGCAATCCGTTTTCGCGTCAATAAAGCCCCATCAGCCTGATTGGCGCCAGTGTCAGGTCCGGCAACAACACCAGAGCGAAAATCGCGGCGACAAGGATGGACATAGGCGCAAGCGATCCCTTGATCACATCCTCGATCGACATTTTCGCCACCTGCGCCACCGCAAACAGGCATACACCGACCGGAGGTGTGACAAGCCCGAGCGTGAGGGTGATGACCATGACGATCAGGAAGTGGATCGGATCGACCCCGAGCGAGACGGCCGGAGGCATAAGCACGGGGATCAGAATGAACATGGCGGCAATCGCATCCATGAACATGCCGACGACGATGAGGAACAGGAAGATCAGAACCATCGCCATGGTCGGCCCGGTGCTGATATGGCCAAGGAAAACCGCAACCTGCGCCGGCAGGCCGTCAAAGGTGAAGACCCAGGCCGCCAGTTTCGCCGTCGCGGCGATGAACAGGATCGAGCCGGAGGTCCTCGCCGTTTCCATGAATATTCCGAGCAGCGCCGAAACCGGGATCGTGCGGTAAAGTATGACGGCCAGAAACAGCGTGTAGACAACGGCGATGCCGGCCGCTTCCGTCGGCGTGAAATAACCGTCGACAATACCGATCAGCAGGATCACCGGTGTCAGCATCGGCAGGATGGCCGCAAGACCCGTCGTTACCACGCGCCGGACATTGAACGGCGTGGGTGGATTAAACCCGTTACGCACCGCATAGATGTGGTTGAACACCATGAAGACGAAGGCGAGGAACAATCCCGGCACCAGCCCGGCCACGAGCAGGGTTCCGATGGAGGCATTCGCCACCGAGCCGGCGATGACGATGAGGATCGACGGCGGGATGATGGACGAAAGCGTGGAGGTGCAGAGCGTCAGGCCGACAGCATAGCCCTTCGGAAAACCGTGACGCTCCATGGCCTTGATCTCGATGGCGCCGATCGAGGCGATATCGGCAACGGACGAACCGGAGACACCGCCGAAAATTACCGACGAGGCGACGTTGACGTGGCCGAGACCGCCGGGAAGCCAGCCGACAATCGCCTCGGCAAAGTCAAACAGCCGTTCGGCAACCCTGCCCCGTTCCATCAGGACACCGACCAGAATGAAAAGCGGCACCGCGACGAGAAGAAAGGAGTTCATGCCCGAAAACATGGTCTGCGCCAGAAGGTCCATCGGCATCGATGTATAAAGCGCGATGGAGGCCAGGCTGGCCAGACCAAGTGCGACGGCGAGCGGAACCCCGAAGGCGCTCATAAGAAGGAAAAGTCCAAGCAGCGTCAGGCTCATGGCCGTTTCTCCATATTTCCAACAACCAGATCGGCGTCCGCGAGAGGCTGCAGGCCTTCCGGCAGCTCGATGCGGTCGCGATGTTGACGCAGGGATTCCACGATGGCGGCAATGCCGAGAGCCGCGCTGAGCGGAATGATGACGCCGATCATCCACATGGGCGTGGCAAGTGTCGCGGCGGCTTCATTCATTACATATTGCTGGCGCACCAGCGTCCAGCCCGTCCAGATCATCAGGCCGAAAAAGACGACCGACGACAGAACGTAAATGGGCAGCGCGAGGCGCCGCACGAAGGCTGGCATCAGCGCGATGAACACCGTTACCCGCGCCATGTCGGCTGTGCGGAAACTGCCCGCCACCCCCAGAAATACCATCCATATGAAAAGATACCGTGTCGCTTCCTCGGTCCAGGAAACCGGAGTTCCCCACATACGGGTCGATACCTGCAAAAGCACGACGGCCAGAACCCCGACAGCGGCCAGACCGGCCAGCACGTCGGTCGCCAATCTGATGACCCTGCCGAAAAATGATGACGTTTCGTCCATAAACCTGTCCTCCCGACCGGACCGGCTGCGCGCCGATCCGGAAGACCTGATTGCCTTATTTCTTGCCGACAGCGGCAATCGTCTTGTCGAAGAAAGCCTGATCCTTCACCAGCCCAGCAAAGACGGGATAGAGACCCTTGGACACCTCCACAAACGCCTTCTGCTGCTCGGGCGTCAGGCGATTGACCTCCATGCCATGTTTCTGCAGTTCGGCGATCGTCGTTTCCGCGGTCGAGGCGTCGTTTTGCACCTTCCACACTTCCGCTTCCTTGGCCGCCGCCTCGACGGCTGCCTTGTGCGCGTCGCTCAGGGCGTTGAACTTGGCGGGGCTGATGCCCAGAACCCAGCCGTCACCCATGTGGTTGGTGATCGAGACGTATTTCTGAACCTCGTAGAATTTTGCAGATAGCGGCACATTGATCGGGTTTTCCTGGCCATCGACAACTTTCAGCTGCAGGGCATTATAGACCTCGGCAAAAGCGAGCGGAGTTGGTGCGGCCCCCATCTTCTTGAAGAATTCCACCCAGAGTGGATTGTTCGGTACCCGAAACTTCAAACCGCGCAGATCATCTGGAGAGGTTATGGGGCGCTTGGAATTGGTCATCTGGCGGAAGGGGCGCGGCCAGAGGTCGACCGCCTTGATGCCGATCTTTTCCAGCCCGGCACTCAGTTCCTTGCCCTGCTCACCTTCCAGATAGGTGCGAAGCTGTTCTTCATCGTCAAAAAGATAGGGAATGGAGATCGCCGAAAAACGCGGATCGAAATTCGCGTAAAGCGATGTCGCCAGAAGCAACATGTCGAGCGATCCACCAGCCAGCTGTTTGACGGCGCCCGACGGATCGCCGCCATAAAGCGAGCCGTTCGGGAAAACCTTCACGGTAACTTCGCCATTCGTTTTTGCCGACACCAGCTCCGCGAACTTGTTGGCAGCCAGCGTAATTTCGGAATTGTCCGGATCCGGCGTCGAAAGCGTCAGTGTCTCGGCCTGCGCGATGGATGCGACCAGCATGGTGGCGGCGAGAGCCAGCCCGTAAAGTTTCGAAATTTTCATGTGTTCCTCCCTTGTTATCTATGAAGCACGTCCGGTTAAAACGGAATCTTTGGACGTGCTCTATCTCTTTGTTTTAGCGCATTATCCGGACGTAAAACCGCTACGCGCCTTTACTGGAAATGCTCTGGACAGTTTCGAGCGTTCCTCCGAACGCATTCAGGCGCTTAATCTCAAGGATCACACCGCTGTGATCAAGCTCGCCCGCGCCATGCTCGACCATGGAGCGGAACAGCCGGTCAACCTCCTCGCCGACCGGTAATTTCAGGCCACGGCTTTCGGCGAAAGCCAGCGCCGTGGACGTATCCTTCACCTGATATTTCGCCGGGCCACCGGGGCGGAAATCGCCCTCCACCATGCGTTTTCCGTGTTGGCGGAAAACGGTGGATTCGGCAAAACCGCCCAGCAAAGCCTGGCGCACCTGAGCCGGGTCGGCTCCCCCCGCTTCAACCAGCGTCAACGCTTCGGCAACGGCGCAGATTGTCGAGGCGACGATCAGCTGGTTGGCAAGCTTGGCCAGTGAGCCGCAGCCCACCGGCCCGACATGGGTGACGCGGCCAAGGCAATTGAGGAGTGGCCGCAATGCATCCACATCCCGCTGTTCACCGCCGGCCATGATGGCGAGCATTCCCTCGATCGCCCCTTTTTCACCGCCGGAAACCGGTGCGTCGACATAAGCGACGCCATAAGCCTTTGCCGCCTCCGCCTGTTCCCGTGCGCTGTCGACCGGGATGGAACTCATCACCAGCAGAATAGCACCGGGCTTCATGGTGGAAACGACACCCGAGGCACCGAACAGAACCTCGTTGCAGACCGGCCCGGAACTCAGCATGCAGATGACGACATCGGCTTCGGCCGCAGCTTCTGCAGCCGTGGACGTCGGTTGCACACCCTTTGCCGCCAGAGCCGCAGCTTTTTCAGCGCTGCGGTTCCAGGCCTTGACGGAAAACCCGGCCTCCGCCAGACGCCCCGCCATGGGGGCGCCCATGATACCCGTTCCGATAACGGCGATCCGGCGAATGTCAGCCATCGTTTCCATCCTTCAGAGCCATTGCCGATTCAGGAAACGCACCGGCAGTTCTTCTTCGATGAGGGCGGGAAATGCTTCCCGAAACCGGTCGAGGTGTGGTGTCTTCAGATGGTGGTCGAAAGCCTGTCTGTCGTCATAGACCTCGTAGAACACCACGTTGTTTCCGGTTTCCGGCCGCACCACATCGAATTGCCGGCAGCCCGGTTCATCCTGAACCGAGTGCCTGGCGTCATCGCGCGCCGCATCGAGAAAGGCGTCCATCGCGTCGGGCTTCACCCGGAATTCTGCGATCACCACGAAAGCTCCCTTCGACATGTGCTCTCTCCCGTCCATCACGCCGCGGCGTCCTTTTGCGGACGGAACTGGTTTTCCATGTCCTGGCGCAGCTTCACCACATCGAGATCATTGACCAGCTCCACATCGTCGAAGCTGACGATCTGGTCTTTCTTGATGGCGCGCTTCAGCTTGACATTATGGGCAAGGCCGATCGGCAGCGCCTTGATGTCAAGGCTGCGGGTGGCCGGAATGGCGTTCGCCCAGACCGCGTAACCGCCCTCGCCGTCGAGCATCTCGCCGGGCTGCATATCCTTCTTCGCGGTCGCCACCGCATCGCCACGAAACTCCCTGGAGCAACCGGTCGCTTCATTGCGCAGCACGGCGGAAAGCACGCTGATCGAGGTCTCCAGCCCGATGATGTGGAAGGGGCGCCACATGGAGGCGTACCAGCCGGAGGGATCGGTCAGCAGGCCATATTGCTTGAAGCAGGCCCGGGCATATTCATTATGCGCCTTGAAGGTGACGAAAACGCCGTAGCGAATGTTGTTGAACACCTCGCGTCCGTCCGGCTCCTGGCTTGCGGCAATATCGACCAGACCGGAGCGCGACATGCGGCCACCATCGGCAGCGGGGCGGAAGACGCGGGCGAGATCGTGCAGGCCGGCGGGCGGGAAGGCCAGACCGTCATCCGGGCAATCCAGCCCCGTGCCGTTGGCGACGGCCGCCATTTCAATGGCCGCCTTGGTGCCGTCGGTGAAGGAATTGTACATTTTTGGATTGAAGTCGCCCTTGGCCACTTCCTCGTCCGTCCAGCCGAAATAACCCCAGACCGTGTCCGGCGTCGAATAACGGTAACGCGGCTCGAAATTCATGCCCTTGCCGGCGGAAACGACCTCGAAGCCGGTGGCTCGCGCCCAGTCCACCAGCTCGCAGATCAGCGCCGGCTGGTCGCCGTAAGCCATGGAATAGATCAGGCCCTTGGCCCGCGCCTTTTCAGCAAGGATCGGCCCGACCATGACATCGGCTTCGACATTGACCATGACGACGTGCTTGTTGTGCTCGATGGCGCCCAGTGCATGGCGTGCACCAGCCAGCGGATGGCCGGTCGCTTCGATCACGCATTCGATCTCGCCGCAGGCGAAAAGCTCGTTCACATCGTCGGTCACATAGGTCTTGCCGCTCTTCAGCGCATCAGCGCAGCTCGTCGCATCGTAACGCTCCTTCGGCCAGCCGACGCGGTCAAACGATTCCCTTGCCTTGCCGACATTGAGGTCTGCTACGGCGACCATGTGGAAACCGGCGATGCGCTGCGCCTGCGCCAGCACCATGGAGCCGAACTTGCCGGCGCCGATGAGACCGACCCGGACAGGTTTGCCGCCGGCTGCACGCGCTGACAGAAGAGAATAGAGATTCATGTTTTGACATCCTTCGCTGGGGAAATTGCTGGCGAGAATGTCCAGACTGCCCGGCGAAGGCCATGCGATACCGAGGCTGCGAAGGTTCACCCCTCGCGGCGCTGGCCACATGACGTTTCTGCGTTCCTCCCGGATCCCGGCACACACTTGCGCCGGCTCTCGCGGTCGCCTCCCAAAGCAACCTTGAGACCAGAGTAGGAGCGTTCAGATATTAGTTCTATTTAGAAAATCAGATTTTTCGTTTAGTTTATCTAACAAACTATCAGGCCGATTTGCGCAGCATCAGATCGGCGCTGAGCAGGATTCGTTCACGCATCCGCGTCGTGTCATCCGTCTCATCATCCAGCTTCTGCAGCAGAAGCTCGATCGACAGCCTGCCGATCTCGTTATAATTCTGCGCCACCGTGGTAATCGGCGGGCAGGCATAACGCGACAGCGGATGATCGTCATGGCCGGCAACCCTGAGATCGTAATCAGCGCCATGGCCAACCTTGATGCCCTTCTGGAAGGCGGCGGCGATGACGCCGAAGGCGATGCGGTCATTGGCGCATAAAATGGTGCGGGATGGCAAATGCCCTGCCCCATCCAGCAGCCGGCTCGCCTCATCAAAGGCGAAACGCTCAAAATCCCAGGTGACGATGCCGGGAACATCGATGACATGCGGCTCGAAACCGAGACGCTGCATCGCCTCCTCATAGGCCGTGCGGCGTGTCGCCGCGTTGGTATTGACCTGCGGCATATCGAAGAAACAGGGCGGTTCGCCCGAACGGCAGAGATAATCCACCATCAGCCCGACACTCTGGCGGTTGTCCGTGCCGACAAAGGCCGAAGTCTCATCCAGCGGCGAATCGACATAAACGATCGGAATGCTGGCCGCGAGCTGCTCCAGCGTGGCGCGATGGGATTTGACGCCGAGTGGCGCGATGATGGCGCCCGCAACATTCATCGACTTGAAGGTGCGGATCGCCCGGTCCTCGATTTCCGCCTTGCCATCCGAAGACAGCACGAAGGCAAGGAACCCCGCCTCGTTGGCGATGAGTTCGATGCGGCTCGTCAGCGCCATGTAGAACGGATCGGTGGAGTTCGGAATGATGATGCCGATGATATTGGAACGGCGGCGGTTGAGGTTGACGGCGAAGATATTCGGCCGGAAGCCCGATTTCTTCAGCGCATCCTCGATGGTGTCCCGCGTCTTCTTGCGGACCGAGGCCGGATCATTGAAGTATTTCGAAACAGTCGGGCGGGAAAGGCCGACGAATTCCGAAAATTCTTCCATCGTCCTGATAGATTTGGCCAAAGTGCTTGCCCCCATGAAATATTACATGTGGTACTCTACATCGACCGGCCTTCGCACGAAAAGCCGGTCGAATGGTTATCAACGGCCAAACGATCATTCGGCCGCAAACTGCACTTTCATCGTCGCCGGATCAGACGGTTTTTTCGTAAAAAACGGCAGCATTTCCGAAAGCGGCAGCCGATGCGACACCAGCCGCGCCATGAGATCGCCATCCGTCTCCAGAATGGCAAGCGCCTGCGGTATGTTGCGGTTCAGCGAATGGGAGCCGACAAGCTTCAGCTGACGCCGGAAGATTTCGAAAGGCGCCACCGAAATGCGGGCATCCGGCGCGCAGACGCCGAAAAACAGCGCGGTGCCGCCATCCGCAACCAGCGGGATCATCGCTTCGGCAACGGCGGCAATACCCGTCGCATCGGCCACAAAGTCAAAAGATTTTTGTTGCCGCAAGAGCGCTTCCGAGCCGGAAACGCCCACCTTGAGCCCAAGACTTTCGGCAAAGGCCAGCCGACTTTCATTGATATCGGCCATCGTCACCGTTGCAATGCCGCGTGCTTTCAGCGACAGGGCAAGCAGCAGGCCGATGGGACCGGCGCCGAACACCAGCGCACTTTCCGGCACCACGCCACTCTCACCAATGCCAGCGCTCTGCATGCCGTTGACGACGCAGGCGAGTGGTTCGGCAAGTGCCGCGACATGATAGGGCATCGAACCGATGCCGTGCAGATGATCCGCGCGCACCACACTGAATTCGGCAAAGCCGCCATTGTGGGAAACGCCATAGGCCTTCAGCGTGCTGCAAAGGTTGGTCAGCCCCTTCCTGCAGCTGGCGCAGGTGCCGCAGGGCAGATTGGGATCGACGGCCACACGGTCACCGGCCCTGAAGCCTGTCACATCGGAAGCCACGGCTGCAACTTCACCGGCATATTCATGGCCGGGGATAACGGGAAACGCGCCGTCACCATAACGCGCATGCAGCACGTCTATATCGGTGTGGCAAAGCCCCGAAGCCTTGACCCGCACGAGCGCGTGACCCGGCGGCAGATCGGCGACGGGGAGTTCCGCCAGCACGGCGCGTCCCTTCTCGACGAATTGAATGGCATGCATGGTCATCTCCGGCTTTTCAGCTCATCCAGTTGCCGCCGTCGACATTGTATGTCTGGGCGAGAATATAATCGCTGTCGGCGGAGGCGAGGAACACCGCCAGCCCCTTGATATCGTCAGGCGTGGCGAAACGGCCGATCGGCACGGATTTGGCCACCGCCGCCTTCTTCTCGCCGGGCTTCAAGCCTTCCCATTTGGCGAAATGCGCATCGACCACTTCCCAATGCTCGCCATCCACGACGCCGGGCGCAATGGCGTTGACATTGATGCCGTGCTTGACGAGCGCCAGCGCCGCCGACTGCGTGGCGGAAATGATCGCCGCCTTGGAGGCGCAATAAAGCGTCACCAGCGCCTCGCCGCGCCGGCCGGCCTGGCTTGCCATATTGATGATCTTGCCGCCGCGCGCGCGTTCGATCATGACATTGGAGACGGCCTTCATCATGAACAGCGGTCCCTTGAGATTGATGTCGAACACCCGCTCATAGCTCTCTTCGGTAATGCCGTTGATCGGCGCCATATCGAAGATCGCGGCATTGTTGACGAGAATATCGATGCCGCCGAACTCCTCATCAACCGCCTTCACCACCGCATCGATCTGAGCGAGGTCGGTAACATCCAGCCGCACCGCCTTTGCCGAAGGGCCGATGGCGGCGGCAGACGCCGTGGCGCGGGCAATATCGATATCGGCGATGATGACCTTTGCGCCCTCATCGGCGAAAGCCTGCGCAAAACCAAGGCCGATACCGCGGGCAGCGCCGGTGATCAGCGCAACCTTGTTGTTCAATCTCATGTCGATCTCCGTGATGCATGGCGGACACTGGATGAACCCGGTCATGCGTTTGTTGTTAGATGCATTTTTTCCGGCAAACCTGAACGCGGTACACCGGGTAAAGATTTGATATGCCAGCGCACCCCACACTCCCTCATTCCTGTGCTTGTCACAGGAATCCAGCCGACGCGCGTCCGCGCGGCGAGAGAGTCCCTCCAGCCCAAGGACTTGGGCTGGCTGGATTCCTGTGACAAGCACAGGAATGAGGGAGTGTGCGTGCGGCAGCCCCACCCATGCCGCCCGCCACCAGAAGGCGAACGGGCGGCACGCCGGGAGGACGCGGCTACTTGATGTAGCCCGCGCGGGTCATGTCACGTTCGACCTGTTTCTGCGCGCCTTCGAGCGCCGCATCGACGGTCTGCTGGCCGGAAAGGGCTGCCGCGATCTGCTGGCCGACAACCGTACCGATGGACTGGAATTCCGGTATGGCGACGAACTGCACACCGGTATAGGGCACCGGATCCTTGGTCGGCTTGGACGGATCGGCAGACATGATCGCCTTCAGCACCGTATCCGCGAAAGGCGCAGCCTTCTTGTATTCCGGCAGCTCATAGGTGGATTTGCGCGTACCCGGCGGCACGGCCACCCAGCCCTCGCTTTCACCAACCGTCTTCACATAGGACTTCGAAGTCGCCCATTTGACGAAGGACTTGGCGGTTTCAAGCTTCTTCGTGCTGTTTGGGATTGCAAGGTTCCAGGACCACGACCAGCTCGAACCGTTCGGCGTTACCTCGACCGGAGCACGCGTAAATGCGGTCTTGTCGGCAACCTGGCTCTGCTTGGGGTCATAAACGCGGCCCGCCGCCGAGGTGGCGTCGATCCACATGGCGCAACGGCCGGATGAAAACAGCGTCTGGTTTTCGTTGAAGCCGTTGGCGGCCGCACCGGGCGGGCCGTAGGAGGTCATCAGCGCCACATAATCCGCAATCGCCTTTTTCCACGGCTCGCTCGTCAGCTGCGGTTTCCAGTCCATGTCGAACCAGCGGCCGCCATAGGTATTGATCATGGTGCCGAGGAAGGCCATGTTTTCGCCCCAGCCCGGCTTGCCGCGCAGGCATATGCCATATTGCTGTTTCGACTTGTCGGTCAGCTTGGCGGCGAAATCCTTGATCTGATCGTACGTCGGATTGTCAGGCATCTTCAGGCCGGCGGCGTCGAACAGATCCTTGCGGTAAAGCGTGAACGAGCTTTCGGTGTAGAACGGCACGGCGTAAAGCTTGCCATCCACCGTCAGGCCCTTTTTGATCGGGTCGAGCAGATCGGCGTAATCATAATCGTCGCCGAGATCGTCGACCGGCGCCAGCCAGCCCTGCTTGCCCCAGATCGGCGCTTCGTAACCGCCAATGGTCATGATGTCGAACTGGCCGCCATTGGTGGCGATGTCGGTGGTGACGCGTTCGCGCAGGACATTCTCTTCCAGCACGATCCAGTTGATCTTGTTGCCTGTTTCCTTCTCCCAGGCGCTGGAAAGCTTCTGCATGATGATCATGTCGCCATTGTTGACGGTGGCGATGTTGATCTCTTCCGCCTGCGCCAGCCCGGCCAGAAGCCCGGCTCCAACCACAGACGACGACAGAATTCCAATGAATTTACTCATGATACCCGCTCCTCCTTTACGGATGTCCACGCATAACAATACATGCGTAAATTTTTTATCTCGCGAAATTGCATCCATTGTCAACATCCAAAAATAAATCATCGCGCAACCAAACTGCCCGAAACCCGCATAAATCCTTGTTTACACCAGTATATTCACTTCATAATTTATTATTTCGCACATTTCTCTTGCTGCATTGCAGCAGATATTTCATCCATTAATATCTTGACGCGCGTAAACTTTAACTGATATCCGAGAAAATAACAGACCGGAAATGCACCTGCCCCGCAGGACGGCAGCACATGCTTATGGAGGAGACGATGAGGCAGGCATCTACACTGGCGCCGCAGACCCAGGGCCCGACCATCACGGCCGGCGAAATCCTCGTGGAGATCATGGCGACGACGGTGGGAAACGGCTTTCTCGAGCCGCAAACGCTGATCGGCCCTTTCCCGAGCGGCGCACCGGCCATCTTCATCGATCAGGTGGCGCGGTGCGGCGGAACCGCCGGCATCATCGCCGCAGTCGGTGACGACGATTTCGGCCGCCTCAATGTCGAAAGACTGCGCCGCGACGGCGTCGATGTCTCGGCCATCGCCACCATTCCAGATCGCCCGACCGGCAGCGCCTTCGTGCGCTACCGTGAGAACGGCGCGCGCGACTTCGTTTTCAACATCGCCCATTCGGCGGCCAGCGAAACGCAGATGACCGATGAAGCGCAGGCGCTCATCGAAAAAGCCGGCCATGTGCACGTCATGGGATCGGCCTTCGCGATTGCCGGCATTGGCGACATCATTCTGGCGGCGATCAGACATGTCAGGGCACGTGGCGGTTCGGTGTCTTTCGATCCGAACATCCGCAAGGAACTGGCGCAGGGTGACGAAGGCCGCAGGCTGATCAACGATCTGCTTGCCGTCACCGATCTCCTGCTACCATCAGGCGAAGAACTTCAGGCCGCCTCCGGTCTGGACGATGAGGA
This sequence comes from Agrobacterium sp. OT33, assembly GCF_017313365.1. Lineage (NCBI taxonomy): Bacteria > Pseudomonadati > Pseudomonadota > Alphaproteobacteria > Hyphomicrobiales > Rhizobiaceae > Agrobacterium > Agrobacterium sp. OT33. The sequence goes on along the minus strand of NZ_JAFLMZ010000012.1, from coordinate 1,803 downwards.
AGCGGCGATAGAAAAGCTGCTTGCCTCCGGTGTCGGCGAAATCGTGCTGAAACGCGGTGCGAAGGGCGCAAGCCATTTCAGCCGCACCCATGGGCGCATCGACGCCCCCGGCCTGAAGGTGGCGGAAATCGACCCGACCGGTGCCGGCGACTGTTTCGGCGCAACCTACCTCACCTGCCGCCGCCTCGGCATGCACCCGGCAAAAGCGCTCGCTTACGCCAATGCATCGGGTGCCCACAACGTCATCAGGCGCGGGCCGATGGAGGGCGCTGCCAGCCTTGCCGAACTCGATGCCTTCATGGCCGCGCAATTGTCGGAGGAAGTCCTATGACCGCCATTCTGGAAAATCTCGCCGCCGCCCGCCGCGCCGGCAAACCCGCGGGCATCACGTCCGTCTGTTCGGCCCACCCCGTCGTCCTGCGCGCCGCGATCCGCCGCGCCGCCGCCAGCAAGACAGCCGTGCTGATCGAGGCGACCTGCAATCAGGTCAACCATCTCGGCGGTTATACCGGCATGACGCCCCGTGATTTTGTTGCCTTCGTCAACGGCATCGCGGCGGAAGAAGGACTGCCCGGCGAACTCCTGATTTTCGGCGGCGATCATCTCGGACCCAACCCCTGGCGCAAGGAGAAGGCCGAAGAGGCGCTGACAAAAGCCGCCGCCATGGTCGAAGCCTATGTGGCATCGGGCTTTCGCAAGATTCACCTCGATGCTTCGATGGGCTGTGCCGGTGAGCCGGCAGCGCTGGATGACGTCACCATCGCCAACCGCGCCGCCAAACTTGCGGCCGTTGCCGAAAAGGCGGCCACCGATGCCGGCCTGCCCAAACCGCTTTATATTCTCGGCACCGAAGTGCCGGTGCCTGGCGGCGCCGACCATGTGCTCGACACGGTTGCGCCGACGCAGCCGCAGGCGGCGCGCAACACCATCGACCTTCACCGCGAGATATTCGCGCAGCACGGTCTTTCGCAAGCCTTCGAACGGGTCATCGCTTTCGTTGTGCAGCCGGGCGTGGAATTCGGCAGCGACAATGTCGTCGCTTATGATCCGCAGGCCGCAGAAGCGCTGAGCGCCGTTCTGGACGGCGAACCGCAGTTGGTGTTCGAGGCCCATTCCACCGATTACCAGACCGAGCCTGCCCTTGCCGCACTGGTGCGCGACGGGTATCCGATCCTCAAAGTCGGCCCGGGCCTCACCTTCGCTTACCGGGAAGCGCTTTATGCGCTTGATATGATCGCATCCGAAATGGTCGGCACCTATGGCGACCGGCCGCTGGCGCGGACCATGGAAAAACTGATGTTGAGCGCGCCGGGCGACTGGCAGGGCCATTACCATGGCGACGACATCACGCTGCGATTGCAGCGCCACTATAGTTACAGCGACCGCATCCGTTATTACTGGACGCGGCCGGAAGCGTTGCAGGCCGTTTCCGCCTTGCATAAGGCGCTGGATGGGAAGACAATTCCCGAAACCCTGCTGCGCCAGTATCTCGGCGAATTACCGCTCGCCACAGTTGCGGGCGAGGACGCGGAAGAGATTTTGATCGCGGCTGTGGATCAGGTTCTGGCGACCTATCACGCGGCGACGGGCGAAGGCCGCCACTGACGGCAATCATAAATCCGGATGCCCCTGCGGCAGAGGCCGCCGGAGCGAAATGGGGAAGTGTGAGCGGTTTCATCTGAAGTCCCGCTCAAACTTATAACTGTATCCGTGAGGGAGGACGACTAATGGCAACTCGAAACACGAGCGGTCTGGCGCGGGTGATGCTTGCGCCATCGGTGCTGTTATTGCTGGTGTGGATGA
>NZ_JAFLMZ010000011.1:0-192546 GCF_017313365.1 Agrobacterium sp. OT33 | reverse complement strand
CCGATCTTTTTCGCAAGTTCCGAAGAGGCGTCGGCCGCAACCTTCGCCTGATTGAGATAGGCGACGTTTTCCCAGGCAGCCACGGCGTTTATCCATGCCCGGCGGGTTTCCGCGGCAAGCGATACGGTGGCGATCGCCGCATTGACCTGTGCCTGACGGAAGCGCGTATCCGCCAGCCTGATATTCTTGTCATAGGTCGCCAAAGCGAGAATATTGGCGGTGACGGCCCCTTCAAGCACGCGATACATGCCAAGCCCGGGCGTTCCGATGCCGTTCAGGCTGACGGAAAAGGTCGGAAAGACGGAGAGTTGCGTCTGCCAGGCATCGGCAGCGCTGTCTCCAAGATCCGCATAGGATGCCTGCAGCCCCTTGTTGTTCAGCAATGCAACCTGAACGGCGGTTTCGACGTCGATGGTCTTTTTGGCCATCAGCGCCTTGACGCGATCGCGCACCACCTGCGCCTGCTGCTGGTTCTGCACCCACACAGTCTGCTTGCCGGTTGCCTCGGCGGTTTTCACTGTCGCATCGGCAAAGCCCGCATCCCTGGCGGCATAGTCGGTCGTCACGCAGCCAGCCGCGATAAGTGGAAGCACGAGGGAGGATACCAGCCTGATATGGCGTATGATCATCATGCGCCTCCCTTTGCCGGCGCCTGTGCGTCGTTCAGACCACGCCAGGGTTTCGGATCGACGGGAACGCGGTGCGTGTAAGCTCCGATCGGGTTTTGGTAGGGAATGGGCCTGAGGCTGGAGATAGCGTCGGGGCTGTCGGGCGATACGACGACTTCAGGTAAGGTGGCTGCGCATCCGCCCGCAAAAAGCGGCAGGGCAACCACCAGGAACAAACGTTTCATGGTGAAAATCCGGGAATAAGATCATGATTGCTCCAGCACGCTCACGCATGCAGGTGCAGGAAAGCCCGCGAAGCGGTTCCGGATTTCAGATATTCGGTGGGCGCTGAAGCTTCGGTGCCAGACCGGCGGCGTTCGTATCGTCGATGAACGCACGAAGGGAAATGACGGTCGGGTGGCTCAGGGACGAGGAAGGGCACGGAATGGCCGCTACGCCGCAATAATCCTGACAGCAGGAATTCTTTGTTTTTTCAGTGCTGGCGTGGTCGTGCTGATTCGCGTGATCACTGTGGTCCTGAACGGCCGCGTCGTGGTGGCCCCGGCCTGAGGAATGATCGTTTTCGATCTGCGAAATCTGGGCGTCGTTTTCAGCATGCATTGCGGCATTGACGGTGGAAACGCTGTAGCCCGCCAGTGACAATACCATCACCAGCCGGAACAACAGGGCCATCAATTTCGATGCTCGCAACATCCCATTCATGCGCCGTAGAAGAGCCGCAGTCCTGAGATTTGTCAATGGGTATCACCCATAACCATCAACAAATACGTTGTGCCCTACTGAGCCGGCGCAGGCGAGACTGTCGACCCCGTTACCGTTCCGCTGGTGGAATCCCGGGTGCCCTCGTCGGCCCCGCCTTCGGCAAAGCGTCTGCCGATGTCGAAGAAAGACAGTTTCATCCGGCTGCGTTTGTCCGCACCTTCAAGAGTGGAGACCGGCACCTTGAAACCGAATGTTTCATCCGGTTCCGCGGAGCGTTCCCGCCAGAAGGCGTCGATATCCGCAATCAGCATTTTCTGTCGTCGGGCGCGGCGATAGTGAATCGGATGTCTGGCGCGGGCCACGGCAAAATAGGCGGATGTGCCCTCGGGCATCAGGCCCTGCAAAACCATCAACACGGCCTCCTTGGGACGAAGTCCGCAGAGATCACGCGTGACCGACACCATCTCTTCCTTGGCGGCGCGGGGGCCCTGCATGCCTCCGACGACAATCGTATGGTGGTGCCCGCATGTTCCCAGAAAGATGAACTTTGCGGTCCACAGAATGGCGTCGTCGCGGTTGCGCACCAGCCGCACGGCGAAAGCGCCCTCGTGCCGGCCGCCGCAACAATCCGCGAGAGCGAGGGTGCACCGGTATTCGTCGTTTCGGCCATGAACGGCGCCCATCTCCAGATTTCTTCCCGTCCAGAGCCCGCTCATGACCGTTCTGGTAAAATGACGGTCGGCGATCGCGAAATTCTCCACGAGAAAATGCAGCCGTCTTTGATGGGAGATTTGGCCGACAAGGAACTTAGACAGCGGTTTCTGCAGCAGTTCATCGTGGGGTGGCGGCAATTTCCGCTTTGCCGAAAAAGCGGCCAGAAACTGCCACCATTGAAAGGTGACGACGGGATTGATGGCGAAGCGCATCCAGAAAAGGACCGCCCGCTTCCAGCGCACGCGCTGGACAAAGGTGATGATTTTCCAGAACAAGGTGCAATCGGCTGCCTCCGAAGCCTTCTGCGGCCGATCATCCGTGACCGGGAATTTTTCTGCTTGAATGACGGCATCGTTGGTGTGCGGCATGGGTTCGGCTTCCGGCGAGCATGGGTTTTGCAGCTGGTGCATGCGCCGGATTTGTGAAGACCGTGTCGAGAAACGGTGAAGCTTGCGCGAGGCGCGGATCGTCCTTGCGGCAGGAAAGGGGACGGCAGGCGACGGTTTTTCAGGAGGGTGCTTTAAAGAGGATCGTCACGACCGTTCCGCCATCCTGCGCGGCCGCGATCTGCATGTCGCTATTGTGGGCCTGCGCAATGGCCCGGGCGATCGATAGGCCGAGCCCCGTGCCGCCGGTGGTGCGCGCCCGCGATGGTTCTGTGCGCCAGAAGAGTTCGATACCGTGCGCCTCGACGCCGGGCGGAAAACCCGGCCCCCTGTCTTCGATGGCGATGAAGGGTTGCCCGTCCTGTATGCCGGTTGAGCAGCGCAGGCTTTTCCCGCTTGCGGCATAACGGCGTACATTGTCGATCAGGATAAGGAGCAGTTGGCGAAGGCGTTGGCGATCGCCAGAAACGGGAGCCGGCTCCAGTGAAAGATCGAGACGGATACCGGCCTCGTCGAGCAGAGGCCGGGCGGCTTCCGTCACCGCCGTGCATTCGGCTGCGAGATCGAGAGGTTCGATGTCCTTCACGAGACTGTTGGTTTCCGCCAGGGAGAGTGTGCGCAGATCATCCACCAGACGCGCCAGCCCTTCCACCTGCACGATGAGGTGGCGAATGGCCTGCTTGTCGAGGGGAAAGATGTCATCGGCAATGCCGTGCAGACGGCCTTGCAGGATGGTGAGAGGGGTGCGCAACTCGTGGGCAACCGCCATCGTATTGAATTTCAGGCGGCGCTCCATCATCTGGAGCTCCTGTTTCAGGCTTTCGAAACTGTCGACCAGAAAGACGATTTCGACGATGCGGTTCGCCTTGACCTTTTCGCCTCCGCTGAAGTCGCCGGCCGCCATGCGCTGTGCCGCGCGGGTCAACTCCCGCAGGGGGGCGGCAATGCGTCTGGAAATGATGTAACCAAGCAGGCTGCACAGCAGCACCCCGATCAGCCCGAAGACGAACACCGATGCGACGAGTTCGTCATCGGCTGCGTTCTGCACACGGGGCAAAACCTCGAGAAGCGCCCGGAGCTGCTGCTGGTCCGGCATGACGCCGCGGTCTATGTCGGAGAATGCCCTTGCGGCGTCGGGCGAGAGAGTGGCAATCGCCCGCTCCTGAACATTGTCCGCATACCAGGAGACGCCGTGATAGATCATTGCGACGGCGAAGACGAGCATTGTGGTGATCGTGATCGCTGTCATCGTGCTGAGGCTGAGGCGCTGGACCCTCATGGCTTTAGCTCCCCGGCAAGCCGGTAGCCGATGCTGCGCACCGAGACCAGATAACCGCAAGCACCGTGATCCGTCAGTTTCTTGCGCAGATTGGCGATATGCGTATCGATCGTGCGCGCCAGCGCGTCGCTTTCCGGCAAGCAGGCATCGAGAATATCCGCCCGCTGGAACGCGTGGGTGGGGCGGCGCGTCATATGGGCCAGTATCCTGAATTCGCTGAGCGTCAGGGGCAGAACGGTTTTGCCAGTCTCTCCGTGAACCGCCGCGATATAGGCTTCCGTATCGATCTCGATGGCGCCGAAGCGCAGGATGCCGGTGCCCGCCGGCTGTCGCGTGCGTTTCAGGACGGCATTCACCCGCGCGATGATTTCATGCGGATTGAAAGGCTTGACGATGTAGTCGTCGGCCCCGAGGCGCAGGCCCGCCAGCTTGTCCATATCTTCCGCAAGCGCGGTGACCATGATGACCGGCGTATCCCGCTCCCGCCGGATGCGCGTCAGAACGTCGATGCCGTCGAGCTTGGGCAGACGAATATCGAGAAGAATGAGATCCGGTCTCAGCATGGAAAAATGCGTGATCGCCGTTTCTCCATCGCCCGCCCTGACGGTTCTGTAACCATCGCGGATGAGATAGGCGTCCAGAATCTGCATGATGTCGGGATCGTCTTCGACGATGAGAATGAGCCCTCTGTCCATGCTGAACCTGCAAATTTACTTATATAAGTTGCGTTAATACTGGGAAGCTAGGCCGGCGTGAAGCATCGGGCAAGGGTTCTTGTGCGAGATATCGGCTGTCGGAGCCGTTTTCCTCACGCTCTTGGGTATTCCTCCGCAAAGGCTTGACATTTCCGGGCAAGAAAACCGGTCATGCACCAGTATCTCTTCAGTAAAGCCGGGCCGGAAAAGCTGAACCGGCCCGCAAGGCCGAAGTTTCGCTTCAGCGCCGTTCACATTGCCGGCCGGGCTTTCCGTAATCCCGCCCTGCTCGCCCTTTTTGTCGCATTTGCGATGATGCTGTTTTTCTCGATCTGGCCGGGTATCGATCTTGATGTCAGCCTCGTCTTCTGGGACGACGGCTTTCGCCTGGGGGAGGACAGGTTCCTGGTTGCCGTCCGCGACCTGAACCGCGCGCTGCCGTCCGTCCTGTTGCCCGGGCTGGCATGCGTGCTTCTTGCCATGCCGTTTTTCGCCAGTCTAAGGCGGATTTTTCACCCTTACAAGTTGCTGCTTGTCCTCACCTTCTTTGCTTTGGGGCCGGGGGCAACCGTCCATATTCTGAAAACCCTGTTCGCCCGGGCAAGACCGCAGCAACTCGGCGAATTCGGAGGGGATTTGTTTTTCACGCCGGTTCTTTCGCTCGACGGGGCCTGCGTGCGCAGTTGTTCTTTTCCGTCCGGTGAAAGCTCGACCGCAATCGCTTTGCTGGCCTTCACCATTCTCCTGCCTGCAAGGCTCCGCCTCATCTGCGCGGCGATTTTGATGCCGTTCATCGTGGTTGTCTCGCTGAACAGGGTCGCGATGGGCGCGCATTTCCTTTCCGATGTCCTGATCGCGTGGCCGTTGATGCTGGCGGTATTTCTTTGCCTGCACCGGCTGTTCCTGAAATACCGATATGCGATCGACACCGCCTTTTCCCGCAGCTCCGGCGGATCACGCCGGGCCGCAGGGTAATCGCCATGCCGGGTCATGACGTCTGGCGATGACTCATGCCTTGTCAGATCGCCATGAAGGCGTCATCGAGGATTAGCAGTTTGCGCGCCTGCGTGCGGGCATATTCCTCGTAAAAACCCTGGGAGATCCAGAGGGCGGAGCGGCCTCGCCGCCCGCTCCAGCCGATGCCGCCGATCAGTTCGGCCGCTGCGAGTTTGCGGCTGACATGGGTTCGCGACAGCGACAGCGATTTCGCCAGTTGCGAGACCGTCTTCACATCCGTCAGGTGCCTGCCCTGTTCGAGAGGGTTCTCCCGGTCGATGCCGGCAATCAGCCGGTCCATCAGCAACCCGCCCGCATCAAACCAGTTGAAGATGATGGAAAGCGGGCCGGGGCAGCGCACCTCCGGATTGGACAGCAGCGCCTGCGCCACGCGAGGATGAATATGCGCCAGCATGGTCTCGGACCGCTCGATGAAACGGCAGGCCCTGAACCCTTCGTCAACAAGGTCGAGCGCCTGGAAATGGACGTCATACCAGTGCGCGAGCATCGCCAGTGTCAGCGGTGAGGGCACTACGCCGCCGGCCCTTTCTCCGTCGGATTGATCCGCCGGGTTTGTAAGTCCGCGTTCCAGTGCCTGTCTGAAGAAAGCATAGGCGACATCGTGGCTGGCAAGGCCGTGCTTCAAGGCCAGCTGCGCGAAATCCTCCCGTGTCAGAAAGGGCTCTTCCGTCTCGGCCTCGCAGGTGCCGCGTTTCTGGAAATAAAGCGCCACCAGCGCGTGGCACAGAAGCCGGCTCTGGCGTGTCGCGAAAAGCGCGGTCATTTCGGGCGAACCTTCATAGAGGCCGATGAAACTTCCCGCCAGCAGGCGCAGCGCGGCAGCGAAGGACGCCTTTTGAGCCAGCGCGTCGATTTCGCCGAGTGGCGGTTGGCTGCATCGGGTGGCGGCGTCCGGCAGCCGCGAAATCGCAAAATCGAAAAAATTGGTCATGGTGCGCGCTCCTGAAGCTGCAGGACCCGTTTCCCTTTGAAGGTGCATGGAACTGATCGATCCATGGGCCTTACAGGGGCGATGGTGAGACGTCTTCTCATTGCGCGCAGAGGCGAAATTTTAAACCGAGGGCGCGCCCATGGCGCGGATGTCGCCGGGCGTCCCGCTATAGGTGGCGGCAAACACCCGGTAGAAGGTGGCGAGGCTGTCGAAACCGCAGCCAAAGGCGATCTGTGTGATCGGCAAAGCGGGAGATTCCAGCAGCAGCCGTTTTGCCTCCTCGATGCGCATGGAGGAGAGGGTGCGGGAAAATGACAGTTCCGCGCCCTCGAACACGACATGCAACTGACGCAGCGAAATGCCCAGTTCTTTCGCGACTGCGGCGGGTGTCAGGTTCTGGCGGGATTTTTTCCGCATCATGATATCCCGGGCCGCATAACACAGCCCGGTCCGCAGGGCGGCGCGCACCTCCGGCATGGCGGGAGAAAGCCGCCCGCGCGCCGTCATTGCAAGCCGGGTGATGTGGGTCACATCGCGGGCGGGGTCGATGAGATGGCCGTGGTCGCCATTCAGCGCATTGAAGAGCGCCCGGAACGGGCGGGAGAAGGCGGCATTGTCGGCATAACGCGCCGCAAACAGGTCATAGGCCGTCTGGCCGAGCATGACCTCGTAATCGACAGGGATTTTGAGCATCCGGAAATGAAAATCTTCTTCGCCGTCCGGTATGCCGGCATAGGGCAAATCCGAATGATTGATGGTGATATCGCCGCCGCCAACGGCATGAACCCGGTCCCCGCCCGTATATAGCAATCCGGAACCCCTGACCTGCAGGCCGATACAGAGGCTGTCGCCGGCAATACGGGCAATATCCGCCTCGGTGCGGTTGACGCGGTAGGCGGAAGCGCGCATCTCGCTTACGACTGCGCCAGCGATGGCGCGCGCCTGAAACGAACCCTGAAACGTCTGGCGACGATCCGGCGCAAGTTCGATCGTCACGCCGAACAGGTTTTTGCCGCGCACCTCGCGCCAATGGTCGAAACGGTGCTCGGGCAGGAAATCGTCGGTGGCGAAGCGGATGATGGTGCTCGTGGCCTGGTCCTCCCCGACGGTTCCGGCGGCTTATTTTTCCGTCGCGCGAAACTTCAGGTGCACGAGCGGGTAGGGCCGCCCCTGCCCGTCAAGGTCGGAGCGCCCGGTCGGTTCGAACCCCAGCCTGCGGTAAAAGCCCATGGCCTCGATGTTCTGTTCGTTGACGTCGGTCGTCAGCGCGGGGTGCGAGGCGATGGCCGCCTGCACCAGCATCCTGCCGATGCCTTTGCCGTGGTGATCCGGGTCGATGAAAAGCGCTTCCATGTGCCCTTCGTGCAGAAACATGAAACCAAGCGGACGATCCGAAACATCGACCGCAAGCGTCAGGGGCATCTGTGGCAGGAAGGCTTTGACTTCCTCGCCGATTGCGGCGCGATCCGCCGGAAGAAGAAAGCCATGGGTGGCATCAACGGCCCGGCTCCATATGTCGAGGATGCGGGCGGTGTCATGGCTGGTGGAGGGGCGAAGTGTGATCATGTCCCACCCTTAGCAATTGCGGTCTTTTCACGCCATGGGTCCCTCTCGCTCTTTTGCGTGAAGATTTTCGTATTCGCCGGATTTCCGGTGTGATTCCGGCCCTGCCTGTTCAGCCTGTCCGTGGCGCTGGCGATTTTTCCCGAAAAAAGCGCTTGCAAAAGTCACGCTAAAAAAAATAGATAAAAAGAAGTTCTATCTATTTATTTTAACGGAGAGGTCGCCGAATGCATCAGATAGTTAGGGAAATCCCGGAAAATCCAACGCCGGTTTCTGCGGTTGCGACAAGTTCGGCACTCGAGGATGCAAAAATTATCTATAATTTACCGTTTAACGATCTGCTGTTTCGCGCCCAGCAGGTGCACCGCCGCCATTTTGATGCCAATGCCATCCAGATGAGCCGGCTTTTATCGATCAAGACGGGCGGCTGCCCTGAGGATTGCAGCTATTGCAGCCAGTCCGCCCGCAACCCGACAGGTCTGAAGGCCTCCAAGCTCATGGAGGTGGAGCGGGTTCTTGCGGAGGCACGCAAGGCAAAGGAGGGCGGGGCGACGCGTTATTGCATGGGCGCAGCCTGGCGCAATCCCAAGGAGCGGGACATGGAGGCCGTGGTGGCCATGGTCGAAGGCGTCAAGGCGCTGGGCATGGAAACCTGCATGACGCTTGGCATGCTGACGCCTGAACAATCCGGACGGCTGGCCGAGGCGGGACTCGATTATTACAATCACAATGTCGATACATCCGAGCGCTTTTATTCGCAGATCATCACCACCCGCACCTTTGAAGACCGGCTGGAAACGCTCGCCAATGTGCGCGATGCGGGCATCAAGGTCTGTGCCGGCGGCATTCTCGGCATGGGGGAAACGGTCGAGGACCGCATTTCGATGCTGGTGACGCTTGCCGGCCTGCCGGTTCCGCCGGAAAGCGTGCCGATCAACATGCTGATCCCGATCCCCGGCTCGAAGCTTGCCGAGGCCGACCCGGTCGATCCGATCGATTTTGTTCGCACCATCGCGCTGGCGCGCATCCTGATGCCGCGTTCGCACGTGCGGCTTTCCGCCGGGCGTACGGAGATGAGTGATGAAACGCAGGCGCTCTGTTTTCTCGCCGGGGCCAATTCCATTTTCGTCGGCGAAACGTTGCTGACGGCGGATAATCCGGGTGAGGATCACGATACGGCGCTGTTCCGGCGTCTGGGCCTGAAGCCTATGGAACTGCAGCCTGCGCAGGCGGGAGAGGAGCCGTGAACCTATCGGCGCTTTCTCCTTACGAGGCGAAACTTGCCGGCCTGCGCCGCAAATCGCGGCTGCGGGTGCTCGCTCCCCGGCAGGGGATCGATTTCACCTCCAACGACTATCTCGGGCTTGCCGATGCACCCCGTCTGAAGGCTGCGATTGCCGATGCAATCGCAAGGGGCGTGCCGGCCGGCGCGGGCGGCTCACGGCTGCTGCGTGGCAATCATCCGGAACATGAGGCGCTGGAGGCGGAGGCAGCGGCGTTTTTCGGCGCGGAAAAAACGATCTATTTCGGCAGCGGTTTTGCCGCCAATGTCGCGCTTTTCTCAACTCTGCCGCTGCGGGAGGATATTGTCCTTTATGATGAACTGATCCATGCCAGCGTGCATGACGGTATTGCGGCCGGCAAGGCGCAGGCGCTCGCCGTGCCGCATAATCAGGTCGAGGCTTTCGAACGGGAAATAAGCCGCTGGCGACAGGCCGGCGGTCGTGGACGGCCGTGGATCGCCGTCGAGAGCCTCTATTCCATGGATGGTGACCGGGCGCCGCTGGCTGCCCTTGCCGCTCTTGCCGAGACCCATGGCGGTTTTCTGGTGGTCGATGAAGCACATGCCACCGGCATATTCGGGCCTGATGGGCGTGGCCTTGCTGCGGAGCTGGAAGGGCGGAGCAATGTGGTGGCACTGCATACCTGCGGCAAGGCGCTCGGCCTTTCCGGCGCACTTGTGAGCCTGCCTGCGGTTCTCGCCGACTACCTCGTCAACCGCGCCCGGGGGTTCATCTATTCCACCGCGCCTTCGCCGCTAATGGCGGCGGCGGTGCGGGAGGCGTTGCGGGTCGTCGCCGATGAAGGCTGGCGGCGGTTGCGACTGGCGGAACTGATGAATTTTGCCGGCGAAGAACTTCGCTCCCGGCTCGGGATAACGCCGAGCGGCTCGCAGATCATGCCGGTGGTGATCGGCGACAATGCCCGTGCGCTCGCTGTCGCCGCGCGCCTGCGCGATGGCGGGTTCGACGTGCGGGCCATCCGCCCGCCAACCGTGCCGGAAGGAACGGCGCGCCTGCGCCTCTCCATCACGCTCAATGTGGACGAGGGCCAGATCGCCGATATGGTCGGGCTGCTTGCTCTGACACTGAAGGAGGAGCCGGCATGAGCCCCCGTTTCGTCATTTCCGGCACTGACACGGGCATCGGCAAGACGGTTTTTGCCGCGGCGCTGACCCACGCCCTGCGGGCCTCTTACTGGAAGCCGATACAATCCGGACTGGAGGAAGAGACCGATAGTGCCATGGTGGAGCGGCTGGGCGGTGCACCGCGCGCCCGTATCCTGCCGGAAGCCTATCGTCTGAAAACGCCGGCTTCTCCGCATCTTTCTGCCCGCCTCGACAATGTGGCGATCGATCCGGCACTTCTGCTGCCTCCGGAAACGGAGGGGCCGCTGGTCATTGAAGGGGCGGGCGGGCTTCTGGTGCCGTTGACCGATGAATTATTGTTCGCCGATATCTTCGCCCGCTGGCAAATTCCGCTGATCCTGTGTGCCAGAACCGCGCTCGGCACCATCAATCACACGCTGCTGTCGCTGGAGGCGCTGCGGCTAAGGGCCATTCCGGTGCATGGTCTGGTTTTCATCGGTGAGGAGAACGCGGAAAATGAGCGCGTCATCACCGATATCGGCGGGGTTCGCAGGCTCGGCCGGCTGCCGCGTCTGCCGGAAATGACCGCCGGGGCGCTGCATCAGGCTTTCGCCCGGCAATTTGATCTAGCCGATTTTCTGGAGGTGCCGGCATGAGCCGCTCGCCCATCTGGCATCCCTTCACCCAGCACGGGCTGGAGCCGCCGATGAAACGCATCGTTTCGACGGAAGGCGCCTATATGGTCGATGAGGATGGCGCACGGCTGTTCGATGCGATTTCATCCTGGTGGGTCATCACCCATGGTCACCGGCACTCGGCGATCATGGCCGCGATCCGTGCCGCGACGGACGCCTTCGATCAGGTGATTTTTGCGGAATTCTCCCATGAGCCTGCCGAAACGCTGGCAAAAGCGCTGATCGAATTTGCGCCGGCCGGGCTGGAGCACGTGTTTTATTCCGATAGCGGCTCGACCGCCGTGGAAGTGGCGCTAAAAATGGCGCTCGGTTATTTCCATAACCGCGGGGAAAAGCGCGACCGCATCGTGGTTATGAACCATGGTTATCACGGCGATACGATCGGTACCATGTCCACCGGCGAACGCGGCGTGTTCAATGCCGCCTACGAACCGCTGCTCTTCGGCGTCGACCGTCTGGCTTTTCCGGAACAGGGCAGCGCGCAGGCGACCCTCGACATGTTCGAGCGCTTCTGCCGTTCAGGCCGGGTCGCTGCCCTGCTGATCGAGCCGCTGGTGCTTGGTGCCGGTGGCATGAAGATGTATGGCGCGGATGTTCTGGCCGGGCTGAAGCAGATTGCGGAACGCCATGGCTGCCTGTTCATCGCCGATGAGGTGATGACGGGCTGGGGCCGGACGGGAACGCGTTTTGCCTGTGAGCAGGCAAAGGTTTCGCCGGATATTCTGTGCACTTCCAAGGGCCTGACCGGCGGTTCCCTGCCGCTGGCGGCCACGCTGTGCAGCGGTGAGATCTTCGAGGCGCATTATTCGACCGACCGCCGCAAGACCTTTTTCCATTCGAGTTCCTACACCGCCAATCCGATCGCCTGCGCCGCCGCCGTCGCCAATCTTCAGGTCTGGCGGGATGAGCCGGTGGCGGAGCGTATCGGGCAACTGGAACGGATGCTGAGCGACAATCTGCGGCGCTTTGCGGATGACGGACGTTTCACCAGTCTCCGGCAGGTGGGCACCATAGCTGCACTCGATATCGTGGTGCCTTCCGGCGGTTATCTTGCCGAAGCGGGACCGCGTATGCGGCGCCTGTTCCGCGAGCGCGGGTTTGTCATCCGCCCCCTCGGCAACGTGGTTTATCTGATGCCCCCCTATTGTTCGACATCGGACGATCTGGACCGCGCCTTCGACGCCATCGATGAAGTCGCCTCGATCGTGATCGGGGCCGTGTGACGCCGGATATCCGCATCCTCCTGCAACATTCTTGAAAGACCAGACAATGCAGATACTTTCTTCGCGCATGGCCGGTTTTGGACATGCCGTTCCGGGGCGGTGCGTCGGCAATGACGAGATCGAGGCGCGCCTTGGGCTGGAGTCCGGCTGGATCGAGCGGCGAACCGGCATCCTCAGGCGTTATTGGGCGGAGGTGGGCGACACGCTGAGCGGCCTTGCCGCCGAAGCCGGCCGCATGGCGCTGGAAGATGCAAAAATCGATCCAGATGATATCGCATTGACATTGCTGGCAACCTCCACGCCGGACCATCTTCTGCCACCTTCCGCACCGCTGCTTGCCCACCGGCTGGGCCTGTCGCGGTCGGGCGGGATCGATCTCGCCGGTGCCTGTTCAGGCTTTCTTTATGCACTCACCCTTGCCGATGGTTTTGTGCGCACCCACGGCCGCGCCGTGCTCATCGTCGCCGCCAATATTTTGAGCCGCCGTATCAATCCCCTGGAAAGGGCAAGCGCGGTCCTGTTCGCCGACGCCGCCGGCGCGGTTGTGCTGACACCGTGCCGGGAAGGGCAGCGCGGCCTTCTTTCGGCCGATCTCCGTTCCGATGGCAGCGGTTACGATCTGATCCGGATAGCGGCAGGTGGCAGCAGCCAGCCTTTTTCCGCCGATAGCCCCGCCGAGGATACGTTGATGGCAATGCGCGACGGCCGCGAGGTTTTCTCCCGCGCCGTGGCGCTGATGACCCGGACTTCGCAGCAGGTGTTGCAACAGGCGGGGGTGCCCGCCGCCAATATCGGCCGTTTTGTGCCCCATCAGGCCAATGCCCGCATGTTCGACGCCGTCTGCGGCAATCTCGCCATCGACCGGCAAAAAACCGTCCGCACAGTGGAAAGCTTCGGTAATTCTTCCGCTGCCACCATTCCGCTGTCACTGTCGGTCACCAATGCCGAACGGCCGCTTGCAGGAGGCGAGACACTGCTCTTGACCGCCGCCGGTGCGGGAATGACGGGCGGAGCGGTTGTTTATCGGGCGTGAATATGCAAGCTGCGGCGCGACGCAGGGCCACCAGATGTTGTAGCCAGGCAATTGATTTTATTTTGGAAAATTTGGCTGGGGAACCTGGATTCGAACCAAGATCGACGGAGTCAGAGTCCGCTGTTCTACCATTGAACTATTCCCCAAAAGCTTGGAAGCGCGTGGCGCATTCGCTTTGGTGGGTCGTCATATAGATGATTTATTCCGGGGCGCAAGTCGAAAAAATCGAAAAATGCGTTTTATCCCGCTTTTGCGTTTCACTTCAGGGTCAAAGCCTCGCGCGGGTGGAGCGCGGGGTGGAAAGCAGCAGGCTGGTCTCGCTGCCGGTGATGCCGGGCACGAGGCGGATGCGGCGTAGCACGGCGTCGAAATCGCTGAGCGTTGCGGCATTGAGTTCCACGATCAGGTCCCAGCGGCCGTTGGTGGTGTGGATTTCGGATATTTCCGGGAAACCGCCAAGGGTGCGGATGACGCGATCCGTCACATGGCCTTCAATCTCGATCATCATGATACCGCGTATTGCCGCTTCCACGGCATCGGCGCGCAGGATGACGGTGTAACCGATGATGGTGCCGTCATTTTCCATTCTTTCGATGCGGGAGCGAACCGTCGCGCGCGAGGTTTCCGTCTCCACCGCCAGATCGGAAATGCTGCGCCTGCCGTTGTGACGCAAAAGGGTGACGAGCCGTTCGTCGAGATTATCCATGGATGTCCATTTTGGTAAATAGATTTTGCCAGATCGATAACTCATTTCGATAATCTTGCCAATATTTGATGTTCATTCCGCCATAGCTCTATGGTTTAGTGAGACAGTCGGTTGGGAAAGCGAGGACGGGAATGGATATCAGGCTTATCGGTGCGCCGCTGCAGATCGGGGCAGGGCAATTGGGATGTGAAATGGGACCGAGCGCCTATCGCATCGCCGGCCTCACGCGGGCGCTGGAGGATCTGGGACACCGGGTGGTCGATACCGGCAATGTGACGCCGGCGCCGCTTAAGGAATTTTGCCATCCCAACCCGGCCGTTCACCATCTGGCCGAAACCGTGGCCTGGACCGAGGCGTTGACGGAGGCCGCCTATCGCGAAAGTGCCGATGCCGTACCGATCTTTCTCGGTGGCGACCATGCGATTTCGGCGGGAACCGTGGCCGGCATGGCGCGCCGGGTTGCCGAGACGGGCCGGCCGTTTTTTGTACTCTGGCTCGATGCCCATACCGATTATCACACGCTGGAGACGACGCGCAGCGGCAATCTGCACGGTACACCCGTCGCCTATTTCAGCGGGCGTGACGGGTTCGCCGGTTATTTCCCGCCGCTCTCCCACGCGGTACCCGAAGACAATATCGGCATGATCGGTATCCGCAGCGTGGATCCTGCCGAGAGGGCTGCGCTGGAAAAGAGCGGCGTCACCGTTCACGATATGCGTTCGATAGACGAACATGGCGTTGCGGTGCTGCTGCGTGAATTTCTGGCGCGGGTTCAGGCGGCGAACGGCCTGCTGCATGTCAGTCTGGATGTCGATTTTCTGGAACCGTCGATTGCACCTGCCGTCGGCACCACCGTTCCCGGCGGGGCAACATTCCGGGAGGCGCATCTGGTCATGGAAATGCTGCATGATAGCGGGCTGGTCTGCAGTCTCGATCTGGTGGAACTCAACCCGTTTCTCGATGAGCGCGGCAGGACGGCGACCCTGATGGTGGATCTGGCCGCCAGCCTGATGGGCAAGCGGGTCATGGACCGCCCGACGCGGGCTGGCTGAGAAAGGGGGCCGCGATGACCGTGATACCGAACCTCAATATCGTTCCCTTCGTCAGCGTCGACCATATGATGAAGCTCGTGCTGCGGGTGGGGATCGACACGTTTCTGCGAGAGCTTGCCGGTGTGGTGGAAGAGGATTTCCGCCGCTGGGAAAGCTTTGACAAGACGCCACGCATCGCCTCGCATTCGAAGGAGGGCGTCATCGAGCTGATGCCGACCAGCGACGGCACGCTGTATGGCTTCAAATATGTCAACGGTCATCCCAAGAACATGAGGGAGGGCCGCCAGACGGTGACGGCCTTCGGCGTGCTTTCCGATGTCGGCAATGGTTATCCGCTGCTCCTGACCGAAATGACGATCCTGACGGCGCTGCGCACCGCCGCCACCTCGGCCGTCGCCGCCAGGCACCTTGCCCGCCCCAATTCCCGCTCCATGGCCATCATCGGCAATGGCGCCCAGAGCGAATTCCAGGCGCGCGCCTTCAAGGCCATTCTCGGCATCGACACGCTGCGGCTTTTTGATATTGATCGGTCCGCAAGTGAAAAATGCGCCCGCAATCTTGCCGGGCAGGGTTTTGCCATCGAGATCTGCGGCAGCGCAGAGGCGGCGGTCGAAGGGGCGGATATCATCACGACAGTCACGGCGGACAAGCAATATGCGACGATCCTGACCGACAACATGGTCGGCCCCGGCATTCATATCAACGCCGTTGGCGGAGACTGTCCCGGCAAGACGGAACTGCACCGGGATATTCTGCTTCGCTCCGATATTTTCGTCGAATATCCGCCGCAGACGCGCATCGAAGGCGAAATTCAGCAATTGCCGGAGGATTATCCGGTGACCGAGCTCTGGCAGGTCATAACCGGCGAAAAACAGGGGCGGACAGGCGACAGGCAGATCACGCTGTTCGACAGTGTCGGTTTCGCGACGGAAGATTTCTCCGCGCTGCGTTATGTGCGCTCGAAACTGCCAGGCACCGGTCTTTACGCGGAACTGGATTTGTTGGCCGATCCGGATGAGCCGCGCGACCTCTTCGGCATGCTGCTGCGTTGTGAGGCGGCGCTCGTCTAGAGCCGCCCTGCCAGCTGGTCTATTGCATTTCCCGGCGTTGTCTCCGTGCGACCACGTGTTCCCGCCAGATGGTGAAAAGACCGGCGGCGATGACGATGGCTGCGCCGATGACCATATTGGGTGTCACGACCTCGCCATAGATGGTGACGCCGATGATGGAGACGAGCACGAGCTGGTAATAGGAAAAGGGCTGCACGGAGGCCGCATCCGCCAGTTCGAACGCCTTTATCAGGCAATAATGGCCGCTCATGCCGGTGATGCAGAGCGCCAGCATCCAGCCCCAATCCCACGGTGCGATGCTGACCCAATAAAACGGACCAACCAGCGTCAGGGCCGCCGCACCGGCCACGCCGGTGTAAAAGAAGCTTGTCATCGCCGAATCGCTCTTGCTGCCGAGGCGGGTCAGGACGCTGTAGAGCGCAAGCATGAAGGTGGCCACGAAGGTGATCACCAGCCGGTTGTCAAAACCGTCGCCCTCCGGCTTGAGGATGACGAGAACGCCGATGAAGCCGACAAAAATGGCGCACCAGCGCCGCCAGCCCACATGTTCTCCCAGCAAAGGCATGGACAGCGCCGCAACGATCAGCGGTGCGGAGGCGAGGATGGAATGACTATGCGCCAGTCCGACGACGGCGAAGGAGAAGATCGAAATAACGATCTGTACGGCGAGAAGGACGCCGCGGCCGATCTGCAGCCAGGGGCGGTTGGCCATGACGGCGCCCCGGATGCCGCCCGCCGACCTTGCGGCCATCAAAAGAACAAAGACGGCAAAGGCCCAGTATCGCAGCATGGCGATAAAAACCGGCGGATAGGCGCTGCCCAGATGCTTCGATATGCCATCCTGTGCCGCAAAGATCGTGAAGGCGACGAGCGCATAAAGAAAACCGGTCTTGGGTGATGGCATGGAAAAACCGCTGTCCGGCAATTGCCGGCAAAAGAGAATTCGGCATGAATGAGGTGGGTGGCAGCCATATGTTATGGCCGCACCTTGTCAGACAACCTTATTTTCCGAATAGCTGCCATGCAAGGCCGTAAACCGCCTTTTTGGCGGGCAGATCGCCGCTGGCGTTTTTCGCGGCAGCATCTCCTCCATCAATCCCCGAGGCTTGGCCGGGGGATTGACGATAGGCTGAAATCCTGAACCCCCGGGTCAAGCCCGAGGGCGATGTCGTGGCTGGTGGAATGTCCATGAAACATCTGCCCGCCAGCGGGGCGGCACCCGGTTCACAGAGTGATTTCCACGGTCCTCAGCCGATCGTTACGGCTGTCTTAGAGGTCGCGGATTTCAGCGCGGCGTCGGCCAGCTTCAGCGCGACCAGCCCGTCCTTGATGGACGGCGACGGGGCGACATTGTTTTCAATGCTGTCGATGAAAGCGGTGATTTCCGCGGCATAGGCTGCCGTATAACGCGTCATGAAGAAATCATGCAGCGGTGGGCGGGTGTAACCTTCCGCATTGGCGATCTCGATGGAAACGGGACGCTGGTTTTCGGCCGCGGCCGAGCCCAGCGAACCGTGCACTTCGATGCGCTGGTCGTAACCATAGGTCGCGCGGCGCGAATTCGAAATGATCGCCTGCCTGCCGCTCTTTGTCGTCAGGATGATGCTGGCGCTGTCGAAATCGCCGAGCGCGCCGATTTCCGGATTAACGAGAACGGAACCGGTGGCGAACACGCTGTCCACTTCCTCGCCGAGCAGGAAGCGCGCCATGTCGAAATCATGAATGGTCATGTCGCGGAAGATGCCGCCGGAAACCTTGATATATTCGGCCGGCGGCGGGCCGGGGTCGCGGCTGGTGATGGTGACCATTTCCACCTTGCCGATGCGGCCATCCTCGATTGCCTTGTGCACGGCCTGAAAATGCGGATCGAAGCGCCGGTTGAAACCGAGCATCACCTTTGCGCCGGTTTCTTCCACCACCTTGGCGCAGGCTTCGGCGCGGCTGACATCGAGATCAACGGGCTTTTCGCAGAAGATGGCCTTGCCGGCCCGGGCGAAACGCTCGATCAGGTCGGCGTGGGTATTGGTCGGCGTGCAGATGATGACGGCGTCGATCGTCTTGTCGGCCAGAACCTCGTCGATCGTGCTCACCTTGCACTGCGCCTCGCGGGCGATTGCTTCCGCGGCACCGGCCATGGCGTCGACAACGGCCACCAGCTGCGCACGGCTGTCGGTGGTGATCGCCTTGGCGTGGACCTTGCCGATCCGTCCAGCGCCGAGCAGTGCCAATTTCGTAACCATCTTTCCTCCGGTTCCTCATATCCGTCTCACTCCCGGAGAGACAGAATATGAATGCAAACAATATTTCGATATGGAATATATGTTCCATTTTGCTAGATCGACATCGGAGACGTGTCAAGCGTTTTGACGATGGGCTGGGTGGCCGAAATCATCCCGTCGAAAATCTGTCCGGCGGTGTTGGATTTCGTCCTGAAATGCGCTCGAAGGTGCGGGGCGCCGATAGGCTACCGAGCCAGGGGCGCCTGTACCG
This sequence comes from Agrobacterium sp. OT33, assembly GCF_017313365.1. Lineage (NCBI taxonomy): Bacteria > Pseudomonadati > Pseudomonadota > Alphaproteobacteria > Hyphomicrobiales > Rhizobiaceae > Agrobacterium > Agrobacterium sp. OT33. Next base: position 173,993 of record NZ_JAFLMZ010000011.1, on the reverse strand, counting down.
CATTCTGGGGAAGGGCATAAACCTCGACCGGGGTTTCGAGGCCGCGCAGCAGCCAGGGACCGAGATTTTCCAGCTCTCCCCGGTTTCCGGCCATGCGGACGAATTCCTCGGAGAAAAGCACGGTGCGTCCTGTTTCCTTCGTCAGCGTTTCAAGCCGCGAGGCAATATTGACGGCCGGGCCGATGACGGTGAAATCGAGGCGGGTTTTGGAGCCGATATTACCATACATGACATCCCCGACATGCACGCCGATGCCATAACCCAGCGGATCATGGCCCTTTTGCCGGTTGATCTCGTTAAGCGCAACGAGGCCCGTCTGGGCGCTGGCAATGGCCCTCAGCAGATTTTCGCAGGCCTTCGGATCGCTGAGCGGGAAAATCGCCAGCAACCCGTCGCCCATGAATTTCAGTATTTCGCCGCCGAATTCCTCGATAGGGTCACACATGGCGTCGAAATAGCCGTTCAGAAGCTCGATCACATCGTCACGTGGCCAGAGGTCGGAGATATGGGTGAAATTGCGCAGGTCGCAGATGAGGATCGCTGCCCCCACCGTCATGCCGCTGCCGCGTGTCGTGGCGCCGTTCAGGATCTTTTCACCCGCATGTGGTCCCACATAGGTCTCCAAGAGGGTGCGCGTCATCCGGTTTTTCAGGCGTATTTCGCTCACCAGCGCCAGCGCCGGCAGCAGGTTTTTCAAGGCGGCAACCTCGCCGTCGGAAAATCCGCCGGGCCTGTCACTGGAAAATGTCGCGACGTGGCGCTTGCCGAAGGTGTGTTCGATGGGCCAGGCACAATAATCCGTCAGCCCTTCGGCCCGCAGCTCTTCATAGATCGTATAGCCTGGCTCATCGGTTTCATCGCCATTCAGCCGGTGGCGGACTTCGGAAGCGCCCTGATGAATGTCGTTGATGGGGCTGTTGAGATATTCGGGCGTGCTTTCAGAGCCATAACCATAGGTGGCTATTTCGGCGGACGGAATGCCGGCTTTCCACAATATTCGCGCGCCGAGCCATTGCGGATGGCGAATGCGGAATGCAAGGACGCCCCTTGCAACGGAAATCCCGCTCGCCCGCAACCTGCTGCAAAGCTCCACGAATATCTCGTCGATAAAGCGTTCGTCCTTGGTGCCGGTGACGAGCCAGTCAAGAATTTCGGTCTTCTCCGCCGGCCACAATTCATCCAATGCGGAAGAAACCCGTTCTTCGGTGTCGAGACTTAGTGTCATGGCAGGATTCCGGAGGTTGTTGCTGCTCTCGCACGGGCGCAGTCATGCCGAACATGGCCGCTCGTGAACCCCATGTGGTGCCGGATAACGAAAATGTTAAGAGAGCGCGGCGGAAAATGTTCCGAAAGACATTGGCGGCCTCAGGCCACGCGCGCCGCCCGGATGTTCTTGAGAACATCGTCCCCGGCGGCGCTGAGTTTCTCGTGATCGTTGCGAACGATCAGATAACGGTTTCGACAGGAATCTGCAGAGCGGCGGCAACGCGCCGGATACGCAGCGGATCGCTGTCGGTTCCGTCTTCCAGCGCACGGATTTCGCTGGTGGTCAGGCCGCAGGTGACGGCAAGCTGTTCGACCGTATAGCCGGCAAGCGTGCGTGCGGTCAGAACCTTTTTGGCAAAAGGAGCATCGGTTTCGTGATCGGAATCAGGTTGTGTGACTGAAATTGTCATTATTGCATCTCCCTCATAATGGACACTTAAATGCGGGCGGCACAGAAACGTTGCCGGGCCGAATGCGACCGCGTTGCCGGAGAAGAAATCATGTTGCAACGCAGCGAGGAACATAGACGCTTCGCCCACCTACGCAATAGTTAAATTTTGTTAAGATTCGTGATCGCCGCATTTTTGCGGGATTTTTCCATGATGAAAGAGACGCCGATACCTGCCGTTTTTTCTGTTTTCCCCGGTCTGGCGGAAGTGCGGCTGCTAGAGCATCCCCCAGGCGCGAAAGCGGCCACGACCTGTAACCTCACGTAATTCCAGCTGATTTGCGAGCCCGATCGCGCCCTGCGGCGTGGTGCCGAGTTCCTTGACGATCATCGCCGCCGAGACCACCGGCCGGGAAACCACCAGCTCCACCAGTTCCGGCAGGCGCGAGGAGGAACGACGGCCGGTCAGCTTGCGCATCATGCGCTCTCTCGCATGGGACAGCCTGTCATGTTCCTTCAGGCTGGCCTGCGCCGCCTCGTAAAAGCTTTCCAGAAGGGCGAGGAGCCGCTGAGTCTGGTTTCTGGCGTGCCGGCGCTCGCGCGGAACGGCGCGAAGACCGGTGCTGAGGGCTGGCAGGTGATCGGGCGTGACGGCGCCGTCGCGCAGAAAGGCGGCGGCCAGAAGCCGGCCGAGCCAGGGGCTGCGCTGCAGCACCTCGATCATGTTCCAGGCATCGAGCAGAATGGCGCTTCGCAGGATCGCCGGCAGTTCCTCCGTCCGCGCCTGCACCTTCAGCCATTCTTCCAGCCGTTCTTCCTCATCCCAATCGGGCTCGTTGACGAGCGGATTGCTTTCCTGCCGCAGCAGGGGTGCTGGCATGTGACCGGCGGTAATCGCGTCCAGTGTCGCTGAACTCCGCGCCAGCAGCGCGTCCAGCTCGGAAAAGGCGCCGTTCAGCGAGGCTTCCTCGTCTGATTCGGTCTCATCGCTGCGGGAGCTATCCACGATTTCCCGGGGAGGCGTTGCCTCTTCGACTGCAAGCGCCGCTCTGCCCCGCAATCTGGAAAGTCCCGGCGCCGTGAAGGCCCAGCCGACGCCACTGGAGAAGATCAGCCGCCTCGAACGGAGTATCCGGTGCGCCGCGGTCATCTCGTGAGTCGGTGCGCGCACGTCCATATGGGCATCATGCAGGACGAGATCTTCCATATGGACCAGTTCGCCATCGACCCACATGGAGGAAATGGCGTCGGTAAAATCCTGCCTTTCGATGAAACCGTGCCTCATCGGCGAACGGCTGATACGTTCGTCCAGCCGCGCCAGCGCTTCGCCCGCACGGGCGGCGGCGATGAGAAGCTTTTCCAGCTGGATGTCCGATATCTCATAAATCATTGATATTTTTTAGTTTGGGCAAGCCTGGCTTACAAGGCGGATTGCAATGGTCCGGTTCTGCTTTTCCCGCTATCATCGCCCCGATCCTGTTGCGCGAACCGGTGTGGAGGGCCGGGAATCACGACGATGCGGGCCTCTATCGCCGTTCTTGCCGCTTTGTTGCGGTGCGGCATAAGCTTGCGCATTGCAACATGGCGGGTATATACCCTCGCCGAGAGCGACAAATTATCACACCTTCCGTTCGCCCTTCCATCTCCAGACGAAGATGAATTGGAGTTTACCGTGAATATTATGGCAAATGGTCCCGCCACCGCGCCGGACCAGAAAACCCGTTTGAAATCCATTATCGGCGGATCGGCGGGCAATCTCGTCGAATGGTACGACTGGTATGTCTATTCGGCCTTCACCCTTTATTTCGCGCCGGTGTTCTTTCCTTCGGGAAACCAGACCGCCGAACTGTTGAGCGCGGCCGCCGTTTTCGCCGTCGGATTTCTGATGCGGCCCATCGGGGCCTGGTTCATGGGCACCTATGCCGACCGCAAGGGCCGCAAGGCGGGCCTTACACTCTCCGTCACGCTGATGTGTCTCGGCTCGCTGCTGATCGCCATCACGCCCGGCCATGAGACGATCGGCATCGCGGCACCTGCCATTCTGGTTTTTGCCCGCCTTCTGCAGGGCATCAGCGTCGGCGGCGAATATGGCGCCAGCGCGACCTATCTCAGCGAAATGGCCGGCAGGAACCGCCGCGGTTTCTTCTCCAGCTTCCAGTATGTGACGCTGATTTCCGGCCAGCTTCTGGCGCTGGCGGTGCTTCTGGTGCTACAGCGCGCCCTGACGCCGACACAGCTTGGCGAGTGGGGCTGGCGCATTCCCTTCTTCATCGGCGGTATTCTGGCGATTGCGGTGTTTTATATCCGTCGTGGCCTTGCCGAGACGCAGTCTTTCGAAAACGCCAAGGCCGGTGAGGCCGACAAGCCGAAATCCAGCGGATGGGCGCTGTTCAAGCACTATCCGCGGGAAGCGCTGATGGTCATGGCGCTGACCTCGGGTGGCACGCTCGCCTTTTATGCCTACACCACCTATCTGCAGAAATTCCTGGTCAACACGTCAGGTTTCAGCAAGGAAAGCGCGACCGAAATCACCACGGCGGCGCTTTTCGTCTTCATGCTGTGCCAGCCGCTCGCCGGCGCGCTGTCGGACAAGGTTGGCCGCAAGCCGCTGATGGTCGGCTTCGGTATTCTCGGAACGCTGTTCACCTACGTGATCTTCAGTACACTGGCGACGACGACCGATCCGATCATGGCTTTCGCCCTCGTGCTGGTCGGCCTTTTGATCGTGACCGGTTACACTTCCATCAATGCGGTGGTGAAGGCGGAAATGTTCCCCGCCCATATCCGCGCGCTCGGCGTGGCTCTGCCCTATGCGCTGGCGAACACCATTTTTGGCGGAACGGCGGAATTCGTGGCCCTGAAATTCAAGCAGATCGGCCATGAAAACTGGTTCTTCTGGTATGTGACGATCATGATCGCGCTGTCGCTGGTGGTTTATGTGAAGATGCGCGACACGCGCGATCACAGCCATATCCACGAGGATTGAGCGACACGATCCGATCCGGAAAAAGCCCCGTTCCTGACGGGGCTTTTTTGTTTTCAACGCCTTCAGGCGGTTTGGACAGGAAGAACCACGCGGGCCTCGAAGCCGTCTTTCCGGCCGGGTGCGGGAGAGGAAAGCACCAGTTCGCCGCCGGTCTGTTCCACCAGGCTTTTGACAATGGCAAGGCCAAGGCCGGTGCCATCCGCGGTGGTCGGGCCCCTGGCAAAACGTGTCGTCAGCTTGGGCAGCAGCGCCCTGTCGATTGCCGGTCCGGAATTGACGATGCGGATCGTCCCGTCCTGTTCGGCCAATATCTGCACCGGGCTTTCCGCCGGGCTGTGGATCAGGGCGTTTTCGAGGAGATTGCGGATGATGATGCCGAAGGCATCCGCGCCCATCCTGCAGAGCAGGCCGTCCTCGCAATGATTGGTGAAGCGGATGCGGGAGGTGCCGATCGCCGTTCTCATCATGTCATCGATGACGAGTTCGAGAACGGGAATGAGATCGGTTGCCGTATCGGTCACGCCGATTCTTGCTTCGGCCCGTGACATCTGAAGCAGTTTTTCAGCGAGATGGCCGAGATGCTGCAGGGACTTTTCGATATTTTCCACCCTTGGCGCCAGTTCCGGCGGAATATCGGCGTGGAGCCGTTGCGCCTGCGCCAGGGCGCCGGCAATCGGCGTGCGCAATTCGTGGGCGCTGTTGGCGGTGAATTCCCGCTCCGCGTCGATTGCCGACCGCAGGCGTCCGAGCAGCAGATTGACCGAGCGGGCGATGGGATGGAGTTCGCCCGGAAAAGGCTGTGTTTCGAGTGGCGCCAGATTGCCGCCATCCTTTTTCCCGATCTCGTCGCGCAGGGTCTGTATCGGCTGCAGGGTTCTGCGCACCACCACGATGACGGCGAAGATGCTGGCGGGTATGAGGATGAGAACGGGCAGAAGCAGCGCGCTGCCCGCCTCCTCGATGGCTTCGCGCCGGTTGGCGAAGGCATCTGCGACCTGCAGGAAATAATTGCCGTCCGGTGTCACGACCGTATAGATGCGCTGTGTCGCCGTTTCGGAAAAGCCGGGGTCGAGCGACACCTCGAAAGGTTCCGTCGAACTGTCATGTGAATGCAGCACGACCTGTCCTTCCCGGTCGCGCACCTGATAGGTCAGATATTCCGCGCCTTCCGCCGAAGGGTTGAGCTTGCGCGAGGCCGGCGCCGTATTGTTTTCCCTGAGATCGTCGGCCAGAAGCGGCAAAAGCCTTTCGGCGGTTTCCTGCACGCCGGCATCGAAAATCTCGGCAAATTCGTCCTGCATCACCATGACGCCCAGCCCGCAGGCGAGAAGCCAGGATATGGCGACGACGCTGGTCAGCGCCGTCACGAGCTTGCGGGTCATGCTGGTCGGTCTGGCCATCTGTGCCTACTTGTTATCTGCCTGCTCGCCGTCCGGCTTACTTGCTGTCTGGTTCACTTGCCGTCTGGTTCACTTGATCGTGTAGCCGACGCCGCGCACCGTCTCGACGCGGTCATGGCCGATTTTCTTGCGCAGCCGGCTGATATAGACCTCGACCGTGTTGCTTTCTATTTCCGCGCCGAATTCGTAGAGCGTGTCGTGCAGCTGCGCTTTGGAGACGACCGCACCGGGATGTTCGACCAGTTTTTCCAATACGGCCCATTCGCGGGCGCTCAGCGTCTGCGCCGTTCCATCGACCGTGATATTGCGTGCCACCTGATTGATCTCGATGCCGGGCAGGCGGATGACGGGGGCCGAGCGGCCCTCGTAACGGCGCGAGACCGCCAGCATGCGCGCGGAAAGCTCGTCGAGGTCGAAAGGCTTGACCAGATAGTCGTCCGCACCGGCATTCAGCCCGGCTATCCGGTCGGAAACCTGGTCATGTGCCGTCAGAATGATCACCGGCGTCGCATCGTCGCGCCTGCGCAGCGCTTGCAGAAGGGTGATGCCTTCGCCATCCGGCAGGCGCATGTCGAGCAGGATCAGGCCATACGCCATGGTCAGCGTCGCCGCCATGGCGTCGCCGAGCGTCTTGAACCAGTCCACAGCGTGCCCGGCCGCCGCGACATGGTCTCGCAACGCCTCTCCCAGGACATGATCGTCTTCAACAAGCAGAACCCGCAAGACAGCTCCCTCTATCGCGTCGTCCTGCGTATCGCTTTCACGGGATAAGCGTCAAGCACTGTCTGTTCAGCTGTTTTGGCGCTGGGTGCACCCACCGAACACATCGAGCGAGGGATCGTAGACGGAAGTGGAGACGTTCATCATGCCAAGAATGCTGTGGAAATAGTTGTCGTGGGAGCGCCCGCCCTCTGCTGCGGTTTTTGCAAGGCATGCCCGGTCCAGCCCCATGGATTTGGCGAAATCGTCATCGAACCAGACAAGAAACGGCACATGGGTCTGCTGATCCGGGGCGAGCAGATAGGGCGCTCCATGCAGGTAGACGCCGTTTTCACCAAGGGATTCGCCGTGGTCCGATGCGTAGATCATGCCCGTCGCCAGAGTGTCGGAGCGCGCTTTCAGCTTGTCGATCACGGTCGAGAGGAAATGGTCGGTGTAAAGCAGCGTATTGTCGTAGGAATTGACGATCTCGGCATCGCTGCAATTGCCAAGCTCGGCGGTGCGGCAATCCGGGGTGAATTTGCGGAACTCGTCGGTGTAGCGCAGGTAGTAGGTCGGCCCGTGGCTGCCCATCTGGTGCAATACGATGACGCTGTCCTTCTTGACGTTGTTGAGCCAGGAGTCGAGCTTGTCGAAGAAGATGTCGTCGCGGCATTCTCCACCGGTGCAGAAGCGGCTGTCATTGGTGGAGGGCAGGTCGAAATAGGGAATGCGGTCGGCGACGTTCTTGCTGCCGGTGTTGTTGTCCAGCCATGTGGCGCCGACGCCGGCGTGGACGAGGACATCCATGACGTTCTCGTTGGCGAGCGCCTTGCTGTGGCTGTATTCCGAGCGCGGGAACTTCGAGAACATGCAGGGAATGGAAATCGCCGTCGCCGTGCCGCAGCTGGTGGTGCTGGGGAAATAGATCACGTTGCGCTTGGCGAGTTCCGGATTGGTGTCGCGCTCGTAACCGTTCAGGGAAAAATTCGCGGCGCGCGCGGTCTCGCCAGCCACGATGACGGTAATGCGCGGCTTGCGCACGCCGCCGAGCGCCGGAAGAAGCCTTGCATCCTTGCCGAGGGGGCTGACCTGTATCTCGGCTTCCTGGCCAGCCTGCGTGAAATAGTGAATGGTGGACATCATCGGCGACAGCGGGTTGACGCTCTTGACGATATCCTTGTGCTGGCGGACGGCGGTGGTGAATGTCTTTGAATTCGCAAAGCTGATGATGCCCGCGATGGTGAGACAGACCAGGATGCTGATGGTGTTCCACAGCAGCTTCTCGAGAATCGGCCGATGCCGGATGCGGATGGCGATGATGACGATGGATGGAACCAGCCCGTAAATCGCCATATGCCAGAGAAAGCCGGGGGTAATCAGATTACCGGCTTCCGCCTGCGTCGTTTCCATGGCGTTGCGGATCATATCGCTGTCGATGATGATGCCGTAGCGGTCCATGAACCAGGATGCGGCGGCGGCGGCGAATACCAGGAAGATCAGAAACGGCTTGATGAGATATTTGGCGGAAAAAATCGTGATGAGGGCGCCGAAAAGCGCCGCCATGGCGACATAAAGTGCAACGATGGCAACCGGATAAGCGGAAAGATAGGTATGGACCTTCGACCAGAATGTCTGGTTCATGAAAAACAGCAGATAGGCGCCCGTCAGCAGGCTGAGCGGCACGCTGCCTATTTCCGGACGATACGATTCAATGCCTGTCGCTTTCGCGGTAAAAAGAGCCACTGCCAAGTCCACCAGATTTCACATGTGCCGGCGGCGGCGCGAAACGGGGCAAAATGCCTCTGTTCACGCTGCCGCTAGGGCCGATTGATGGCGGATGCGTCATTTAGCTGACATCAACCTGAAAGCTTTGTCATGAAACCGTCACATGAGGGCGGTCGTGTTTTCAGGCCGATGGTCAGGTGACACGAATATATCACCTAACCGAGCCCGATTATACCCGTCACAGTGGTGCGCGTTGAAAATACACGCGTAGCCCTGACGGGCAGCAGGCAGCCTGCGGGAATGTTCTGAAAGGTGACCGTCGCTCCTGAAAGCAGGGTGAGGCAGAGTTGACCGCCATGGCCGATATAAAGGGCGCGCGTTGGTGAAGGAAGCGGGGTCGTATCGTCGGGAACGATGTCGAAACCGTGGGATGCCGGCGATTCCAGGCCGGCGGCGTAGTGTTCGTAAGTCTCAGCCATTGCTGTCTCCCGTAAATCGAAATCTGCGGTGATTATGCAACGGGCGGGAGCTGCGGGGAAAAGCGGGAACGATATATGTGAGGTTGGCCTTTATTTCCGCATCCGGTCTTCCGAAACACCGGCGTTCCCTCAGCAATCTCATGCGGTTGGCTTCACCGGCCGCATCGCCATTACCGCTATTCCGTCGGATGTGGCGGATTTTGCATCCACGTCCGAGAGCGGAGTGGGGTGGGAGATGAATGCCCTCCGCTTCAGCTGCGGGTGTGGAGAATGAAGGCCCTGACGGCGGGAGAGGCTTCCGTTTTCCGGTGGGCGATGGCGAGATCCGAGGTTGTGGAGCTTGCAGCAAGCGGCACGTAGCGCAAGCCGGGCAACCTCAGGCAATCGAGCGAGCGTGGCACCAGCGCGACGCCGAGGCCGATCGCCACCATGCTGGCGATGGTGGTGTAGTCGCGGCCTTCCGGGCTTATCGCCGGCTGGAACCCGGCTTCGTTGCAGGCTTCTATCGTATTGTAGTGAAAGCCGACATCCGGCGGCTGTCGTGGCGTGATGAAGGTTTCGCCGGCAAGGTTCCTGAGATCGACTTGCAATGTGTAGGCCAGGGGATGATTTTCCGGCAGGGCCGCCATCAGCGGCTCTCGCAGAACCACATGGGTCGTAACCCCTTCGGGGATAGGGGCTGGCGGGCGGATGAAGGCGAAATCCAGATTGCCATCGGCAATCTTGGCCAGCTGCAGCCGCATTTCCATCTCGATCAACTGCAATTCAACATCGGGGTGGGAGGCGCGAAAACTGGCGATGGACTTTATCAGCAGGCCGGAATAGGCGGCGGAGGCGACATAACCGATGGAGATGCGACCGGTTTCGCCACGATCGACACGTTTGAGTGCGGCAAGGGTCGCCTCGGCATTGGCAAGGATTTTCCGGGCATCCTCATAGAGAAGCTGGCCCGGAGTGGTAAGCTTTACCGACCGGCGTGTCCGGTCGAGCAGCGGCATGCCGACAATATCCTCAAGCGCCATGATCTGCTGGCTCAAACCGGGCTGGGCAATGCCGAGGCGGGCGGCGGCGCGCTCGAAATTGCGCTCATCCACCAGCGTGGTGAAATAGCGCAGGTGACGCAATTCGAATGTGTCCGCCCGGCTTGCCGGTTTCCTGCCCATCGTCGCGGCCTCTCCTGCCAGATTTGAATAATTCCAAGCTATTATCGGCGCCTATTTTCATAATCAATAGTTCTGAAAAAAACCGGCTGCGCTTATTGGATCACAATCTGCACCTTGCGTAATAAGATGACTTAATTTCTCCAGAAAACTATCCGTCTTGTGACGGCGCGGGTGATGAAGGGTCTTGGCGTGCAGGGAAAAACCAAACACATTTCCATTCTGGCGGGCGGTTGCGCCGCCATTGCCTATGTGGCGTTTTTGTCCCCGCTTCCCGCCCTTGCGCAGGAAGCCGGAACGACGGTGCTGCAGACCATCACCGTGGAAGGTGGTAAAAAGCAGGACCCCAAGGCACCGGTGAAAGGTTATGTGGCCAAAAGCAGTGCCAGCGCCACCAAGACGGGCCGCTCCCTGATCGAGACACCACAATCCGTCTCCGTCATCACCCGGGACCAGATGGAGGCGCAGACTGTCCGCAATCTCAGCGAAGCACTGAATTATGTGCCTGGCGTCGTCGCGCAGCCTTCAGGTTCCGATCCGCGCTTTGATGCGCCGCGTATTCGCGGGTTTGCGGGAAACCAGCTGCAGTTCCTCAATGGTCTGCGGCTGATGCGCACGGCCGGCGCGCCCTCCTACGAAGTCTATGGCCTGGAGCGGGTGGAGGTCATTCGCGGGCCAGCCTCGGTGCTTTATGGTCAGGGCAATCCCGGTGGCCTCATCAATCTCGTCAGCAAGCGGCCGACCTTCGAGCGTTTCGGTGAAGTGGGCGCGCAAATCGGCAGCTTCGATTATTATCAGTCGATGTTCGATATTGGTGGCCCGGTGGCGAATAGCGACAGCTTTGCCTATCGCCTGACCGGCCTTGCCCGCAATGCCCATGCCCAGACCGACAATCTGCAGAATGATCGTTATTTCATCGCCCCGGCTCTCACATGGCAGCCGGATGAGGATACGAAGCTGACGGTTCTCGCGTCCTATCAGCACGATAATCCAAGTTCGCCTTCCGGTCTGCCACCGGCGCTGACTTATGCTCGGCCCGGCAATATGCTGGACCGCAGCTTTTATGTCGGCGATCCGTCCTTTGATACGTCGAACCGCAAGTTCACCAATATCGGTTATGAGTTCGAGCACCGTTTCGACGAGACCTTCACCTTCCGGCAAAATGCGCGCTATTCCAATTTCGACTGGTCCTACCGGGCGCTCGGCATGTCTTCGAGCAGCGGCGGCATGATCGGCAATCTCATCCGCCGCAATGCGACGTTTCAGGACGAGTTGCTGAACACGTTCAACATCGACAACAGCCTGCAGGCGGATTTTTCCACAGGGCCGGTGGATCACACCCTGCTTGTCGGGCTGGATTACCGTTATTTCGACAATAACGTCAAAACCGAATTCTGGGCCGCGACGCCACTCAACCCTGTCAATCCCGTCTATGGCGGACCGGTCAGCCTGACCTCGCGCACGCTTTATGCCGATGTGAAGACGGATATCTCGCAGATCGGCCTTTATGCGCAGGACGAGATGGCGATTGAGAACTGGCGCATCACCGCCGGTCTGCGGCAGGACTGGGCGAGCACCGGCGGCACGACCTTCAACGGCACGACCTATCGTGCACTCGACAAGGACGACCACAAGCTTACCGGTCGCGTCGGCGTCAGCTATCTCTTCGATGGCGGCATCGCACCCTATGTCAGCTATGCCACGTCCTTCGAGCCGGTGCCGCAGCCGGCTGTCGGCGATGCGCCGAAGCCGACCACCGGCGAGCAATGGGAAGCCGGCATCAAATACCAACCCGAAGGTTTCGACGGTTTCTTCTCCGCGGCGATCTATGATCTGAAGCAGAAGAACGTGACGACGACGGTGGGCGGCGTGACGCAGCAGATGGACGAGGCGCACGTGAAAGGTCTCGAGCTTGAAGGCGTTGCAAGCATTGCCGACGGGCTCGATCTGCGTGCGGCCTATACCTACATGGACAGCAAAGTGGCGGGCCGCGTCAACAACGGCAGGGAACTGGACAATGCACCGCAGCATGCCGCGAGCCTCTGGTTCGATTATACATTCGCAGAGGATACGGCGCTTGAAGGCTTCGGTATCGGTGGCGGCGTCCGTTTTGTCGGAAAGCGTTATGGCGATGCCGCCAATACATTCGAGATGAAGGGTCTCACCCTGCTCGATCTCGGCGTGCATTACGAGAAGAACGGCTATCGCGCTTCGCTCCTCGTGCAAAACTTGACTGATAAAGAATATATTTCTAGTTGCTCCACTTTCGGATGCTATTACGGTGACGGAAGAACGGTTATGGGCAAGCTGACCTATCGTTGGTGACGCCATATCAAGTGAAGCAGCAGGGGCATGACGCGCAAGGATCTATGGATGTCCCCCCTTTGGGGGCGGCGGGAATTTTTAGGCCTGCTCGCCGCTTCGGCTCTTGCAGGCAAGGCGCGGGCGGCGGTGACGTCCCGCATCGCCGCAATCGACTGGGCCATGCTCGAAACCTCCGTGGCGCTCGGCATCATGCCGGTGGCTGCAACCGAGCTCATCCAGTTCAGGGTCGGTGCGGTCGAGCCGGAAATCCCTGAGAGCGTTGCTGATCTTGGTCTGCGCGGCGCACCGAATTTCGAGCTGCTGCAATTGACCCGGCCGGATCTCATCCTGATCTCGCCTTTCTACACGCGCTATACCGGCAGGCTGGAAGCGATTGCGCCGGTCTTCTCGCTGCCCTTTTACATGAAGGGCGAGCCGCCTTTCGGAAAGGCGCTTGCGGCAGTGTCGGCTCTTGGTGAAAAGCTCGGCCGGGCTGATGAGGCGCGCAGGGTTTTGAGCGAAACGGACGCGGCGCTGCAAGCCATGCGCACCCGCCTTGCCGGTTTTTCCGCGCGGCCGACCTATGTGATCAATATTGGTGACGCCCGGCATTTTCGTGCGTTTGGTGCTGATAGCATGTTCGGGGATGTGCTTGGTCGGCTGGGGCTCGCCAATGCCTGGGTGGATCGTTCGCAATTCACTTTCGCAGCGCCGGTGCCGCTGGAAAATCTCGCCGCGTCGCCGGAGGCGCGTATCGTCATCGTCTCTGATATTCCGGTGGAAGCCCGCGAGAGCCTGCGCAACAGCGCCATCTGGCGGGCTCTTCCGGCCGTGCGGGAAAACCGCGTGGTGACGCTCGGCAATATCGGTCCCTATGGCGGCATCACCGCCGGCATGCGTTTTGCGCGGCTTCTGACCGAGGCTTTGACGGCGCAGGGAGAAGCCCTGTGACGGCGCGGCCTCTCCAGCTTTTCTTCGGGCTTCTGTTCGTTCTGGCCTGCGGGCTTTCGCTGCATGCCGGCCTGCAACGGCTACCTTTCAGCGCATGGCCCGGCCTGCCATTCGATGCCGCCAAGCTGTCGATGGATCAGGTGATTTTCGCCTTCAGCCTGATGCCGCGTGCAGCTGTCGCCATTCTGGCGGGCGCGATGCTCGGCCTGTCCGGTGCGCTTCTCCAGCAATTGTTGCGCAATCCGATTGCCGATCCTTCGACGCTTGGCATTTCCGCCGGCGCGCAGCTGGCCATCGTCATCGCGACCCTGTTCTTTCCCTCGGTGCTGGATGGTAACCGCCCCTTTGTGGCACTCACGGGCGCTGCCGCTGCCGCCGCCATTGTCTTCCTTCTCGGCTGGCGGCGGTCCTTCGAACCGGTGACCATGGTGGTATCTGGGCTTCTGGTTGGCATTACTGCCGCCTCCGTTTCGGCGGCGCTGACGCTGGCGCAGGGCGAATATCTGATGTCGCTTGTCGTCTGGAACGGCGGCTCGCTCAGCCAGCAGGACTGGTCGAATGCCTTTTCTCTTGCCTTCCAGCTTCTCGCCGGCCTTGCGCTGACCGGTTTGCTGATAAGGCCATTGACGGTTCTTGGTCTCGGTGATGCCGGCGCTCGATCGCTCGGCGTATCGCTGTTTTCGATCAGGCTGGCGGTCGCGGCCGTTGCGGTCGCGCTTGCCGCCTTCGTTGCCGCCGCGGTCGGCCTCGTCAGTTTCATCGGCCTTGCCGCACCGGCGCTCACCCGGGCACTCGGCGTGCGGCGGTCATCCGCCGTGCTCATGGTTTCACCACTGCTGGGCGGGCTGCTGCTCTGGTTCTGTGATGGTCTCATTCAGCTTCTGGCGAGCACGACGGCCGAAGTTTTCCCTACGGGCGCGGTAACAGCGCTGATCGGCGGACCGCTGCTTCTGTGGCTGTTGCCGAAAATCCGGCCGACCGATGTCCATCGCAGCGAAGGCGGCGATGTTGCGGCAAGACGCCGGCTTGCCGCGCTGCTGCCGGTGCTTGTGATCATGGCTGTGCTGATCTTTGCAGCGCTTGCCATCGGCAAAGGCCCGGATGGCTGGACGGTGCTGGGTGCCGGTGACCTGCAAAGCCTTCTGCCTTTCCGCTGGCCGCGACTGGTGGCGGCCATTGCCGCCGGCGGTCTGCTGGCCATGGCCGGCGCACTTCTTCAACGGCTGACCGGCAATCCCATGGCAAGCCCGGAGGTAATCGGCGTCAGCGGCGGCGCCGGCCTCGGTTTTGCCGCCGCCATCACGATTTTTCCGGCGGCAGGCCTCTTTGAATTGTTCGCGGGTGCCGGCATCGGCTCGGCGGCGGTCATGACCCTCGTGCTGTTCTTTGCGGTGCGCCGGTATCTGGCGCCTGAGAAAATACTGCTTGCGGGCATTGCCGTCAGTTCGCTCTGCTCGGCGGTGCTTTCGGCCCTGCTTGCCATTGGTGACCAGCGCGCCTGGCAGATTCTCGCCTGGCTCAGCGGTTCGGGTTCGACGGCGACGCCCGCTTCGGCGATTTTTCTTGCCGTGCTCTCCGTCGTTCTGCTTTCAGGTGCGCTGTCGGTGACGCGCTGGCTGACAATCCTGCCGCTCGGCCGGGATGTGCCGCTGTCCCTCGGGCTGCCGCTCAGTCTCGCACGCATTGCCGTCATCGCGGTCGCCGGCATCGCCACTGGTGCGGCCTCGCTGCTTGTCGGTCCCTTGAGTTTCGTCGGGCTGATGGCGCCGCATATCGCGCTTCGCGCCGGCTTCACCACGCCGCGCGACCATCTGTTCGCTTCATTCCTTTTCGGAGCGGTACTGATGGCGCTTTCCGATCTCGGAGCGCGAACGGTCACCTTCCCCTATGAGCTGCCGCTTGGGCTTTTTGCGGCGCTGGCCGGTGCGCCTTACCTGATCTGGCTTTCAGGCAGGCGCCAATGATGTGTCTGGGCATTTACGGAGATAAAAACCATGGGTGAGGCAGCGCTTGCCGCCGGCTACGACGATACGCCGCTTTTTTCGCTGGAAGGCGTGACGATGGAGGTGCCCGGCCGAACATTGCTGCAGCCGCTGACGGCAAGTTTCGCGACCGGCAAGACCATCGGCCTGATCGGCCATAATGGTTCGGGAAAATCGACGCTGCTCAAGATTCTGGCGCGGATCCAGGAGCCAACGGCGGGTAAAGTGTCGTTTGAGGGAAAGGTGCTGGGTGACTGGGGCAATCGGGAGTTTGCGCGGAAACTCGCCTATCTGCCGCAATATACGCCGGCCGCCTCCGGCATGCTCGCCAAGGAGCTGGTGGCGCTCGGTCGTTATCCCTGGCATGGCGCGCTCGGCCAGTTCACCAGGGCGGATCAGGAGAGGGTGGACGAGGCCATCGAGCTGACCGACACCGTGGCCTTTCGCGACCGGCTTGTGGACACGCTTTCCGGTGGCGAGCGCCAGCGCGTATGGCTTGCCATGCTGGTGGCCCAGAATGCCGAAAGCCTGCTGCTGGACGAACCGATATCGGCGCTTGATCTCGCACATCAGATCGAAGTGCTGTCGCTAGTGCAGAGACTTTCGCGCGAAAAGGGTCTCGGCGTCATCGTGGTGCTGCACGATGTCAACATGGCGGCACGCTTCTGCGACGAGATCGTCGCCCTGCATTCCGGTAATCTGATTGAAAGAGGAACCCCGCAGGAGATCATGACGCCGGAGGCGCTGGAGCGGATTTATGGGGTGCGCATGGATGTCATGACGCATGCCGCCACCGGCTTGCCCGTCGCGCTGCCGCTTTGAGTTTGTTGCAGCAAAACAACGCCTGAAAGCGCTTGTTGTTGACAGGAATTTTCAACGCATTTTCCGCCCTAACAATGTCTTAATGGCATCCTACCGCCATTAGACATTGTTAACCGCTTTGCTTTCCTTGCATCCAATTAAGTTGTTTTGGATCGATTTCAGGGAACAAACGTTAACAGTGCGGAATTCAATATCCGGAGAGGGCAAGAAGGGCTGCTGCGGGTAGGAATAAAACAGGAGAAAACAAGATGAAAAAGGCTGTTGCCGTAACTTTTGCCGCATTGACGATGGGCCTCGGCGGGGCTGCATCCGCACTCGCTGCCGACCTTGCGAGATACGAACCGGCTCCCCAAGAACAGGACGACCGCAACGGCGTCAAGATCGGTTATCTCACCTGCGATATCGGCGGTGGTGTCGGTTATGTTCTCGGTTCCGCCAAGGAACTGGACTGCACCTTCCAGTCCACGATGGGCGCACGCCGCACCGACCATTACACCGGCGCCATCCGCAAGATGGGCGTTGACCTCGGCTTCACCACACAGGGCCGTC
This sequence comes from Agrobacterium sp. OT33, assembly GCF_017313365.1. Lineage (NCBI taxonomy): Bacteria > Pseudomonadati > Pseudomonadota > Alphaproteobacteria > Hyphomicrobiales > Rhizobiaceae > Agrobacterium > Agrobacterium sp. OT33. The sequence goes on along the minus strand of NZ_JAFLMZ010000011.1, from coordinate 157,279 downwards.
TGGTCTGGGCCGTTTTCGCCCCGACCGCCGGTTACCACCGTGGTTCGCTAGGCGGCCTTTATCAGGGCGCAACGGCTGAAGTCACCGTCGGTCTCGGCGTTGGCACCAACATCCTCGTTGGCGGCACCTCCGGCTCGATCCAGCTGCAGACGGTCAGCGTGACGGGTCAGGTTGGTCTCAACCTTGCCGCCACCGGCACCTCGGTTACGCTGACGGCCATGAACTGATTGGCAAAGCGCCCGGTGCTTTGACCGGGCATTCTGTCGCATGTCAAAACACGCCCTCTTCGTTGTCAGACGGGGAGGGCGTTGTATTATCCGGGCCATGATTTCCGTATCCAGATATATTGCGGCAGCGACTGTGTTTTCCCTTCTTGCGGCGAGCGCCTTTGCCGAAGGCGATGCGGCGCATGGGGAAAAGGTTTTCAGCCGCTGTTCCACCTGTCACAGTGCCGATACGCCGCGCACCCGCATGGGTCCGCATCTGATGGGTGTGGTCGGCAGGCCGATGGCTTCGGTGGCCGATTACGGCCATTATTCGCAGGCGCTGAAGGATGCCGGCGCGGCTGGCCGGGTCTGGACGGAAGACGAATTGCAGAAATTCATCGCCAGCCCGAAGAAGGCGATCCCGGGAAATGCGATGCGCTTTTTCGGGCTGTGGAGCGAAACCGATATAACGGACCTGATCGCCTATCTGAAAACGCATCCCCTGCCGCAATAATCGTCAGAGCGGTGCTTCCGCGATGATCTCTTCCGCCTCTTCGAAGGTCATCGCCATAACCTTCGCGCCGATCTCGAAGCCGAAGCCATTGCGGGCGAAGGCGGAAAACTCCTTGCCCTTTCGTTTCTCGTCGAGTTCGACATGGCGAAACGGCCCGAAGGCGCGCTTGCGCGCGAAGATGACGGCGGCGACCAGATCATTGGTCTCCTGCAACGCGGCTGTTGCCGTTTCCCGGGCGATGCCCTTGATCTGAAGTTTCTGCGCCAGCCCACGCTTCGATTTACCGCTGCGCTGGCCGCTTCGCACGGCAATTTCCGCATAGGCCGTATCATCAAGTGCCTTGATGCCATAGGCAAAGGTCACGGCAAATTCGCCGAGCGCCTTTACCTGCGCCGGGCTGATCTCCTCGAATTTTTCCCGTGCCTTGCGCATGATGGCATCGCGCAGCTGCCTTTCCGTCATCATCCGCTGTTCCAGCCGGTAGAGGGCGGAATTTCGTGCCCAGGACAGCATTCGGCTGGTGGGCTCAACGGCCTGCGCTTCGCCGTCGAACTCCATGTCATCAGTCAGGAAGGGGCTGGAATCGTCACTCATGCCGCATTTATAGCGCGGCAAAGCCGTCTTGCCAGTTCCTTGCCGGTCTGAATTCTACGCTTTCAGCGTCTCAGGGTGTCTGCGCACCGGTTGCGGCCACATACACCGAATAGAGTGATTTCGTTGCGGTGATGAACAGCCGGTTCTTTTTCGGGCCGCCAAAGGTGAGGTTTGCAACCGTCTGCGGCACCTTGATCTTGCCGATGAGCGTGCCATCGGCCGCAAAGCAGTGAACGCCATCACCGGCGCTGGTCCAGAGATTGCCGGCCGTATCCAGACGGAATCCGTCCGGCAGGCCATTGTCGAGATTGCAGAATTCCCGGCCATTGGTGAGCTTTATGCCGTCCACCACGTCGAAGACGCGAATATGGCGGGGGCGGGAGACATCGTGGCTGTAGGAACTGTCGGCGATATAGAGCTTCGTTTCATCGGGTGAGAAGGCAAGGCCGTTCGGCTGCACGAAGTCATCGATGGCGATGTCGATCTTGCCGGTTGCGAGATCGAGCCGGTAGACATTGCGAGTCTTCTGTTCCGGCTCGGCCTTGTAGCCCTCATAGTCGGAGAGGATGCCGTAGGTGGGGTCGGTGAACCAGATGCTGCCGTCCGATTTCACCACCACATCGTTGGGCGAATTGAGCCGCTTGCCGCCATAGCTGTCGGCGAGAACCGTAATCGACCCGTCGACTTCGGTGCGGGTAACGCGGCGGCCGCCATGTTCGCAGGAAACCAGTCGTCCCTGCCGGTCACGTGTGTTGCCGTTGGTGAAGTTGGAGGGGTGGCGGAACACCGAGATGCCGCCATCCGGCACCCAGCGCAGCATGCGCTGATTGGGAATGTCGCTGAACAGCAGGCAGTTCAGATCGGCGAACCACACCGGGCCTTCGGCCCAGCGGCAGCCGGAATAAAGCTCTTCCAGCTCGGCATTGCCGACGATCAGATGGCGGAAGCGGTCGTCGTGGATTTCGTAAGGGGAGGTGTTGTCTGTGGTCATGAGCGTGGTCCGCTTGTGGGCTTGTTGTTTGGGGTCAGCGCGTGGCCTTGGGGCCGCTTGCCAGAAGAATGACGGAGATGATGATGAGGCCGGTGAGGATGAGACGGATGCCGGCGCCGAAACCATAGGTATTCAGCATCGAAACCACCAGGAACATGAAGAGCGAGGCGCCCCAGATGCCGGGCACATTGGAATCGCCGCCCGCCACCGCCGTTCCGCCGATGACGACGACGGCGATGGACATCAGCAGATATTCCGAGCCCATGTTGAGCGCAGCACCGCCGGAAAAACTGGCGAGAAGATAACCGGCAATCGCCGCCAGCACCGCGCAGAGCACATAGGTGACGAAACGGGTGCCATCCACCGGAATGCCGGTCATGCGGGCGGCAAAGGTGCTCTGGCCGATGGCGGAAATCCAGCGCCCATAGAAAGTGCGATCTAGCAGCAGCCAGGCGACGACCGAGAGCAGCAATGCGACAAGTGCGACGTTCGGAATGCCGAAAGAGCTTGATATCGCGAATGTCGCCAATGTTTCCGGCGGTTTGATGCGCAGACCGCGGTTCGACCAGATGGCGATGGATTGCACGATGAAGCTCATCGACAGCGTCGCGATGATTGGCGGGATGCGTAAGAGCTTGATCAGCGCATAATTGCCGATGCCGATGGCGATGCCGATCAGGATGGCGATCAGCAGTCCGGGCAGAATGAGACCATCGGACACATCCATGAATTTCAGCGCCAGCGTGCCTGACAGTGTCATTGTCGCGGGAACACAGAGGTCGATATTGCCCGGCCCGAGCGTGATGACGAACATCTGGCCGATGCCGACGATGACGGAAAAGGCCGCGAAGGTCAGCGCCGCATGCGACAGGCCGAAGGAGCTTGCGCCGCCGGTGAAAAGCACGGTGATGATCCACACCGCAGCTGTTGCGGCGAACGACCAGATCCACGGTTTTTTCGTAAGGGATGACAGCCCGTTCATTGATTTTTCTCCCGCTTTTCAAGACGGTTGAGCAGGATGCGCAAGGCAAGCACGATGATGAGGATCGCGCCCTGCGCACCGATCTGCCAGTCCGGCGAAATGCGCATGAAGGACAGGAAAGAGCCGGCAAGCGTCAGCGTCAGCGCGCCGATGACGGCGCCGATGGGCGACACCCTTCCGCCGACGAATTCACCGCCACCGAGGATCACGCCGGCAATCGACAGCAGCGTGTAACGCAGGGCGATATTGGCATCGGCCGCGGTCGTCAGTCCGACAAGGGCGATGCCCGACAGCACCGCGAAGAAACCGGCAAGCGCAAAGGTGGCAGCGCGGATGCCGACCACCGACCAGCCGGAACGCTCGACGGAGCGGAAATTGCCGCCGACGCCGCGCATCAAAACGCCGAAAGAGGAGCGCATGACGATGTAATGCGCGACGACCGCGATCAGGATGCTGGCGACGATTGCGATCGGCACCAGCGGTGGTTTGGCTGTCATCAGTGCCCGAATGAAGGCGGGGGCCTGACCACCCGGCGAGGGCAGAATGAGCACGGCCAGACCGCCCCAGACGAAGCTCATGCCGAGTGTGACGACGATGGAGGGCAGGGCGCGGATATGGATGATGGCCCCGAGTGCGGCATAAACCGCAATCGCGCCAGCGAAAATCGCGATCCCCAGCAGCGGCGTCGTCTGCAGGAAGGTGGCGGTGACGCAGGCGCAGAAACTGACGAAGGTGCCCATCGACAGGTCAAGATCGTTGACCGACATGATCAGCATCTGCGCAATGGTGGCAAGTGCGATCGGCACCGCCAGATTGAACAGCAGGTTCATGCCGGTATAGCTCATGGCGCGCGGCTGCATGTAAAAGACGGCGGCAAGCAGGAAGGCGAGCGAGGCGGCGGGAATGATGAGACGAAGGGCGTTTGCCGAGAGTTTCATGCGTGGTCCTCGCCGGCAAAGGAGGCGGCCAGCACATTCTGCTCGGTAATGTCATCGCCGACGAGTTCCGCCTGAATGGCGCCGTCGCGGAAGACATAAACCCGGTCGCAAAGGCGGATTTCATCCATTTCGGTGGAATACCAGATGAAGGTGCGGCCGTGGGAAGCTTCGGTTCTCAAGATGTCATAGACCTCCTGTTTGGTGCCGATATCGACGCCGCGCATCGGGTCGTCCATCAAAACCGTGCTGGCGGTGGTGGCAAGCGCACGGGCGAAAAGCACCTTCTGCTGGTTGCCGCCGGAGAGCGAGAGGATCTTGTTGCCCATATCGGGCGTGCGGATTTCGATGCGCTGTTTCCACTGCGCGCCGACCGCATTTTCCTTGTCCCTGTCCACCATGCCTGCCGATGAAATATCCTTGAGCGAGGCGATGGAAAGGTTCTTCAGGATACTCCAGAGCGGGAAGGTGCCGTTCAGACTGCGATCGCCCGCCACGAAGGCGATATCGGTCTTTCGCGACGGCAGCCAGCTGTTGTTCTGCGCGAGATAAAGATCGAGCAATGCTTCGGTCTGGCCGTGGCCGCCAAGGCCGGCAAGGCCGATGATCTCGCCGCGAAAGGCCTCGAAGGCGAAGCCTTCGCCCCGGCGTGCCGGCATGGAAAGCACTTTTTCGCCTGCCTTGCGGCTTTCGCCCCGTCGCCTGTCCTGTTCCTTGACGACGCTGCCCATGGCTTCGACCAGCGAGCGGGTGGTGAACTCCGCCGCATTCCGGTCGGCCACCACCCGGCCATCCTTCATCACCACGATACGGGTGGCCGTCGAAAGAATTTCCCCGAGAATATGCGAGATCAGCAGGACGGAGCCACCCTCGCGCACGAAACGGCGGACATAATCCATCAACTGTTCGGCAAGGCCGGCGTCGAGCGAAGACGTCGGCTCATCGAGGATCACCAGTCTTGGCGCCTCTGGGGTCCGGCAGAAATTGATGGCGATTTCCACCATCTGCCGTTCGGCGATGGACAGTTCGGAAATCGTCAGCTCGCAATCGATGCCATGGCCGGGGAAAATTTCGTCCAGTGTCTGCCGGATCGTCGTCAGCGCCCGGCCGCGCCAGTTCCGGCCGCCGATTGCGGCATGCATGATGCGGACATTTTCGCTGATCGTGAGGTTCGGGCAGAGCGATAGTTCCTGAAACACACAGCGCACGCCACTGGCGCGGGCGGCGGCGATGCCATGCCGGCCTTGCTCGCCGCGATAGGAAACGGAACCTTCATGTGGCGTCAGCCCGCCATTGATGACGTTGACGATGGTGGATTTTCCCGCGCCATTATGGCCGACGAGCCCGAGGCATTCCCCGGCGCGGATGATGAGGTCGGCTCCATCCAGCGCGCGCACGGCGCCGAACACGACCTTCACGCCGCGCGCGGCGACGACCTCTTCCGCCTCGATGATGTCATTCATGAGCAATTACGCCAGTGATGTGAAAATCGGATAATATCGGTAGTGGCTGCGACGCCCGTTTCGGAGCGCCGCAGCTATCTGTCGTGAACCGGCCCGCTTATTTGGCGGCGATGGCCTTCTGGGCGTCCGCCTGCGAATATTCCACATTCGCCACGCCGCCCTTCTGGGTGGTCTTGAGGTTCTCCTCAAGATTGGCCTGGTCGATGCGCAGGAAGGGAACGGTCAGATCCTTCTTCACATCCTTGCCGTCGAGGATTTGCTGCGCCACCCAGAAAGCCAGCGTCGAAACGCCGGGGGCGATGGAGACGGACATGGTCTCGTAACCGCTGGCATCCTTCTGCTGTTTCCACCATTGCAACTCGTCTTCGCGGTTGCCCATCACGATGGTCGGCGTCGGGCGCTTGGCGGCGGCGAAAGCCTGTGCGGCACCGTAGCCGTCACCACCCTGTGTCACCACGGCGGCAACTTCGGGAAGGCTTGGCAGGATACCGGCAACGGCACGCTGCGCGACATCCTGTGCCCAGTCGCCATTCACCGAACCAACGATCTTGAACTGCGGGTTCTTGGCGACACCGGCGGCGATGCCGGCATGGATTTCGTCATCCACCGAAACGCCGGCAAGACCGCGAATTTCGAGCAGATTGCCACCCTTCGGCATGGCCTTGGCCAGATAGTCGATCTGGCTTTCGCCCATCGCCTTGAAATCCACCGCGATACGCCATGCGCAGGGTTCGGTGACGATGCCATCGAAGGAAACGACGGTAATGCCGGCATCGCAGGCTTCCTTCACCGCGCCATTGAGGGCAGTCGGTGAAGCGGCATTGATGACGATGGCGTCATAACCCTGCAAGATGAGGTTCTGGATTTGCGCCGCCTGTTCAGTCGCCTGGTTTTCGGCGGTCGTGAAGGCGTCGGCGGCCGCGACCTGCTTGTCGACGACAGCCTGTTTGGTGATCTTGTCCCAGCTGGTCAGCATCGCCTGACGCCAGGAATTGCCTGCGTAATTGTTCGAAAGCGCGATTTTTTTGGCCGACGTATCGGCATGAGCGGTGATCGGCAAGGCTGCGCACGCGACAGCGGCCGACGCCAGAAGCATCTTCCTGAAAGCCATTGATTTTCCTCCCTGGTGGCTTGCCCTTTCGGGGCCGGAACCCTCACCCGCCGCAAATCTCCTCGGCAGCAGACGAAATCCCGTTGCACTGGAGCTCCGTTCCCCAGTACAAGCGAGAATGACCAAGAAGATTTGGCTTGTACAGGCGGATCACGGCAATCTTCCTGCGGGTTTCCGCAGAAAGCATGCGGGAACCCGCAGGACGAAACGGCCTTGCCGAGCGCAGAATGGATGACGCGGCGTTCTGACGGGTCATCTCAGCCGCAATGGTCGAAGGCAGGCGCTTGGGAGGGCGTCCGCACATGCTGGATACGCCGAAAAGCGCGCTCTTTCACCACTATATGGGCATTTCGCGGTTGCTTGCCGGGCAGCTGGAATTCAATGCCATCATCCAGGCTGTCGCCACCGAGATCAGCCATATTATCCCGCATGACCATATGGATGTCTGCATCAAGCAGCTGGATGACAAATATCACATCGCCTATGAGAGCGGTCTGGTCAGCGCCTGGAGCCGGCAGCCGCCCGCCCTTCTGACCGGTAGCCCGATCCGATCCCTGCTGTCAGGTGCGGTCGAATATCTTTTGAGCGGCGATGCCTGCGCCGATCCGCGTTTTCATTTCGAAGGATCGTTTTCAAGCCCGATCATCGAACTTGGCCTGCATAGCCGCCTGCATGTGCCGATGAAGGTGCATGGTGATATCATCGGCGCGCTCAGCTGCTCCTCACATCAGTCGGATGCCTATTCGATGGAGGATGTCGCCAATGCCCGCGCGGTTGCGGATTTGCTGGCACCCTATTTCTATGCCATTCGCGCCGCCGAGCAGGCCAAGCGTTCGGCCATCGAGGAGGCGCGCGCCAATGCCCGCGAGGAGGGCCTGCGGCTGGGCGCCCTGCAATTGACCGAGGCGCTGGAGGCCGAGCGGCAGCGCATCGGCATGGATTTGCACGACCAGACGCTGGCGGATCTCACACGGCTGGCGCGGCGCATCGAACGCATGAGCCATGCCGCCGATGTTTCGGGCGAGATGCTGGAGCCGGTGGTGCGCAGCCTGCAGCACTGCATGCAGGACCTGCGCGAGATCATCGAGGAGGCAAAACCCTCCATCCTGCAATTGTTCGGCGTCGTGCAGGCGATCGAGACCTATGTTGACCGCTCCGTTCGTGACAGCGGATATATGATTGAATGGTCGGTAACCGATGAGACCGATGGGCTGGTGGAAACGCTCGACAAGACGGTGGCCATCTCGCTGTTCCGCATCGTGCAGGAGGCGGTCAATAATGCCATTCGCCATGCCCAGCCGGAAACCATTGCCGTGACGCTTTCCTCCGTCGATGGCGGTTTGCGGGTGACTGTCAGTGATGACGGCAGCGGCGGCGGTGGAGGCGGGGCCTCCGGCGGTCTCGGCATCGGCAACATGAAGACGCGGGCGCGGCTGATTTCGGCGCGGTTCGATATCGGCGGCAACGGCGCGGGAGCCGGAACCCGCATGACCGTAACGCTGCCGGAAGGCGCTTTCGACCGGCGGGAGGATGTGTGACATGGATGTGCTGATCGTCGAGGACGATGCGCTGCACCGCGCCTATCTCAATGAGGCCGTGCGCGCCGCCCTGCCGGAATGTGACAAGGTGCTGGAAGCAGCCAACGGCAGAACCGGCGAAAAGCTGGCGCGGGAGAACCGGGCCGCCCATATCGTCATGGATTTGCAGATGAACGAGCGCAACGGCATCGAGGCGGCGCGCACCATCTGGAAGGAGAGGCCGGATACCCGCATCCTGTTCTGGTCCAACTATTCCGACGAGGCCTATGTGCGCGGTGTTTCCCGCATCGTGCCCGAGGGTGCCGCCTATGGTTACGTGCTGAAATCGGCCTCCGATGACCGGTTGCGGCTGGCGCTGCGTAGCATCTTTATCGAGGCGCAATGCGTGATCGACCGGGAAGTGCGTGGTCTGCAGGAAAAGAGCCTTGGAAAGGCGCATGGTTTTACCGATTCCGAATATGAAATCCTTGTCGATGTCGCACTCGGCCTCACCGACAAGGCGATTGCGCGCCGCCGCAACCTGTCGCTGCGCAGCGTGCAGAACCGGCTGCAAAGCCTCTATGAAAAGCTGAACGTGCATCAGGCGCCGGGTGATGACGATGCGGAAGGCCGGTATAATCTTCGAACCCGCGCCGTCACGGTGGCCTTCCTGCGCAAGCTTTTGAATTACAGCGCGCTGGAAAGGGCCGAGCGGGAACTGGCGGAGTGGGCGGGTAGCCGCTGAGCCTCACGGCAGGAAGGCAAGCAGCCGTCTTTCATCCGCCCTGAGGCCGGAGACGGGCTTTGCCCCGACTTTCAAAATACGGCCAAGCTTTTTCTGTGCCTTTTCCTCCGTCGCAATCTCAAGAACGGCAGGGTGCACGTAACTCTTGCGGCAGATGGCAGGGGTATTGGAAAGCTCAGTCGCTGCCGCCTGACACATGCCCTTTATGCTTGGTTTTCCCCCTGCCGCCACATGCTCCATCGCATCGCAGAAGGCCGCAAGCGTGCCGCCCCAGGTGCGAAAGGTCTTGGCGGAAATACCGGCTCCGCCGGTGCGGGAAAGGTAAGCGTTGAGATCGCTGGAATCGACCGAATGCACCCGGTTTTCGCTATCCTGCCAGACGAAGAGCTCCTTGCCGGGCAGATCGGCGATTTCCTCGAGGATTTTTTGAAGGCGGGGATGGCGCAATTGCCGCTTCACTTTTTGCCCGCCCTTGGCGGCGAAGCGCAATTCGATGGTTTCACCGAAGGAGACGTGCCGTTTGAGCAGGGTCGTCGCGCCATAGGTGCCGTTGGTTTCGAGATAGGAGCGGTTGCCGACGCGCAGATAGGCGGCGTCAAGAAGGAGGGTGAGCGCTGCCAGCGTCATTTCCTCCCCATGGTCCTGCTTGCCAATATCGGCTATCGCGCGGCGACGAATGGCGGGCAACGCCTTGCCGAAACTCTTGAGCTGGAAGAATTTCGTCTCACCACGCAGCGCATGCCAGTCGGGATGATACCGATATTGTTTTCGCCCACGCGCATCAAAGCCGGTGGCCTGTAAATGCCCTGATGGATCGATGCATATCCAGACGTCCCGGTAGGCGGGCGGCACGCCGAGCGACTTGATGCGCTTCAGTTCGATGCCGTCGGAGAGAAGTTCGCCGCCCGGCAGCCGGTAACAGAAACCACGCCCGCGTTTTTCGCGGGAAATACCCGGCTCCTGATCATTGACATAGGTAAGTCCGATTTTGGCAAGAAGGCGGGTAGGCGGTTGTGGCATGGTTTTTCCGGCAGGTTTTACGCTGCGGCAAACGAAAAACAGGCCGCCTTCGTTCCGGCGGCCTGTTGCTTTGATCATCAGTTTTTGCAGCCGATCGTTTTTCAGCTGGCTTTGGCAATCCGGAGAATCTGCGAGTTGCCGCCCCGCTGTTCGGTTACGGCATAGACCGCGCCATCCGGCCCGATCTTGACGTCGCGGATGCGCGCTTCGAGCGGTAGCCGGCTTTCGGTCGCGACTTTGTCGCCATCGATATGCAGGATGACGAGACCCTGGCTCACCAGACCACCGACAATGAAGGCGCCCTTCCACTCGGGAATCTGGTCGCCGCCATAATAGGCCATGCCGGAAGGGCCGATGACGGGGTCCCAATAATAGACCGGCTGTTCCATGCCTTCTTTGGCGGTGGCGCCTTCGCCAACCGACCGGCCGCTATATTCGACGCCGTAGGTGATAACCGGCCAGCCGTAATTGAGGCCCGCTTTCGGCATGTTCAGCTCATCGCCGCCCTTCGGGCCATGTTCCACGGTCCAGAGCCTGCCCTCTCCATCAAGTGCTGCGGCCTGCAGGTTGCGGTGGCCATAGCTCCAGATTTCCGGCAGCGCATTCTGCTGGCCGGCGAAGGGGTTGCCCTTGAAAGCCTTGCCTTCGGCATCAATGCGAAAGACCTTGCCAAGACCACTCGACAGATCCTGCGCCTGAACGCGCGGTGTGGCATCCGAACGTTCGCCGACGGTGACGTAAAGCTCGTTGTCAGGGCCGAAGACGAGGCGCGAGCCGAAATGCTTGTCGCCGTCATAGGTGGGCATCTGGCGGAAAATCACCGAGACATCTTCCAGTTTTGCCGCACCGCCATCTTCGGTCAGCTTGGCTGAGGCGACGGAGGTGCCGTTGCCGCCATCACGTGGTTCGGAGAAGGAAAAGAAGATTTTACGCGATGTCTCGAAATCGGGAGCCAGCGCGATGTCGAGGAGACCACCCTGTCCAGCGGATGCCACCTCAGGCACACCCCCTATCGCGGGGCCTGCCTTGCCATCAGCGACGATATGCATGGCGCCTTCCTTGGCGGCGACGATCATGCGGCCATCGGGCAGGAATTCCATCGACCAGAGATGCGGCAGACCCTCGGCGACAACGGTTTTTTCAATGTTTGGCTGGGCGTCAGCCTGCGGCGCGCGCGTCTGGCCCTCGAAAGCCGGCTTCTGATCCGGCGCATTGGCCCGTTTCGTCTCGGCAGCCGGGGCGGTCTGTGCATGGGCAGCGCCGGCAAGTGGCACGGCAAGCAGCGCGCACAGGATCGTCGAACTCAGAAATCGGTTGTTGTGGAACATGGGTCTCCCTTCCTTCGTTTACGTCAGGCAGAGAACCATTTGGGGAGGATTTCGTTTCCTGCGAGAGTTTCAAGAAAACTTGATGAGGCCGTGTGCTGTCACGCGCCCTTTTTTCATCCATGCGAATTGATAGGGAACCGGAAGCCCGCCGTCACGTTTGGCCTCTGTCAGACGGAGGACGCCATGCAAATCATCGACAACAAGACAATAAACGGGAACAGAACCAAGCCGATCCTGAACGTCGCGGAATTCTGCCGCCGTTACCGGCTGGACAAGGCGGAAGAGACGAGGCTCAGAAAGCTGTTCGGCGAGTTCGCCTCGCGGCACGAGCTTCTGATGAATGCGCAGCGCAAGCCGAGCTTCCGCTGATCATTCCTCGGGATCGAGAGATTTTCCGAAGATCATGAAGACATCATAACGGGTATTCTTGCCCATTATCTGATGCGAGGGCTTGCGAATGCCCGGCATCGGATCGGCGCGCAGCGGCCATTTCAGAACCACCCGTTTCGTCGCATTCTCCAGCGCCGCCTCCATCAGTTCCACCTGATCGGGATCGGAACCCACCAGTTCTCTCAGCACCCGCATCTCTTTTTTCACCAGCGCCGTGTTGTGGCGCGGCGGATGCATGGGATCGACGATCACCACCTCGGGTGAAAGCTCTTTCAGCAGATAACGGGAATCGCCATTGAGGAGCGTCATGCGCGCAGCTGCCTCGGCATAGGCGCCGCCCGCTTCAAGGGCGCGGCGAATACCGTCCGCCAGATGGGCGTGCATGCCCGGTGAGCGTTCAATGAGGGTAACCTCCGCCCCGAGCGACGCGAGCAGGAAGGCATCCCGCCCCAGCCCCGCCGTGGCATCGACGATTTTTGGCGTGCGGCCCTTGGTGAAACCGGCGGCTTTGGGCAGGGCCTGCCCGCGCCCTTCGCCGGAGCGGAAACGGTGCCCGACCGCACCGCCGACAAAATCCACCACGAAGCTTTCGTCTTGCTCTTTCATCGGAGGCCTTCAGAACGGGCAGGGCACGGTATAGGTGACGTCGCGGCCATCGGGATGGCGGAAGCCGATCTCCTGCGCATGCAACATCAGGCGTGGCGCGGCCGCGAGCGCCTCGCCATCGGCATAAAATTCATCGCCGAGGATCGGATGGCCGAGCGCCTTCATATGCACCCGCAACTGGTGGGTGCGACCGGTGAGGGGCGTGAGTGCCAGCCTTGTCGCCGGAAGCGGCAATCGTTCCAGCACTCGCCACAGGCTTTGCGCCGGCTTGCCATTTTCGTGGTCCACGCGATGGCGAGGTTTGTTATCGGGATCGATCGCCAGCGGCAGGTCCACCTCGCCCGCTTCATCCGCGACCGTACCCCACACGACGGCCACATAGGATTTACGTGTCTCGCGGTTCTCGAACTGGGCGGCGATGGCGGCGTGGGCCCTGCGGTTCAACGACATCAGCACGATGCCCGATGTGTCCTTGTCGAGCCGGTTGATCATCAGCGCTTTCGGAAACTGTTTCTGCACCCGCGTCATCAGGCTATCGAAGAGCGCCGGATCGCGCCCCGGCACGGAGAGAAGCCCGCTCGGCTTGTCCAGCACCAGCAGATCGTCATCCCGGTGGACAATGGTGAGCCAGGGCTCGAGCGGCGGATTGTAGATGGGGTTGGAAAGCTCAGATGACATGGCGCTTCCTTAGCACGAATCTCGCATTCGGACAGGCGTGCTTAGTCGGGAATATGGAGATTGACGCGCCCGCTGGTCAGGTCGCTTAAAAGCCGGGTGAGACGTTCGGCTTCCCCGGCCGGAACTGAGAGCAGCATATCCGCACCGGTGCCGGTGAAATCCTCCCTCTCCAGCCGCAGGTTCTGCGTGGCGGCAAGGCGGGATTTTACGAGCGCCAGATCGGAAAAGGGGCAGCTCAGCGTGGCACTGACATAGGCGATGACCGGCGAGGTCTCACCAAGGCGAAGGCAGGCCGCCGCCGTGCCGCCATAGGCGCGCATCAGGCCGCCGCTGCCGAGCAGGATGCCGCCGAACCAGCGGATGACGAGAACGGCGACATTATCCAGCGCCTGGCCGTCAATGGCCTGAAGGATCGGCTTCCCGGCTGTCCCCGAGGGTTCGCCGTCATCGCTGAAACGATAGGTCTGACCGGTGCGCCACGCCCAGCAATTGTGGTTGGCATCGAGGTCCGAATGCGCCACGAGGAAGCTTTTTGCATCCTCCTCGCCGGTTATCGGCGCGGCAAAGGCGATGAAGCGGCTTTTCTTGATATCCTGTGAAAAGGTAACGGGGCGGTCGAGCGTGAACATGGCCGTTCAATATCGCATATATTCACATACGGAAATCGGTATAAGGCTCTCAATGGTGAAGATGGTGATGGAGAGGGTTTTGGCAAAGGCGAGGCAGGTCGCGATTGTCGGTGGCGGACCGGCGGGGTTGATGGCGGCCGAAATGCTCTCGGCCGCAGGCCATGTCGTGACTGTGTTCGAGGCGATGCCAACCGTGGCGCGCAAATTGCTGATGGCTGGAAAATCCGGCCTCAACATCACCCATGCCGAAGACTACGACAGTTTCCGCCACCGGTTTGGCGATGCCGAACCGGCGCTACACGCCGCTCTCGATGATTTCACACCTGACATGTTGCGCGACTGGGCGCATGGGCTGGGGCAGGAAACCTTCGTCGGCACATCGGGCCGGGTGTTCCCCAAAGTCATGAAAGCCTCACCGCTGCTGCGGGCCTGGCTCGCCCGGCTGGAGGCGCAGGGTGTGACCATCAGGACGCGGCACCGCTGGACGGGCTTTTCCGGCGAGCGGCTGGTTTTTGCGACACCGGAGGGCGATCTCGCCATTGAGGCCGATGCCGTTCTTCTGACCCTTGGCGGCGCAAGCTGGCCGCGTCTGGGCTCGGATGCCGCATGGGTTCCCCCGCTTGCGGCAAAGGGCGTGGAGATTTCCCCTTTCCGTCCTGCCAATTGTGGTTTCGACGTCGAATGGAGTGATGTCTTCCGCCAGCGTTTTGCCGGTGAGGCGGTGAAATCCACCATCACCATTTCACCGGCCGGAGCGTTTCAGGGCGAGTTCGTGATAACCAAGCACGGCATTGAGGGCAGCGTGGTCTATGCCCATTCCGCCGCCCTGCGCGACCGGCTGGAGCAGGCGGGCAAGGCCTCGCTTGCCATTGATCTTGCCCCCGGACGTACGGTGGAACGCCTCAGCCGGGACTTGGCGAAGCTCGGGCGGAAGGAGAGTTTTGCAAACCGCATGCGCAAGGCGGCGGGCCTATCGGCTGTGAAGGTCGGGCTTCTGCGGGAAATCTTTCCCGACATCGCGGCCATGCCGGACGATTTCGTCGCCGCGAGAATAAAACATGCGGAAATACCGCTCTTGCGGCCGAGGCCGATTGCCGAAGCGATTTCATCGGCCGGTGGTATCGCATGGAGCGGCCTTGATGAAAACTACATGCTGAAAAAGCTCCCCGGCCTGTTCGTTGCCGGGGAAATGCTGGATTGGGAAGCACCGACCGGCGGTTATCTGCTGACCGCCTGTTTCGCCACCGGCAAGGCGGCGGCGAAGGGGATGGCCGGATGGCTTGAAGGCTCAGCCTGAAAGGCGCTCAGACATGCCGCCTTCCTCGCCATGTGCGGTCCTGACGAGGCAGCGCATGATGGCATCGGTGGTGACGGCGCCGAGCGACTTGCCGTTTTCTCCAACGACCGTGGCACTGCCGACATTTTCCCGCACGAGTGCGCGCAGGCCTTCTTCAACCGTCATATCCGCATCGAGCTGAAGCCGCGACTGGCCGGAAAATTCCGGCTGGACGATGGCGCCGAGGCGGATGACCCGGCCGCGATTGACCTCTTCAACGAAGGCCTCGATATAGCTGTCGGCCGGCGACATGACGATTTCGGCCGCCGTGCCCTGCTGGATGATTTCGCCGTCGCGTAGAATGGCGATCTTGTCGCCCAGCCGCAGCGCCTCATCGAGATCGTGGGTGATGAAGACCACGGTCTTTTTCAGTTCCTTCTGCAATTCCAGCAGCACCGTCTGCATGTCGACGCGAATGAGCGGATCGAGCGCCGAATAGGCTTCGTCCATCAACAGAATTTCGGCATTGTTGGTCAGCGCCCGGGCAAGGCCAACACGCTGCTGCATGCCGCCGGAAAGCTGGTTCGGATAGTGGCTGGAAAATCCCTCCAGCCCCACGCGCCTGATCCAGACTTCGGCGCGTTCTTCCCGCTCGCGCTTGTCGATGCCCTGCACTTCAAGGCCGTAGACGACATTCTGCAGCACGTTGCGATGTGGCAGGAGGCCGAATTTCTGGAACACCATTGCCGTCTTGTGGCGGCGGAATTCCAGAAGCTCCGTTTCGTTCAGGCGACAGACATCGGCTCCGCCATAGAGGATTTCGCCGGCCGTCGGGTCGATCAGCCGGTTGACGTGGCGGATCAGCGTCGATTTGCCGGAGCCGGAAAGGCCCATGATGACGGTGATCTGCCCGCCCGGCATGGTGATGTTGATATCGCGCAGGCCAAGCACATGGCCGTGTTTGGCGTTGAGTTCCGCCTTGGACATGCCGGCCCTGACGGGTTCGACAAAATCTGCCGCCTTGGAGCCGAAAATTTTGTAGAGGCTGCGAATTTCGATCGATTGACTAGCCATGCGCCACTTCCCGGTGTTTTTGCAGGCGAAGGCCATAGGCCTGGCTGATGCGGTCGAAGATGATGGCGATGCCGACAATGGCAAGCCCGTTGAATACGCCGAGCGTGAAATACTGGTTGGCGATGGCCTTCAGCACCGGCTGGCCGAGGCCCTGTACGCCGATCATGGAGGCGATGACGACCATGGCGAGCGCCATCATGATGGTCTGGTTGATGCCGGCCATGATGGTGGGCAGCGCCAGCGGCAGTTGCACCTTGAAAAGCTTCTGGCGCTTCGAAGAACCGAAAGCGTCCGCCGCCTCCAGCACATCACGGTCGACCATGCGGATGCCGAGATTGGTGAGACGGATCATCGGCGGAATGGCGTAGATGACGACGGCGATGACGCCGGGCACGCGGCCGATGCCGAGCAGCATGACGACGGGAATGAGATAGACGAAACTCGGCATCGTCTGCATCACGTCGAGAACGGGATTGACCACATTCTGCAGGCGGTTGGAGCGCGCCATGGCGATGCCGATCGGCAGGCCGATGACGATGGACAGCACGGCGCAGACGAAGATCATCGAAATCGTCTTCATCGTGTCTTCCCACATGCCGAACCAGCCGATGGCGAAGAGAATGCCGCAACAGAGGGCAACAATGGTGGCGCTGCGGCTGGCGAACCAGGCGAGCACACCGACAATAAGAATAACGACCGGCCAGGGCGCGCCGATCAAAAGCCTTTCCGCCCAGATGAGGAAGCTCTGAAGGGGTGTGAACAGCCCCTCTATTGCGCTGCCATAGGTTCGGGTAAATGCCCGGAAGCCTTCGTCGATGACTTTTTTCAGCGCGCGCAGAGCATCGTCATTCATGGTCGGAAATTTGAAAAGCCATTCCATATCCTGTTCTCCATGACGAACCGGAGGCGGGGACCGATATCCTCCGCGCTCCGGGAGTAAAGTCGCCAGAGCGCGGCCGCATCTTCGGGGATGCCGGGCTGAACGCTCCATCCTGTTGAGCCGGTGCATCGCGCCCTCAGAAAACCGCGTGGTTTTCGGCATCGATGCCGCCCGGCGCCGCCTGTGACGAACGCCGGGTGCCGGGCAGATGTGTCGGATCCGCCTTAAAGGGCGGCCTTGACCTTTTGCGCGACGTCAGAAGACACCCAACCCGTCCACAGAGCCTCGTTTTCCTTCAGGAAGTGCTTGGCGCCATCTTCGCCGGTCGCCTGGTTGTCGGTCATCCAGGCGATCAGTTTGTTGACGGTGTCGTTGGTCCAGGCGCGCTTGTTCAGATAATCCATGGCCGGGCCGGCACGGTCGGCGAAGGTCTTGCTGACCAGCGTCTGCACATCGTCCACCTGCCATGCGTTGGGCTTCGGGTCCGGACAATCGGCAATCGAGGTGCAGCGCTTCCATTCAGCGGCATCATACTCCGTGCCGAAGCCGAGCTTCACCATCTCATATTTGCCGAGCAGCGAGGTGGGCGCCCAGTAATAACCGACCCATGGCTGCTTGGCCTCGTAAGCCTTGGCGATGGAGCCGTCGAGACCTGCGGCGGAGCCGGTATCGACCAGGGTGAAGCCGGCCTTCTCACCACCGAAGGCCTTGAACAATTGCGCGGTGACGACGGTGCCGCCCCAGCCCTGCGGGCCGTTGAAGACAGCGCCCTTTGCCTTGTCTTCCGGCGAGGGGAAGAGTTCGGGATGCTTGAAAAGGTCCGGAATGGTCTTGAGGTCAGGATTGGCTTCGGCGACATATTTCGGGATCCACCAGCCCTGGACCGCGCCGTCGGAGAGGATTTTCGCAGCCGCGACGACCTTGCCGCCTTCCAGCCCCTGCTTGACGATTTCCGGCTGCAGGCTGACCCAGGCTTCCGGCGCGATATCCGGCTGGCCTTTTTCGGCCATGGAGGTCAATGTCGGCACGGTGTCGCCGGTGACGATTTCGGCGGAGCATCCATAGCCATTTTCAAGAATGAACTTGTCGAGATTGGCGGCGACTTCGGCGGATTGCCAGTTCATGCTGGCGATCGTCACGTTTCCGCAGTCGGCGGCAAGGGCTGCGCCGCCTGAAAAGGCGAAGCCGGCGGAAAGAATTGTGGCACCCAAAAGTATTTTCATTGTTGTTCCCTCTGGTCGCGGTGTGGCGAAGACCCGGGCGCGGACGGCACCGCGACCGTCAGCGCCCGTATTGAGGCTTAATAATTCCTTTGTGGCCGTTCCGTTTGCGGCAATTTCTGGCGTATTGAGGATGGCAATTGTCAATCAATGACCCGATCTGGCGGGTGCGATCTCCAGATATGTGGTGTCGGGATACCGAATTGGTGCCACCAGGCAGGGTGGTGGCGGCCGAATAGGCCGCCCGCCTCTTGCTGCCGGTTCAGTAACCGCGTGCCATATCGACTGTTTCCGGCAATTTGCCCGTCTCGCGCCATGTGCGAACATTGCCGGCCACGATCCGCGCAGAGCTTTCCCGGCTCGTCGGCGCGGAAATATGCGGCAGGACGGTGACTTTCGCGTGCCGCCAGAATGGCGAAGAGGCAGGTAGCGGTTCCTGTTCGAAGACATCGAGAACGGCATGCGAGAGCCCGCCTGAATCGAGTGCGGAAATCAGGTCGTCGGCGACGATCACGGCGCCACGGGCGAAATTGACAAGCGCTGCTCCCTGTTTCATCGATGCGAGACGGCGAGCATCGAGCAAACCGCGCGTCGCATCGGTGAGCGGCACGAGGCAGACGAGGATATCGCTTTTTTCCAGCAATGCCTGCAGCCCATCGTCACCGGTCAGCGTTTCCACGTTCCCGATCGCCTTGGCCGAGCGGCTCCAGCCGGCAACGTTGAACCCGGCATGGGTGAGGCGTTCCGCTGCGGCCGTGCCGAGTGCCCCGAGGCCGAGGAGACCGATGGTCATCTCGCCCGGATCGCGGTAGTCCAGCTCCTGCCAGAGGGCTTTTTGCTGGTTTTCGCGATAGGCCGGCATGTCGCGCTGCAGATAATAGGTCCATGCCAGTACCGCTTCGGCCATGACGCGCGAAAGCTCCGGGTCCTTCAGGCGGACGATGGGCGGGGCCTTGTCGCCCAGCTCCAGCACCAGCCGCTCGACGCCTGCCCACAGGCTGTGGATCCATGTGAGGCCCGGCAGTGCGGCAATATCGGCCGGATCGGGATTGGCGACGATGGCGAAATCCACGGCCCGTCTCTGGTCGTCGGTCAATTCGGCGAAGGAGAGGATTTCCTCCTGCGGCATGGCGGCGCGCAGCGCCTGTTTCCAGACGGCTTCCGCTTCCGCGTTCATCCGCGAAACAAAGGCGATGGGTGATGGCATGGGACTGATCCTGCTTGCGATTTTAGCCTTACGCCATCAATGCGCAATTTCGGCGGGCAATACCATCGGTTTGTCGTTGGAATCGTCAACAGAATAAAACGGCCCGGTTTTCACCGGGCCGTTTCACGATCACGCGTTTTCCTTCACCGGTGGCTTTGCGTCACCGTAATAGGCCGAGAAGCTCTCGTGATAATGCTCTGAACCGCCGGGGCCGGCATAACGCTGCAATTCCGTCATGTCGGTCTTGTTCAGCACGATGCCCAGCGTCTTGTTGGCGATCTGCGGTTCGTTCGCCATCAGGTTCTGCACCATCTGGATCGGTGTCTTGCCCCATTCGGTGACGAACACGAAACCGTCCACCTGCGGCGCGAAAGCCTTGGCGTCGATGACGGGAACCACTGGCGCCAGGTCGACGATGATGTAATCGCAGGCTTCGCGGGCAGATTCGATGAATTTGCGCATGCCGGAGGAGGAGAGCAGCTCGCTGGAATGGGCGAACTGGTTGCTGGTGGAAACCGGCAGGATGCCCATCTTCGTGCGCGTATCGACCTTTACCGCCTGCGTCCACGGAACTTCATCGAGCACGACTTCCACCAGGCCGGCGGATTGCCGTGTCGTCAACATGCGGCTGAGGCCGGGATTGCGGATATCGGCATCCACCACCAGCGTGCGCTTGCCGGTGGAGGCGATCAGCCCGGCGAGATTGAGCGCCACGACCGACTTGCCTTCGTTCGGCAGGCAGGAAATGACACCGATGACCCGGCACTGGCGTTCCTGAATGACGACATCGGCCGTGAGTTTCACATTGCGAAGCGTCTCGGCGAAGCTGGAGCGCGGGCTGTCGACGGCAAGGCGCAGCATTTTCTGGAACGAAACCTGTCCGCTTTCGTCAAGCGTGGCGTTTTCGCTGCCGGGGGTGGCGGCGCTGGTGCCGGGTTTTGCGGTTTCCACGCCCCTCTCGCCAATAAACGGCAGGTAACCCAGAAAACGCATGCGCAGATTGTCACGCACATCGTTGCCGGTGTGGAAGAAGCGATCGCGGAACTCGAGAAGCGCTGCAATACCGCCGCCCAGCATCAGGCCGAGGATGACCGAAAGCGCCATGGTCATGGTCTTTTTCGGGCTGGAAGGCGATGTCGGCAGACCCGCTTCGGAGATGATGCGCGCCTTGGCAATCGGCAGCGACTGCTTCTGGGATGCTTCCTCGAAGCGGCCGAGATAGGACTGGTAGAGGGTGCGCAGCGCCGTTGCCCGCTGCTCGAGTTCGCGCAGCTGGACCATGGTGATGTTGGCCTCGGAATTGCGGCCTGCAACACGATCGATATTGTCACGCAGCGATTGCACGCGGGAATTGGTGACGTCGTATTCGTTCTTCAGGCTGCCGGTCAGCTGCTGCAGTTCCTGATAAATCTGCCGCGAAACCTCTTTCTTTTCGGCGTCCAGCGCGACCGCCTGCGGGTGATCGGCCCCGAATTGCTGGACGATGCCCTGGTGCCGGTCGGAAATGGTGATGTAGCGTTTGCGCAGATCCTGAATGACCGAGTTGTCGGTGTCGCGGGCCGAAACCACGGCATTGTCGACAGCCGCATCCGGTCCGCGGTCGATGATCGATTTATACTGGTTGTAACGGGCAGAGGCCGTCGCGGCATCGGCCTGCGCGGCGATCAGCTGGCCGTTCAGATCGGCAAGCTGGCCTTCGGACATCAGCTCGCCGCGCGAGGAGACGATGTTGTTGTCCGACTTGAATTTCTGCACTGCCAGTTCAGCCGCCTGGGCGCGCTGGTTAAGGTCCGTCATGCGTTCCTGCAACCATACCGAGGCGCGCTCGCTGGCGTCGAAATTGGCATTCAGCTGTTCGGTGAGGTAGGCCTGCGCATAGGTCTTGGCGATCTGCGCGGCAAGCTGGCGGTCGGTCGAGCGGGTGGAGATGGCGATGACCGAGCTGCGGCCGACACGTTCCACCGTCAGCGACTGCTGCAGAACGGCGGCGGCCTTTTCGCGGCGTCCGGCGCGGATTGCGGCTTCGGAGACCGGCGGATCGCCCGGCAGGACGAGATCGAGAATGCCACGCACGGAGGATTTGACGAGCTCGACCGGCGACATCGGCGGATTGACGATGGTGTCGTTCTCATCGAGCTTGGCCTTGTCGACCACCGTCAGCGCCATTTCCTTGGATTTCAAAATTTCCACGGCGCTGGCGATGCGGTTGTCGACGATCTGCGCGGCGGGCACCGGCGATTCCTCTTCCGCGTAGCGGGAAAGGCTTTCATCCAGCAGCACCTGCGTCATCGCGGTGTAAACGGGGGTCGCAAGCACCAGATAAAGGCCGGCCAGAACCACGGCGGCGATGACCGATGCGGCGATGACATTGGCACGGCGCACCACGGCGGCCCACAGGCGGTCGAGGTCGATGAACGTGTCGGAATCCTTGCCGGACTCCGGAAAACCGATATTGGATTTAAAGGTCTTGTGGTGCATGGACCTACCTTGTGAATTAAAATGGTACGCGGGAAGCCGAACAATGCTCGCCTTCCCGCCCCCCGTTATTGGTGCGCCGGCCGCCTCCCCCGGCGGCGCGATTAAAGTCAGGCCGCCTGGACGCGGCTTTCGTGGTTTGCCACCAGTTCCTTCACGGAAGCGAGAACCTGCGCCTCCATGTCGGCGCGCAGCAGCGAGAAGGCGACGTTGGCGGCGATGAAGCCCTGCTTGCTGCCGCAGTCGAAGGTGCGGCCGCTATATTTCTGCGCATGGAAAGACTGCTTTTCGGCAAGCCGCTTCATGCCGTCGGTCAGCTGGATTTCATTGCCCGCGCCGCGCTCCTGCTTGGCGAGAATATCGAAGATTTCCGGCTGCAGGATATAACGGCCATTCAGGTAATAATTCGAAGGCGCCTTGGATGGTTCCGGCTTTTCGACCATTTCGGTGACGGCGAAGCCATGATTGACCTTCTGGCCGACGCCGACGACGCCATAGGACGAGACTTCTTCCGGCAGGCATTCCTCGACACCGAGAATATTGCCGCCGACTTCATCGTAAAGCTCCATCAGGCCAGCGATGCAGCCGCGTGCGCCATAGGAGACCATGTCAGGCAGAAGCAGGGCGAAAGGCTCCTTGCCCACCAGTTCGCGCGCGCACCAGACGGCGTGGCCGAGACCGAGCGGCACCTGTTGGCGCGTGTAGCTCACCGTACCGGCAACGGGCAGCATCTTTTCAAGCTGCAATACCTGCACGGTCTTGCCGGAGCGGGTCAGCGTGTTGATGAGTTCCGGCGCGCTGTCGAAATAGTCTTCGATGGCCGTCTTGTTGCGGCTCGTCACGAAAATAATGTGCTCGATGCCGGCCTGCATGGCTTCGTCAACGGCATATTGCACGACCGGCCGGTCGACGATCGTCAGCATTTCCTTCGGCATCGCCTTGGTGGCGGGCAAAAATCGTGTGCCGTTGCCGGCTACGGGAATGACGGCTTTTCTGACAGTTCTGTTCAGGTCCATCGCGTTCTCCTTCATCAAGGTTTGATCTGTCCCCAGTCCCCGCGCAGATTTCGTCCACGCGCAAAATTCACGAAATCTGTCTTTTCACCCCGGTATTTGCCGCAGGCGCAAACATCGCGTCCCGCAGCCTCCTCAGCCGCACTGCAATCGGCATTCGCAAATGCCCCAGCACGGCAGGATCTCTTATCGTGGTCTTCAAGGCGCCGAGTACCGAACGGCTCTTGATGTTTTCCACCAATGTCAAAAAATTATGCGCCAGCCGCAGGCTGCGGGCTCTCGCCTGCTGCGCATCCATGGCGGCCGGCAGCAATGTGTAATGGCTCAGGAATTCCTGATCCGCCCGCATCATCGCTTCGACGTGATGAAGTTCGAGCACGCGTGAAATCGAGCCTTCGCGGATATTGTAGATGTAACCCGGTTTGGGCTCGATGACGCAGAGGCCACCAGCGGCGAGCGCCGAGGCGAGCAGGATATAATCCTCGCCGATGCGGATATCCTCGCGGAAGCGCAATTCCTCGCTATTGAGGAAGTCGCGCCGGAACATCGGCTTCATGTAGCCGAAGTTGAAAGTGGCGCGGAAAAGAATGTTGGAGGAAATGAAGTCCTCAAGCGTGAGAACCGGCCGTTCCTCCAGAAATTCTTCCGGAAACATCGTCTCCATGGGCCTGCCGTCGGTATAGACCACATCGAGATTATCGACCGCAATCGCCGCACTGGCGGCTTCCGCCCGGCACATCATGCAGGCGGAACGTTCCGGGCGAATGACATCGTCGGAATCGAGTACGGCGATCCAGCGTCCGGTCGCGGCTTCGATGCCGGCATTGCGTGCTCCGCCCGGACCGAGATTTTCGGCAAGTGCAAGCAGACGGACACGCGGGTCGATGATGGCGATACCTTCCACGAGCGCAATGGTGTCATCGGCGGAACGGTCGTCGACGACGATCACTTCCAGCGTCACACCCTGTTGGTCGAGCGCGCTTTGAATGGCGGCTTCGATCGTATCGGCGGCATTATAGGCGGCGATGACGAAGCTGATATCGGGCGGCGAGGCAAGGTTTTCCATCAGGTCGCCTCCACCGCGCCATACTGGCGGATTTCACGCACGCCGAAAGCGCCGCTCATCGAGCCCATATGCAACGCGCCACGCAGCGCATAACGGTTGCGGCGCACGGCGTTGAAACCGTTCAAGGCGGCGAAGACGGCGCAATAAAGCACTTTCGAACCTGCCTTCAGCACCTGCACCACGCGGCGTACACCGGGTTTCCTGTCCGCCAGCACGCGGCCATGGGTCTGGCCGGAGCGGAAGCGGCGTTTGGCAAGCCACATGAAGCTGGCGCGATTTTCCGGCACCGGTTCGGACAGCATGGCGTCTTCCGCAAAAACGATACGGCCGCCTGCGGCGTGAAGATGCGAAAAGAAATGGGTGTCTTCGCCGCCGCTCTGGCCGAGCGCCAGCGCAAAACGCCGGCCCTTCACCGAGGGCGCATCCATCCTGAGCAATGTGTTGCAGGTATAACCGGTGATGATTTCGCCATTGACCCAGACCGGAACGGTCGAGTGGAAATCACCACGTTTCATCCAGCCCGGCGCATTGTCCCGGTAAACCGCCGTCACGGGGCCGAGAACGGTTTCCGCACCGGTCTCGTCGGCTTTTTCCAGAAGGGCGGTGAGCCAGTGCGGCGGGGCGGTTTCGTCATCGTCGATGAAGGCCAGATAATCCGCCTTGCATTCCGACAGGCAGGCATTGCGGGCAATCGAAATATTCGATTTCGGGCAATGGACATAGGTGATCTCAAAGGGCGCGGTTTCGCGCAAGCGGTCCACACTCGCCCTGGCGCTTGGCTCCTCGTCATTATCCGCAACAATCAGCCGAACTTTCACACCTTCCGGCACGTCGAGTTCGAAGAGTGACAGAAGTGTGGCGACGAGTGCGGGGCGTCTGTAGGTGCAGATGCCGATATCGACGGTTTTCGAATCATGCGGGCGGGTGACGGTGTTGTCGGTCATGAGACAGCCTTTCTTCCCCGGAATTTCAGGAGTTCCAGCCAAAAGCCGGTGGACCAGGCCAGATGCATCACCATCGCCGAAAAGGCGGCGAGCGGGCCGTATGGGTTTTTCTGACCTATTGCCATCCACAAGCCATAACCCACACATGCGGCGATCCAGAGGCCAAGCGGAATAAGTGCGGCCCAATGCACAAGCGACAGCAAGGCGAAGATGAAGACCGGCAGCACGGCGAGCGGAATCATCTGGCGGATTTTCGGGATGGAGCGGTGTTTCAGGAGGTTCTTCGCCCGGCCGCGCCCATAGGCGAGATATTGCCGGAACAGCGGCAGGACGCTGGCGCGCGGATAATAGGTCATGCGGGTCTTGTCGGTCATCCAGATGCGGAAACCGGATTTGCGCAGCCGGAAGTCCAGCTCGGCATCCTCATTGTGGCTGAAGCTCTCGTCATAACCGCCGACGGCATCGAAAGCGGCAATCCGCATCAGCGCGTGGTGGCCATGGTCGATCCAGTGGCCTTTCGCGCCTTCGCGATGCTTGGAGCCGCCATTGCCGAGCTTGGAATTCTGGGCGATGGCCGTCGCCTTCTGAAACAGGCCGTGGCCGACGGTATCCATGGCGACGACGACAGAATCCGCGCCGGTGCGCTCGGCGTCCTCGATCAGCCGCTGGCAATAATCATCGGGATAATCGCCATGGGCGTCGATGCGGATGAGGTAATCGAAATCCTCACCGAAGGTGGCGACGGCAAGGTTGATGCCGGCGCTCTGGATGCGCTTCGGATTGGGAAGAAGCGTCACGCGGTCATCCGCCGCCGCAAAGGCGGTGACGATATCGCGTGTTCCATCCGTGCTGCCGCCATCGGCAACCACGATGCGGAAAAGCCGGCCCTGCATTGCGACGGTGAACTTGTTGAGCAGCCCCTCAATCGTCTTTGCCTCGTTGAGGCAGGGAATGACGATCAATGTTCTGATGCCGGAATTGCCACGACCTTCCATGATTTGCCCCCTACGCATTACACGGGTGAAAACTGCGCTTCACGGGCATGGCCGGAGGCGGATTTGGCGAGAGAGGACAATTGCTGGACCAGCTGGCGGCAATCGTCGCGGTCGGTGAGCCATTGTTTCCTGTCGAGAGCCGAGAGGGTGTTGAAGGCGTCCGCATAGGTTTGCGGCGTCATCTGGCCGAACAGGGCGGCGAGGTCGTCCGGACGTGCATTCTGCAGGACGAAGCCGATATCGCGCCTGTCGATGAAGCGGGCGGTTTCCGTGCCGGCAAGCGCAATCGGCAGGGTGCCATAAAGGCAGCCTTCGTAAAGCCGGTTGGGCAGCAGCCAGCTGGAATTCTGGCCTTCCTCGAAAAAGTCTATCGCCCAGGTGAACTGCACCTCGTTATAGATGGCGGCAAGGTCTTCGGGGTTCTTGTAAGGCCCATGGAAATGCACATGCGGGGCAGTGGCCACGAAGCCGTCGAAATCGGCAAATTCCGAATAGGCCGGCCGGCCGCGCAGGATGATTTCGACCCTGCCTTCCATGCGCCTTGCAAAGTCGGCGAGGATTGCTAGCGACTTGCGGCAGCGAAGCGCGCCGAACCAGCCGATTTTCCATGGTTCGCCGGGGGCGGGAGCGCGCGGTTGCGGCGTGGCGGCAACGGTGGTGTCAAGCGCCAGCACCTTGTTTTCCTGCAACAAAACGGGGAGGTTGAGGCCGGAAACCGGCTTGAAATAATGCTCCACGAAAGCCGGGGAACTCGTCACCAGCAGCTTGGCGTCACGGGCGAAATAACGCTGCGCGGCATTCAGCATCTGTCCGGGCTTGCCCTTGTTGAGAAGCAGGCGGTGAATGTCGAGACACTCGTAAACCAGCGCCGGCTGCCCAGCATAGATCGACATGGCCCGCTTTGCCAGCGCCAGCATTTCCAGATTTCTGGCGAGGATGACGTCGGGGGCGGGGATACCGTTCAGGGTCTTGCCCAGCGAGAGGCTGGCTTTCGCCACCGCCGCCAGGCGTTGCAGAAACTGCCCGTCGGCGGTTTCCCCGAGCACGACGGGTACGACGCCTTCAATCTCCGCCAACCGGTTCTGTCCGCGCCGGAAACCCGCCAGCGTCACCCGCGCCCCGCCCGCAAGCAGGGTCAGCACCCGCCGGCGAATGGCGGGGTCCGACAGATCATGCGCGAGATATAGAACATGGGTCATGCAAGGGTCCGGTTGGTTCATGCGTCGGAGACGCCGCGGCGTACGATTTGGTTCAAAAAATCAGTTGAGGGCGCAGGCGATGGATTCCGGGAACTGGCATTTGTCGCCGAGCGCCGTGAAGGCAAACCGGTCAACGATCATCTGCGATGGTCCGGCATAAGAAAAACGGCCCATCCAGTCCTTCAGCGTGTCGGTGCCCCACAGGCTGAAGAAAATCTTCTGGGCATTCTGGGGGATTTTCGTCTCGTCGGTCACTTCGTGGACGAGCTTGCCGTTGACGTAATAACGCAGGCGCTGCGGCTCCCAGACGAAGGCGTAATCGTTGAAACCGGCATCGGCTCCGCCTTCCACCGGCACCAGCTTCTCATTGCCGCCCTTGGCGGAAATATACTGGTTGAGCTGCACCTGGCCCGTATTCCTGCCCAGAACCTCGAAGTCGATTTCATCATGCGGCTTCTTGTCGGTCGGGCCGATATAGGTGAAAAAGGCGGAGTTCAGGCCCGAGCCGGTGGCGGCCTTCATCCGTGCCTCATAGGTGCCGTAGCGATAACGCCCCTTGGTCTGGATCTCGCCGCAGGCGAAGTTGCGATCGCCAGCCTTGGCTTCCTCGAAACCGAGCGTGAGCTGGCCGTTTTCCACCGTCGCCAGTTTCTTCGACCAGGTGCAATTCTGATGCGAACCGTTGTTCCAGCCGTCTGAGACGTACCAGAAGGACCGGTCCATGGAATCGAAATTCTCGATGAAGGATGTGCCGTTGCCTTCCTGCGCATGGACCGGTGCTGCAAAAGCGGTGGCCGAAAGGGCTGCGGCAAGAAAAATGCGTGTCTGAACGCGGGTGACAAATGTTGTCATTGGTTCACCTCTGTCGTTGCGAATAAAGCGTTTCGGATTTCGGCGGGCCTATCGTGGCGGGCCGTTTTGCCGTGAGTTCGGCGCTGGCCTTGCGTTTGCCGCTGCGGCTTCCGGTCAGCACGGCATAAACGGCGGGCAGGTATTTGCGGATCTGGGCATTGCTGATCACCAGAATGACGAAGGCGGAAAGCGTCGCGCTGATATAGAAGGCAGGATAGAAGTCCGGCCCGCCCTTGTTCCAGATCATCCACATGATCACGAGCAAGGGGTAATGAGCGCAGAAAATCCAGAAGCTCAGGCTGCCGGTTTCGGCAAGT
The DNA here is from genome assembly GCF_017313365.1 of Agrobacterium sp. OT33. Classification (NCBI taxonomy): domain Bacteria; kingdom Pseudomonadati; phylum Pseudomonadota; class Alphaproteobacteria; order Hyphomicrobiales; family Rhizobiaceae; genus Agrobacterium; species Agrobacterium sp. OT33. The sequence continues at coordinate 129,052 of NZ_JAFLMZ010000011.1, read as the reverse complement.
CGCTGACCCAGCCGGCTGCGGATCAGGATGGCGGAGGAAACCCAGAAACCGAGCGCGCCGAAGACCGCGAGCAGATTGCGTGAGATGTTCAGCCAGAAGGTGAATTCCGGGCCGGTGAAATAAAGGCCGGTGGCCAATATGGCGGAGGCGGCGAAGGTCAGCACCATGATGGGCAAGGCGTAGGGATCAAGCGCCTTGACATCGACCCGGTGCAACGCGAGCGCGATGCCGAGCGAAAAGCTGAAGAGGATGGATTTCTTCTGGACGATGAAGATCGTCAGGTCAGGCATGGCGGTGATGACGAGCAGGATGGCAAGTGTCGGCAGCGCGAAACGGCGCATCAGAAAAGCGAGCACCGGCGACAGCAGGATGCAGACGAAGAGATCGCGCAGGAAATACAGCGGCACATTCACCGGCAGTTCCTCAAGCGCTGTTCCATGGCTGATGATTTCACGCGGGCTGGCATTCCACAGATCGGGGAAATAACCGACGCCGACATCGAACAGCTGGATCAGCAGCACGGCGGCAAACAGCGCTCCATTCCACAGAAGGAAGGGCAGCAGCACGGTTTTCGACTTGGAACGGATCGTCGCGGGATAATCGAAACCGCTCATGCCGCGGCGAAACAGCAGGTAGCCGGAAATGGCGCTGAGACAGGGCACGCCGATGCGGAACAGCGCATCGCCCAGGAAAACCCGCAGCCAGTCGAAGAAGCCGTAAAGGCCGAGAAACGGGCTGGTTTCGGCATCGTGCGGCACATGAACGAACACGATTCCTGAAATCAGCAATATGCGCATCAAATTGATACGGGAGGATAGGTTCTGATCGACAGTCACATCAGTCACCCCTATTGGGCGGCGTCCACCCACGCCGCGTTGCAACCAGAGCGAACTTAAGCCCGCACTGGAAAGTCTGGTTTCGACTTTGGGATAAAATGTGGCGACGCGGGAAAAACACAAGCTTAGATTTTGCGGGTGAATGTCTGGCGTTTCGGCCATTCTCGCCGCTTCGAAAAATCAAGATACTGATATAACTTATTTTTTCATAAATCTGGACAATATTAAAAATCGCTCAAGCGTGTGAAAATGTCATTTGTCGTGATGCTGCGCTGCAAAATGAACGGCTATCCGACCTTGCCGCGGTGAGGGAAATCACCGCGGAAAAGGTTGGTTAACGGCAGAAATGAGGCGCGTTTTCCTGTGGCTTGACTAACCTTGGGTTGCAGTTCCCCGCATGCGCCGCGATTTGACCATTCCGAGAATTTTCCCGAGCAGCGCCCGTTCGGTCAGCAGGATCAGCACCGCATAGATGAGGCCGCCGACGGCAGCGCCGATGAGGACCTGAAGGGTGGCATTAGGAATGCGCTCAGCCAGAATGTGCAGCAGATAGCGCACCGCAACGGCCATGATGAGCGCCGCGATCATCGGCCTGCTGCTGACATAAAGGCCGCGGAAAAACGGCGTGTCGCTTGCCTTGAACACCGCCCAGGAATAGGCGACCAGCGTTACCGCATTGACGATGCAGAGCCACACCATCGCGTCGATCAGGGTGCCATAAAGTGCTGCGAGCCAGACCGCGACGGTGGTGACGATGGCGCGGATCGTCGCCGACCAGAACAGCACGCGGCCGTAACCTGCACCCTTCAAATACGGGATGAAGGTGCTGCACGGCGTCAGAATGGCCTTGGACAGGGCGAGCAGACCGAGGACAGGCCAGGCATAGGCCCAGTTCTGCCCGAAGATGACAAGCATGGCCGGCTCCGCCACCGCCCAGAGGCCGAACATCATCGGTGCCAAGAGCACGGTCAGCACCTGCGTACTGAACATCAGCGCATCGCGCCGGCGCTGCGGATCGTCCATCATGCGGCTGAAGGCGGGAAACAGAACGCCCATGACGGCCGACAGAACCACCTGATTGGGAATGCTGGCAAAGCGGTTGGAGGCGGAATAGGCGCCGGCATCCGCCAGGCCGAGGTGTCGGGCAATGACCACCATCGGCGACTGGAAGGTGACGAAATTGGCGATTTCCGAGCCCATCAGCCCCGAACTGAAGCCGAGAAGCGGCACCAGCCGGCGCGGTTTCATGACGAAGCGCGGGCAATAGCGGGAAACGGCATAAAGCCCGACAAGCCGGATGAGGGCCGCGGCAAAAAGCTGGATGATCAGCGCCCAGACGCCGAAGCCCATGAAGGCGAGCGCCACCGCGACGATGGCCGCGATGCTTTCAGACGCCATGCTCCAGAGCGCGTCCTTGCTGAAATTCATGCGCCGGGCGAGCAGCGAATAAGCGACATCGCCGGCAAGCTGCAGCGGAATGAGGAACGCCATGATGCGCAGCAGGTAAGCGCTTTCCACCGCGCCCAGCAGCCCGCCGAAAAACTCCGCCCAGATGTAGAGGGCGGCGGCCATGGTGCAGGAGATCGCCAGATTGGCCCAGAAGACGGTATGGATCGTTTCCATATCCTCTTCCTTTTCGACGATGAGGGCAGAGGTCAGCCCCGCGCCGGCGATCATCGTCAGAAACTGTACAACCGTTAGTCCTACCGCCACCACCCCGAATTCCTCCGGGGAAAGCAGTCTTGCGAGAATGGGGACCGTGACAAATTTAAGCCCGAATGTCCCTGTTTTTGATAAAACGCTCCAGCCGACATTCGTGGTGATGGTCTTTACATTTGGCGCTGGGGGCATACAAGCATCCTGTTTCTGGAGGCCGGCGGGAGGAAAGCCGGTTGGGAGTTGCCGATACCATCGGGGCCGCTTTTAGGATCGGGCCCGACACTTCTTGATCAACGCAAGGGGCGAAACAATGGCAAGATTTACTGTCGTCATTCCCTACTACCAAAAGCAGCACGGTGTCCTTGGACGTGCACTCGCATCGGTTTTTGCGCAGACTTACCAGGATTTCGATCTTGTCATCGTCGATGACGAATCGCCATACCCGATCGATCAGGAACTTGCGGAACTTTCGCAGGGTGAGAAAGACCGGATTCTCGTCATTAAGCAGGCCAATGCCGGCCCGGGCGGCGCCCGCAACACCGGTCTGGACAATGTGCCTGACGGCACCGACTATGTCGCTTTTCTTGATTCCGACGATATCTGGACACCCGACCACCTGCAGAATGCGGCCTTCGCGCTTCAGACCTATGGCGGTGAGTGCTACTGGGCATCCATGCAGGCAAGTGACGAATTTTATTATCATTTCGCCATTTCCGAACTGGAGAAGAATGAGGGCGCGGCACGTCTTTCCGAGAAGCCGCTGGTGATCGAACTGCCGGATCTCGCCAGCGTCATGCTGCGCAACTGGAGCTTCCTGCATCTCTCCTGCATGGTGATCGGCCGTGCTCTTTTTGAGAAAATCCGCTTCGACCCGGCGCTTCGTCTGGCGGCGGAAGACGTGCTGTTTTTCTGCGATTCCATCCTCGCATCGAAGCGCACGCTTCTGTGTGACGACGCCGGCGCGATGCGCGGCATGGGCGTCAATATCTTCCACAGCATCGACAATACCTCGCCGGAATTCCTGCGCCAGCAGTTCAATACCTGGGTGGCGCTCGATACGCTGGAGGGGCGTTTTTCACGCCGGCCGGACGATGTCGCCTCCATCGCTTCCTATAAAAACACGGCGCGTAAACAGGCGCTGTGGAGCCAGGCGGGCAATCTGAAACGGCGCAAGGCGCCCGAATTCGGGCTACTCCTGAAATGGGCGATGCGCGATCCGGCACTGCTGCGCGCCGCGTTTGAACTCGGTGCTGGAAAAATCGTGCGCTCCAGATGAGCGAATTCTCGCCCGCAAGAATTTATATGTTTTTTCACCCAGGAGTGACCTCATGAAACCTTACCACTGGGAATCTCATCACGGAAATTTCGGTGACGATCTCAACCTGTGGCTGTGGGATTTTCTGCTTCCGGGCCTGCGCGATGTGCATGACGATGTCATGCTCGTCGGCGTCGGCACCGTGCTGAACGACGTTCTTTTGCCCGCAAGGCAGCGCAAGCTGGTGATCGGCAGCGGCTATGGTTATGGCGCGGTGCCGGATACCAGCACCGAGTTCTGGGATATTCGCTGCGTGCGCGGCGAAAAAACCGCCGCCAAACTGGGGCTCGCGCCTGAAAAGGGCATCGTCGACCCGGCCGTCATGGTCACCGAGATGCCTGATTTCAAAGGTCTGCCGAAGCTCTACAAAAAGACCTTCGTTCCCCATTGGGAATCGGCGGAATTCGGCATGTGGGAAACCGTCTGTGAACCAGCGGGGCTGACCTATCTCGACCCGCGTGGCGAGGCAAAAGCGGTGATCCGCGCCATCGCCCAGTCGGAATTCATCGTCGCAGAATCCATGCATGGCGCAATCCTTGCCGATGCCTTCCGCGTGCCATGGGTCGCGGTCAGCACCTCGCCGTCGATCAACAGCTTCAAATGGAGCGACTGGGCCGGCAGCGTGGGTGTCGAATATCAGCCGCGTTACGTGCCGGTTTCGACCCGCGCCGAGGCGGCGAAAAAGGGCTCGCGCTTCTGGGGCATGAGCTTCCCGCCGCCGCCCGGCCCCGTCATTGCCGAGACCGGTTCCGTTCCGGCGCATGAGGGCTCGGCGCATGAGGGCGACGTGCTGGTGCGGCCGCAGGAAACGCAGTCCCGGTCATTGCGCAAATTGGCCAAGCAGGTGCTGGCCGCGCCTTCCACGCTGGCGCTCTGGCAGGCAAGCCGCGCGGAACCGCGCCTTAGCCCGGATGGCCGGCTGGAGGAGCGCAAGGAGCGCTTTGCCGCCGTTCTGGAAACGGTAAAGCGGGATTATCTCTGAGGGTGATCTAACATAGTCGGCGGTTGTGCTTCCTTTCGCGCCAGGGACAAGGTGTAGCGGCACCTATGTGTTTGGCGAAAGCGGAAAATCCGCAGGCCGTCACCCCGGACTTGATCCGGGGTCCAGCGCGATCAAGTCATTGATCGCGAAAGACTCTTTCACGGCGCAGACGCGCCGTGGCTGGATGCCGGATCATCCTCGGGCTAGTTCCGGGGACCGGCATGACGGAGGAACGAAAGGCGGACTTGTCGTCGTTCTTGCAGCAGTGAATCTGCCCCTACGAAACCGGCGTACCGTCCAGCAGATAACGCACATCCCGCACCGGCGGGGATTTACGGAATCGGGCTGTCTTGTCGGTCCAGATACCGCGCGTTATGGCGGGCAAGGCGGGCAGCCGCGTAAGGGCGTGGCTCAGCGCGCCGCCCATGCCCTTCTGCTTTTTCGCATCGAGGAAATGGCGAAGCTCGAATTTGGCACGGATGTGTTTTTCGTGTTCGCGCAGGATCGCGGTTTCCGCAGCGGAAAGCCTGCAGCCGGCCAGTATGGCCTTGTCCGCCTCGTATAGGCGGCGGAGATCCTCGGTGCTGTGGCGGCCGCTCAGCGAGTTGCCGCGTATGATCGCGCCGTAACCGCAATGGCGGATTACCTTGTAACGGGCGCCGGCGGCAAGTGCGCGCACGTAAAGCTCGTAATCCTCACCGAGCCGCATGGCTTCGTCATAACGCAGCGCATGTTTGTCGAGAAAAGCGCGGCGTATCACCGGTTTCAGAAACCCGGTTTCCCCACGCTCGATGCCGGGCCTGGAAATATTGCCTTCCACGAATTCCGTGAGTGACAGATAGCGGGCCTGGGGTTCGAAACGGGCAGGCTGCATGGAGGAGGCGCCCGGAACCGACTGCTGGATGAAGGCGATATTGTCGGCCACGAGGTCCCAGTCGTCATCGGCCAGCATGGCGGCGAAACGGCCCCGGAAAAAGAAGTCGTCCGCATCGAGAATGCTGATGAGCGGTGCCGATGAAATCGAAATCGCATGGTTGCGTGCAGCCGAGGGGCCACGATTGACCTCGAATCGCACGACCCGCAAACGGCCGGTACCGTCATCGGCCGCATGTGCCACATCGCTTGTCGTATCGGTGGAACCGTCGTCGATGACCACGACTTCGGCGACCTCCGGCTCGACAAGTGCGGAGCGTATGGCGATATCGATCGTTTCGGATGCATTTTTCGCAGCGATGATGACGCAAATGGGCTGTGAACCGCTCACCATGTGTTGTCCTTCTGCTTTGACGAACCGTCAGGATTTGGCCAGCAGAAAGTGTCATGGGTGTGGATGCAAGCGATTTTTTTGCGACGCAATAAAAGCCGGCGCCTGAAGCCTACATATCCGTCAGTTTGGCGCCATGCGGCGGCGGGCTCTTGGCCGTGTCGGCCTGCAGTGTCTCGGCGCCGCGCTCGCGCGCGAAGGTTTCCCGCATCCGCCGCTTCTCGCGGGCAACGAGCACGAGAATCGCAATAAAATAACCGATTTGCAGAATGACGGCACAGATGAGCGTCTGGATGAATGCCGTATAGAAAGATCCGTGAATGAAGTATGTGGCAACCGCAAAGGCAAGCAATGCACCGATCATGCTGAAAAAAACACGAGGTGCATACATGGTGCTCTCCTCCCGAGAACGATTTCTCCATTTATGGCTGCGCTGCGGCATTTTTTTTCTTTGCAAGAAATATACGATGAGACTGGTGTTGTTTCAACACACATATACTTCTTCTATCTGCCGCGGCATGAAATTTCGGTAATCTTGATTGGTAAATTCCTTAGTAATCGATGATTCCTCCTGGTCGGGGCGACCTTGAAACATGATTTTGCGCTCCGAACAGGCGAAGAATCGCTCTCCGGCCGGCCTTTACCGGCTGTCTCCATCGCTCTGCAGACTTCGTTAACCATCTCGCCTTTAAAAAGTCGGTATTGATTCCTCGAAGAGCAGGGTGCCCGCGTGACGACGAGTTCAGAAGTAATCGCCTTTCCGGCAAAGAACCGCATTGCCGATGTAAAACGGTGCGCAACCATGCTTGACCGTCTGCATGGTGTGGAGGCGAATGATTTCTGGCGCAGGGAATGCCGCGAGCTGGCCGCCTATCTGACGGGATTGGGCTATGAGGACGCTGCCATGCGGCGCGAGGTCATGGAATTTCAAAACGCCGTGCAGGCCGAATTGTGGTCGGGTGCCGCCGCCCCCGAGGCGCGCCGCGACAGCCATTGAGGCCTGCGCTTTTCCCATAAAAAAGCCGGCGGGTGCCTTGCACCGCCGGCTTTTTTGTTAGCCTTTTTCTGGCTTCAGGAAGCGCTGGCGCCGCGTGTGCGGGCAACGCCATCGAGCGCCGGCTTGTATTTCGGATCGAGCCGTGCCGCGTGCGAATAGGACTTGGCGGCCTTGGCCATCTCGCCGCGACGCTCATAGACCAGCGCCTGGTTGGCCCAGGATTCCGCCACCTTGTCGTCAAGCGAAATGGCGTGGTTGAAATCCGCGAAGGCGTTTTCGTCGTCATTCAGCGCGACATAGGAAAGGCCGCGGCCGTTATAGGGCTCCGGCGATGTCGATGACAACGAGATTGCCTTGGAGAAGTCCTCGATGGCCTGGGCATGCTGGTTGCGCAGCTGGTAGATCAGGCCGCGATTGTGCCAGGCGCGTCCGTCGGTGGTTTCAAGCTCGATGGCGCGGGAGAAATCGTTGAAGGCTTCGTTCACACGGCCGGACTGGCGGTAAAGATTGCCACGGCCGATCAGCGCCACATCGTAGCTCGGATTGATCTGCAGGGCGGCGTTGTAGTCCTGCAGGGCCTGCTGCTGCTGCCCGGAGTTGCGATAGACCAGCGCGCGGTTGGCATAGGCCTGATAAAAGCGCGGGTTGAGCTGCAGCGCCTTGTTGAAATCCTCGATGGCGCGGCGCGAATCGCCGGCGCGGCCGTAAGCCGAGCCACGGACGTTATAGCCTTCGGGATCCTGCGGATTGGCGTTGATGACCGAGGTGAGCGAGGCGATGTTTTCCTGCGAACCCTGGGCACGGTCGATCCTGAAGACATCTTCCGTCTGGTTGGATGTCGCACAGCCGGAAAGACCGGCAAGGACGGTACAGACGACCAGAGAAGCGCGGAACCCTCTGTTGTTTTTCAATGGCACCCGGCGCGTGGAGGCATCGGAGTTTTTCACAACACAGGCGTCGACAGCGATCATTCGGTGTGGGTTCCCTCGCAGGCCGGTCTCACGGTCGTTTTCAAGAGCGTTCTCCGGCCACAAACACAAAGAGCGGCGGCGAATTGATCGCCCCCGCCCAACAAGCATTCAAAAACGTCCAAAAGACGGCCTATTAACGGCCTGCGCGGGGGCCTGCAACCAGACCTTCGCGCTGTGCACGCTTGCGTGCCAGCTTGCGAACGCGGCGAACGGCTTCAGCCTTTTCGCGAGCGCGCTTCTGGGAGGGCTTTTCGTAGTAATCGCGCATTTTCATTTCACGGAAAATGCCTTCGCGCTGCATCTTTTTCTTCAGGGCGCGGAGCGCCTGATCAACGTTATTGTCGCGGACTAGTACCTGCACGTGAATCCCGTTCCTTTGGTTTGGTTAATTTGCTATGTGAATAAGGTATTCGCACGCAAATAAAAAATCGTTCGTTCGGCTGTCGAGCCGGGCGATTGGTGACGTGCAATAACAGATCATTTGCAGCAAGTCCAGCCGGTAGCGCATAATCAGCCTGTAAAATGCAGCCTCCCCGGCATTGTGCCTGCGATGTCGAAACAAAAGCATTGCGGCGTCGCAAAATGGATATTGCCTCCCATCCCGATTTGCCATGTGTATGATACGGGCCGGAACCATGCTTCCGGCATCAGGCCGGTTCTTAAGGAGCAGACTGCGAATGCGCAAATATTCCGTTTTCGCCGTGGCGCGCGAGGCGCTCAGGGGTCACAAGGGGTGGGATGCGCAATGGTCCTCACCCGAGCCGCGCAAGGATTACGATGTCATCATCATCGGCGGCGGTGGCCATGGTCTCGGTGCCGCCTATTATCTTGCCAAGGAGCACGGCATCACCAATGTCGCGGTTCTGGAAAAAGGCTGGCTCGGCGGCGGCAATACCGGCCGCAACACCACCATCATCCGCTCCAACTATCTCTATGAAGAGAGCATGGATATTTATGAGCATTCCCTGAAACTGTGGGAAGGCCTGAGCCAGGATCTCAATTACAACGTCATGTATTCGGCGCGCGGCGTGATGATGCTGTCGCACAATATCCATGACCGGCAATCCTTTAGCCGCCATATCAATGCCAATCGTCTCTACGGCATAGATAATGAGTGGCTGACGCCGGAGCAGGCGAAAGCCTATTGCCCGCCGCTCGATATATCAGGCAATGCGCGTTATCCGATCAACGGCGCTGCCCTGCAGCGCCGCGGCGGCACGGCGCGCCACGATGCCGTTGCATGGGGTTATGCCCGCGCGGCCTCCGACCGCGGCGTGCACATCATCCAGAACTGCGAGGTCACGGGCATTCGCCGTGGACCGGACGGGGCGGTGACGGGTGTGGAGACCAATCGCGGTTTCATCGGCGCGAAAAAAATCGGCGTTTCCGCCGCCGGTCATTCCTCCGTCATCATGAAAATGGCGGATGTGCGCGTTCCGCTGCATTCCAACCCGCTGCAGGCGCTGGTGTCGGAGCCGCTGAAGCCGATCTTCCCCTGCGTGGTCATGTCCAACACGGTCCACGCCTATATTTCGCAATCCGACAAGGGCGAGCTGGTCATCGGCGCCGGCACCGACCAATATAACTCCTATTCCCAGACCGGCGGCCTGCAGATCATCACTCATACGCTGGACGCCATCTGCGAGCTGTTCCCGATTTTCCGCCGCGTCAAGATGATGCGGCAATGGGGCGGCATCACCGATAACACGCCCGACCGCTCGGCGATCCAGAGCGTGACGCCGGTGCCGAACCTCTTTGTCAATTGCGGCTGGGGCACGGGCGGCTTCAAAGCGACGCCGGGTTCGGCGAATCTTTTCGCGCATCTCATTGCGCGGGGCGAACCGCATCGTCTGGCGGCGGGGCTGACGCTCGACCGATTCCGCACCGGCCGTCTTATCGATGAGGCTGCCGCTGCCGCGGTGGCGCATTGATGCTGGCGGCGGCCATGCTTGCGATCACCATATCAGGCGCGGCTGTGGCCGTGCCCGTCGGCAGCGTCATTCCCGAGGCCAGGGATTTTCGCAGCCAGAAGATTGCGAAGATGCAGGGTGAGAAAGACTGGCCCTTCATGGCGGAAAAAGGCCTGCTTCTCTGTGCTCCGAGTCTCGCGAACAAAATGGTTTATTTTGTCGGCGAGAAGGAGGATGGCGAGCAGGATTACCCCTTCGCGATCGACACCGACATGATGGCGGTTGCCATCGTCAATATGGGCCGGGCCTCGGCGCTACGCCCTTTCGATAATTTCGAGCAGCTTTTAAAGCGGCTTTCCCCTTTCGTAGCCATGGGAAAGCGGCTGTGTGACCAACCCGCCGGAACAGCGCTTCCGGAAAATTCTCTCTAGGTGGAGCGACGATGCTTCTGATCCATTGCCCCTATTGCGGGGAAGACCGTTCCGAACTGGAATTCCGCTGGGCGGGCGAAGCCCATATTGCCCGGCCGGAAAACATCGCCGATATTTCCGACGAGGCCTTCGCTGACTATTTCTTCATCCGCGACAATGACAAGGGCCTCGTTTTCGAGCGCTGGCGTCATATTCACGGCTGCGGCCGCTTCTTCAACGCCGCCCGCGATTCGGTCAGCGACAAATTCCTGATGACCTACAAGGCAGGTGAACCGAAGCCGGACGCTGAAACGGTCCTTTCCGCAGAAAAGGGAGCCGGGCAATGAGCGGCGATTATCGTATCAAGGGGGCCGGTCGTCTCACCCCGGCCAGAACCGCGCGCTTCACCTTCGATGGCAAGATTTATCAGGCGCTGGAGGGGGACACGGTCGCCTCCGCGCTTCTGGCGAATGGCGTGCATCTGATCGGCCGCTCGTTCAAATATCACCGGCCGCGCGGCTTCCTGTCCGCCGGGCCGGAAGAGCCGAATGCGCTGATCGACGTTTCCCGCGACAGCCTGCGCAAGCAGCCCAATGTGCGTGCCACGGTGCAGGAAGTGTTCGACGGCGCGATCATCGCCTCGCAGAACCGTTTCCCGTCGCTATCCTTCGATCTGAGCGCGATCAACGACCTCCTGTCGCCGATGTTCGCGGCCGGTTTTTATTATAAAACCTTCATGTGGCCGAAGGCCGCCTGGCACAGGATTTACGAACCGCTGATCCGCCGCGCCGCCGGTCTCGGCAAGGCGCCGGGCGAGCCGGATGCGGATCATTATTCCGGCCGCTACGCCCATTGTGACGTGCTGGTGGCCGGTGCCGGCGTCGCTGGTCTGACGGCGGCGCTTGCTGCCGCGAAAACCGGCGCCAGCGTCATTCTGGTGGATGAAAATGCCGAAGTCGGCGGCGCGCTGCGTTTCGACACTGGTACTGTCATCGACGGCCTGCCCGGTTACGAATGGGCGCAAAAGGTTTTTGCCGAACTGAAGTCCCTGCCCAATGTGCGGGTTCTGACCCGCACCACCGCTTTTGGTTATTACAACCACAATTTCGTGGCGCTGGCCGAGCGGGTGACCGATCATCTCGCCACGCCCGCCAGACACCAGCCGCGCGAGCGGCTGTGGCAGGTGCGCGCCAAAAAGGTCGTTTTGGCGGCGGGTGCGATCGAGCGCCACATGGTCTTTGCCAATAATGACCGCCCCGGCATCATGCTGGCCTCGGCCGCACGCACCTATCTCAACCAGTACGGTGTGGCCGTCGGCCACAATGTCGGGGTCTACACTGCCCATGATTCGGCCTATGAGACGGCCTTCGATCTGAAAAAGGCCGGGGTGAAGATCGCTGCCATCGTCGATTGCCGCGAGAACCCGGATCAGCGCCTGCTGGATGAGGCGCGGGCGCTCGGCATCGAAGTGCTGGCTGGCCATAGCGTCTACAACACCGCCGGCCGCCTGCGTGTGTCTTCCATGACCGTTGGCCGCAATGGCGGCTCCAACAAGCGCAAGATCGCCATCGACGCGCTTGTCGTTTCCGCCGGCTGGACGCCTTCGGTGCATCTCTTCTCGCAATCGCGTGGCAAGCTGAAGTTTGACGCGGCTAACCAGCGTTTCCTGCCCGATATCCATGTGCAGAATGGTGTTTCCATCGGCGCCTGCAACGGCACGGACGATCTTTCCGTGCTGATCGCCGAGGCTGCGGCTGCCGGTGGCGGCGTCGTGGAGTTTTCCGGCGAGAATGCCAGGATTTGGACCGGCGGTATGATCGGTGCGGCCGAAGGCGCGGGTGAGGGCACCGGCGTCAAGGCCTTCATCGATTTCCAGCACGATGTCTGCGCCAAGGATATCCGCCTTGCCGTGCGCGAGGGCATGCATTCCGTCGAGCATATCAAGCGCTTCACCACCAATGGCATGGCGTCCGATCAGGGCAAGATGTCCAATATGCATGGCCTTGCCATCGCATCTGAAGCGCTCGGCCGGGACTTGCCCAAGGTCGGGCTCACCACCTTCCGCCAGCCCTATACGCCGGTCACCTTCGGCACGCTTATCAATCATTCGCGCGGCGCACTGTTCGACCCGGCCCGCAAGACGCCGATGCACGAGGAAGAACTTGCGGCCGGTGCGGTGTTCGAGGATGTCGGCAACTGGAAACGCGCCTGGTTCTTCCCGCGGGCGGGCGAGGACATGCATGAGGCGCTCAACCGCGAATGCAAGACCGTTCGGACAAGCGTCGGCGTTTTCGATGCCTCCACGCTCGGCAAGATCGAAGTGGTCGGCCCGGATGCGGCGAAGTTCCTGAACCTCATCTACACCAATGCCTGGGACACGCTGAAACCCGGCCGCTGCCGTTACGGCATCATGACCCGCGAAGACGGCTTTGTTTACGATGACGGTGTTGTCGGCCGTCTTGCCGAAGATCGTTTCCATGTGACGACGACGACGGGCGGCGCGCCGCGCGTTCTCCAGCACATGGAGGATTATCTCCAGACCGAATTCCCCGACCTCAATGTCTGGCTCACTTCGGCCACCGAACAATGGGCCGTGATTGCCGTGCAGGGGCCGAAGGCGCGTGAGGTTATCGCTCCCTTCGTCGAGGGCATCGATCTCTCGCCGGAGGCCTTCCCGCATATGGCGGTGGCTGAAGGCACCTTCTGCGGCGTGCCGACACGGCTTTTCCGCGTGTCTTTCACGGGCGAGCTCGGTTTCGAAATCAACGTTCCGGCCGATTATGGCGCAGCCGTCTGGTCGGCGATCCGCGAAAGGGCGGAAGCCGTCGGCGGCTGCCTTTATGGCACCGAGACCATGCATATCCTGCGTGCGGAAAAGGGCTATATCATCGTCGGGCAGGATACGGACGGCACGGTGACACCTGACGATGCCGGGCTTGCCTGGGCCGTTTCCAAGAAGAAAACGGATTTCGTCGGCATTCGTGGCCTCAAACGCCCCGATCTCACGCGCTCCGGCCGCAAGCAGCTGGTGGGTCTGAAAACGAAGGACCGGCTGACCGTTCCGGACGAGGGCGGCCAGATCGTCGTCGATCCGAACCAGCCGAAACCCATGACCATGCTCGGCCATGTCACCTCCGCTTATTGGTCGGAAAATCTCGGCCATTCCATCGCTTTCGCGCTGGTGGCGGATGGCAGGGCGCGCATGGGCGAAACGCTCTACATTCCGCTCGCCGATAAAACCATTGCCGTCGAAGTGACCGACATGGTCTTCCTCGACAAGGAAGGAGCCCGTCTCAATGGCTGACAAACTTCACGCAAAACGCAAATCCGTGCTTGAGGATTTTCACGGCGGCTCGCCCTTCGTTTCGCTGAAACCGGCCGCCTCCGCCTCGCGGTTGTCGCTGCGCGCCCGGGAAAGTGCCGTGACGGCCCTGTCGGAAGCGCTCGGTCTTGCCCTGCCCACCGGCCCGAAAAGCTCCGTCACCTCGGGCCTGCGATCCGCTTTGTGGCTCGGCCCGGATGAATGGCTGGTGATCGATCAGGGTGAAAGCGACCTGATGGCGGTGCTCTCCGGCGTTTCCGGCCTGTTTTCGGCAACCGATATTTCCCACCGTAACACGGCCATCATCGTCTCCGGTCCCGGTGCGGAAGCGGCACTCAATGCCGGCTGCCCGCAGGATCTTTCCCTGACAAGGTTCCCGGTCGGCGCCTGCTCGCGAACTGTTTTCGGCAAGGCGGAGGTGGTGTTGCTGCGCACGGCGGACGATACGTTCCGGGTGGAATGCTGGCGCTCTTTTGCCGAATATGTTGGCGGGCTGTTGCAGGAGGCGGCTGCGGACGTAGCGGTTTAAACGCGGATCGTGTCCGACTGCAGCGCAATCTCGCACGAAGCTTATGGCTTCTCTCTTCTCCCCGCCGGGGAGAAGAGACCCCTAAAAGCCGGATGAGGAGGCAAACCCTCCTCATCTGGCGGAACTACCCCCCCTCGCACCATTCCCGACCTTCCCGCCGCATTGCCAGATTTGCAGCGTGGCGGCGGGCATGTGCCCGGTCTCAGCCGTCTTCCGGCCTGTCTTCCGGGTTGAACTGGCTGATGGTGGTCCAGCGGGCGGTGAGCGCCGGCTTCTTCTCGTTTTCGATTTCCACCGTCACATCATAGGTCGTCATCAGCATCGCCGCGCCGCGAAACCGCGCTTCCGCCAGCGTGAAACGGCCACGCACCCGCGCGCCGCTCCTGACCGGTGTGACGAAGCGCACGGCATCGAAGCCGTAATTGATGCCCATGGTCTGTTCGCGGATGCGGGGCAGGGCATCGTAATTCAGCGCCGACAGCAGGGACAGCGTCAGGAACCCATGCGCGATGGTGCCGCCAAACGGACTTTCCGCTTTGGCGCGTTCCGGGTCGGTGTGGATGAACTGCTCATCCAACGTCGCTTTTCCGAAGGCGTCAATCATCGCCTGGTCGACCATGATCCAGTCGGAAACGCCCATTTCCGTGCCGACCAGATTTTTCATCTCCGCCAGCCCTATGTCTTTTGCCATGTTACCTCGTCAATGGTTCGGTCGTTCTCTGCGATTTCCAGTTTTCATGCTGCTTACCCCATTTTGACATGGCGGTGACAGCGTCGTTCAAGCTGAAGCCGTGCGGTGTGATTGAATATTCGACCCGTGGCGGCACTTCACCATAATCATGGCGGCTGATCAGCCCGTCGCTCTCCATTTGCCGCAGATGCTGGGTGAGAACCTTTTCGCTGATACCCGGCAAGGATCGCCGCAGTTCGGAGAAACGATGCGGCCGAATATGCAGGGACCACAAGAGTGACGGTTTCCATTTGCCACCGATTGCCTTCAAGGCTCCGGCAAAGCCGCATTCTTCGGTATCGCCCTTCTGGCCGCTGGTCATGTGTCGCCTCCTGACAGATTTAGGCACGAACCTCAAGGTGCGTACTTCATGGCGCCGTGTGAAAACGATAGTTTCACCGCGAGCGCTCGCCCAAACCTTGAGAGAGATATCTAGCAAAGAGAGACATCATGAAACCAGATGTTTGTGTGGCGAATGCATAAGCTGCGCAAGGCAAGCTGTTCCTGCCGAAACGTGGAACTTGAACTGAACGGCGAGCCGCGATCGGTCTATGCCTGCGCCTGCAACGAATGTCAGCGTTGCACCGGCACGGCCTTCGCCTATCGCGCCATCTATCCGGAGACTGCGATCATCAGGCGAAGGGGCGATACGAAGGCATGGCGGCGCACGGGAACATCGGGGCGCTGGCTTGAGCAGCACTTTTGCACCGATTGCGGAACGGTCGTCTTTATGAGCGCCGAGGCATTGGCCGGCGCGATTTCCGTTTCCGCTGGCTGTTTCGGGGAGGCGGATTTCCCTCCGCCCAGAATGTTGCATTGGCCGGAGCGCATGCACCATTGGCTTTGTCTGGAGGGCATTGCGACAGCGACACCGGCCTCGGCGTGAGCCGTGTCTGACCCTGCTGTTCCCGCCGTCTTGTCGGGGACAGCATACTCCCGGTCAATTCGATGGTTTTGCTCTCAGATAAAACACCACCGAACGGGCCGGCAGGAATGCGGGATTGCCGAAGTCCGTGCCGATCGCGCGCCAGTCGTCGCCGGGCAGGGTGAAAGGCACGATTTCCCGGCTGCGGTTGATGAGCACGGCAAGCTCGGCCTCCTTGCCAGCCTCCCGGTCCGGGGTGGAAAGCAGCATGGCGAAGGAAGGCCCATCCGGCCTTTCCCAGTCGGTGACTGTCATGGGCTCCCCGCCCGGGGCAAGCCATGTCACGTCGCCGCGACCAGAGAAGAAACCGGTCTGAGAAAAGACGCTGAAGCGTTTGCGAAGCGCTGCGAGAAACGCCGTGTGATCGATCAGCTCGGGGACAAGCGATGACCAGTCGACGCAGGTGATGTCATTGTCCTGACAATAGGCGTTGTTGTTGCCCTGCTGGCTGCGGCCACCCTCATCGCCAGCGGTCAGCATCAAGACGCCGCGGCTGACGAACAGGGTGGAAAGCAGCGCCTTTACATCCGCAATGCGGGCGGCGACAATGGCAGGATCATCCGTCAGGCCTTCGAAACCATTGTTCCAGGAGTGGTTTTCATTATGGCCGTCGCGATTGTTCTCGCCGTTTTTTTCATTGTGCTTGTGTTCGTGGCTGACGAGATCGAACAGGGTGAAACCGTCATGGGCGGCGAGAAAATTGACGCTGCGGCTGTTTAGGCGGCCATGGCGGGAAAAGATCGGCGAAGACCCGGAAAGCGCATCGGCCAGCGCCCCGGTGGTGCCGGCGTCGCCGCGCCAGAAGCGGCGCATATCGTCGCGGGCGCGGTCGTTCCATTCCAGAAAGCTTTCGGGGAAATTGCCGAGCTGATATCCGCCGGGGCCGATATCCCATGGTTCGGCGATCAGCAGGCGGTCGTAAAGTGCCGGGTCCGAATGCATGGCCGCGAGCGTTTCGCTTGCCATGTCGAAGCCATTGGCCGTTCGCCCGAGCACGGGCGCGAGGTCGAAGCGGAAGCCGTCGACGCCGGTATTCAGAACGAAATGTCTGAGGGAATCGATGATGAGCTGGCGAATATAGGGATGGTCGCAGGCGACCGTGTTGCCAGTGCCGGTATCGTTGACCAGCACACCCGGCTTTCCCGGTGGGTGGCGGAAGGCGGTGAGGTTATCGAGCCCACGCAACGACAGGATAGAACCTTCGATATCGCTTTCGCCCGTATGGTTGAAGACCAGATCGAGAATGACGCCGATGCCTTGCGCATGCAGCGCCGCAACCGTATCCCGCAATTCCCGCACGCCGCCGGGGCAGAGGCGCGGATCGAGCGCCATGAAGCCGACGGGATTATAACCCCAGGCATTGGAAAGGCCGAGTGGCGGCAGGTGGCGCTCATCGATCCATGCGGTGATCGGCATCAACTCCACCGCATCGACACCGATTTTTTTCAAGTGCGCGACAATGGCGGGATGGGCAAGTGCGGCAACGGTGCCCCTGATCTCTTCCGGCACTTCAGGGTGCAGCCGGGTGAAGGATTTGACCGCCAGTTCGTAAATCAGTCCGCCTTCGGCAAAAAGCGGCGGTTGACGCCGGACCGGCTCATGCTGCGAAAGGATCGCCTTCGGCATGATCCCGCCGGTCTCCGCACCAAAGGCGTAAAGCGCTGGATCGTGCCGGAAGGGGCGGTCGATCTCCGTGGTATAGGGGTCGAGCAGCAGTTTCGCAGGATCGAACCAGAGGCCGTGTTCGGGGGCGTAAATGCCGTGAGCGCGAAAGCCGTATCGTGTGCCGGGGCCGGCGTCGGAGACGGTCAACCGGTGAACGTCATCTTCACCGCGCGCCATCGGCAAACGGGCCGTTTCTTTTTCGCCCTTCGCATCGAAAAGGCAGAGATCGATCTGCGAGGCGTGCCGGGAATAGACCGTGAATTCCGTTCCGTTTTCCGTCTGGATTGCACCTTTGGGGAAAACGGAAGGTGTCTGCATGGTCTGTCTCTCCGGGAAATGGTGTTTCTCTTCCAGAATGGAAAAGGGAGGCAAGGCCGAGTGAGGAACGCTTTCAGTGCGTCCCTCATGAGCGGGCGGCAAGCCCTTACGTAATAACGCTCGGTGCGTTGCGGCCGGTATGGGCCTTGATGCCGGCGATCGTATCGGCAACGGAAATCAGATCGGCGAGCGCCTCCTGCGTTTCGATGCCGTGACGGGCCGCATCCGGTTCGTAACGCTCGACATAAAGGCGAAGCGTGGCGCCCGCAGTGCCCGTGCCGGAAAGGCGCAGCACGATGCGCGAGCCGCCTTCGAACAGGATGCGGATGCCCTGATTTTTGCTGACCGACTGATCGACCGGATCGTGATAGGCGAAATCATCCGCCGCCGCGACCTTCAGATTGCCATAGCTGGTGCCGGGAAGCGTGGCGAGTTTTTCGCGCAGGGTGGCGACCAGCGTGTTGGCGGCGTCCGAATCCACTTCTTCATAGTCGTGGCGGGAATAATAGTTGCGGCCATATTCGGCCCAGTGCTTTGTGACGATGTCCTTCACGCTTTCCTTGCGCGCGGCGACGATGTTCAGCCAGTAGAGCACGGCCCACAGGCCGTCCTTTTCGCGCACATGGTTGGAGCCGGTGCCGAAGCTTTCTTCGCCGCAGATCGTCACCTTGCCGGCATCCATGAGATTGCCGAAGAATTTCCAGCCGGTCGGCGTTTCATACATGCCAAGCCCGAGCTTCTCGGCGACACGGTCGGCTGCAGCACTCGTCGGCATCGAGCGGGCGATGCCGGAAATGCCGGCGGCATAACCGGGGGCCAGTTTGGCATTGGCCGCGATGACGGCGAGGCTGTCGGACGGGGTGACGAACATGCCCTTGCCGACCACCATGTTGCGGTCGCCGTCGCCATCGGAAGCGGCGCCGAAATCGGGGCCTTCCGGGCTCATGACGTCGTCATAAAGCTCCTTGGCGTGGACAAGGTTCGGATCGGGATGATGGCCACCGAAATCCGGCAGCGGCGTTGCGTTGCGGACGGAACCCTTCGGCGCGCCGAGGCGCTTTTCGATGATTTCCACGGCATAGGGGCCGGTGACGGCGCTCATGGAGTCGACCACGACCTTGAAACCGTCGGCGATCAGCGCGCGGATGGCGGCGAAATCGAACAGCTCTTCCATCAGGGCGGCGTAATCGGCAACCGGGTCGATCACTTCGACCGTCAGTTCGTCCACCTTGAAGTTGCCCACCTTGTCGAGATCGATATCGGCGGCGTCGGAGATTTTATAGCTGTCGATGACCTTCGAGCGCGCATAGATCGCATCGGTGATCTTTTCCGGTGCGGGGCCGCCATTGCCGATATTGTATTTGATGCCGAAATCTTCGTTCGGTCCGCCGGGGTTGTGGCTGGCGGAGAGCACGATGCCGCCGAAAGCCTTGTATTTGCGGATGACGTTGGAGGCGGCTGGCGTGGAAAGAATGCCGCCCTGACCGACCAGAACCTTGCCGAAACCGGCGGCGGCGGCCATCTTGATCGCCTTCTGGATGACTTCGCGGTTGTAATAACGGCCGTCGCCGCCGATCACCAGCGTCTGGCCCTGAAAGCCCTCAAGCGCGTCGAAGATCGACTGGATGAAGTTCTCGGCGTAATTTTCCTGGGCGAAGACTGGCACCTTCTTGCGCAGGCCTGAAGTGCCCGGCTTCTGGTCCTGATAGGGCTTCGTCTGAACGGTCTTGATCATTGTTTCAATGGCCTTTCGAAATAAGCTGGCTGTAAAGCGCGGCGTAAAGGCCGGCACTCTTTTCCCAGGAAACGTCGGATTTCATTCCGAGTTTCTGCATTTGTGTCCATAGTTTCGGGTCGTGGTAATAACGGACGGTCCGGCGGATCGCCTGTTTCAGACCATCGAGCGTGACGGGTGAGAATTGCACGCCGGTCGCCGATTTATTGGCGATGGCGGCATGGTTGGCGTCGATCACCGTGTCGGCAAGGCCGCCGGTGCGGGCGACGACCGGAATGCAGCCGTAGCGCAGCGCGTAAAGCTGGGTGAGGCCGCAGGGTTCGAAACGCGAGGGAATGATGATCGCATCGCAGCCCGCCTGCATCAGATGCGACAGCGGCTCGTTATAACCGACGGCAACACCGACGCGGCCATGGTGGCGGGATGCGGCCGCCAGAAGCGCGCCTTCCAGCGCCACTTCTCCTGCGCCCAGCACCACGAGGCGGCCACCGAGGGAAACGATCTCGTCCACAGCTTCGGCCATGAGATCGATGCCCTTCTGCCAGGTGAGGCGGGAGATGATGCAGAAAAGCGGGCTGTCATCATCATCGATGCGGAAATGTTCGGCCACCGCCTTCTTGTTCAGCGCGCGGTTCTTGAGATTGGCGGCTGAATAATTGTCGTGGATCAGATGGTCCGTTGCCGGGTTCCAGACATCGGCATCGATGCCGTTGACGATGCCGTGCAGCACATGGGCGCGGCTGCCGATGACGCCGTGCAGGCCCATGCCGAATTGCGGGGTGAGGATTTCCTCGGCATAGGACGGGCTGACGGTGCTGAGCGCCGTCGCCGTCTGCAGGCCGCCCTTCAGGAAACTCACATCGTTGTAATATTCGATGCCTTCCATGCCGAAGGCATGGGCGGGCAGGCCAAGCTTGCTGAAAATATTCGCGCCGAACTGGCCCTGGAAGGCGATGTTGTGGATGGTGAGAAGGCTCGGAATCTCCGGCGTCTCAGCATAACGCATATAGACCGGCGCCATCGCGGCCTGCCAGTCATGGGCATGCACCATATCCGGCCGCCAGCCGGGAAGCGCGCCGGCGGCAATGCGGGCGGCAGCCAGCGACAGCGCCGCGAAACGCTTCCAGTTGTCAGGGTAATCCTTGCCGGTCTGGTCGAGATAGGGGCCGCCGGAGCGCTCGTAATAGGCGGGCGCATCGAGAATGAGGAGGTCGAGCCCCTCATGCCGCACTTCGAGCACATCGGCTTTTTCGCCGAGCAGATCGGTAAATTCGAAACATTTTACGGGGTCCGTCACGGCGGCTTTTACCGCCGGATATCCGGGTATCAATGTGCGCGTCTTGACGCCATGGGCTTCCAGCGCGATGGGGAGCGCGCCGGCAACGTCGGCGAGCCCTCCGGTCTTGATCAGGGGATAGATTTCGGATGAAACCGAAAGGACATTCATCGGCTCTACAGGTCCAGCTTGTCGATCATCGATTGGGTGATAAGGCAAATGCCGTTTTCGGTGCGGCGGAAACGTTTGGCATCCAGTTCTGGGTCTTCTCCTACAATCAGTCCTTCCGGAATGACCACGCCATGGTCGATGACGACATTGCTGAGCTGGGCATGACGCCCGATCTTCACACTCGGCAGTACTACGGCATTCTCAAGGCGGGAGTATGAATTGGCGCGCACGCCTGTGAACAAGAGGCTGCGATTGAGCGAGGCGCCGGAAATGATGCAGTCGCCGGAGACGACCGATGACACGGCCGAACCGCGGCGGTTCTCATCATCATGCACGAATTTCGCCGGCGGGGTGATTTCCGCATAGGTCCAGATCGGCCAGGACTTGTCGTAGATATCGAGGTCCGGCACCACATCCGTCAGGTCGATATTGGCCTGCCAATAGGCGTCGATGGTGCCGACGTCGCGCCAGTAAGGGCCATGCTCGAAATCCGAACGCACGCAGCTATCGGCGAAGCGATGGGCGACGGCTTTGCCGTGCTGGACGATATAGGGAATGATGTCCTTGCCGAAGTCGCGGCTGGAGGTCGGGTCGGCGGCATCGCGGCGCAGGGCTTCCATCAGGAATTTCGTGTGGAAGACATAGATGCCCATGGAGGCGAGCGCGAAACCCTCATTGCCGGGAATGCCCGGCGGATCGGCCGGTTTTTCGATGAAATCGATGATCTCGTCTTTTTCATTCACATGCATCACGCCGAAGCCGGTCGCTTCCATGCGTGGTACTTCAAGGCAGCCGATCGTCACGTCGGCACCGGAATCGACATGCTGCTGCAGCATGTATTCGTAGTCCATTTTGTAGATATGGTCGCCGGCGAGGATGACCATATATTCCGGCGCATAGGGCTCGATGATGTCGATGTTCTGGTAGACGGCGTCGGCCGTGCCTTCATACCATTGCGTTTCGGACACGCGCTGGGAGGCCGGCAGAATATCGAAGCTTTCGTTACGCTCGGGACGGAAGAAGTCCCAGCCGCGCTGCAGGTGGCGGATGAGGGAGTGCGCCTTGTATTGCGTGGCGACGCCGATACGGCGAATGCCGGAATTGAGCGCGTTGGAAAGCGCAAAATCGATGATGCGCGCCTTGCCGCCGAAATAGACGGCGGGTTTTGCCCGGCGGTCCGTCAGCTCCTTCAGGCGGCTTCCTCTGCCGCCTGCGAGGACATAGGCCATTGCATCACGTGCCAAAGGCTGAACTCTTTTTTCCGACATGGTGTCCTCCCTCTCTGTCTGTCAGTTTTCCGGCTCAAGCATGATCGTGGCAAGCGGTGGCAGGACGAGCATCGCCCCGATATCGCCGCCGGCATCGACCGCCTGAACGCGTCCGCCATTTCCCTTGCCGCTGCCGCCATAAATTTCGGCATCGGTGTTGAGAATCTCCCGCCACCGCCCCGCAAGCGGAAGCGGCACATAATAGTTTTCCCTGTAAACCGGGGTGAGATTGCAGATGACCGCCACCGGCTTTTCACCCGGCGCCATGCGCAGCCAGGCGAAGACGGAATTGTCGTGGTCATCCACCACAAGCCAGCGGAAACCTTCCGGTTCGCAGTCGCGGGCGTGCAAAGCGGGTTTTGAACGGTAGGTGAGGTTGAGATCGCGCACGAGGCGACGCATGCCCTCATGCATCGGATATTGGCGCAGGTTCCAGTCGAGCGAGCCCTTTTCGCTCCATTCGCTCCATTGTGCGAATTCCTGCCCCATGAACAGCAGCTTCTTGCCGGGATAACCCCACATGAAGGCGTAATAGGACCGCAGATTGGCGAATTTCTGCCAGTCGTCGCCGGACATTTTGGCGATCAGCGATCCCTTGCCGTGCACCACCTCGTCATGGGAAAGCGGCAGCACGAAATTTTCGCTGAAGGCGTAAAGCAGGCCGAAGGTCAGTTCCTGATGGTGGAACTTGCGATGCACCGGCTCGCGCGAGAAGTAACTCAGCGTATCGTGCATGAAGCCCATGTTCCATTTGAAGCCGAAGCCGAGGCCGCCCTCGTGGACGGGCTGCGATACTTTCGGCCAGGAGGTGGATTCCTCGGCAATCGTCATGACACCCGGATGGGTGCCGTAGACGAGGGAATTCATCTTCTGCAGGAAGCGGACGGATTCGAGATTTTCCCGTCCGCCATATTCATTGGGGATCCACTCGCCTTCCTTGCGGGAATAATCGAGATAGAGCATGGAGGCGACCGCATCCACGCGCAGCCCGTCGAGATGGAATTTCTCGGCCCAATAAAGCGCATTGTTAATGAGGTAGGACATCACCTCGATGCGGCCGAAATTATAGATGGCCGTGTTCCAGTCAGGGTGAAAACCCTGCCGCGGATCGGCATGTTCGTAAAGCGCCGTTCCGTCGAACCAGCGCAAGCCGTGCTCGTCGGTTGGAAAATGCGCCGGAACCCAGTCGAGGATCACCCCGATACCAACCTTGTGGGCGCCGTTGACGAAACGCGCAAAGCCTTCCGGATCGCCGAAACGGGCGCTTGGGGCATAAAGCCCGGTCGTCTGGTAACCCCAGGAGGGGTCATAGGGATGTTCGGTAACCGGCAGGAATTCGATATGGGTGAAGCCCATATCGGTACAATAGGGAATGAGCTGGGCGGCGAGTTCATCCCAGCTGAGGAACGTGCCGTCCTCACGGCGCTGCCAGGAGCCGGCATGCACCTCGTAAATGCTGATCGGCTGGCGGCGCTGGTCCACCTGCGCCCAATGTTCGCGGTGGGCCTGGTCTTCCCATTTCTGCGTCAGTTCCGGCGCGGTGACGGAAGCGTTCTTCGGCCGCAACTCGGCGCGACGGGCATAGGGATCGGCCTTCAGCGGCAGAAGCTCGCCGTTCGCGCCGAGGATTTCGAACTTGTATGCGCAGCCGGCATAGACGTCAGGCGCGAAGATTTCCCAGATGCCGGTATCCTTGCGAAACCGCATCACATGCCGGCGGCCATCCCAGTTGTTGAAATCGCCGACGACGGAAACGCGCCGTGCGTTGGGCGCCCAGACGGCGAAATGGAAACCTTCCACGCCCTCGAGCTTCAGCGGATGCGCGCCCATCCTGTCGAAGAGCCGCAGATGCGATCCTTCGCGGACGAAATAATCGTCCATGGGGCCGAGAACCGGGCCGAAACTGTAAGGGTCGGTCACCGCCCATTCGGCATCGTCGCGGCTGGCGCGATACCGCACCGGCTGTCGCTTCGAAAGATCGATCCGGCCTTCGAAAAAGCCGTCCAGATCGAGCCGCTTCAATTCGCCCACGAAATTTCCGTCCAGCGTCAGGACGGAAACCTCCTCGGCGCCGGGAATGAAACAGCGGGCGGAAAACCCTTCCGGCGTTTCGTGCACGCCGAGAAGGGCAAAGGGATTGGAATGCAAACCGCTCTTGATCGCCTCGATTTCAGCCTTCGTGATGTCGCCAGTCTTTTTCTCTTCGGCCGAATTGAGCGGTTTTTTCATCAGGCTCTCCAGATCTCGGTGGCATATTGGCGGATCGTCCTGTCGGACGAGAACCAGCCCATACGCGCCGTGTTGCGCACTGTCTTGGCATACCAGCTATCCGGATCGCTCCAGATCGCGTCCACTTCGCGCTGTGCATTGGCATAGGCGTCGAAGTCGGCGGCGACCATGAACCAGTCGCTGTTGTAAATACCGTCGATCAGGCCGGCGAAACGTGAGCGGTCATCCGGCGAGAAAACGCCGGAGGCGATGGAAGACAGCGCCTGCGACAGCTCGGCCGATCCTTCGATGATCGCGCGGGGATTGTGGCCTTCGGCACGCGCCTTGGCCACTTCATCCGCCGTCATACCGAAGATCACGATATTGTCGGAACCGACATGCTCCAGCATTTCGACATTCGCGCCATCGAGCGTGCCGATGGTCAGCGCGCCGTTCAGCGCAAATTTCATGTTGCCGGTGCCGGAGGCTTCCATGCCGGCGGTCGAAATCTGTTCCGAAAGATCGGCGGCGGGAACCATGATTTCCGCAAGCGAAACGTTGTAGTTCGGAATAAACACCACCTTCAGAAGCCCGCGCACGGCCGGGTCGTTGTTGATGACCCGGGCAATATCGTTGGCAAGCTTGATGATCAGCTTCGCGTTGTGATAACTCGGCGCCGCCTTGCCTGCGAAGAACTTAACGCGTGGTACCCAATCCAGTTCCGGGTGGGAACGGATCTGGTCGTAAAGCGCGACCGTTTCCACGAGGTTCAGAAGCTGGCGCTTATATTCATGGATACGCTTGATCTGGATGTCGAACATGGCCGAGGGATCGACGCGGATGCCCATGCGCTGCGCCACCGTGTTTGCCAGTCGCACCTTGTTCAGACGCTTCACCTCGGCGAATTTCTCGCGGAAACCGGCATCGTCGGCGAAACGGTCGAGCGCGGTGAGCTTTTCCGCATCGTCGAGGAAATCGTCGCCGATCGTCTCGCGCAGCAGGCCGGTGAGGCCGGGATTGCACTGCATCAGCCAGCGGCGCGGTGTGATGCCATTGGTCTTGTTGTTGATACGGTCGGGATAAAGGCTGTGCAGGTCGGCAAAGACCGTTTCCTTCATCAGGTCGGTATGAAGGGCGGAAACGCCGTTGATGGAATGTGAGCCGATAAAAGCGAGGTTGCCCATGCGCACCCGGCGCTCGCCGCCTTCGTCGATCAGCGAGATCGAACGGATCTGCTGATCCGCCATCTTCTTTTCCTTGCGGGCAAAGAGCAGCGTATTGGCGTTGATGGCGTAGACGATCTGCATATGTCTTGGCAGAAGACGCTCGAGCAGCGGCACGGGCCAGCTTTCCAGCGCCTCCGGCAGAAGCGTGTGGTTGGTGTAGGAGAAGGTGCCCTGCGTGATCTTCCACGCTTCCTCGAATTCCAGCCCGTGGACATCGCACAGAAGACGCATCATTTCGGCGATGGAAATGGCCGGATGCGTATCGTTGAGCTGGATCGAGACCTTCTCAGGCAGCGAGGTGAAATCCGGGTACTGCTGCAGATGGCGGCGCAGAATGTCCTGCAGCGAGGCGGAGGAGAAGAAGAATTCCTGTCTGAGGCGCAGTTCCTGACCGGCGGGCGTTGCGTCCGCAGGGTAGAGAACCCGCGTCAGGCTTTCCGCCTTGTTGCTTTCGCGCAATGCGCCGATGTGGTCGCCGGCATTGAAGGCGGCCAGCAGAATGGGGTCGATAGGCTGCGCCGACCAGAGGCGGAGCGTATTGACGCGGGTGCCACGCCAGCCGACGACCGGTGTGTCGTAAGCCATGGCGATGACGCGTTCGGCCGGTTTCCAGACGAAACGCTGCGGATCTTCATAACCGCCGATTGTCTCCACCGATCCGCCGAAGCCGATTTCATAGGAGCTTTCGCGACGCTCGAATTCCCAGGGGTTGCCGTGCGCCAGCCATGTTTCCGGCAGTTCCACCTGCCATCCATCCGCCATCTGCTGGCGGAAGAGGCCGTGCACATAACGAATGCCGTAGCCATAGGCGGGGATGTCGACGGTCGCCATGGATTCCATGAAACAGGCGGCGAGACGGCCAAGGCCGCCATTGCCAAGCGCGGCATCCGGCTCCAGCCCGGCGATGACGTCAAGGTCGACGCCGAGCGAGGACAGCGCGTCGCGGATTTCATGCATCAGGCCGATATTGGAGATGGCGTCGCGCATCAGGCGGCCGATCAGGAATTCCAGCGACAGGTAATAAACGCGCTTGGAATTGTTGGCATAGGCCTTGCGGGTGGATTCCATCCACTTGTCGATGATGCGGTCGCGCACGACGAGGATGGTTGCGGTCAGCCAGTCGTGCGGTTTTGCAACCTTGACGTCCTTGCCGATGCGGTAGGTCAGGCGTTCGATGATTTCCGACGCCATGATTTCCGGGTTGGAACTGCGCGGGGCGGGGCGGGGAAGATCGGCGGCGTTGAGATTATTGATCATTGGTCGGTCAGCACCTTGGTGGGAGGAGAGGGTCTGATGAGGTCGATCCGTGTTGCCTTTGCTGATGCCAGTTTATGCATCGATATGGAGGTGTGGCAACAGCAATTTTTCCGGAAAGTTTAAGAGCGTAGGTTTATGAAAAATAAGACTTTTTCTTCTGCGTTCCAAGGATCGCCGAAGGCATTGCCGGCCCATTATGCGCCGTTCCCGAACGGGTCTGCATAGTCGTTGCGATGGCGGGCATCGTTCAAGAAAGGGAGAGGGGCTGCAACACTTTTAAATGGTTCACCGGTCCTGAAATCTGTTTCGCTCAAATATTCTGTTTTCCGCGTCGAACCGAAGATCGTGCATATTTCGATCCGACGCCATGGATCACACACTAGCCTTCGCGGCTGCGAAAATTCAATGAAAATAAATGGGGCGTTGCCGCGGCTGCGCCGGTCGCGGCCGGCGGCGGTGTGAAAACCGGAAAATACGGTGGTGAAAGCGGATGTTTACGGCAGGCAAAAAGGTCGCGCGGTCATTTCCCCGGCGCGGATCGTCACGCTGGTATTCGGTGGAACGGCGCACCAGGGAGTGCAATCGAAGGAAAAGGGTTCGGAACTCAACGCAATGCCTTCTTCCAGCCCGCGCCAGTAGAGTGTCGGCGGCTTGTCATCGCTCGACCAGCGGAAGGCGTGCACGCAATCGCCATCCATCAGCACGGCGCTGAACCGCAGCGCCGAGGAGACGCCAGCCGCGATCATCTTTTCCTGACAGAGGCGAAGGGCGGTGGAAATGGCGAGCACCGGATCGGCATCGAGGCCAAGGCCGGCGGCGATGAGGAAGATCGCTTCGCTGTCGCCGGTGCCGCGCCGGGATGCATAGATATCGTCGGGAATGAGGGAATCGATATCGCGCCTTATCTGTTCGTAACCGCCGATCTGGCCGTTATGCATGAACAGATATTGGCCATGGGAAAAGGGGTGGCAATTGGCGCGGGAAACCTCGCCTGATGTGGCGGAGCGGACATGGGCCATGAACATGCCCGAGCGGAGCTGATGGCAAAGTGCCGCCAGATTGGCATCGGACCATGCGGGTCTGGTATCGCGAAAAACGCCGGGCGTTCCGCGTTCGCCATACCAGCCAAGGCCGCAACCATCGCCATTGACGACGGTTTTCGCTTCCCTTGCGGCCATGGACTGGCTGACCAGCGATGCTTCCGGCTCGATCAGCAGGCTGTCGAGCCAGACCGGTTTACCGGAGTAGGCAAAGAGTCGGCACATTCATGCGGCTCTGTTCAGGGCCTTGTTTCCGAGCGCGAAGCCGACGGCGGCCTTTGCGTGAATGGCGGTCGAATCGTAACCCGGCAGCGGCAGGGCGTCGGGGTCGATCAGCAGGGAAATCTCGGTGCAGCCGAGAATGACGGAATCGACGCCGAGTGCGCGGGCCTTCTCGATGACCGCGAGATAGCGCTCGCGCGAGCAGGACTTGATCTCGCCCTGGCAGAGTTCACCGAAGATGATGTCGTGGATCGCAGCCCTGTCTTCCGCATCGGGCACGACCACCTCGACACCGTGGCGGCGCATGCGGTCGGTGTAAAAGCCATGTTCCATCGTGTAGCGGGTGGCGAGCAACAGCGGCTTGCGGCGTCCGTCCGCCTTCAGCGTTGCGGCGGTTTCGTCGATGATATCGATCAGCGCCACGCCCGACATTTTCGCCACCTGTTCAGCGACGAGATGCATGGTGTTGGTGCAGATCAGCACGCAATCGGCACCCGCATTGGCAAGGCGCGCACCGGCAGCACCCAGAAGCGCGCCGGCCTCGTCCCAGCGGTCAGCCTTCTGAAGGGCGACGACTTCGGAAAAATCGAGCGAATGCATGACGATATCGGCCGAGACCAGCCCGCCGCGGCTGTCGCGCACGGCCTCGTTGATCATGCGGTAATAGGTTGCGGTGGATTCCCAGCTCATGCCGCCGATCAGGCCGATCCGTTTCATAAGAGTTCCCTTATCAAGTTTGATTGAAGACAAGAATGCCATCACGGGCACGAAAACGGCATGCGTTTTTTAAGGGATTGCGCAGCAATGATGCAAACATGATGCGCTTTATGAGAAAATATCGCAAATTTCTTGCGCCATTGCGTTAACCGGTGCATTGTCGGCGGATGATTGATGACCGTGACCGCCGAATCCTTGCGATTCTCCAGGAAAATGCCGAAACGCCGCTCACTGACATCGCGGAGGAGGTTTCGCTGTCGTTATCCGCGTGCTCGCGCCGCATCACGCGGCTGCGGGCGGAAGGTTACGTGACCGGCACGATGGCGTTGCTCGACCGGCGGAAGATCAACCTGCCGACCACGGTTTTCCTGCTGGTGAGAACCGGCCTGCACGCGGAGGACTGGCTGGACCGGTTTCATGCCGCCGTCAGCACCATACCGGAAATCGTCGAGGTTCACCGGCTCACCGGCAATTTCGACTATATTCTGAAACTCGTGCTGCCGAATGTCGAATATTACGACACGATCTACAAACAGATCCTGCGCCGCGTGCAGCTTTACGACATGTCAGCCTATATCTCCATGGAGACGGTGAAACTATCGTCGTCACTGCCGACGACGCATATCTGAGGGTTCATTGAACCCTGATCAGCGCGCCGCCACAAAACGGACGCCAAAGCGGAAACTTCGCGTCTCGCCCGGTTGCAGCGTCATCGCATCCGCAAGTTCCTGATGGTTGAAGGCATTGGTGGGCGTCTCCACCGGTTCGAGCGCGATGGATTGTCGCCTGTCGCGGGCCAGTGTGTCGCCGGTAAAGACATGCATGTGCCCACGCTCCTGCCAGACCGTGAGGCTCGAACCGTCATGGCGGTTCTCCAGTACCGTCTCGTAAAACCCGTTTTCGGATGCGACAAGGTCGGTGAAGCAGACATCGAGCACATGGCCTGCCAGCGGCGCATGGAGAAAGCGGGGATCGTCCCGTTTGACTATTCCCGTCTGAGGAGCCCGCAGAGGGATCAAATCCTCGTCCGTTTCAATCGCCGTTCGCGAGGGCAGCGTCAGAAGGAGATCGTCGATGGACGTCATGCCGGGCAGGCGGAAATAGGGATGCCAGCCAGCGGCGAAAGGCAGGGGCCGGTCGCCGCGATTGATGCCGCGTATGTCGAGGGTGACCTCGTGGCCGGCAAAGCGATATTCCACCTCGATGGCAAGCCGATAGGGATAACCCCTGAAATCGGTCGGCGATATTTCAGCACGTAAAACGAGGATATGTGCACCGGATTCTTCGAAAGATTGCACAAGCGCGAAGGGCAGGGCCCTGGCAAATCCGTGGAAGACGAGCGCCTCATGGGAAAGGACGGGTTCGAGGTGGTGCGTTTCACCGCCGAAGCCATATTGGCCATCCGTGATGCGATTGGTGAAAGGCGCGAGAATGCCGTTTCTGACGCCATTCTGTGATTGCAGCTCGGCGGGCGTCAGATAACCATCGACAAGGTTTTCGCCTTCGCCGCCATCGGCAGGCCGCGGCCGCCAGCTCAGAAGCGTTGCGCCCTCATAAGCGATCTCGGCGCTGAAACCCTTGCCGGAAACGGCGATACCTGTAATCCCCGTGCCGGTCGCGGAGGTGGTCATCGGGAAATTATCCTCTGCATGCGTGCATCTGCGGTCGCCGGGGCAGTCGCCGCGCCGATTCGCCCGATCATCTTCGCTGCGCGACGATTTCGCAATGGCGATAACGGGCTGCATCAACAGGGCTGCCGCCGCTGCGACGTGTCAGCGTTGAGCACGTCCGGTCTGGCGGAAGCGTCGAACGTGTTCGAGGCTTTTATTTTTCCGCATTTTCCGGACGTAAAACCGCTACGCATTTTTGCCGAAAATGCTCTGGCCCGTGGCCGCAATCAGTCCGGGAAGGTGCGTTTCGCGCCGCTGAAAAATTCCATCAGCGCGGCCTGATCCTCGCCGCCTAGTCCCGCAGCCGTCAGCATGCGGTGCACCTCGGCGCAAAGCGTCGTCAGCGGCATGGCGGTGTTGGTGCGCCGGGCAAGATCCTGCGCGCCGTTCAGGTCTTTCACCATATTGTCGATGCGGCCGGTGCGGCGGTAATCCTTCGCCACATAACGCGGCATATATTCCTGCAGGATGGCGCTGTCCGCCCGGCCGCCCTTCAGCGCCTGCGGGATTTTGGCGGCATCGACGCCCGCGTCGAGCGCAAGCTGCGTTGCTTCCGCGACAGCAAGGAAATTCAGGCCGCAGAGAACCTGATTGATCAGCTTGGTCGTCTGCCCGGCGCCGCAGGGCCCCATATGGGTGTAGTTGCTGGCCACGTGCTGCAGCACGCGATGGGCATCGGCCACATCCTTCTCGCTGCCGCCCGCCATCAGCGTCAATTGCCCGATGAGTGCCTTGGGCGCGCCGCCCGAAAGGGGACTGTCCACCCAGCGCAGCCCCTTCTCGGCGGCATCGGCGGCCAGTTCCTTGGTCGCTTCCGGATCGATGGAGGACATGTCGATGATCAGCGTGCCGGGCCGCGCCCCTGCCGCCACGCCATCCTTGCCGAAGACGGCGATACGGACGATCTTCGGCGAATTGAGGCTGAGGATCACGACATCGGAAACAGCCGCCGCTTCCGCCGCCGTGCCGGCGCTCAGCGCGCCGAGGCTGGTCAGTGCCGCCACCTTTTCCGCATCCAGATCGAAAACCGTCAGCTGATTGCCTGTTTCGATGAGCCGGGTGCCGATTGCGCCGCCCATGGCGCCCGCGCCGATGAGGGCGACTTTATTCTTCTCGGTCATGGTGTTCACGGCCTCCTCCCAGGCTGATCGCGGTGTCGTCAGTTCATTCCGGATGGCGGCCGCAGCCTGCCATTCCGGAATGGACGTTTTTATAGCGAGGCGGTGATGCCGCCGTCGACATAGAGAATATGGCCGTTCACGAAGGACGAAGCGTCAGACGACAGGAAGATGCAGGCGCCGACAAGCTCCTTGACCTTGCCCCAGCGGCCGGCCGGCGTGCGCTTTTCAAGCCATGCCGAAAAGGTTTCGTCCGCGACCAGGGCTGCGTTCAGCGGCGTGTCGAAATAGCCGGGCGCGATGGCGTTGCACTGCAGGCCGTATTTTGCCCAGTCCGTCGCCATGCCTTTCGTCAGGTTGCCGACAGCGCCCTTGGTGGCGGTGTAGGGCGCGATGCCGGGGCGGGCAAGGGCGGTCTGAACGCTGGCGATGTTGATGATCTTGCCGCGTCCGCGAGAAATCATGTGGCGCGCGGCGGCCTGTCCAGCGTGGAACACCGAGGCGATGTTGGTCTGCAGCAGGCGCTCGAAGGCATCCGCCGGAAAATCCTCAAGCGGCGTGCGGTGCTGCATGCCGGCATTGTTGACCAAAATATCGATGGGGCCGACTTCGGCTTCGAAACGGTCGATGGCCTCGCGCACCGCGCCATGGTCGGTAGCGTCGAAGGCAAGCGTTTTCGCACCCTTGATGCCGGCGGCGGCTGCCTTCAGCTTGGCTTCGTCACGCCCGTTCAGCACCACTTCCGCTCCCGCTTCCGCCAGCCCTTGCGCCAGCGCGAAGCCGATGCCCTGGGACGAACCCGTGATCAGGGCGCGGCGGCCGGAAAGATCGAACAAATTAAGGCCCACTGTTTCCTCCAGTCTCTCGACATTGCATTCGTACAGGTTTATGTTATCGATAACATTCATCCCTTTCAGACGTGGATGTCAAGGCTTAAACGCCCGGTTTCGGTACGGACCCGGCGCGGGAGGAGGCCGCAGGGCGGGGAAATGTGCGCCTTGCGGTCACGATCTGGATGCGGAAATTTTGGCGCGCCGCAGTGGCGCGCGGTTGAACGGGAGTTGTTTATGAGAGCGATTGTCGCCCATGGGGCAAAGGATGTGCGCATCGAGGAGCGGCCGGAGGAAGCGCCGGGACCGGGAGAAGTGCGGCTTCGTCTGGTCCGCGGCGGGATTTGCGGCAGCGATCTCCACTATTATAACCATGGCGGTTTCGGTGCCGTGCGGCTTCGTGAGCCCATGGTGCTTGGTCATGAAGTCTCCGCCATCGTCGAAGAGCTGGGCGAAGGCGTGGAAGGGCTGAAGGTCGGCGGTCTGGTGGCGGTGTCGCCGTCGCGTCCCTGCCGGACCTGCCGCTTCTGCCAGGAAGGCCTGCACAACCAGTGCCTCAACATGCGCTTTTATGGCAGCGCCATGCCTTTCCCGCATATTCAGGGTGCTTTCCGTGAGGTTCTGGTGGCGGATGCGTTGCAGTGCGTGCCGGCCGACGGTCTGAGCGCCGGTGAGGCGGCCATGGCGGAACCGCTGGCGGTGACGCTGCATGCCACCCGCCGCGCCGGAGATCTGCTGGGAAAGCGCGTGCTCGTCACCGGCTGCGGCCCCATCGGCATCCTGTCCATTCTCGCCGCCCGCCGGGCGGGTGCGGCTGAAATCGTCGCGACCGATCTGTCGGATTTCACGCTTGCCAAGGCGCGCGAAGCAGGTGCGGATCGTGTCATCAACAGCAAGGATGAGCCCGATGCGCTTGCCGCCTATGGTGCGAACAAGGGTACTTTCGACGTTCTCTACGAATGCTCGGGTGCCGCCGTGGCGCTTGCCGGCGGCATTGCCGCGCTGCGGCCGCGCGGCATCATCGTCCAGCTCGGATTGGGTGGCGACATGAGCCTGCCGATGATGGCGATCACCGCCAAGGAACTCGATCTGCGCGGCTCCTTCCGCTTCCACGAAGAATTCGCCACCGGTGTCGAGTTGATGCGCAAGGGCCTGATCGACGTCAAGCCCTTCATCACCCAGACCGTCGATCTCGACGATGCCATTTCGGCCTTCGAATTCGCTTCTGATCGAAGCCGCGCCATGAAGGTCCAGATCGCTTTTTCCTGAGCGCCTTCCCGTATTTGTGTGCGGTCCTTTGACCGGCGGCGGATGGTTCCGCCGCCGGTTTTTATCGCGGGATTTCAGTCTCGGCCGATAGCTGCCGATGTTATCGGTATCATCAATTTGGTTGCGAGAGGTTTGCTCCTGCTCCCCGGCGAGCCGGCCCCGATCCGCCGACGTCTTCCCCGAACGGACTGCACATTTTGACGCAGGTCAAAAAGGTGATTTGCCGCTTTTCGTTTTTTGCGTTATCGAAATTTCAGAAATTACTGAAAATTCAGGAAGCAAAGAAATGCCGACCACGCTCTCCCCGCTCGTTCAGTCCTTCGTGCTGCATTTTGGCGAGATGGGCAGCCGCTGGGGAATCAACCGCACTGTCGGCCAAGTCTATGCTTTGCTTTATATTTCGCCGCAGCCGCTCTGCGCGGACGATATTGTGGAGGCGCTCGGCATTTCCCGTTCCAACGTGTCGATGAGCCTGAAGGAGCTTCAGGCGTGGAACCTTGCAATTCTCAAGCATTTCCCCGGCGACAGGCGCGACTTCTTCACGACACCGGAAGATGTCTGGCAAATTCTCCGCACGCTTGCCGAAGAGCGCAAGAAGCGTGAGATCGATCCGACGCTCAGCGTGCTGCGTGAAATTCTGATGGAGACACCGGAAAACGAGGGCGAGCGGCACGCGCAAAAGCGCATCGACGAGATGAAGACGCTGATCGAGCAGCTCACCGGCTGGTATGATGATGTGAAGCGGCTGGAGACGGAAAGGCT
The DNA here is from genome assembly GCF_017313365.1 of Agrobacterium sp. OT33. Taxonomy (NCBI): domain Bacteria; kingdom Pseudomonadati; phylum Pseudomonadota; class Alphaproteobacteria; order Hyphomicrobiales; family Rhizobiaceae; genus Agrobacterium; species Agrobacterium sp. OT33. The sequence continues at coordinate 94,450 of NZ_JAFLMZ010000011.1, read as the reverse complement.
GGCGTCGCTCCTGGCGCTCGGCTCGAAGGTCACGAAGCTTCTGGAGGCCAAGGACAAGATCGTCTCTCTCGCCAGACCCCGCGGCGCGAAGAAGGACGGGTGAGGAGACCGGCCATGAACATGTCCGCACAGATCCGCCAGTCGGCCGATAGCAATGGTGCAGGCTGTCCCGCGCCCGCCGCGATTTCGCCCGATACGGCGCGGCGACGCTTCTTCGGCAGCGCCAACCGCAGGAGCGTGCGTGACAAGGCCGCCGTGAAAACGACACGTGCGCCAGTGGTGGGACGGTCCGTGGCCCTGCTGCATGTTCTGGCGGGCCTGCTCTGGCTGCCGCAGGCGGGCCTGCTTGCCTTTTCAGTCGGAAAAATCGCTGATGGCCAGCCGATGATGGCGATCGTTCCGGCCGCCGTTGCGGTTCTCATCCTTGGTCTCGTCAAGGCTTTCCTCGAAAAGATGGCGGCGCGGCTGTCATTCAGGGCTGCACGCGCCGCCCTTTCGCGGCGGCGGCTGGACGTGTTGCAGGCCGTGGCGAAGGTTTCCCCGCTTGATCTCTCCCGAACCGCGTCCGGCGAGGCCGCAGGCGTCGTGGCCGAGACGGCGGAAGCGCTGGTGCCCTATCTTTCCCGTTTCCAGCCGGCACGCATGAAGGCCACCATCATTCCCCTGGTTTTCGTGCTGGTGATCCTGCCGTTTACATGGATTGCGGCGCTGGTGCTCCTGCTCGCCATGCCCACCATCCCGCTCTTCATGGCGCTGATCGGCTGGCAGGCCAAGGCGGCCAGCGAGAAGCAGCTGGCCGAGACGGGCAATATGAACGCTTTCCTGCTGGATCGTCTGCGCGGACTGGAAACGATCCGCGCGCTGGAGGCCGTCGATCTGACCGCTGGGCGTCTCAGCGCCGATGCGCAGAACCTTAAGAAGCGAACCATGGCGGTGTTGCGGATCGCCTTTCTCTCCTCGGCGGTGCTGGAGCTTTTCGCCGCGCTCGGCGTTGCCATGACGGCGGTCTATATCGGCTTCCACCTTCTCGGTTTTCTTGACTTCGGTGCCTGGGGCCAAAAGCTCACTCTCGCGGAGGGTCTGTTCATCCTGCTTCTCGCGCCGGCTTTTTTCGAGCCGCTGCGGGAACTATCCGCGGTCTGGCATGACCGGGCGGCCGGTGAGGCGGCGCTCGATGCGCTCGACAAATTGGCGCAGGCCGGCGCGGCCATTGTGGGCAAGGGCGAGGATGTGATGCCGGCTGGGTTGCCCGGCCCCGCGACGGTAGAGATGAGCGATCTGTCCTTCGCTTATCCCGGCGCGTCGCCCGTGTTGCGAAATTTCGACCTCGACATTCGGGCGGGCGAGACGGTTGCCCTTCTGGGGCCGTCGGGCTGCGGCAAATCCACCGTGCTGTCGCTGATTGCCGGTCTGGCTCCGGCAAGAAGCGGCACGATAAAAATCGGTGGAATTGCCCTCGATAACGAAACGGCGGATAGGCTGCGCAAATCGATCGGCTGGATCGGCCAGAAGCCGTTCTTTTTTGCCGGTTCGCTTGCGGCGAATGTCCGTTTCGGCCGCACCGGCATCAAGCGGGATATGGTCGGGACGGCGCTTGAACAGACCGGGCTCGACAGATTGTCTTCCGTCCGGCAGCACCTCATTGTCGGCGATGGCGGTCATGGCATTTCCGGCGGCGAGGCGGTGCGGCTGGCCATTGCGCGCGCCGTCGCCGATCCCGCGGCATGCCTTATTCTGGCTGACGAGCCGACAGCGCATCTCGACCGGGAAACCGCCGCGCTCATTACGGAAAACCTGCTGCAACTCGCAAAGGGCAGAACCTTGATCGTCGCAACCCATGATCCCGTGCTGGCCGCGCGCATGGACAGGATCGTGGATATGACGGCGATCCATTCGGGAGACCGGTCATGATTGCACGTTTTGCCATATTGAAACCTGTCATTGCCCTCTTCTGGTCGGCCCGTCGCGGCATGTTGCTTGCCGGTGCGGTTCTGGCCGCCACCACGGTGCTGGCCGGCATCGGCCTTCTCGGGGTGTCCGGCTGGTTCATCACCGCCACCGCAATCGCCGGCCTGCTTCCGGCGACGGCCTATGCGTTCGATGTTTTTGCGCCCTCGGCGGCCATTCGCCTCCTCGCTCTGTCGCGTACCGCCGCCCGTTATGGCGAGCGTATGACCACCCATGAAGCCACGCTTTCCGTGCTTGCGGCGCTGCGTGAAAAGCTGTTTCGCGGTTTTGCCGCGCCACAGGCGGCGAAAAATCTGCAGGCACGGCCTGCCCGCCTGCTGAACCGGCTGACCGCGGATATCGACGCGCTGGATTCGCTTTATCTGCGTGTGCTGGTGCCCGCAGCCGTTGCGGTCCTTGCGGCTGTTGCAACGGGCATCGGCCTTGCTTTCCTTGATCCGCTCGCGGGCATTCTGGCGGCGCTTTTTCTCGTTGCGGCAGGGCTTTGCATTCCAGTGCGTTCCGCATTGAAGGCGGAAAAATTCTCGCGCCGCCGGGCCGTCGGGCTTGAAGCGCTGCGCGCACGCACGGCGGATCTCGTCAACGGGCAGGCGGAATTGCTGACCACCGCCCGTCTGTCCGCCCAGGTTTCGGCGGTGAAACAGGCCGATGACTATCTGCTTTCCTGCGACGAAGCCTTGAACCGCATTGAAACGAATGCCGGTTTTTCCTTCGGGCTTGCAACGGCGGTGCTTCTGAGTGCGGCCCTGCTCGGCATGGCCTGGCTTGCGGAGCAGGGAACGGTGAGCGCGCCGGCCGCGGCGCTCGGCCTGCTCGTCTGTTTTGCCGCGCTGGAACCTTTCACGGCATTGCGGCGTGGCGCCATGGAGCTCGGCCGTACCCTGTTTTCCGCAAGGCGCATCGCGCCACGCCTTTCGGCACTGGCCCAGACCTACTGTCCGGCTTTGCCCCGCCGTGGCATGGCTGCGGAACTTGAAGGCGTGCGTCTGGAGCGGGACGGTAACGACCAGCCGGTCCTGACGAATATCAATCTTGCGGTTGCAGCAGGAGAGAGGGTCGCGATCATCGGCCCGAGCGGTGCCGGCAAGACCAGCCTCATCCAGCTTCTGGCGGGTGAATTGCGGCCGGCCGCCGGCACGGTCAGTGCCCTTCCGTCCCTACCCATGACGCAGCGCAGCCAGCTTTTCCGCGACAGCATCGCCGATAATCTGAGGCTGGCGAAACCCGCCGCCACCGAGCGTGAATTGTGGAGCGCCCTTGAAGCCGCGGGTCTTGCCGAACACGTCAGGAGCCTGCCGGCAGGGCTGGAAACGAGGCTTGGCGAAGCCGGGCAGGGCCTCTCCGGCGGCCAGTCGCGCCGGCTGGCGCTTGCCCGTTTTCTGCTCATCGACAAACCGCTCTGGCTTCTCGACGAGGTGACGGAGGGACTGGACGGCGAGACGGCGCGCGACGTGCTCTTCCGGCTGTTTGCCAGGGCCGAGGGCAAGACTGTCGTGATGATCACCCATAATCGCCGTGAGGCGGAATTTGCTGATCGCATCATCATGCTGAAAGACGGGCGCCAATTTGATGAATGTCAAAGCGGGGCGCCGGAATACGACGTATTGCTGCAAACATTACGCCGGGACTGAGTATTTTTTGAGAGCCGGTTTCGCTCCGAAAACGGGCGGGCGGCCTTCCGGAAAAGGTGGATAAGACGATGGAACTCGACATAGTGGCGCTGTCGCGCCTGCAATTTGCAGTGACGGCTTTATATCACTTCCTGTTCGTTCCCCTGACGATCGGGCTGTCGGTGGTGATCGCCATCATGGAAACGGTCTATGTCATGACCGGCCGGGCGATCTGGCGGCAGATGACGAAATTCTGGGGCACGTTGTTCGGCATCAACTTCGTGCTGGGGGTCTCCACCGGCATCGTCATGGAATTCCAGTTCGGCATGAACTGGAGTTACTACAGCCACTATGTCGGCGATATTTTCGGCGCGCCGCTGGCGATCGAGGGCATGATGGCCTTCTTCCTGGAGGCCACCTTCGTCGGTCTGTTCTTTTTCGGCTGGGACAAGCTGTCGAAACTGGGCCATCTCGTCGCGACTTGGTGCGTGGCGCTCGGCTCGAATTTCTCGGCGCTGTGGATATTGATCGCCAATGGCTGGATGCAGAACCCGACGGGATCGGCTTTCAATCCCCAGACCATGCGCATGGAAGTGACGGATTTCGCAGCGGTCCTGTTCAATCCGGTCGCGCAGGCGAAATTCGTTCATACGGTTTCCGCGGGTTATGTCACGGCCTCCATCTTCGTGCTGGGCGTTTCCGCCTGGTATGTGCTGAAAGGCCGCCACGTCGATCTCGCCAAGCGGTCGATGACGGTCGCTGCCTCCTTCGGTCTGGCGTCCGCCCTGTCCGTCGTCGTGCTGGGTGACGAAAGCGGTTATCTTTCCACCGAACACCAGAAGATGAAGCTCGCCTCCATCGAGGCCATGTGGGAAACGGAGCCGGCGCCGGCACCTTTCACGGCAATAGGTTTTCCCGATCAGGAAGCGCGCGAGACACATTTTGCGGTGAAGATTCCGTGGGTGATGGGCCTTATCGGCACCCGCTCGCTCGATACGGAAATTCCCGGTATCAACGATCTCGTGGAACAGGCCAAGACCCGTATCCGCGATGGCATCAAGGCCTATGATGCGCTGATGCAGATACGCGCCACCGGCAAGGGCGCCGAGTTGCCCGAGGAAGTGCGCGGCACTTTTGCCGAACTCGGCCATGAACTTGGTTATGCCCTGCTGCTGAAGCGTTACGTCGACGATCCGCGTCAGGCGAACGAAGAGCAGATCGCCAAGGCGGCGGCGGATACCATCCCGCATGTGCCGACGCTGTTCTGGGCGTTCCGCATCATGGTCGGCCTCGGCATGTTCTTCATCCTTTTGACGGCAACCTTCTTTTATCTCTCGGCCCGCCGCCGGCTGGATCATTATCCGTTGCTGCTGAAAGTGGCCGTCTTCGCCATCCCGCTGCCGTGGATCGCGGCGGAAATGGGCTGGGTGGTGGCCGAATTCGGCCGCCAGCCATGGATCATCGAGGGCGTGCTGCCCACGGCCGCCGCCGTCTCCAGCCTCAGCGCCTCGACGGTCCTGATTACGCTTCTGTGTTTCATCGCCATCTACACGGTGCTGTTCATCGTCGAAATGGGGCTGATGCTGAAGGCGATCCGCAAGGGGCCTGACCCGGACCATGAGCCGGAAGCGCCCCTCGTTCCTGAAAAACTCGTCGCTGCGGAGTAAATCATCATGATCCTGCACCAACTCATCGACTATGAAATCCTCCGCATCATCTGGTGGCTGCTGCTTGGCGTTCTGCTCATCGGTTTTGCCATTACCGGCGGTTTCGATCTCGGCACGGGCGCGCTGCTGCCTTTCGTGGCAAAGACCGACATAGAGCGGCGTGTCGTCATCAATGCGGTCGGCCCGGTCTGGGAGGGCAACCAGGTCTGGCTCATCCTTGGTGCCGGTGCGATCTTTGCCGCCTGGCCGCCGCTCTATGCGGTGTCGTTTTCAGGATTCTACCTGGCGATGGCGGCGATCATGTTCGCGCTGATCCTGCGGCCGGTCGGTTTCAAATACCGTTCCAAGCGTGAAAGTGCGGCATGGCGCAGCGGCTGGGACTGGGCCCTGTTCGTCGGCGGCTTCGTGCCGGCGCTGATTTTCGGCGTGGCGATCGGCAATGTGCTGCAGGGCGTCCCCTTCTACTTCAACGACGACCTCAGGATTTTCTATGACGGCACGACGCTGTTCGAGCTTCTCAATCCCTATGCCCTTCTGTGCGGCCTCGTTTCCGTCGCCATGCTGGTGATGCACGGTGCGGCCTGGCTGGTGCTTAAAACCGAAGGCCCCGTGGCCGCCCGCGCCCGCAACTTCGGCAGCATCGCGGCACTTGCCACCACCCTTCTCTTCGCGCTGGGCGGCATCCTGCTGTGGCTCGGTGTCGATGGTTATCGTTTCACCTCGGAAATCGTAACCGACGGGCCGTCCAATCCCTTGTCGAAAACGGTCGAAGTCGCAACCGGCGTCTGGTTCTCGAATTATGCCGCGCATCCGTGGATGATGCTGGCGCCGGCGCTTGGTCTTGCCTTCCCGCTCGTCGCCCTCCTGTTGTTCAGGGCTCGCCGGGAGGTGCTGGCGCTGCTGTCCAGCTCGCTCGCCATTTTCGGCATCATCGCCACCGTCGGGCTTTCGATGTTTCCCTTCATCCTGCCGTCCTCGGTCGATCCGAAGTCGAGCCTGACGGTGTGGGATGCCTCGTCCAGCCATATGACGCTGTTCATCATGCTGGTCGTCGCCCTCATCTTCGTCCCCATCATTGTTGCCTATACCTCGTGGGTCTATCGCGTGCTGTGGGGCAAGGTGGATGAAAAGGCGATCCGCGACGACAGCGGTCATGCATACTGAAGCAACTGCAAAAGAGCAGGACGCGGTTTTTCATCCGCAACTGCGTCCGAAAAAACAGGACATCGATAGAAGGAGATCGACATGTGGTATTTCGCCTGGCTGCTCGGCCTGCCTCTCGCCGCCATCTTCGCCGTCATGAACGCCATGTGGTATGAGCTGATGGAGGAAAATGCCAGAAAGGCCGAAGCAAAGCTGGAAAAATAGGGCTTCAGACAATCAAGGGGCGGCGTCTGAACCAGACGCCGCCCCTTGATAAAGTTACCGCGCTTACGAGGGCGGTTCAGTGGATCGCGATGCCGCGCCTGTCCGCTTCTTCCTTGATGATGTCTTCGACGATGGCTCTCTTGAGATTTGGATTTCCCAGAAGATAATCGTCGGCAATCTCGAAAATCGACTTCGGATTCTCGGTGCCCTGCAGGGTGTCGAGATCCTGTCCGATCTGTTCTCTCAAGCTCGAATAGTCGTCCATTGCGGCTCTCCCGGTCCGATGGTCAATGCAGCAGTTCGGCTGGAACCTTGCCGCCATTTTCCGACAGCTTCTTGATGACGGCCTTGTGCAGCCAGATGTTCATGGTCGCCGAATCCGAGGTGTCGCCGGTATAGCCGAGCTCGCCCGCCAGTTCCTTTCTGGCATTGAGGCTGCTGTCGAGATCGAGCGCTTTCAGAAGGTCGACGATCGAATGTTTCCAGTCGAGCTTCTGGCCGTTCTTTTTGACAGCCGCATCCAGAATGGAGGCGACGTCGACGCTGCCGGCGGATGGTGCGGCGCCGGCTGTCGGAGCAGGTGCTGCGGGTTCGGCCGGTGCGGCCGGGCTTGCGGTGGTCGTCGGTGTCCCGGCCGGAGCAGAAGTCTGCGGAGCGGCCTCGGCCTTGCCGAAAATCGCGTTTTTGATCTTGTCGAAAAAGCTCATTGTGTCCTCTCCTTATCGGCGAAATGCACGCCCTACGGCGATGAGAATGCAGGCGCCGATGAAACCGGCGATGAGATAGCCAATCCAGCCTCCGAGCGAGATGCCCACGAGCCCCAGAAGGAAATTGGCGACGATGGCGCCGACTATACCGAGGATGATGTTCATGAAAACACCCATATTGCTTTTCATGAACTGTTCGGCGAGCCAACCGGCTACGCCGCCGATGATGATTGCTGCAATCCAGCCAACTTGTGCGTCTTCCATAACAGGCCTTTCCTTTGTGAGAGAGGTCAAAGGCATATGGACAGGCTTTTGCGCGCACTGATCCCCCCGCCTTGAATAGACCCCAGGCGGGTTGATAACGAAGATGCGGGCGATTGGTTCCGTGCGGGTGGGCCGGGCCTTCTATTCTTTAGCGCTGACTTTGAAAATCCAGTCCGATATCCAGAACCGGCGCGCTGTGGGTCAGCCAGCCGACGGAGATGAGATCGACACCGCTTGCGGCGATGGCCGCCGCCGTCTGCGGATTGATGCGGCCGGAAGCTTCGGTGATGGCACGGCCCGCAACGATTCCTACCGCCTCGCGCAACTGTTCCGGTGTCATGTTGTCGAGAAGAACCGCGTCCACCCCTTCGTCCATGGCCTCGCGCAATTGAGTGAGCGTATCGACCTCCACCTCGATCTTGACGAGATGGCCCACGCCCTGCCTTGCGCGGCGGATGGCTTCACGCACGCCGCCGGCCACGGCTATATGGTTGTCCTTGATGAGAACCGCATCGTAAAGCGCGAAACGATGGTTCATGCCGCCGCCGGCGCGCACGGCATATTTTTCCAGCGCCCTGAGGCCGGGTGTCGTCTTGCGGGTGCAGGCGACCGAGGTTTCGGTGCCGGCGATGGCTGCAACGATTCTGGCGGTGACGGAGGCGATGCCCGACAGGTGGCTGAGGAAATTCAGCGCCGTTCGCTCCCCTGTCAGAAGCCCGCGCGAGGGACCTTCGATCGTTGCGATGATATCGCCGGGCGCCACGGCGGCGCCATCCTTCACATGCCGTTTCATGACGATCGCCGGGTCTACCAGCCGGAAGGCAAGTTCCGCGGCATCGAGACCGGCGATGATACCCGGTTCCCGCGCCGCCATGACGACGACTGAGCGATGATCGGCGGGGATGACGGCGGCGGAGGTGATGTCGCCCGCAAGTCCCAGATCTTCCAGAAGCGCGTTGCGCACGAGCGGTTCGATGACGAGGTGTGGCAGGGGGGCAGGGGTCATGTCAGGCGCTCCGCGCAATGCTGGAAGGGGAAAGGCTGGATGAGGACAGGTCATGGGCAATGGCGATCACTTCGGTCAGGTCCAGCCTGCGCCGTGCGGCTGTCGTGTTTTTTCCGGGAAAATCGTCGCGGAAATGCGCACCGCGTGATTCCGCGCGCAGGAACGCGAAGACGGCGATGGCGAGGCCGACAAGGGCGGGATCGGATGCCGGGCCTTCCTGTTCGGCAAACGGCAGCAGATCCCGGATCGCTTCGCTCAACCCTGCGGCATGTCTCGCAATGCCGAGATGGCGGGAAACGATGGGGCGGACGATGGCAGGATCGGCGGCCGCGAAACCGGGGGCTGTTCGCGACGCCGCAGCTGCCGGTCTTGTGGTGGGTGGCTGTGTGCCGGCGATATCCTGTGCGGCGCGCATGCCCAGCGCGGCGGCTTCCAGCAGGGAGTTGCTGGCAAGCCGGTTGGCACCGTGAAGACCCGTGCAGGCGGTTTCGCCGGCAACCCAGAGGCCCGGCACCGAACTTCGGCCTCTGCCATCCGTGGCGACGCCACCCATATGGTAATGCACGGCGGGGCGAACCGGCACGAGTTCCCGGGCGGGGTCTATTCCGGCCTCGCGGCAGAGCAGGTCTATCGAGGGGAAACGGCTGGAAAAGCCGGGGCCTAGCGCCTTGCGGGCATCGAGAAAGACCGCGCCGCCGCGCAGGATTTCGCGGTCGATGGCGCGGGCGACAATATCGCGCGACGCAAGCTCCGCGCCCGGGACGGCTGCCATGAAACGCTCGCCGTTTTCGTTGAGAAGCAGCGCGCCTTCGCCCCGCACCGCCTCGCTGACCAGCGCCAGCGGCCGTCTGGGCGAGGAAAGCGCCGTCGGGTGAAACTGGACGAATTCCATGTCGGCAAGGACGGCACCGGCGCGCGCGGCGAGCATGATGCCCTGTCCATAATTGCCGGATGGATTGGTCGTTGCCTCGTAAAGCCCGCCAAGACCGCCGGTGGCGAGAACCACCTGTGTGGCCGGCAGGGTGAAGCAGCCCTTGGGGCCGATGCAGACGAGGCCGGTGATCGCGCCGTCTTCCGTCAGCAGGCGGCGTGCCTCCGTGCCTTCCAGAACCGTAATGGACGGCGTGCGAAGAACGGCGGCTGCGAGAGCCCTGACGATGGCCGCGCCAGAGCCATCGCCTTCCGCATGCAGTATGCGCCGGCGGTTATGGGCCGCTTCCAGCCCGAAGACGGGCTTTCCCTCGGCATCGCGGTCGAAGCGCACGCCGGCCCGCTCCAGCGCATCGATGACGGCGGGGGCGGCGGAGACGATATCCGCAGCCATTTCCGCATCGCAGAGGCCGTCGCCCGCGGCGAGCGTATCGGCAAGATGCAGTGCAACGCTGTCGTCAGGGCCGAGACTTGCGGCAATGCCGCCCTGCGCCCAGGCGCTTGAGGTTTCACCGCCGAGCGCCCCGCGTGTCAGAAGCAGTACGGGTTGCGGCGCAAGCGTCAGCGCCGCCATCAGGCCTGCAATGCCGCTGCCGACAATGACCGTCCAGTCCTGCGGCGGGGGAAGACGCTCGCTCATATCTGCAGCATCCTTTCCACGGCGCGGCGGGCGGCGACGGCAATGGCTGGATCCACCGTCACTTCATGGCGGTTTTCCTCCAGCGCCGCGCGGATATTGCCGAGCGTGATGCGCTTCATATGCGGGCAGAGATTGCAGGGGCGGATGAATTCGACATCCGGGTGATGCACGGCGACATTGTCGCTCATCGAGCATTCTGTCAAAAGTACCACGCGGGCAGGGCGTTCGCGGCCGACATAATCCGACATGACGGCGGTGGAGCCGGAGAAATCCGCAGCTTCCACGACATCGGGCGGACATTCGGGATGTGCGAGAACGGTGACGCCGGGATGGCTTTCGCGCAATTCGCGAATGTCGTCGGCGGTGAAAAGCTCGTGCACCTCGCAATGGCCGCGCCAGGCGATCAGCTCGACATTGGTTTCACGCGCCACGTTCTTTGCCAGATATTCGTCCGGCAGCATCAAAACGCGCGGCACGCCGAGCGATTCCACCACCTGGCGGGCATTGCCCGACGTGCAGCAGATGTCGGACGCCGCTTTTACTGCCGCAGACGTGTTCACATAGGTGACGACGGGAACGCCGGGATAGGCCTTGCGCAGAAGAGCGATGTCCTCGGGTGTGATGGAATCGGCCAGCGAGCAGCCCGCACCCATATCCGGAATGAGCACGGTCTTTTCCGGATTGAGCAGCTTTGCCGTCTCGGCCATGAAATGCACACCGGCCAGAACGATGACATCCGCTTCCACCTCCATTGCCTTGCGGGCAAGGGCGAGGCTGTCGCCGACGATATCGGCGACGCCATGGAAGATTTCCGGCGTCTGGTAATTATGGGCGAGGATGACGGCGTTGCGCCTGCGTTTGAGCTCGAGGATCGCCTCCACATCGTCCTGAAAACCCATCCACTCCGCTTTTGGAATGACGCGGCTGACCCGATCATAAAGGCTTGCTGCGGAAATCTGTTCGTTCACGGCGCTCTCCCATTTATACTCTTTTTGAGTATATCTAAGGCAAAGGCATATTCTCATTGTGAGTATATGTCAATTGCGGGAGAGGGGCAGTTTCGTTCCGGAAAGGGCGCGCTCATCAAGGACGGTCTGGCGGAAGCGGAAAAGCTTCGCCGGGCGGCCGCCGGTTTCGGTCGCCATGTCGCCGGTTTCTTCCACCAGCTGCTGCTGTTCGATCAGCCGGCGGAAATTCTGCTTGTGCAGGGTCAGTCCGGCCAGCGCCTCGATGGCGCGCTGCAGCTGCAGCAGCGTGAAGGCATCCGCCATCAGTTCGAACACCACGGGGCGATATTTGATCTTGGCCCGCAGACGCGCGATGCCGGTGGCGAGGATGCGGCGGTGATCGGCGAACATCGGCCGGCCGAAATTGATCCGGTTTTCGTTCTGTGCCTCCTCGACCAGCCCGGCTTCATACAGCAGCTCATAACGCTGCAGGGTCAGCTCCTCGTTCCAGCCGCCGCCATCGAGGCCGAAGGTGAAATCGGCGCGCAGGTGGCGCTGGTTCCTGCAGGCGGGGTCGGAATCCGCCCAGGCGCGCAGCCTGTCGATGATGGTGCCGAGAACCGCCGGGCGGCCCTGCCGATGATCCTCCCAGGGGAAATATTCATACCAGCCGTGCCACAGCGCATGCGCATTGCCGGAGGATTCCTGCTCGCGGACCAGCCCGAGATAACCGATGGAGATGGTTCTGCCGCCGGGAATGTCGTTGTTCCGGTCACGATCCGCGAATGTGTAGAGCTGTTCGAGATAACCGACCGGGTGATGGGTCTGTTCATGGATCCATTCCCGCAGCCCGCTTTGCAGCGTCCTGTGGCCGAATTCGAACGGGCCCGAGGGAAGCGCCGCGCCCGCCCGCACGGTCATCACCCGCGGTTCGTCTCCGGTAATGGCTGTGACGACGGCGATGAGTTCGGCATGGGCAAGCCCGATGGTCACGGCGACTCCTGTCTTCGGTGGCGATATCAACCTTCTTTGGCACAGGAAAACCGCTTCGCCAACAAGGGGCGGTGAAAGTGCTTTCAATATCTGCGTAAAATCTAAAGTAGGGCTTCGTCAGACAAAAGCATGAATTCTTGTGGTTAGTCATGCATCTTTTGTTATGTTATAAAAACGTTATAAGCACTCATATAGTGTAGAAAGCCGATGTTGGAAGATATATCTCTAGAAGAGACGCTTGTTGGTTATTATACGTGGAACATCGGGCAGAATCTGGTCTATCTGGATGCCGTGGCGTCGCGTCTGCGCGATTTTTCCTTTGAGGAGGCGTCTCGCGGCATGCCGGTGGAGGCCATTATCGCCCAGGTGGACGGTTGTTACCGGGCTCGCGTGGCAAGGGCGGTGCATAATTCGCTGACAAGCGGTGATTTTTATGATCAGGAATACCGCATCGGGCTCAAGGCCGGCGGCTTTCGCTGGCTGAGGACGACGGGAAGGGTCATCAACGATCGTGACGGCGTTCCGGTCATGGCCATGGGTACGGTGCGTGATGTCAGTGCGCGCAGGCTTCTGTTGATGTAATGCATCCCTCTCCTGCTCCGGCGCGCGGCAGGGTCCTGTTTCAGCTCTTTTATGTTTCGGTGACATGGTCCGGCAGATTGCAATTTTGCTGTTTCAGATCGTGCTGGTCACGGGGCTTGGCATTGCCGGCATAAGCATCGCCTCGTTTTTCAACGGCGAGAATGCCTACGAAACCTCCGGCCTTGCGGCGAACACAGAGATGCTGTGGACGACATCCCCGGTAAGGATCGATGTCCGCCGCCAGAATTATGAACGCATCCCGACCCCGCCCGATCCCTATCCGCTCAAAATGCATGCGGATCAGCGCCTGCGCGTGATCGCCAGCAACCGCTTCACCTTCAAGGGGCAGGAATTCCGTCTCGCCGGGGTGGAAGATGTCGATCGCAACCGCGTCTGCACCGGCACCGATGGCCGCCGCTATGCCTGCGGCCTGAATGCCTTCAAGGCACTGGAGAACCGGTTGCGTGGCAAATATCTCGAATGCCGGGTGGCGGAGGAGGGTAATGGCGTTCGTGCGGTAGAGTGCCTGATCAGGGGGCAGGACGTGCGGGCGCTATTGCAGGAGACGGTCATGCCGGTAGCCGGCCGATAGGGCGTCCGGGGATGTCTGTCTGTGAATGATTGTCGTTGTCCGGGAAGATTTGGTGGAGCTAAGCGGGATCGAACCGCTGACCTCTTGCATGCCATGCAAGGGCTCTCCCAGCTGAGCTATAGCCCCATAAGGGTTCCGGCATTTCGTCCGGTTCCGGGAACCGAAGCGGTTGTTGTTCCGTTCGGTGGCGGCTTACTACTGCGGCTTTCCGACGAGTGCAAGCATAAAAAACAGCCCGGCGTCATTTTTTTGTCGCCGGGCTGAATTATTCAATAAGATCAAGCTTCTTCGTCGTCGCCCGTTACGCCGATGATGCCGGACATGTCGTCGTCGTCATCTTCGTCGTCGGCTTCAAGGAAGGTGTCGTCATCGTCGTCGATTTCAACGTCGTCGTCATCGCCCATATCCGGAATCTCGTCGCCGCTGTTGTCGCCATCGGCATCTTCCAGCGATACGAGTTCGACTTCCGTGTTTTCGGTATCGACTTCCGCCACATCCTCTTCTTCAGCCTGCTCGAGCTTTGCCTGCGCCGTGCTTTCCTCGAAGAAGGAGAGCGGCCAGGACTTGCCGGTGTAGGGAGAAACGACCGGGTCCCGGTTCAGATCGTAGAACTTCTTGCCGGTATCGGGGTCTGTGCGCTTGGTACCAAGTTCCGCTTTTGCCACTGTCTAAGCCTCAAATTGTCGAATGAGTTTCGGTGTGTACGCCGTGAAACCGGCATAGACTGTAAAATTTCTAGCCGGTCCCCTTAATCGTTGCGGTCTTTCGTGTCAAAGACAAACTTCGGCCGTTGGCCCCGGCTGCTGCGCTTATATGCCGGGCTGCTGATAAAGATTGGAAGACCCTCTCGCGCCATATTATATGAATCGACAGACACACGGGCAGAAAGCTTAATGACATTTACGATCGCCATAGACGGACCTGCTGCGGCGGGTAAAGGAACCCTGTCGCGCAAGATAGCGCAGACCTACGGGTTTCACCATCTCGATACCGGCTTGACCTACAGGGCCACGGCCAAGGCCCTTCTGGATGCGGGATTGCCGCTCGATGACGAGGCGGTCGCCGAAAAGGTGGCGCTGGAGCTGAACCTTGCCGGCCTCGACCGTTCGGTGCTTGCCCGGCATGATATCGGCGAGGCCGCCTCGAGGATTGCGGTGATGACGCCGGTAAGACGCGCGCTCGTCAAGGCCCAGCAGCGTTTTGCCGCAAAGGAGCCGGGCACGGTGCTGGATGGCCGCGATATCGGAACGGTGGTCTGCCCGGATGCGCCGGTGAAGCTTTACGTCACCGCTTCGCCTGACGTGCGGGCGCGACGCCGTTATGACGAGATTCTCGCCAATGGCGGGGAAGCCGATTACGAGGCCATCTTCGCCGAGGTGAAGAAGCGCGACGAGCGTGACATGGGCCGCGCCGACAGCCCGCTGAAGCCCGCGGAAGACGCGCACTTGCTAGATACGTCGGAAATGAGTATAGAGGCGGCGTTTCAGGCCGCGCGGGCGATCATCGACGCCGCCCTGGAGAAATAGGTTTTTCGCGGAACCCGTTCATCCGGTCCGCGTTTAGTCCGGAATTGCCCGAAGACATGTCCTTGCGCCGGAAAGCCTTTTTGAAAAGGCGGGCATGGGTTCGGGTATCAACAACACCAGCCCACCGGCGCTTTTGTATTCGCCCTCGTGCGGATGCAATCAGGAGATTTCATGTCAGTATCTACCCCCACGCGCGAAGATTTCGCAGCGCTTCTCGAAGAATCCTTTGCCTCTAACGATCTTGCCGAAGGCTATGTTGCCAAGGGTATCGTAACGGCAATCGAGAAGGACGTTGCCATCGTCGACGTCGGCCTCAAGGTTGAAGGCCGCGTACCGTTGAAGGAATTCGGCGCGAAGTCCAAGGACGGCACGCTGAAGGTCGGCGACGAAGTCGAAGTTTACGTCGAGCGCATCGAAAACGCTCTCGGCGAAGCCGTTCTGTCGCGCGAGAAGGCTCGCCGCGAAGAAAGCTGGGTCAAGCTCGAAGCCAAGTTCGAAGCTGGCGAGCGCGTCGAAGGCGTCATCTTCAACCAGGTCAAGGGTGGTTTCACCGTCGATCTGGACGGCGCTGTTGCCTTCCTTCCGCGTTCGCAGGTCGACATCCGTCCGATCCGCGACGTGACCCCGCTGATGCACAACCCGCAGCCCTTCGAAATCCTCAAGATGGACAAGCGTCGCGGCAACATCGTTGTTTCGCGCCGCACGGTTCTCGAAGAGTCGCGTGCCGAGCAGCGTTCTGAAATCGTTCAGAACCTCGAAGAAGGCCAGGTTGTTGACGGCGTCGTCAAGAACATCACCGATTACGGTGCGTTCGTTGACCTCGGCGGCATCGACGGCCTGCTGCACGTTACCGACATGGCATGGCGCCGCGTCAACCATCCTTCGGAAATCCTCAACATTGGCCAGCAGGTCAAGGTTCAGATCATCCGCATCAACCAGGAAACCCACCGTATCTCGCTCGGCATGAAGCAGCTCGAGTCCGATCCGTGGGATGGCATCTCCGCCAAGTACCCGGTTGGCAAGAAGATCTCCGGTACGGTCACAAACATCACCGACTACGGTGCATTCGTCGAGCTGGAGCCGGGCATCGAAGGCCTGATCCACATTTCCGAAATGTCCTGGACCAAGAAGAACGTACATCCCGGCAAGATCCTGTCCACGAGCCAGGAAGTCGACGTTGTCGTTCTCGAAGTCGATCCGTCCAAGCGCCGTATCTCGCTCGGCCTCAAGCAGACGCTGGAAAACCCGTGGCAGGCATTTGCCTACAGCCATCCGGCCGGCACTGAAGTTGAAGGCGAAGTCAAGAACAAGACCGAATTCGGTCTGTTCATCGGCCTCGAGGGCGATGTCGACGGCATGGTTCACCTGTCGGATCTCGACTGGAACCGTCCGGGCGAGCAGGTCATCGAAGAGTACAACAAGGGTGACGTCGTCAAGGCCGTCGTTCTCGACGTTGACGTCGAGAAGGAACGCATCTCGCTCGGCATCAAGCAGCTCGGCAAGGATGCTGTCGGCGAAGCCGCTTCTTCCGGCGATCTGCGCAAGAACGCAGTCGTTTCCGCTGAAGTCATCGGCGTCAACGATGGCGGCATCGAAGTGAAGCTCGTCAACCACGAAGACCTCACCTCGTTCATCCGTCGCGCTGACCTTTCCCGTGACCGCGACGAGCAGCGCCCCGAGCGCTTCTCGGTTGGCCAGGTTGTCGACGCCCGCGTCGTCAACTTCTCGAAGAAGGACCGCAAGGTCATGCTTTCGATCAAGGCTCTGGAAATCGCTGAAGAGAAGGAAGCCGTCGCACAGTTCGGTTCTTCCGACTCGGGCGCTTCGCTCGGCGACATCCTCGGCGCGGCTCTGAAGAACCGCGGCGAATAATCGCTCGATCATTCGAAATGAAGAACCCGCCGGAATTTTCCGGCGGGTTTTTTATTTGCGTCGATTTTGACCGCATGGCGCGGCGCAGCCCTCTGGAATTCAGGGCATCCCGCTCATTTTGAGGTAGTAATTTTCCGCATTGTCGTCGTCGGCAGCCACGTGCAGAAGGGTTTCCGGCTCGCCGGGCTCGCCATCGGCCTCCACCCGTTCCTCCGCCTCTTCCGGGCTTTCGGCATTTTCGCCCTCCGCCTCGCTTTCTGCCTCGTCTTCGGAAAAAGGGCCGCCTCCGCGCGGCGGTGTTTCCGATTCATAGTCTTCGTCCGCCGGCGGATAGGCGACGAGCGGCAGCGGCGTGCCGTCTTTGACGAGCGCGGCGGCGGCCAGCGATTGCGAAGCCGATTGTTCGAGCATCGCCATCCTCGTTTCCGGATCGGCCGCGGTGCGGGGGAGGGGCAGCGGTTCGGGGCGAGCGGCGGTCGCTTCCGTTTCCTCGCCGGATGCGGGGGCAGGCGTCGCCATCGGGGTTTTTTCGGCCGGCCGAAGCTCTGTCTGTTGCGGTGGTATGGCTTGAGGAGCGGCGAATGGCTGTGCACCGGTTGCGGCTCTGGAGGGAAGCTTTCCGGCAAGGGTGGCAAGAAGCAGGTTTTCCACGGTCTTGGCATCACCTGCGGGCTGGCCTGAAGGGGAGGTCAGGACGGCACGCATCTCCTTCTGTTCCGCCTTCATCATCTCCCGATGCGGGAGTGCGGTGCGCATATCGCTGTTTTCGACCCGAGATGAATTCACCGGGCGCGCTTCCGCCGGAACATCTTTCGCCACGCTGCCTGCGGCCGGCTGCGGCTGCGGCGCCGTGCCTTCTGCTTTTCCATCCGGCCTTGTGGTTTGGGGCGAAGAACCGGGTTTGCCTGCGGCCGGGGCGGGAAGGTTTGCCGGCAGATCCGGTAGCGGCACCTGCGCCGCGATGACGCTCTTTATCGCCGCGCCACCGAGGGCAAGCGGGCTGGTGAGCAGCGGCAGAAGCCGGTTGGCCGTTGCGGCGTTTGCCGGTTGCGCAGCAGCGGTCGCTGTCGCATTCGGCTGGCTCGTGGCATTCTGGTTTTGGGCGTTTTGCGGTCTCGGTTGCGCTGGTGCAGGGCTGGCCGGATTATTATGCTGGTAGGAAGAAACCACCGCCTTTGCCGCGAGATCCGTGCCCTTGTAGCGGGAAAGCTCGATCAGCAGCGCGAGACGAGCCGCTTCCGGTCCGGTGGGCTGTTTCAGGATTTCGGCCAGCATCGCAAGGCTCAGCCCCTGCAGGGCCTTGCCGACCTGCTGTTCCAGCGCCAGACGCTGTGCGGCGGGCATGGCGCGCAGGGCATCCGTCAGGCGTACCACATAGGTTTCAATCGCCTCGCCGTCGCGCCGTGGCAGGTTCATCAATTTGCCGAGCGTTTCCGCAAGGACGGCGGTGCCGCGGGAAAGCTGGAATTCGCTGGTCAGGGAAGCGACCGCCGCTCTGGCAAAAATGCTGCCGTTATGGTCGGGAGCGGGATTGGCCGTCTGCGGCGCTGCGGCTTCTTTCGGCTGCCCGCGCGGCGCCGGCGGAACCATGGCTCCATAGGTGGCATCGGCTGCCGGAATTTTCGGTACAGGCGGTAACATGGGTGCGCTCCATTCCTATCGATTACCGCCGCTGGCTGCGAAAGGGCCATTTCCGCTGGCTCTTTGATCCGTATCTGGCCCGTCTGTTGGGAGGTTGCCGCGCCGGTGATGTACAGGTGTCATCTCGCCCGCTCATGCGGGAGCGCCTGTATGTGCCGCTGGCGCGAATGCCGGGCTTTCCGCACATACAGAATCATCAAGTCGCAGCTTGCCGTGCAGATATTAATATTTGGCTAACCATAAAGTCGCGCCGGCGCATCTCGCTCAGGGCGAAACGCCGATGAACATGCGGTAAAGCCCGTTATCGTCGGAATTGACCGAGGAAATGTGATCGGGTTCACTGACTGTCACTTCCAGGGCCTCCGGCGGCATGGCATCGAGCCAGCTTGCCTTGGGAAAGCTTCTCTCCGGGCGGGTTTCCACGGGATCGACGGGATTGTCGTCCTCGCCGGAAGTAAGGAAGGCAGCGTTATCCGGGGCGAGCGGCGGGGCGGCCATGGAGAGCAGCGCCTGTGCTGCATTCGGTTCGGCATCGAGGCCGGTGTTGCCGGATAGGGCGGAAATATCGGACATGTCTGAACTCACATCATGTTTCGCTCAAAGACTGTTGGAAGCGGCAATCATGCCGCCTTTTTCTTCAGCAGTTCATAAAGACCATTGTCATCGATAGAGATCGGCACGATGGCGTTGCGGGCGTCATCGACAACCGCCAGCGCATCGAGCAGCTTTTCTGCGTCATCCTCCGCCTCGGCCGGCGTGGCGGCTGCGTCTGCCTTGGATGGGGTGTTATCGTTTTTAGCCGGGACGGCTTCCTCGGCCGGTGCGGCGGCAAGCACGGAGATGAGGGTGATTTCCGATGAGATATCGACCGGGCCCTGCCCTTCGGCACCATCCGTTTTGTCATCGGCGGAAGTGTCGACATGCTCCTTCACGACGTCCTGAAGTTCCTGCACATCCTCGAGTTTGCCCTGCGCATCGCGGGTCTGGATATCCTGTTCCCGCTCGGCCTTTACTTCGGCATCGTTGATTTCGCCGATGCGATCCTCGCCGCGTTCGGCCTGCAATTCTTCCTTGGTCTTGGGGTCAGCGACATCTTCCAGCCGCTGGATGACCTTCAGGGCCTCGCGCGTCATGAAGCGGGTGCCCTGCGCCTGATCGTTCAGCGCATCCTTGACCGCACGCGCCGCGTCACCGAAGGGATTGGCGATGGCGGCGATCATCTGTTGCGCTGAAATGCCGAGTTCCTTGAGGCCGGTGGCTTTTTCGAGTTCGGTCACGTTTTTCGGCGCGGTCGCGCGCATGTCCATGATGGCTTTTGACATCTCGCCGCCGAAATCCTCTTCCTTGCCCGTCAGGCCGGCGCTCTGGGCGATGCGGGCTGCAAGGGCGGCCATGGGATCGGTTTTGGCGGTTGCTCCGTTGTTCAGCACGTCCACGACCTGCGCTTCCGAAACACCGAAGGATGTCAGGGAGATCGTCGTGGCTTTTCCCTGTGCGTCGGTCTTTCCGAAACTTTCGGTCAGGGTCAGCGCGTCCTGAAGCCTCCGTGCGAAGGAGAAGCTCGATTCGTCCGCTTCCTGGGTGATGCCGAGGGCAGACGAGAAACGGAAGACAAGCGAGACGAAGGCATCGGGGTCCTGCTTCATGAAGCCGAACAGATAGGCGCTTATCTTTTCATTGGCGACCCGCTGGCTTTGGTCGGGTTGCGGCTGTGTCTTGACCGCATCGTCCTTTTTGGTGCCGTTCGCCTTTTCCTGCTCTTCGCGCTGGCGTTCCTCGATGGCTTGCACCATCGACCGCATGAGATCGCTGACTGCTATGCCCGCCGTCTGCTGTAGCGGAGTAATCATCTGGAAAGTCCCCGGCCGCCCAAAGTTGCGGCCGAGAATAGGCAATTTCGGTAAATCAGAGCTTAAACGAAGCGTGAAAACGCTCAGCTATGGGCGAAAATGTCGGTTTCTTCCCAGCCGAGAAGATCGAGCTTCGCGCGGGTCGGCAGAAACGCGAAACAGGCGTCGGCGTGCTCGAGGCGACCGTCGCGCACAAGGCGCTGGGTCAGCCTGTCGCGCAGCGCGTGCAGGTAGAGCACGTCGGAGGCGGCATATTCGAGCTGCGCGGGCGACAGCGTCTCCGCCGCCCAGTCGGATGATTGCTGCGCCTTGGAGATATCGACCTCCAGCATTTCCTTCAGATTGTCTTTCAGCCCGTGCCGGTCGGTATAGGTGCGGGTGAGGCGCGAGGCGATCTTGGTGCAGAAAACCGGCGTGGTCGTCACGCCGAATGTGTGAAACAGAACGGCGATATCGAAACGGCCGTAATGAAAGATCTTCTGGCGCGCGGGATCGGCAAGCATGCGAACGAGGTTGGGGGCCTCCTTCTGGCCGGCGGCAATGCGGATGACATCCGCCGTGCCGTCACCCGGCGAAAGCTGGACGACGCACAGACGGTCGCGGCGTGGTACCAGCCCCAGGGTTTCCGTATCGATTGCGATGGCGCCGGTGTAACGCGCGGCGTCTTCGGCGGAAATATCGCCTTCGTGGTAACGGATGGGTGCGGCCATGTCTTGCTCCAGGAATTCCAGTTCGTTGCTCCGGCTATAACGGAAAGAGCGGCCGGACGATACCGCTTTTATAGGTTGTTTCCGTGCTGCTTCGGCTTGCCTTTGCGAAAGCCCCCGGGTTAGGTTCGGGAAATTCCATTCTTCCAGATTGCATGAATTCCCGATGACAAAGAAAATCTATCTCGCCGGACCGGAAGTCTTCCTCCCGAACGCGCGGGAAATGCTCGATCTCAAGGCATCGCTTGCGCGGGAAGCCGGTTTTACGCCGCTTTCGCCGGGCGATTTGCAGATTCCGCCGGCAGACACCCGGATCGGCCATGGCTGCAACATCAATGAAGTCGATGAACGGATGATGCTGGAGGCGGATGCGGTGATCGCCAATCTCACGCCGTTTCGCGGCATCGCCGCCGATACCGGAACGAGTTACGAGCTGGGCTTCATGTGCGCTCTGGGCAAGCCGGTTTTCGCCTACACCAATGTCGCGGCCAATCATTTCGCCCGTATCAAGGCGCATTACGGCGGCGTTGCCGCCATGGATGAGACGGGCCGCTATCGCGGGCCGGACGGGCTGTCGATCGAGAATTTCGACATGGTCGACAATCTGATGCTGCACGGCGGTATCCTGCGGCGCGGCGGCGTGATCATTGTCGGCAATGCGCCTGAAGAGGCCCTGTATACGGATCTCGACGCCTACAGGCGCTGTCTTGCGGCGGCAGCGGAAAGATTATTGGGACAGACTGATTCTGACAGAACGAAGCTAGCGGAGGCATCATCATGAGCGGCACCATCCTTATCACAGGCGCGACGTCCGGTTTCGGACAGGCCACGGCGCGGCGTTTCGTCAAGGAAGGCTGGAAGGTCATCGGCACGGGCCGGCGCGCGGAACGGCTGGAGGCGCTGGCGGCTGAACTCGGTTCGGCCTTTTATGGCGCCGCCTTCGATATCACGGATGAGGCCGCGACCGAAAAGGCGCTTTCCGCTTTGCCGGAAGGTTTCCGGGATATCGATATTCTCGTCAACAATGCCGGCCTAGCGCTTGGCACCGCGCCTGCACCGCAGGTGCCGCTCAAGGACTGGCAGACCATGGTGAACACCAATATCACCGGTCTCCTGAATATCACCCATCATCTTCTGCCGACGCTGATCAAACGCCGGGGCATTGTCGTCAACCTTTCGTCGGTTGCGGCGCATTGGCCCTATACCGGCGGTAATGTGTATGGCGGGACAAAAGCCTTCCTGCGGCAATTCTCGCTTGGCCTCCGCTCCGACCTGCATGGCAAGGGTGTGCGGGTAACCTCGATCGAACCCGGCATGTGCGAAACGGAGTTCACGCTGGTGCGCACCGGCGGCAATCAGGATGTGTCGGACAATCTCTATAAGGGCGTGAACCCGATCACGGCCGACGACATCGCCAACACGATCTATTGGGTCGCCTCGCAGCCCAAACATATCAACATCAACAGTCTCGAACTCATGCCGGTCAACCAGTCCTTTGCCGGTTTTCAGGTGCACCGGGAAAGCTGATCTCCTTCGGGTTTGGCGGGAGTGCTGAAAAACCAAGCAGGAATTCTCAAGCTATGCAGAAATGCAATGCTGCATTGCGAGACTTGCTCTGTTAAAAATCGCCGATGTCGCTATATTCCAATCATCGAAGCGACGCACTCCTCCTCCCAGCGTCGCTCGATGTGGATCGGTGACACTCCTCCTCCCAGTCGCCGATCAAGTTTGAAGCCTGCCGCACCTCCTCCCGCGGCAGGCTTTTTCCTTTTCAGGGCCTTTTTTTGAAGTGTTTTCATCCGCACGTTTCCGCGCGCCGGATATGCGTCGCGGGGACTCCGGCGTCTTCCCCTTGGATTTCCGGGGGATTTTGGATTCCTCCGTCAAGGTGACGAGTGCGGGAATCGGACGCGCGTCGATCACGATTTCGTTATGTCTAGATAAATATGCACAGTTTTGTGGCGGTGGAAGGTGCAGGCCCATTGCTTAGCCTCCGGCCTGTGGTTAAGCATGGGCAAAAGAACGCTTGGGAGGTTGCCGGCACGTTGTGCCTGTGCGCCCGAAAGCGGCGGGGAGAGAATGGCAGACTTTCAAGAGGCGCTGAAGCGGTTTCAGCCGATCGCGGTTTCATCGATCGCTGAAGACGAATTCAGTTTGCGGCTGCGCGGACTTCAGGCGCGGATGATCCAGCAGAATGTGAAGGCGGTCTGGCTCGATGCATCATCGTCGCTGACCTATTATACCGGCCTGTCGCTTGGCCTTTCGGAGCGCATTCATGGCGCCCTAGTGCCGGCCGAAGGCGCGCCGGTCTATATCAGCCCGACTTTTGAAGAGCCGAAACTCCAGACCCTGATCCGTATTCCGGGCGAGGTCGCTGTCTGGGAAGAGGATGAAAGTCCTTTCGATCTGATGGCGGGGCGTATCGGCTCTCTTGCCTGTCCCGGTCATCTTGTCGCCATCGATCCCGCAACGCCCTTCGTTTTCGCATCGGCCCTGATGCAGCGTCTGGAAGGGCGGATCATTTCCGCCCAGCCGCTGATCGTTGCCCAGCGGCAGGTCAAGTCCGCCGCTGAAATCGCCCTCATCCAGACGGCGATGGATGCAAGCTACGGCGTGCAGAAGGCGGTGTTCGAAGGGCTGCGCCCGGGCATTTCCACCACTGAAGTGGCGGATTTCGTCAACGCCGCCCATATCGCGCTTGGCCTGAAACCGCTTTTCGTGGCGGTGCAGTTCGGCGAGGCGACGGCCTATCCGCACGGCGTGCCCTATGCGCAGACGCTGAACGAAGGCGATATGGTGCTGGTCGATCTCGGCGCCATTCTTCACGGCTATCGTTCCGATATCACCCGAACCTATGTCTTCGGCAAACCGACCGAGCGTCAGCGTTTCCTCTGGAACGCCGAGCGCGACGCGCAGGCGGCGGCCTTCGCGGCGGCCCGTATCGGCGCTGCCTGTTCCGATGTGGACAGGGCCGCGCGCGACAGCCTGAAAGCGGCCGGTTTCGGCCCGGATTACCAGCTTCCCGGCCTGCCGCATCGCACAGGCCACGGGCTTGGGCTGGATATTCACGAAGAACCCTATATCGTTGCTGGAAATGCCACGGCTCTTCAACCGGGCATGTGCTTTTCCATCGAGCCGATGCTGTGCGTTTATGGCGAATGCGGCGTCCGTCTCGAAGATATCGTATATATGACGGAGGCGGGACCGCGCTGGTTCTGCCCGCCGGAAACGAACCTCGACCGGCTGTTTCAGCCGGTCGCCGGGTAATTGGTCGGGAGGCAAAGGACCGAACGGCGACACGGGTTGCGCGTCGCCGCTGACCAGAAGAGGTAGGCCCCCGAACGGGGCCGCAGGAACTCAGAAAAAGAGGGAAAGGACCACCAGATGAAAACGCTGACCCGCAGTTTGCTTATCGCCTCTGCGATTGCGATCACTTCCGCCATGCCTGCCATGGCGAAGACCTTCGTTTATTGCTCCGAGGCATCGCCGGAAGGCTTCGATCCGTCGCCCTACACCGCCGGCGGCACCTTCGACGCTTCCGCGCATCCGGTCTACAACCGTCTGACCGAGTTCAAGAAGGGCACGACCGAAGTTGAGCCGGGCCTTGCCGAGAAATGGGATGTTTCGAGCGATGGTCTCGAATATACGTTCCACCTGCGCAAGGGTGTGAAGTGGCACTCCAACGAGAAGTTCACGCCGAGCCGCGATTTCAACGCTGATGACGTGATCTTCAGCTACAACCGCCAGGGCGACGCGAAAAACCCGTGGAACCAGTATATCGCAGGCATCACCTACGAATATTACAATTCCATGGAAATGCCGTCGCTGATCAAGGAAATCGTCAAGGTCGACGATTACACCGTCAAGTTCGTGCTGACGCGCCCGGAAGCGCCGTTCCTCGCCAATATCGCCATGCCTTTCGCATCGATCGTATCGAAGGAATATGCCGATACGCTTGATAAGGCCGGCACCAAGGAAGACTTCAACAACCTGCCGATCGGTACGGGTCCGTTCAAGTTCGTCGCCTATCAGAAGGACGCGGTCATCCGCTACCAGAAGAACGCCGACTATTGGGGCGAAGCGCCGAAGATCGACGATCTGATCTTCGCGATCACGCCTGACGCCGCCGTGCGCCTGCAGAAGCTGAAGGCCGGCGAATGCCACCTGATGCCTTACCCGGCCCCGGCTGACCTTGCCGCCATCCGCGCCGATTCCAACCTCAAGCTCGATGAGCAGCCGGGTCTGAACGTCGCCTACTTCGCCTACAACACGACCGTTGCGCCTTTCGACAAGCCGGAAGTCCGCAAGGCGCTGAACATGGCGATGAACAAGCAGGCGATCATCGACGCCGTGTTCCAGGGCGCCGGCCAGGTTGCCAAGAACCCGATCCCGCCGACAATGTGGTCCTATAACGACAGCATCAAGGACGATCCGTACGATCCGGAAGCCGCCAAGAAGGCTCTCGAAGCCGCTGGCGTCAAGGATCTGTCGATGAAGATCTGGGCGATGCCGGTTCAGCGTCCCTACATGCCGAACGCACGCCGCACGGCCGAGTTGATCCAGTCGGATTTCGCCAAGGTTGGCGTCAAGGCCGAGATCGTCTCCTTCGAGTGGGGTGAGTACCTCAAGAAGTCGACCGAAGTGAACCGCGACGGCGCCGTCATCCTCGGCTGGACCGGCGACAACGGTGACCCGGACAACTTCATGGGCGTTCTGCTCTCCTGCGCCGCAACCGGCGAAGGCGGTGCGAACCGTGCGCAGTGGTGCAACAAGGAGTTCTCCGAGCTGCTTTCCAAGGCAAAGCAGACCACTGATGTTGCCGAGCGCACCAAGCTTTATGAGCAGGCGCAGGTGATCTTCAAGGAACAGGCTCCGTGGGCGACGCTTGCGCACTCCACCCAGTTCGTTCCGATGTCCGCCAAGGTTTCCGGCTTCACCATGAGCCCGCTTGGCGACTTCACCTTCGAAAACGTCGACATCGCGGAGTAATCCCGAACAACCGGACGCGCGGAAGAACCCTGTTCTTCCGCGCGTCTTTTCAGGAAAAAACCATGATCCGGTTCATTCTCGGCAAACTTCTTTATCTCGTTCCGACATTCCTCGGGATCACCATTGTCGCCTTCGCCTTCGTGCGCGTCCTGCCGGGCGATCCCGTGCTGCTGATGGCGGGTGAACGCGGCATATCGCCTGAAAGGCATGCGCAGCTTGCCGAACAGCTCGGCTTTGCCCAGCCTGTCTGGCAGCAATATCTTCATTTCCTCGGACGGCTGCTTCAGGGCGATCTCGGCAATTCGCTGGTCACCAAGAAACCTGTTCTGACCGAGTTCCTGTCGCTCTTCCCCGCGACGGTCGAGCTTGGTCTTGTTGCCATCATCATCGCCGCCATCCGCCGTGGGTCGTGGTTCGACCAGATTTCCATGACGACGGCGCTGGTGGGTTTCTCCATGCCGATCTTCTGGTGGGGCCTGCTGCTGATCATCATGTTCTCCGGCATCCTGCAGTGGACGCCGGTGTCGGGACGCATCTCGCTGATGTATTTCTTCCCCTCCGTCACCGGCTTCATGCTGATCGACAGCCTGATTTCGGGGCAGAAGGGCGCTTTCGTCTCGGCCCTGTCGCATCTCATCCTGCCGTCGGTGGTGCTTGCCACCATTCCGCTTGCCGTCATCGCGCGCCAGACGCGCTCGGCCATGCTGGAAGTCCTGGGTGAGGATTATGTGCGCACGGCACGGGCAAAAGGCATGTCGGCCTCCCGCGTCGTCGGCGTACACGCGCTGCGCAACGCCATGATCCCGGTCATCACCACCATCGGCCTGCAGATCGGCGTGCTGATGGCGGGTGCCATCCTGACCGAAACCATCTTTTCCTGGCCGGGCATCGGCAAGTGGATGATCGATTCCATCTCGCGCCGCGACTATCCGGTCGTGCAGAGCGGCCTGCTGCTGATCGCGGGTCTGGTAATGGTCGTCAACCTGCTTG
Source organism: Agrobacterium sp. OT33 (assembly GCF_017313365.1). Taxonomy (NCBI): domain Bacteria; kingdom Pseudomonadati; phylum Pseudomonadota; class Alphaproteobacteria; order Hyphomicrobiales; family Rhizobiaceae; genus Agrobacterium; species Agrobacterium sp. OT33. The sequence goes on along the minus strand of NZ_JAFLMZ010000011.1, from coordinate 67,601 downwards.
TCGATCTGACCTATGGCCTCATCAATCCGAGGATCCGTCACAAATGAGCGATGTGACCACCACCCCCGGCGTCCGCCTTTCGGACGCCGCCATCCGCCGCCGGATGCTCGCCGATTTCTGGTTCTACTTCCGTCAGAACCGCGGTGCCGTCATCGGCCTTGCCGTCTTCATTCTCCTGGTGCTGGTGGCGGTTTTCGCGCCGCTGATCGCGCCACATGATCCGACACAGCAATATCGCGATGCGCTGCTCGTCCCGCCGGTCTGGCAGGAAGGCGGCCGCGCCGGCTTCTTCTTCGGCACCGATGCCGTCGGTCGCGACATGCTGTCCCGCCTGATCTACGGCGCGCAATATTCGCTGTTCATCGGCATCGTCGTTGTTTCCATCGCCCTTGTCGGCGGCATCGTCATCGGCCTCGTCGCCGGCTTTTTCGGCGGCTGGGTGGATACCGTCATCATGCGCGTGATGGACGTCATCCTGGCGTTTCCGTCGCTGCTGCTGGCGCTGGTGCTGGTCGCGATCCTCGGGCCGGGGCTCACCAATGCCATGATCGCCATCGCCATCGTTTACCAGCCGCATTTCGCGCGTCTGACGCGTGCTGCTGTCATGAGTGAGCTCAGGCGCGAATATGTCACCGCTGCGCGCGTCGCGGGTGCCGGCAATTTCCGGCTGATGTTCAAGACCATCCTGCCGAACTGCCTTGCGCCGCTGATCGTTCAGGCAACGCTGTCCTTCTCGTCCGCGGTCCTCGATGCGGCCGCCCTCGGCTTCCTCGGCATGGGCGCCCAGCCGCCCGCCTCCGAATGGGGAACGATGCTGGCCGAAGCGCGTGAGTTCATTCTGCGCGCCTGGTGGGTTGTCACCCTTCCCGGCCTGACGATCTTGATCTCGGTGCTCGCCATCAACCTGATGGGCGACGGCCTGCGCGATGCGCTCGATCCCAAACTGAAGCGGAGCTGAGCGATGAGCCTGCTGAAAATCAAGAACCTCACGGTTAAATTCGCCACCGCCACCGGCGCCTTCACCGCCGTCAACGGCATCGATGTCTCCGTCGACAAGCACGAAGTCTTGGCCATTGTCGGCGAATCCGGTTCCGGCAAGTCGGTATCGATGCTCGCCGTCATGGGGCTTCTGCCCGATACGGCAACGATTACCGCCGATGAGATGACCTTCGACGGCAAGAACCTGCTGACCATGTCGCCGCAGGAGCGCCGCAGGGTGATCGGCCGCGAGATCACCATGATCTTCCAGGAACCGGTCGCCTCGCTCAACCCGTCCTTCACGGTCGGGTTCCAGATCGAGGAGGTGCTGCGCCTCAATCTCGGCATGAGCGGCTCGGCCGCCCGGGCGCGGGCGCTGGAACTGTTCCGCGCGGTCGGCATTCCCGAGCCGGAAGCCAAGCTCAAGGCCTATCCGCACCAGATGTCCGGTGGCCAGTGCCAGCGTGTGATGATCGCGATTGCGATTGCTTCCAAACCGCGTCTCCTGATTGCCGACGAGCCGACAACCGCGCTCGATGTAACGATTCAGAAGCAGATCCTCGATCTCCTGATGAACCTGCAGGCGGAATACGGCATGGCGCTGATCCTCATCACCCATGACATGGGCGTGGTGGCGGAAACCGCAGACCGCGTCGTGGTGCAATATAAGGGCCGCAAGATGGAGGAGGCGGATGTCTTGAGCCTCTTTGAAGCTCCGCAGCATCCCTATACCAAGGCATTGCTTTCGGCCCTGCCGGAAAACGCCACCGGCGACCGCCTGCCCACGGTTTCCGATTTCTTCGGCAAGGAGGGCGTTCAATGAGTATCGTTGTCGAAGGCAAGGGCATCACCCGCGACTATCACGTTCCCGGCGGCCTGTTCGGCGGCGCCAAGACTGTTCAGGCCCTGAAGGGCATCGATTTTGCCGTCGAGCGGGGCAAGACTTTGGCGATTGTCGGCGAATCCGGTTCGGGCAAGTCGACGCTTGCCCGCATCATCGCCCTGATCGACCCGGCATCCGGCGGTGAGCTGAAGATCGACGGCCAGCCGGTCGATATCGCCAGGCGACGTCCGGACACGCAGATGCGCTCCAAGGTGCAGATGGTGTTCCAGAATCCCTATGGCAGCCTCAATCCGCGCCAGAAGGTGGGTGACGTGCTGATGGAACCGTTGGTCATCAACACGAAAATACCAGCCTCCGAGCGCCGCGAGCGGGCCGAAGCCATGCTGGTGAAGGTCGGCCTCGGTCCTGAACATTTCAACCGTTATCCGCACATGTTCTCCGGCGGCCAGCGCCAGCGCATCGCCATTGCGCGCGCGCTGATGCTCAATCCGGCGCTGCTGGTGCTGGACGAGCCGGTTTCCGCGCTCGATCTTTCGGTGCAGGCGCAGGTCTTGAACCTGCTCCGGGATCTGCAGGAGGAATTCGAGCTGACCTATGTCTTCGTCAGCCACGATCTCTCGGTGGTCCGTTACATCGCCGACGATGTGATGGTCATTTCCAAGGGTGAGGCAGTCGAACAGGGAACGCGCGAGCAACTCTTCGCCGATCCGAAGCACCCCTATACGCGCCAGCTCTTTGCGGCGACACCGATCACGGATGTCGATGCCATCCGCGCCCGTGTGGAGCGCCGCAAGGCGGCGCGGCAGGCCGCCACGGCCTGAGCGGCGGGATTGTAGTTGCAGGCTAAGCCTCCCGGCTTAGGCTGCTGACAGACTTCCCTCACACGCGACGTCATCCTCGGGCTTGTCCCGAGGATCCACGCACGTATCGTAAATCGGAACGGCGCAGATGCTCGGGACAGGCCCGAGCATGACGATGGAGCGTTTCTCGCCCACTCATTTTCAGGACTTCAAAAAACGCTCAATGGCGCCCAGCGCAGTAAGTTCCCGAATGTCGCGATAAGCGGCTTTCAGTGTCGACACGAAGTTTTCGTTGCCCGGCAGGTCATCGCCGAATGTGCGCCTGAAGGTGAGGAACCGGTCCACGACAGCATCCGGCGCCATTGCCAGCTGGTCCGGCGCATCCCATTCCTTGAAAGCGGGGTCGAGTATGGTGATCGGCTGATCCTTTTCATCCCGGTCTGCGCAGGATCTGATCCATAAAGCGACGGCAAAAATAACGGCGCGACTGGCGGCCTCTTCTTCCAGCAATTCGCGCAAGGGGCCAAGAATACGCAGCGGCACCTTCTGCGAGGCATCGGAAGCGATCTGCATCGTCTTGTGTTGCAGGGAGGGGTTGGCGAAGCGCTCCCTGAGACCGGCTGCAAATTCGGTGCCGTCGACGGCGGGATCGAGCGTCCGGTCGACTTCGCGCCAATAGGCATCGATGAAATCACGCACGGTTTTTTCGCCCCATGCGTCGGCAACCGTCGCAAGGCCGGCGATCTGGCCTATGGCGGCGATGGCGCTGTGGGAGCCGTTCAGCATTCGGAGCTTCATATGTTCATATGGCTCGACGTTGCTGACGAACTCCACGCCCGATCTCTCGAGCGCCGGTCTTCCATGCGGAAAATTGTCCTCGATGACGAAGCGGAAGTAGGGCTCCGCCACCACGGGCCAGGCATCGCGCACCCCAAGTGCTGCCGATATCGCGTCCCGATCCGCGTCGGTGGTTGCGGGAACGATGCGGTCCACCATGGAGCAGGGGCAGGCGATATTGGCTTCGATGAACGGGGCCAGTTCGGGATCGGTAAGTGCGGCGAATTCCAGCAGCAGCTTTCGCAACACATGTCCGTTGGCGGGCAGGTTGTCGCAGGAAAGAAGCGTTAGCGGCAGGGAGCCTTCCTTGCGCCTGCGCCGTGTGGCAGCCAGAATGAAACCGAAGATGGAGCGTGGCCGGTCCGGGTTTTCAAGATCGTGGACGATATCGGGGTGATCGCGCAGCAGGCTGCGGGAGGCGAGATTGGTGACATAACCCTTCTCCGTCACGGTCAGGGTAACGATGAGAACGCGCGGATCGGACATCCTGTCCACAAGCCGTTCGGGATTTTCCGGTGCGACGATGGTTTCCATGATGGAGCCGATGATGCGCAGGCGCTCGCTCTTTCCGTCGCGCAGGCAGAACGTGTAGAGATTGTCCTGTGGCTCGATGGCGTCGCGCGTCTCCGGGCTGCGCAGCGATGCGGCGACGATGCCCCATTGCGTCTCGCCGCGATTGAGGCAGTCATCAATGAAAACCGCCTGGTGTGCCCGGTGAAACGCTCCGACGCCGAGATGCACGATGCCGGGTGTGACCATCTGGCGGTCATAGGCGGGCCTTGCCACAGATTGCGGCAGGCGAGGAAGGGCGGCAGCGGAAGGGCGGTCTGTCATCGATGCGAAATCTCCGTCTGGAACGAGCCAGTTGTGGTTCACCCCGCCGGACTTACGGCGCTCGGGTTTTCGCGCATGTCAGTTCCTCCCCTGCTTTCTGAATGGATCAGGCACCGGCTTCTTTGAGCAGCCGGACCTGACGCAGCGTGTTCTGGCGGCTGCGCTCGAGATGCCGCCACAGGGCATCGACGATTTGGGCCTTGCTGCCGGCGGCGATGGCGTCGGCAATATTCTGGTGCTCTTCCACCGAACGGGCGTAATCACCGAGAATCGATACGAAAACCGTATGGGTCTGGTCGAGGATACGTTCATGCGAGCCGGAGATGACCGGAATGCGGGCGGCTGAAACCAGTGTCGTGTGAAAGTTGCGGTCGTAAAAAAGCGCTTTCGACAATTCGTCGAGCGTCGGGCCTTTGGCGAATTCGCGATGTTTGGCAAGGCTTTCCAGCAGCTGCGCATGCAGCGTTCCGTCCAGTTGCCCGGCATCGAAAGCCACTTCGACGGCGCCCTTTTCGAGCAGCATTCTGGCGGCGTAGAGCTCTTCCACATCCTCCACCGTGAAATCGCGCACCACCATGCCGCGCCTTGAGGAATTGACCACCAGCCCGTCGGCCTCGAGTTTCACGCAGGCTTCCTTGACCGGGGTGGGGCTGATGCCGAGATCGGCGGCAAGCTCGTTGGGCAGCAGCCTTTCGCCGCCGCGCAATTTGCCGCTGACGATGCGCGCGCGCAGTTCCCGGTGCGCCTGTTCGGCGAGCGTGACTTTGACGAGTGTGTTCATGGCCGTATCATTGCTCAGCTTTGTGAAGCAGGCAATGATCAAATATTAAAAATAAAAAATTTTTTATTTTACAAAATCCGTTTTTCCGTTAGCTCTATCTGCCATCGGAAGCCGGCTGCCGGAGGAGGGTGGTCCGGCGATCCCCTGACGGTTCAATTTCCGCAACCATTGGGCGCGGGACAATGACGCGACTTCACCCGCCAATCGGCGAAGCGCCGCTCAGAAAAGGGACTTCCGCCTTTCCTCCCCAGAAGCGTTCAAGCATCGAGGAATGACCGATCATGAAAATTACCGCTGTCGAACCTTTCATCCTGCATTTGCCGCTCACGTCGGATTCTATCTCCGATTCCACCCACAGCATCACCCATTGGGGCGTCGTCGGGGCAAAAATCACGACGAGTGACGGCATTGAGGGTTATGGTTTCACCGGCACCCACGCGCATCTGCCGTCCGACAGGCTGATCACCTCCTGCATCAGCGATTGTTATACTCCCCTGTTGCTGGGTGAGGATGCGTCCGACCATTCACGGCTCTGGATGAAACTTGCCCGTTACCCCTCGCTGCAATGGGTCGGCCGGGCCGGCATCACCCATCTGGCGCTTGCCGCCATCGACGTGGCGCTATGGGATTTGAAGGCGAAAAAGGCGGGCGTGCCGCTCTGGCAATATCTCGGCGGTGCGCGCACGGCAGGCGTGGAAGCCTATAACACCGATATTGGCTGGCTTTCCTTTACGCTGGAAAACCTGCTGGCCGGCAGTGCAAAGGCCGTGGAGGAGGATGGCTTCACCCGCCTGAAGCTCAAGGTCGGTCATGATGATCCGAATATCGACATTGCCCGGCTTGCCGCCGTCCGCCAGCGCGTCGGCTCCTCCATCCGCATCGCCATTGACGGCAATGGCAAGTGGGATTTGCCGACATGCCAGCGCTTCTGCGCCGCGGCGAAGGATCTGGATATCTACTGGTTCGAGGAACCGCTGTGGTACGACGATGTCACCAGTCACGCCCGGCTGGCGCGCAATACATCCATTCCCATTGCACTGGGCGAGCAGCTTTATACGGTGGATGCATTCCGCTCATTCATCGATGCCGGCGCGGTCGCTTATGTCCAGCCGGATGTGACCCGGCTTGGCGGCATCACCGAATATATTCAGGTGGCTGATCTTGCACTCGCCCATCGCCTGCCGGTGGTGCCGCATGCGGGTGAGATGAGCCAGGTGCATGTGCATCTGAGCTACTGGCATCCGGCTTCGACCATTCTCGAATATATTCCGTGGATCAAGGATCATTTCGAAGAGCCGATCCATGTGCGGGATGGTGTTTACAGGAGGCCGGAGCAGCCGGGCGCCAGCACGACGCCGCTGGCGGAAAGCTTTTCCCGTTATGGCAAGGCGGTGAAATAAAAAAGGCGGCGCAGAGACTGCGCCGCCTTGCTCATTTTCAGGACCAGCCGTTAGCGCCAGCCAAGAGCCGGCGCCACCTGCTTCAGGATCGTCTCGATGACATGGGCGTTGTAGTCGACACCCAGCTGGTTCGGCACGGTCAGGAGCAGCGTGTCGGCCTCGGCAATGGCTTCATCGGCTTTCAGCTGTTCGATCAGCGCTTCAGGCTCGGCGGCATAGCTGCGCCCGAAGATCGCGCGCGTCTTGTCGTCGATATAACCGATCTTGTCGTCGCCTTCATTGCCGTAACCGAAATAGGCCCGGTCACGGTCGCTGACGAGGGCGAAGATGCTGCGGCTGACGGATACACGCGGCTCGCGGGCATGTCCGGCTTCCTTCCAGGCTTCCCGGAAGATACGGATCTGCTGCGCCTGCTGGACGTGGAAAGGCTCGCCCGTTTCATCCGTCTTCAGGGTGGAGCTTTGCAGGTTCATGCCAAGCTTTGCCGCCCATACCGCTGTCGCGTTGGAACTTGAACCCCACCAGATGCGCTCACGCAGCCCTTCGGAATGGGGTTCCAGCCGCAAAAGGCCGGGCGGGTTGGGGAACATCGGTCTCGGGTTCGGCTGGGCGAAACCGTCGCCCTTCAGAAGCTCCAGGAAGACCTCGGTATGCTGCCGCGCCATGTCTTCTTCGCTCTCGCCCTCGGCCGGGCGGAAGCCGAAATAACGCCAGCCATCGATCACCTGTTCCGGTGAACCACGGCTGATGCCGAGTTGCAGGCGCCCACCGGCGATGAGGTCGGCCGAACCGGCATCCTCCGCCATGTAGAACGGGTTTTCATAACGCATGTCGATGACGCCGGTGCCGATCTCGATCTTTTTCGTTCTGGCGCCGATGGCGGCCAGAAGCGGAAAGGGTGAGGCAAGCTGGCGGGCGAAATGATGCACGCGAAAATAGGCGCCGTCGGCGCCCAGTTCTTCGGCGGCCACGGCGAGGTCTATCGATTGCAGCAGCGTGTCGGCCGCCGAACGGGTCTGCGACTGGGGTGAGGGTGTCCAGTGGCCGAAGGACAGGAATCCGATCTTTTTCATGATGACCTTCCAGATGTCGGAGGATGCCGGCTTTCACAAACCGGCTTCGTTGTTGTCATTCATATAGGCAACCGGGCGCATCCTCCAATCGGCCACCCGTAAACACGGTGTCGCCGAAATGTGAACGATGCCGCTCAGGCGGTCGTCTTTCGGTCGAGAACGAAGAGATTTTGGTGGGCGCGGGCCGTGGTGAGAATGAAATCCATGAGCGAGCGCACCCGCGGCACGTTGGCAAGGTCCTGGTGGCTCGTCAGCCAATAGCCTCGCCGCAGCTCCACTTCACCGGGAAGCACCATTTGCAGATCCGGAAAGCGGGCGGCGATGAAATTCGGCAAGATGCACAGCCCCCTGCCGCTCAGCGTTGCGGTCAGCTGCGCAAAAATGCTTGAGGACTGGAAACTCGGCCGCAGACCCGGCAGCACGTCACGCATATAATCGAGGCCCGGTGAGAAGATCAGGTCCTGTACGTAGCCGATGAAGAAGTGGTCGAGCAGGTCCTCGCGCTTTACGATTTTCGGCCGCCCGGCGAGATAGGAACGCGAGGCATAGATATGCAGCGTGTAATCGATGATCTGTTCATTGATGTAGGGACCGGCCTTTGGCGGATCGAGCGTTACCGCCACATCCGCCTCCTTTTTGGACAGCGCCATGATTTGCTGGATCGTCACCATTTCCACCATGATGTGGGGATGGGTCACGGCGAAGTCTTTCAGCCTTTCCACAAAGAAAAAATTGGAAAAACCTTCAGGGGCGCTTAAGCGCACCACGCCGCGCAGCAGGCTGCCGCTTTCGGAAATATCCGATTGCAGCCTTTCGGCTTCCGCCTCTATGCGCTCGACCGTATCGACCAGCCGCCGTCCCACCGTCGTCAGTTCGTAACCGCGCGGGTTGCGCTCGAACAGCTTGGTTTTAAGCGAGAATTCCAGCCGGTCGATATGGCGGGAGACGGTGGCGTGGCTGGTGCGCAGGCTTCTCGCCGCAGATGAAAGTTGTCCCGTGCGGGCCACGGCCAGGAAATATTGCAGGTCGTCCCAGGTAAAAGGCGTGGCCATTTCCGTCTCCGTCACAAGTTCTGTTCAAAAATGAACAGTTCCTGTTCGCAATTTGATGATGCCCCGCTCTTGTGTCAACGGCCGAATTCGAGAAGTCTAGGCTCAGGATGCGCCGCTTTGAGGAGGGCGGCGTGACCGTTTCGCTGCAAGGATGAAGAAGCCCGCTACGGGGTTTCGTTCACCCCTGCACAGACAATCTGAGGCTCGCAATCATCTCTGGGAGGAGAAGTCATGCGCAGGAGTATCGTTTTATCCACGGCCATGGCACTGGCCGCCGGCACCGCCGCTTATGCCGCCGAGATTTCGGACGGCAAGGTCAAGATCGGCATTCTGAACGACCAGTCGGGCGTCTACGCCAATTTCGGCGGCAAATACTCTTATGAAGCCGCGAAGATGGCGGTCGAGGATTTTGGCGGCAAGGTGCTGGACGCGCCGGTGGAAGTGGTGACCGCCGACCACCAGAACAAGGCGGACGTCGCCTCCAACATCGCCCGGCAATGGTACGACACCGAACAGGTCGATTCGATCATGGAATTGACCTCGTCTTCGGTGGGCCTTGCCGTGCAGGCGCTGTCCAAGGACAAAAAGAAGATCACCATCAATACCGGTGCGGCAACCACCGAACTGACCGGCAAGCAGTGCAGCCCCTATGGTTTCCACTGGGCCTATGACACCTATTCGCTGGCGGTCGGCACCGGCGGCGCGCTCGTCAAGCAGGGTGGCGACAGCTGGTTCTTCCTGACCGCCGATTATGCCTTCGGTTATTCGCTGGAAGAAAACACCGCCAATTTCGTCAAGGCCAATGGCGGCAAGGTTCTGGGTTCCGTGCGCCATCCGCTGGCCACGACGGATTATTCCTCCTTCCTGCTGCAGGCGCAGTCTTCGGGCGCGAAGGTCATCGGCCTTGCCAATGCCGGTCTCGATACCTCCAACGCCATCAAGCAGGCGGCCGAATTCGGCATCGTCGCCGGCGGCCAGCGGCTTGCCGCTCTCCTCTTCACGCTCGCCGAAGTCCACGGCCTCGGCCTTGAGGCGGCTCAAGGCCTGACGCTGACGGAAGGTTTTTACTGGGACCGCGACGATGAATCGCGCAAGTTCGGCGAACGCTTCAAGGAACGCACCGGCGCCATGCCGAACATGGTTCATGCAGGCACCTATTCCGCCGTGCTGCACTACCTGAAGGCCATCGAAAAGGCCGGCACCGACGATGCCGATGCCGTCGCCAAGGCCATGAAGGAAATGCCCGTCAACGACGTCTTCTCGAAGGATGGCCATGTGGCCGCCAATGGCCGCATGATCCACGACATGTATCTCATGGAAGTGAAGAAGCCGGATGAGAGCAAGCAGCCGTGGGATTATTACAAGGTTCTCGCCACCATCCCCGGCAAGGAAGCCTTCATGGACCCCGCAAAGAGCGGTTGCCCGCTGGTAACGCAGTAAAGAAGAATAAAAAGGGGAAAGCTTGATGACGATCGCTCCCGCCCTTGCCGGGCAGGCCGAACCTCGCGTCGTTCTTTCGGCGCGCGGTCTCTCCAAGACCTTCGGCGCATTCGCGGCCGTGAAAAACGTCGATCTCGACGTCCACCATGCCCGCGTGCATGCGCTTATCGGTCCGAACGGCGCCGGCAAAACCACGGTCTTCAACCTGTTGACCAAGTTTCTCCAGCCGACAGGCGGGGCGATCACCTTCATGGGAACGGACATAACAAGGACGCCGCCGGACAAGGTGGCGCGACTCGGCCTCGTCAGGTCTTTCCAGATATCGGCGGTGTTTCCGCATCTGACGGTTCTGGAAAATGTGCGGGTAGCGTTGCAGCGGCCGAATGGCCTCGCAACGCAATTCTGGCTGCCGCTCTCCTCGCTCGACAGGCTGAATGCCCGCGCCGAGGAACTGATCGCGACGGTTGGCCTGGTCAGGGAAAAACATGCGCTTGCGGCCGATCTTTCTTACGGTCGCAAGCGGGTTCTCGAAATCGCCACCACGCTCGCGCTCGATCCGAAGGTTCTGCTGCTGGACGAGCCGATGGCCGGCATGGGCGGTGAGGATGTCTCCCACGTCGCCGAACTCATCCGCGAGGTGGCAAAGACACGCGCGGTGCTGATGGTCGAACATAATCTGAAAGTCGTGGCCGATATCTGCCACCACGTCACGGTGCTGCAGCGCGGTGAAATTCTGGCGGAGGGTGATTATGCCGCCGTTTCCGCCGATCCGCGTGTGCGCACGGCCTATATGGGCACGGAGGAGGCTTGATATGGCGGCAATGCTCGAAGTCTCCAACCTGAAATCCTGGTACGGCGAAAGCCAGGCCTTGCACGGCGTCGATCTGACCGTTGGCGAGGGGGAAACCATCACCATTCTCGGCCGTAACGGCGTGGGCAAGACCACGACGTTGCGCACCATCATGGGCATCATCCGCAACCGCAAGGGTTCCATCAAGCTCGGCGGCAAGGATATGATGCCGGTGCCGCTGCATCGCACGGCGAAATACGGCATCGGTTTCGTGCCGGAAGAGCGCGGCATCTTCGCGACGCTGAGCGTCGAGGAAAACCTGAAGCTGCCGCCCGTCGTCGCATCCGGCGGCATGACGCTCGATGAAATCTACGAGCTGTTTCCCAATCTTTACGAACGCCGCACCAGCCCCGGCACGAAGCTTTCCGGCGGCGAGCAGCAGATGCTTGCCATGGCGCGCATCCTGCGCACCGGCGTGAAGGTGCTGCTGCTTGACGAACCGACCGAGGGGCTCGCCCCGGTTATCGTGCAGCGCATCGGCGAAGTGCTGCAGAAGCTGAAGAGCCGTGGCATGACCATTGTTCTGGTCGAACAGAATTTCCGGTTTGCAAGCCGCATCGCCGACCGCTTCTACCTGATGGATCACGGCCAGATGGTCGGCAATTTTCCGGTCAGCGAACTTTCCGGCCGCATGGGCGAACTCAACAAGGTGCTGGGGGTTTAACGATGACGATGATCTTCGGCGTTCCAATTCAGGCCCTGCTCGGGCAATTGCTGATCGGCCTCATCAACGGGTCGTTTTATGCGCTGCTGTCGCTCGGCCTTGCCGTCATTTTCGGCCTGCTGCGCGTCATCAATTTCGCGCATGGGGCGCAATATATGCTCGGCGCTTTCGTCGCTTTCCTCGGCCTGCAATATTTCGGCATCAATTTCTGGATGGCGCTTGTCGTCACGCCGCTCGTCGTCGCGCTGTTCGGCGCGATCGTCGAACGCTTCCTGCTGTCGCGGCTTTATGATCTCGATCCGCTTTACGGGCTGCTTTTCACCTTCGGCCTGGCGCTTGTGGTGGAAGGCACGTTCCGCTGGCTTTACGGCGCTGCCGGCCAGCCCTATTCGGTGCCGCGCGAGCTTGCCGGCGGCACCAATCTCGGCTTCATGTTCCTGCCGAATTATCGCGCCTTCGTTGTCGTCATTTCGCTGGTCGCCTGCCTTGCCACCTGGGCGTTGATCGAAAAGACGCGTCTCGGCTCCTATCTGCGCGCTGCCACCGAAAACCCGACGCTGGTGCAGGCCTTCGGCATCAACGTGCCTGTTCTCCTGACGCTGACCTACGCGCTGGGTGCCGGCCTTGCCGGTTTCACCGGGGTTCTCGCCGCGCCGATCTATCAGGTCTCGCCGCTGATGGGCACCAACCTCATCATCGTCGTCTTTGCCGTGGTCGTGGTCGGCGGCATGGGATCGATCATGGGCGCCATCGTCACCGGTTACATGCTGGGCGTCGCTGAAGGCCTCACCAAGGTGTTTTACCCTGAGGCCTCCAACATCGTCATCTTCGTCATCATGGCCTTTGTGCTGCTCATCCGCCCCGCCGGACTTTTCGGAAAGGACGCCTGATATGTCCAAAGCCACCCATAGCCCCACCGCTGGAGCAATGCCGCAGACGGAAGTTTCGACGACTGCCGGAACCATCAAGACCGTGCTCATTCTGGCGGGGCTTGCCGTGCTCATCGCCGCGCCGATGTTCGTTTACCCGATCTTTCTGATGAAGCTCCTGTGCTTTGCACTGTTTGCCTGCGCCTTCAATCTGTTGATCGGTTACACGGGGCTGCTGTCCTTCGGCCATGCGGCGTTTTTTGGCGGTGCCGCCTATTTCACCGCCTATTCGGTGAAGGAATGGGGCGTGACGCCGGAGATCGGCCTTGTCATCGGCATGGCGGGGGCGGCCCTTCTCGGGCTCGTCATCGGTTTTGTCGCCATCCGCCGTCAGGGCATCTATTTCGCCATGATCACGCTGGCGCTGTCGCAGATGTTTTATTTCTTCTGCCTTCAGGCGCCGTTTACCCATGGCGAGGACGGGTTGCAGGGCGTGCCGCGCGGCCATCTCTTCGGCCTTCTCGATCTCAACGCGCCACTCAACATCTATTACACGGTGCTGGCGGCCTTTGTTCTGGCGCTGTTGGTCATCTGGCGCTTCGTCAATTCGCCCTTCGGCATGATCCTGAAATCCATCCGCGAAAACGAGCAGCGCGCCATTTCGCTGGGTTACAGCGTGCAGCGTTACAAGCTCGGCGCCTTCGTCATGTCGGCGGCGCTTGCCGGGCTTGCGGGCGGTCTGAAGGCGCTGGTCTTCCAGTTCGCCACGCTGACCGATGTGACCTGGCAGATGTCCGGCGAAGTGATCCTGATGACGCTGCTCGGCGGCATCGGCACCATGATTGGCCCGATTTTTGGCGCGGGCCTCGTGGTCACCCTGCAGAACTATCTCGCGACATCGGATTTCCCGGTCACCATCATCACCGGCCTCGTGTTCATGGCCTGCGTTCTGGTGTTCCGGCGCGGTTTGATCGGTGAATTTTACGCATCGCGGCTCGGGAGAAAACTCGGCTTCCAGCACCGCGGCTAGATATTTTTGAAAACACAGACAAGGCCTCCCCCGCGTCCGGGACGACGCGGCAAGGGTGGCGTATGGAGAAGAGCATGGGCGAATATGACTATATCGTCATCGGAGCGGGGAGTGCCGGATGCGTCCTCGCCAACCGCCTTTCGAAGGACCCGAACAACCGTGTGCTGCTTCTGGAAGCGGGGGGCAACGATAATTACCACTGGATCCATATTCCGGTCGGTTATCTCTATTGTATCAACAATCCGCGCACCGACTGGTGTTTCAAGACGGCGGAAGAACCGGGCCTTAACGGCCGTTCGCTGATCTATCCGCGCGGCAAGGTGCTGGGCGGCTGCTCCTCCATCAATGGCATGATCTATATGCGCGGCCAGGCACGCGATTACGATATGTGGCGGCAGCTCGGCTGCGAGGGCTGGGGGTGGAACGATATCCTGCCCTATTTCCTGAAGTCGGAGGATTTTTATCGCGGCAAGAGCGAGATGCATTCCGCCGGCGGCGAATGGCGCGTGGAAAAGGCGCGCGTGCGCTGGGATGTGCTTGATGCCTTCCAGAAGGCGGCGGGCGAAGCCGGTATTCCCGCGACCGATGATTTCAACCGGGGCGACAATGAGGGGGCCGGTTATTTCGATGTGAACCAGCGGGCCGGCTGGCGCTGGAACACGGCGAAAGCCTTCCTGAAACCGGCGCTTGGTCGCAAGAACCTGACGGTTTTGACCAAGGCCCACGTCAAGCGGCTTATCATCGAAGAAGGTCGGGTTACGGGCGTCGAGTTCCACCATGACGGCGTTCTGAAAAAGATGCGGGCGCGGCGCGAGACGGTGCTTTCCGCCGGCGCTATCGGCTCGCCGCATGTTCTGGAGCTTTCCGGTATCGGCCGTGGCGATGTGCTTCAGGCCGCCGGTATCGACACCGTGGCCGAGGTTCAGGGTGTGGGCGAAAACCTGCAGGACCATCTGCAACTGCGCATGGTCTATAAGGTCTCCGGTGTTCTGACGCTGAATGAAAGGGCCTCCACCCTGTTCGGCAAGGCGAGGATCGGCCTTGAATATGCGCTGACGCGCTCCGGACCGATGTCGATGGCGCCGAGCCAGCTCGGTGTCTTCACCCGTTCTTCGCCGGAAAAGGAAACCGCCGATCTGGAATATCATGTCCAGCCGGTTTCTCTCGACAAGTTCGGCGATCCGGTTCACACTTTTCCGGCCATTACCGCAAGTGTCTGCAATCTGCGGCCGGAAAGCCGCGGCTCAGTGCATGTGAAAGGACCGGATTTCGCCATGCAGCCGGAAATCCGCCCGAACTATCTTTCCACGGAAGGCGACCGCCAGGTGGCCATCGATTCCATGCGGCTGACGCGCCGCATCGTCGCCCAGCCGGCCTTTGCCCGGTTCAAGCCACAGGAATACAAGCCGGGTCCCTCCTTTGAAAACGACAATGATCTTGCCAGGGCGGCGGGCGATATCGGCACCACCATCTTCCACCCTGTCGGCACGCTGCGCATGGGGTCGGATGTGGAAAGCGTTGTCGATAACAGGCTGAAATTCCGCCGGCTTGCCGGGCTGCGCGTCGCCGACGCATCGGTGATGCCACGCATCACATCCGGAAATACCAATTCGCCGACGATCATGATTGCCGAAAAGGCCGCCGACATGATCCTTGCGGATAATCGCTGAAAGGAGCGCTTCCATGAAGACCGTCGCTTTTATCGGGCTGGGACATATGGGCCTGCCCATGGCCGCCAATCTCGTCAAGGCCGGATATGCCGTTCAGGGTTACGATCTTTCCGAAGCCTGCCGCACGGCGGCGAGAGAGGCGGGCATTCCCGTAGCGGCAGATTCCGCCGAGGTTATCGAAGCGGCCGAGGTGATCATCACCATGCTGCCGAAGGGCGAACATGTCGTTTCCGTCTATGGCGATCTGGTTCGGAAAATCCCCGCCGACACGCTCCTTATCGATTGCTCGACGGTGGATATGGAAAGCGCGCTGAAGGCGCATGAACTGGCCGCTTCCGCCGGTTGCCCCTCGGTCGATGCTCCCGTTTCCGGCGGCACGGGTGGGGCGGCGGCGGGCACCTTGACCTTCATGTGCGGCGGCGAGGCGGAGGCTTTCGCTGCGGCAAGGCCGGTGCTGGAGGCGATGGGCAAGAGGATCGTGCATTGCGGCAAGGGCGGCAACGGCCAGGCGGCGAAAATCTGCAACAACATGATCCTCGGCATTTCCATGATCGCCGTTTCCGAAGCTTTCGTGCTTGGCGAAAAACTCGGCCTTTCCCATCAGGCGCTGTTCGATGTCGCCTCCACCTCTTCCGGGCAGTGCTGGTCGCTCACCACCTATTGCCCGGTGCCGGGGCCGGTACCGACATCGCCCGCCAACAAGGATTACCAGCCCGGATTTGCGGCGGCCCTGATGCTCAAGGATCTGAAGCTCTCGCAGGAGGCCGCCAATGGAGCCGGGGCTTCCACCCCGCTCGGCGCAGCGGCATCGACGCTTTATGAGAACTTTGTCGGCGAAGGGGGCGGCGGACGTGATTTTTCCGCCATCGTCGAAATGCTGCGCGGGGGCGAAGCATGACGGACGCCGCGCCATCCGACATCTTATGGGTGCCGCCGGAGAAGAGGCTGGAGCGTTCGGCGCTTTTCGCCTTCGCGACGAAAACGGCAAAGCTGCACCGGCAGGCCGCCGATGACTATGCCGGCCTGCTGCGCTGGTCCATCGACGCGCCGGATGAGTTTTACGATGCGCTGTGGGACGAACTCGGCATTGTCGGTACGCGCGACGATACGGCATTCAAGCCCGGCAAGACCATACGGGAGGCCGAGTTCTATCCGGGCGCGAGGCTCAATTACGCCGAAAACCTGCTGCGCGATGCAGATGAACGGCTGGCCATCATCGCCCATCGCGACGACGGCACACGGCGCGAGATTACCCGCCGACAGCTATACGCCGAAGTGTCCCGTATGGTGCAGGCGCTTACCCATGCCGGCGTGAAGGAAGGCGACCGCGTCGGGGCCATCGTCACCCATGATATCGAGGCGATCGTCAGCTATCTGGCTGTCAGCGCCATCGGGGCGATCTGGTCTTCGTGCTCGCCGGATTTCGGCCCGGCGGGAGCTTCCGACCGCCTGTCACAGATCGGCCCGAAAATCCTCATCGCCGTGCCGGAATATGGTTATGCCGGCAAACGCATCGACGTAGGTCCCACCATCCGCGCCGTGGCGGAAAGTGCGGCTCCTGAAAAGATCGTGCTGATCGGCGACGCCGTTCCCGCAAGCCTTGCTAATCTCGGCTGTGTGACGCTTACGGATTTCGTCGCGCCCTATGCGGCGGGCGAGATTGCCTTCAACCGTCTGCCCGTCAAGGCGCCGCTGGCGATCCTTTATTCCTCCGGCACGACAGGTAAGCCGAAATGCATCACCCATTCCGGCGGCGGTTTGCTTCTTCAACACATGAAGGAGCTGAAACTACAATGCGATATTCAGGAGGGGGAGCGCTTCTTCTATTTCACCACCTGCGGCTGGATGATGTGGAACTGGCAGGTCTCCGGTCTGGCGCTCGGCGCTACGCTCGTCACCTATGACGGCAATCCCGGTTATCCCAACCCCGCGCGGCTGATAGATCTCATCGACGCCGAACGGATCGCCACTTTCGGCACGTCGGCGAAATTCATCGATGCCTGCCTGAAGGCGGGGCTGAAGCCGCGTGAAAGCCACGATCTTTCGTCGCTGAGGACAATTCTCTCCACCGGCTCGCCGCTCATCCCGCAATCCTTCGATTATATCTATCGCGACTGGAAGGCCGACGTGCACCTCGCCTCCATCTCCGGCGGCACGGATATCTGCGCCTGTTTCCTCGGCGGTAATCCGTTGCAGCCCGTGCATCGCGGCGAATTGCAGGGTGCGATGCTCGGCATGGATATCGACACGCTTGATGACGAGGGCCGTTCCGTTCGCGGCGTTGCCGGCGAACTCGTCTGCCGCAATGCGCATCTGTCCATGCCGGTCAAATTCTGGGGCGATGAGGATGGATCGCGGTATCGGGCCGCCTATTTCGACCGGTTTCCGGGCATATGGGCGCATGGCGACTTTGCCGAAATGCGCCCATCCGGCGGTTATGTCATCCATGGCCGTTCGGACACGACGCTCAATCCCGGTGGTGTTCGCATCGGCACGGCCGAAATCTACCGGCAGGTGGAAACCGTGCCAGAGGTCGAGGAAGCCATTGCCGTGGGGCAGGATATCGACGGCGACCAGCGGGTCATCCTTTTCCTGCGCATGAAGGAAGGTGCGGCCCTGACGGAGGAATTGGAAAAGACCATCCGCAGTCGCATTCGCTCGGGCGCAACGCCGCGGCATGTGCCGGCAAGGATCATTGCCGTCAGCGCCATTCCCCGCACACGCTCCGGCAAGATTTCCGAAATCGCGGTGCGCGACACCATCCATGGCCGGCCGGTGAAGAATGCCGATGCGCTTGCCAATCCTGAAGCGCTCGAACTTTACCGCAACCTGCCGCAGCTGAAGGACTAGGCCGATGGAGGATCAACCGAAAACCGTGCTCGTCACGGGTTCCACCAGCGGCATCGGGCTCGCCATCGCAAAACGTTTCGCCGAGGCGGGGTATCTGGTCGCGGTGCATGGCATAGAGACGCCGGAAGAGGCGACGCAGGCCCTGGAGATGGTTGCGAAGGTGGCGCGGCACAGGCCGGTCTATTTTTCGGCCAACCTCGCAAACTACGACGAGAGCGTCCATCTGCCGGAAACCGTCATCGCCGAATTCGGCCACATCGATGTGCTGGTCAACAATGCCGGCATCCAGAAGGTCGCGCCGATCGACGAGTTCGATTTCGCCGATTTTTCCCGCATCGTCGCTATCTCGCTCGACAGCGCGTTTCACACCATCCATGCGGCCTTGCCGGGCATGAAGGAAAGGGGCTGGGGCCGCATCGTCAACATCGCTTCCGCCCACGGCCTGCGCGCCTCGCCCTTCAAGGGGCCTTATGTCGCGACCAAACATGCGGTGGTGGGGCTGACGAAAAGCGTGGCGCTGGAAGTGGCCGAACTCGGCATCACCTGCAACGCCATCTGCCCCGGTTACGTCTGGACGCCGCTTGTTGCCGCACAGGTTGCCGATCAGGCGCGGGTGCATGGCATGAGCGAGGAGGAGGTGGTGAAAAAGGTGATGCTTGCACCGCAGCCGACCAGACGGTTTGTGCAACCGGAAGAAGTGGCGGAAATGGCGCTTTATCTTGCGGGCGACATGGCGCGGTCGATCACGGGAACGACTATTTCCATCGACGGCGGCTGGACCGCGAAATAATTTTCGCGCACCCGCCGCCGGCGAACCGTCTCGCCGGCATCCGGCATTGTTAGGCGATTTCAATCCTGTATAGTTTTCGCGGACGGCGGGGTCAGCGCCGTGTTCACGGAACAGCTGATAATAATGAACACAGGGTCTTTTGAAGCGCCGCTGGCGCGCTCGCGCTTCGATACACGTCAGGTGCCGAAACGTGATGCGCTGACGTTGTGGCAGGATTCGATCAACGTGCTGTTTGACGCGCGCCTGCGCAGATCGCCGGATGACGGTTTCTCTGCAAGCGTGGACGCCGCTTTCATCGGCAATGTCGCGCTCGGCCGCACCCAGTCATCGGCACAGGATTTCGACCGTTCACGTCACAAGCTGTCCCGCGACGGCATGGACGGTTTTCTCCTGCAGTTTTATGCCCGGGGACAAAGCATGTCGCGGCGCGGAACGGGTGAAACCGCCGGTCCGGGAGATCTCTATATCATCGACATGGCGCAGCCCCTTGCCACGGCCACGACGGATCACGATCACCTGAGCCTTGTCGTGCCGCGCCGTCTGCTGGAGGGCAGGCTCATCGGCTCCGGCAATCATCATGAGCGCGTGCTGCCGGCGGGTCTGCCGCTGGTATCGTTGCTGCGGGAAACGATGACGAGCGTTTACCGCCATTTCGATGTCATGACCGCCAGCGACGGCGCGGCCACGGTCTCGCCGCTGCTGGAACTTGCCGCGGCTGCCATCAACAATCACGTTCGGGAGGACAATGCCGAAGGCGTCCAGCGTGCGTTGAGGGCATCCATCCGGCGTTATATCGACAGTCACCTTCTCGATCCTGCCCTTTCAGTGGAGAAGGTCATGGCCGAATTCGGGGTGTCGCGCCGCACCGTTTATCGGCTTTTTGAGCCGCTGGGCGGTTTTTCGGCATGTATCACCCATCGGCGGCTTGAGCGGGCGATGGATTTCCTGCGGTCACCGCAATCGGGCCATATGACAATCGCGGAGGTGGCCGCGACCTATGGCTTCACCAATCCGGAAAACTTCAGCCGCGCCTTCAAAAAGACCTTTGGTCTGTCGCCGCGCCAGCTGCGTCATTTCGCGTCGGAAAGCCGTGACGCCACATCGGATATACTGAAGCCGGACAGCGCCGAATGGACGCGATGGATCGTGCAGCTTGGCCGCTGACAACGGGTTTTGCGGTTGATCTGACACTTTATGCCGGTTTGCTGGCACAATCTGACCATTCGCTGTGGTTGTGAAGCCACGGGGGGTGCACATTGCCGGCGAACATGTCACAGTGGGAACGCTGTTTTAGTTGATATTTATTTCCGACAATCATGATGTTTAGAATTCTTACTTTTCTGGAAATGCTGCCGGTATGGCGCAGCCGCCGCATTGAGGCAAAAAAATACCGGGCCGCCGGCGGACATTTCGAACTCGGCGCGGCACGCGTGCCTTTGCGACCAAATCAGGCCTTTGCCGGCGCGGCGGGAACCGAAACCTTGCCGGATACGCTGCCCGACATGGAAGATGCCGATGCGCGGCAGGCACTTTCCTGGCTGGGGCTTGGGCAGAACTTCAGCGCGGTCGATATGGCCGCCGGCGGCGATCCGGATGTCGGCTGCCATCCGGCAGAATGTAACTGAAGGCGTTCCCGGGCTGTCTGGAACCAAACTGTGACCCTGTGGATTAAATCGACAGGGTTACAGGGAGTAAACGACATGGCCAGAGAAAATGCCAGCTATCTTCACGGTCGCGACGCACCGAAAAGAGAGACGGCAACACGGGCACGGCGAGGGTCCAGCGGACGCCCGGTGCTTGTGATCCTGATTGTCAGCTTTCTTCTTGCGCTGGTGGTCTGGGCGGTCGTCGAATATTCGGTTTTCGAACCGGATGAAAACCGCCCGCAAAACACGCAGACCGAGACTGCGCCCGTGCCGCAGCAGCCTTCCGGAGCGGGAAGCTTCGACAACAATCCCGCCAATGGCGGCGCTTCGCCGCCCGCCTCGACGGACGCAAACCCCTCGCGTCAGGACTCGACGGGGGCGCCGCAGAATCCGTAACGACCATGGCGTGAAATTTTTCACGACAAATGAACAGTTTGTATGGAACCAGATTGGCCCCGATTTCATTTCACGCAAAGTGACAGGAATCGGGGGTTTCATTCATGGCAGTCACCGTCACTGCAGTTGTTCTCACGCTGATCGGCCTTGCGCTGTTCGGTTTCGGCTCCCAGCTGGTGATGCTGGGCGGCAGTTTTTATTATGTCCTTTCCGGACTGGCCTTCCTTTTGACGGCCATTCTGCTGTTCAAGCGCAATCGCGCCGCACTCCATGTCTATGCTGTCTTCATTGTGGCGACGCTCGTCTGGGCTGTCTGGGAAGTCGGCTTCGACTGGTGGCAGCTTGGCCCGCGTGGCGGCCTCATCATTCTCATTGGCCTGTGGCTTCTGGTCCCGTGGGTGAGAAGGCCGCTTGGTTTTGCGAGCCCGACCGGCCTGAATTACGGTCCCAATGCCTGGCCGCTTGCGCTGTCGGTTCTCGCTTCCATCGTGGTGGCGGGATATTCCATGACGCAGGATCCGCATGATCAGGCGGGTTCCCTGCCTCAGGAGACGGCGTCCGCGGCGCCGGCCTATGGTGGCAACGTGCCCGACGGCGACTGGCATCAATATGGCCGCACGCCCTATGGCCAGCGTTATTCACCGCTGACCCAGGTGAATGTCGACAATGTCTCGCAGCTCAAGGAAGCCTGGCGTTACCAGACGGGCGATGTGAAGCTGCCTGACGATGTCGGCGAAACCACCTATCAGGTGACACCGCTGAAGGTCGGCAACACGCTTTATATTTGCACGCCGCATAATTGGGCGATTGCCATCGATGCGGCAACCGGCAAGGAAAAGTGGAAATACGACCCGAATGTCGGTCTCAATCCGGACCGCCAGCACCAGACGTGCCGTGGGGTTTCCTATTATGCCGAGCCGAATGCGGCCCAAGGCACGGCATGCGCCGAGCGCGTCTATCTGCCGACCTCGGATGCGCGGCTGATCGCGCTTGATGCCGCGACCGGTCAGGTCTGCACCTCCTTTGCCGATCAGGGTGTTCTGCATCTCGAACAGGGCATGAAATACAATCCTGCCGGTTATTATTATTCGACCTCGCCGCCTGTCATCGCGGCGGGCAAGATCATCATCGGCGGCGCGGTGAACGACAACTATTCCACGCAGGAACAGTCTGGCGTCATCCGTGCTTTCGATGTGAACAGCGGTGCCTTGATCTGGAACTGGGATTCCGGCAATCCGGAAAAGACCGAGCCGATTGCGGCGGGCGAGACCTATACCACCAACTCGCCGAACAGCTGGTCGGTGCTGAGCTATGACGAGGGCCTTGGCCTCGTTTACGTTCCGCTCGGCAATCAGGTGCCGGACCAGCTCGGTATGGGCCGCAGCGAGAATGTGGAGAAATACTCCTCCTCCATTGTCGCGCTCGACATCAACACGGGCAAGGACCGCTGGGTGCGCCAGACGGTCCATCACGACCTCTGGGACATGGATGTTCCGGCTCAGCCGGTGCTGCTTGACATCACCAAGGACGGCCAGACCGTGCCGGCCCTTGTCGGACCCACCAAGCAGGGCGACATCTATGTGCTGGACCGGCGCACCGGCGAGCCGCTTCTGCCGATCACGGAAGAACCGGCACCGGGCGGGGCGATCCCGGAGGACTTCACCTCCCCGACGCAGCCGACGACGGCCCTGTCTTTCAAGCCGGCGCCGTTGCAGGAAAAGGACATGTGGGGCGTCTCCATGTTCGACCAGCTTGCCTGCCGTATCCGTTTCCATCAGCTGAACTACAAGGGTCGCTATACGCCGCCCTCGCTCAATGGCTCGATCATCTATCCGGGCAATTTCGGCACGTTCAACTGGGGCAGCGTGGCGGTGGATCCGGAACGGCAGGTCATGTTCGGCATGCCGACATATCTTGCCTTCACCTCCAGGCTCGTTCCGCGCGATCAGATCCCGCCGAAGGGGCAGGATGAGAAAGGCAGCGAGCAGGGCTTGAACCGTAATGATGGCGCGCCCTATGGCGTCTTCATGGGGCCGTTCCTCGGTCCGCTGCAAATCCCCTGCCAGGCGCCGCCATGGGGTTATGTCGCGGGTGCCGATCTGCGCACCGGCGATATCGCCTACAAGCACAAGAACGGCACGGTCTATGACATGACACCGCTGCCGCTGCCCTTCAAGGTTGGCGTGCCGGGCATTGGCGGTCCGATGATCACCAAGGGCGGCGTGGCTTTCCTCGGCGCTGCCGTCGACAACTACCTGCGCGCCTATGACCTCACCACGGGCAAGCAGCTGTGGGAAGCGCGTCTGCCGGCCGGCGGACAGGCCACCCCCATGACCTACGCGCTGGATAGCGGCAAGCAATATGTCGTTATGGTTGCGGGTGGCCACGGTTCGGTTGGAACCAAGCCGGGCGATTACGTGATCGCCTACACGCTGCCGTAATTTTCACCGGCTTCAAGACAATAAAAACCGGAATGGGTGACCATTCCGGTTTTTCTTTTGCATGTCCTGAATGGCCTCACGCCGCCTTTTTCCGGGCGGCGGCATTGACCGAGGTCCTGACGCGCCCCCGTTTGCCGGAGCCACCCAGAGAAAACGGAAAAATCCCGATGTCCTTCAGCGCCATCGCTTCCGTTTGACACGGCGTTTCTCCCATAACGACGTCAGCTTTCCGGTGTGGTTCCGCAGTTTTTCAAGGGGTGTCATCGCCGGGCGCAAATGAATAGCGCGCAATTTTTACCGGAACAAACGGGCAAGTCGCGCTGTTTTATCCGCGATGCAGGGGTGGCTTACCCCTGATGCAGGGGAGGCGGCATGACAGCCAGACAGAGCGGCGGTGAATACACAGGCAACGATGAACACAGGGGTTTCTGGTCGATCGACTTCGGCCATTCGCCCGTTGTCGGAACGGCCATTCACGACGGTCATTTCATCCGCCCCGACATAGCCGGCCGCATGGCTCTATCCGCCGACGAACGGCTGCGGGAGGAAGACCCCTTTACCGGACAGATGATCGCGGGGCTGACGAACCGTCTCGTCGTTCACCATTCCCGTTTCGAAATCGATCTCAACCGTGCCGCCGATCAGGCGGTCTATCTGAAGCCGGAACAATCCTGGGGGCTTGAGGTCTGGAAGGAGGAGCCATCGCGAGAGGCGGTCCGGCAATCGCTTGATTTTCATGCGGATTATTACGCGATGCTTGAAGCGGTTCTTTCAGCTGTCGAGCGGCGGCACGGCGCTTTCGTGGTGCTGGATGTGCACAGCTACAATCATCGCCGGCAGGGCGCTGCCGCGCCGCCGACGGCACAGGCGGAGGCGCCCGACATCAATATCGGCACCTTTTCCATGGATCGCAGCCGCTGGGGCGATATTGTGAGCGCGGTCGGGCGCTATTTCGCCTCGGCGACCATCGGCGGACGCCGTCTCGATGTTCGCGAGAATGTCGCCTTTCAGGGCAAGGGTGAGCAGACCCGTTTCATCCATGAGCGCTTTGCCGAAAATGGCTGCGCCATTGCGATTGAGTTCAAGAAATTCTTCATGGACGAATGGACGGGAGAGCCGGATATGCGGGTGATCGCGGATATCGGCGATACGATCGCAGCCCTTCAGCCGGTTCTCGAAGAATGCCTGAGGTCGCGGCGATGAGCGTTTCCTCCGCTCGCAGCGCACCTGCCCCCCTTGCCGATCTGGTGGATGATGTCGTGTCCTGCCTGGCGTCGGGCAAGGCGATCCGCCGTGATCTCGGAAAGGACGGCCGGCTGCATATCGACCGGCCATTGCCGTTCCTCTGTCTGCATCTGACCGGCGGCACGAAAGATCTCGCCGCGCGCGATATCGCCGCTGCCCATGCCTCCTATCTCATCGCTTCCACCATTCAGGAGGCCGCACCGCTGATCGAGGCGGTTGGCGCTGCCATGCGGCAGCGTTTCGGCGCCTTCATCGTTCTCGATATCGGCGAGCTGGAACACGATATCCTGCTGGCGGACGACTCGCCTTTCCTTCCACATTATGAGGTTTCCGTTTCGGCGACCTTGGAACCGGAAACGCAGAAAGCACGACGGATCTTCATCAAGGCGGTCTGCGATGCCGAAGTGCGCTTTCGCACGCCGCGCATCACCCGGCCGGAGCCGGAATCTGATCCGATCCTCAGGTTTCAGAATACCGGTCTGGATTTCCCCTGCATCAGCGTGCGGTTTGCGCCGATCTATCGCCAGCCGGAATCCGGTGCCGATTATCCCGGTCTGCGCGAGACGATGATCGCCGATCTTTTCGATGCGGGTCTGCAGGCCTTCTCGTCCTTCTCTTCCGGTATGGATGCGCTGAAGGTCACCAGCCACCGGGCGCTTGGCCGCAAAGCCTTTGTCGACGCCGTCAGACGCGCTGACCGGTCGATCGACGACATTGTCTCATCCTTCGATTTTCTTTTGTCCGTCACGCCCATCAACGCCCGCCGGGCCTTCGAGGAATTTCGCGACGGCGGCTTCCAGTTCGCGCCCCGCCTGCTTTACCGACCGCTCGGCGTCGATGTCGAGGAGCAGAAACGCAAGCTCTATTCCGTCGTTTTCGATCATCTGGAAGATCCCGTGCTCTATCATCTCTACCGGGAAAAACAGCAGGAAATCGACCTGCAGCTGACGATGCTCGCGAACCTGCATCATCGCACCTTCACCGATTTTTCGCGTGCCTTGTACGGTGCGGTCGAACCGGCGCTCCTGGCACTGGCGCTTCGTGTGCTTGCGGATTGCCCGCGCAGGGAGGAGGGCGACGAAATCGCCATGGTCGATTGTTACGCCGTCGCCAAGAAGTCGCGGGAGATGGTCGAGACCTATCTTGCGGAAGACCCGGAGTTCAAGGCGCGCGTCGAAATCCGCGACGACCTGCCGCCGGGCCTGATGGTGACGGGCGAGAAGCTTTTGATCTCCCGCCACACCGTCATGGAACAGCGCCGTGTGGAGGCGCTGCTGTCGCATGAGATCGGCGTGCATCTTCTTACCTATTTCAACGGTTCGTTTCAGGGGCTGCGCCTCTTCCGCACCGGCCTTTCCGGTTACGAAGGCGTGCAGGAGGGGCTGGCGGTGCTGGCGGAACATCTGGCCGGCGGCATGACGCGGGAGCGCCTGCGGCTGATCGCCGGTCGCGTTATCGGCTGCGCCGCCATGCTGGATGGGGCAAGCTTCGTGGAGACCTTCCGCACCATGACCCGCGATCACGGTTTCGATGAGGCCGGGGCCTTCAACATGGTGCTGCGCATCTATCGCGGCGGCGGTCTTTCCAAAGACGCGATCTATCTGCGCGGGCTGGCTGAAGTGCTGGACCATCTGCGCAGGGGCGGGGCGCTCGATCCGTTCTGGATGGGCAAGATCGCCGCCGCCCATTTCCCGGTGATGCAGGAGCTTGCCCTGCGCGGCCTGCTTCGCCCGCCGGGCGTCAGACCCGCATTCCTGCTGTCCGCCAAGGCCAATGAGCGGTTGGAAAAAATACGGGCGGGATTATCCATTGCCGAACTGGCGACATTATAGGAGGGGCTTCATGCGTATCGCATTTTTCGTCAATTCCATCGAAACCGAGGGGCCGAACTACGCCACCGGCCTGCTGGCCATGGCCGCACTCAATCGCGGCCATGAGGTGGTCTATCTGACGCCCGGCGATTTCACTTTACGCTCGGACGACAGCCTGACCATTCATGCCACCGTGCTGCCGAAGGGTAAAATCAAGAAAGGAGAGACGTTCCATTCCACGCTTCAGGACAAGGCGCTGGAGCGGCGCACCATGGATGTCGAGGAAATCGATGCGCTGATGCTGCGCAACGACCCCTCACTCGACCAGACGACGCGGCCATGGGCGGTGCATGCCGGCATCCTGTTCGGGCGGCTTGCCGAACAGCGTGGCGTCGTGGTGCTGAACGATCCCGAAGGTCTGGCGCTGGCGCAGAACAAGCTCTATTTCCAGAGCTTTCCCGAAATTGTCCGCCCGACCACGATCATTTCGCGCAATGTCGAGGAAATCCGCGCCTTTGCCGATGCGCACCCCAAGGGTGTCATCGTCAAGCCGCTACAGGGCTCCGGCGGCAAGAATGTCTTCAAGATCGGTTCCAGCAAGGAGACCAATCTCAACCAGATTTTCGAGGCGGTGAGCCTTGAGGGATATCTGATCGCGCAGGCCTATCTGCCGGCCGCCAAGGATGGCGATATCCGCTTCTTCATGATGAATGGCCGCCCGTTGATGCGTGAAGGCAAATATGCCGCCCTTCGCCGCGTGCCGGCCAAGGGCGATCTGCGCTCAAACATCCATGCCAAAGGCACCGCCGAGGCCGTGAAGGTGACGGACGAGATCGTAGCGCTTGCCGAAATGGTGCGACCGAAGCTGGTGGAGGACGGCATGTTCCTCGTCGGGCTCGATATCGTCGGCGACAAGATACTGGAGGTGAACGTGTTTTCGCCGGGCGGACTTTCCAATATCCGCGATCTTACCGAGATGGATTTCAGCGACACGATCATCGAGGCCGTGGAAACCAAGATCACCATGCAGAGCGCTTCCGGCGGCACCATATCCAACCGGCTACTAGCGACGCTATGAGGTTATTCCCGTAATTCGGCCGGGTGCATCTCGCGATACCAGGCGACGAGGGCCTTGATGCCCTCCTCGACCGGGGTTTGCGGCACGTAACCGGTGAGGGCTCTCAGCAGATCCGGCGAGGCGAAGGTGCGGGGCACATCGCCCTGCTGCATCGGCAACATGTTGCGGATCGCCGGTTTCCCGACCGCCTTTTCGACCGTCTCGACGAAATGCATCAGTTCCACCGGCTGGCCGCCGCCAATATTGACCACGCGGAAGGGCGCGTGGTGCGAGAGCGTGTCGGTGACGCCTTCCTGCGTGACGCGGTTTTCCTCGGAAGGGATGACCGCGCTCAGCCGGACGATGCCTTCCACGAGATCATCGATATAGGTGAAATCGCGGCTCATATTGCCTTGCCCGTAAATATCGATCGGTCGGCCGTTGGAAACGGCGTCGACGAATTTGATCGGCGCCATGTCCGGCCGTCCCCATGGACCGTAGACCGTGAAGAAACGGAAGGCCGTGGTGGGCAGCTTGTGCAGATGGGCATAGCTGTGCGCCATCAGCTCCATCGATTTTTTGGTGGCGGCATAAAGCGTCATCGGCTCGTCGGCCTTATCGCTCTCCGCGAAGGGTATTTTCTCGTTGGCGCCGTAGATGGAGGAGGTGGACGCCAGCATCAGGTGCTTGACCTCAAGGCTTCTGGCGAGCTCCAGCATGTTGAACGAGCCGATGAGATTGGAATCGATATAGGCGCGCGGATTTTCAAGGCTGTAACGGACACCCGCCTGTGCGGCGAGGTGGATGATGATCTCAGGTTCGGCGGCCTCAGCCGCGCGCTTCAGCGCATCCGTATCTTCCAGCATACCGATTTCGGCCCGGAAACCGTTGGAGCGGGAAAGAAGGGCGTGGCGTTTTTCTTTCAGGCTGACATCGTAATATTTCGTCATGCCGTCGAAGCCGGTCACGAAATGGCCGGAATCCAGCAGCCGCTTTGCGACGTAAAAGCCGATGAAGCCAGCCGTGCCGGTAACCAGATAACGCATGATGATTATATCCCGAATCCGTTGGTGCGTTTGCGGTCTGACCGAAGCGCAAAAAACCTTTTAATGAAATTGCGAAGCGAAACCCTTAAGCGTCGTTGCCGGAACCGCCTTCGTGCGGGCGACCGACCGCGGCATAGATGAAGCCATGCGCGGCGACCTCATCCGTGCGGTAGATATTGCGCAGGTCCACCAGAACAGGGCTTTTCATGATTGCCTTCAGGCGCGGCAGGTCGAGTGCGCGGAACTGGTTCCATTCCGTCACGATCACCACGGCGTCGGCGTCTTCCGCCGCTTCGTAGGGGCCGGCCGCGTATTCGATGTCTTCCATCAGATGGCGGGCATTCGCCATGCCTTCCGGATCATAACCCACCACTTTCGCGCCGCCGTCCTGCAGGGTCTGGATGATGGCGATTGCCGGGCTGTCGCGCATGTCGTCGGTATTCGGCTTGAAGGTGAGGCCAAGCACGGCGATCTTCTTGCCGCGCACATCGCCACCCACGGCGTTGATGACCTTGCGGCCCATGGCGCGTTTGCGGTTGTCGTTGATGGCGATGGTGGTCTCGATCAGCCGCACCGGCGCATCATAGTCCTGCGCGGTCTTGGCAAGTGCCAGCGTGTCCTTCGGGAAACAGGAGCCGCCATAACCGGGGCCGGCGTGCAGGAATTTCGAACCGATGCGGCCATCCAGCCCGATGCCGCGCGAAACATCCTGCACATTGGCGCCGACCTTTTCGCACAGGTCCGCCATTTCGTTGATGAAGGTGATCTTCATCGCCAGAAAGGCATTGGCGGCATATTTGATCAGTTCGGAAGCACGCCTCGTCGTGAAGAGCAGCGGCGACTGATTGAGGTAAAGCGGGCGGTAAACCTCGGTCATGACGGGGCGGGCGCGCTCGTCCGAAAGGCCGACGACGATGCGGTCCGGCCGCTTGAAATCTTCGATGGCGGCGCCTTCGCGCAGGAATTCCGGGTTGGAAACGACGGCGAAATCGGCCGAGGGGTTTTCCTCGTGGATGATGCGTTCCACCTCGTCGCCAGTGCCGACGGGAACGGTGGATTTGGTGACGATGACGGTGAAACCATCAAGCGCATGGGCGATTTCCTTCGCCGCCGCATAGACATAACCGAGATCGGCATGGCCATCGCCGCGCCGCGAGGGCGTGCCGACCGCGATGAAGACGACATCGGCATTGGCAACGGCTGCGGAAAGGTCTGTGGTGAAGCTCAGCCGGCCGGCCTTGGCATTGTTGGCGACGATGACATCGAGACCAGGCTCGAAGATCGGGATATGGCCGTTTTTCAGGGCTTCGATCTTCTCCGGCATCTTGTCGACGCAGACCACGTCATGGCCGAAATCCGCAAAACACGCGCCGGACACGAGGCCGACATAACCCGAACCGATCATCACAATCCGCATTCTTTTTCCTTTCGGTTAGCGAGGCCATGTTAACGCGGCAATACCGGCCGGGGAAATCGGCGGGCGAAAAACACACGATAATATTTAGCCGCCTTCATGCCCGTCGCCAAGCGCCACGATCAACACCGGCTAACCTCTTTCCATGACGGGGATGTGATGGCCGTGGCGGGACAAATTTGCCGCACCTTGCAGCCATTTGCACCGGTCGTGTTCAATCGGGCCATTTTGCGGTTTTTCCGGCTTGCACTCATAGGTAGCCGGGTCTAGCCATAGGGTGAGGATCAAATCTGCCAGACTGTCTGTCCCACAAAGGGGCGTCCGGGTCGCGTTTAACGCGGCCGGGAGAAGCTTTGCGTTGCGGTCGGTGTTCGGGGAAGTCAAATGCAAAAGGGTTTTCTGCTCGGTCTGTTCGCTTATGCGACCTTTTCCATGGGCGATGCCACCATCAAGTCGCTTGGATCGCAGATCAGCGTTTTCGAAATCGGCTTCTTCAGCATCCTCTTCTCCGGCATCTTCATCTTCTTCAGCAAGCCGCGTGAGGAAAGGTGGCGTGAATTCTGGCGCATGAGCCGGCCCTTCGCCGTGCACGGGCGCGCGATCTCCGGCCTTTTCGCGGGTATTTTCGGCATCTATGCCTTCACCACCATTCCGCTGGCGGAAGCCTATGCGCTGATCTTCCTGTCGCCGCTCTTCGTCACCGTCCTTTCCGCCGTGGTGCTGAAGGAGAATATCGGCCCATGGCGCTGGGCGGCGGTTCTGGCGGGCATCGTCGGTGTCATCCTCGTCGTGCGGCCGGGCTTCAAGACGCTGGAACTCGGGCATTTCGCCGCCATCGGCGTTGCGTTCCTGGCAGCGATGACCATCGTTTTGCTGCGCTCGCTTGCGGGCAAGGAAAAGCGCACCTCGATCATGGGCGTGCTGCTGATCTACGGCCTCACCTTCAATGGTATCGCCGCCATTCCCGATTTCGTCATGCCCAACCTGCATCAGCTATTGGCCTTCGCCTTCATCGGCCTTTGCACGGCAACGGGGCAGATCACCCTTCTGGTCGCCACCCGCATCGCGCCGGCAAGCCAGATCGCGCCGTCGCATTATTCGCAAATCCTCTGGGCCGTGGCGATTGGCATGGCCTTTTTCCACGAATATCCGGATGCGGTCGCCGTGCTTGGCCTGGCCGTCATCGCCGCATCGGGACTGCTGACGATGATCCGCGAAAAGGTGAGGCTGGGCACCGTGCGCTGGAACCCGTTTTTCCGCAATCGCCTCTGAATTCACCCTTGATCGGAAACAGTGCGTCAACCGAAGCGCGGCTTGTGAAGCGGCGGCAACCCGGCCCATAAGGCTTTCATCTTTAGATGAACGGGGAGCCGCAAATGCTCGTGGATGGAAAATGGACCGCCGAATGGCATC
Source organism: Agrobacterium sp. OT33 (assembly GCF_017313365.1). NCBI lineage: Bacteria > Pseudomonadati > Pseudomonadota > Alphaproteobacteria > Hyphomicrobiales > Rhizobiaceae > Agrobacterium > Agrobacterium sp. OT33. Next base: position 36,370 of record NZ_JAFLMZ010000011.1, on the reverse strand, counting down.
CGGTGCAGGCGACCGACAGGAAGGGTGGCTTCGTCCGTCAGACCTCCGGCTTCCGCAACTGGGTAACGCCTGACGGTTCGGCGGGGCCGACGGGTGCGGGCGGTTTTGCGGCCGAAAGCGGCCGCTATCATCTTTACGTCGCGCTGATCTGCCCCTGGGCATCGCGCACGCTGATCGGCCGAAAGCTGAAGAAGCTGGAAGAGGTGATTTCCGTTTCCGTTGTCGAGCCGGCGCTTTCCGACGAGGGCTGGAAATTCGGCGACTATCCGGGCTCGGATCGCGATACGCTCAACGGCTTCACCTATATGCATGAGGTCTATACCAGCGCGGATCCCCATTATACCGGCCGCGCCACCGTGCCCGTGCTTTGGGACAAAAAGACGAAAACTATCGTCAACAACGAATCCGCCGATATTCTGCGCATGTTGAATTCCGGTTTCGGCGATCTGGCCGACAATAGCCTGGACCTGTATCCAGAAGCGCTGCGGGATGAGATCGATGCTCTCAATGATCGCATCTATCCGCGCCTCAACAACGGCGTTTACAGAACCGGTTTCGCCACCACGCAGGTTGCTTATGAAGAGGCCTTCGCCGATGTGTTCGAAACACTTCAGGAACTCGAAAAGCGCCTGGTCTCAGGCGGGCCTTTCCTGTTCGGCGATCTGCTGACCGAAACGGATGTTCGGCTTTTCGTGACGCTGGTTCGTTTCGATGCCGCCTATTACGGCCTGTTCAAATGCAATCTTCGCCGTATCGCCGATTATCCTGCGCTGCAGGCCTATGTGATGCGGGTGCTGAACATTTCGGGCGTGCGAGACACGGTCAATATCGACCATATCAAACGCGGTTATTATTCCATCAAGGCGCTCAATCCGGCTCGGATCGTGCCGGTCGGCCCCGATCTTCCGGGACTTGACGATGTTTCCCTCCGCCCTTCGAACTGAGCGGATGATGGATTATACCGGTTTGCCGACCTGATCGAGCAGCCAGGCCTGAAAAGCGCGGGCCAGCGCGTTGTCCTGCCGTCCTTCCGGCAGGGCGACGTAATAGCTCTTGTCAGTCTGCAGGGGAATGTCGAAGACGATTTCGAGGCGGCCGGAGGCGATCTCCGCCTCGATGAGATATTTCGGCAGAAGGGCAAAGCCGATGCCGCTTGCGGCGGCCTCGATGATCATCGAGAACTGGTCGAAACGGCTGCCCTGATAGGCATTCTCCGCCGTTACCCCGTTCATCTCCAGCCATTCCGTCCATAGCTTTGGCCGCGTTGTGACATGCAGCAGCGACTGTCCGGCCAGATCCTGTACGCCGCTCACGCCGGCGCGGCTGAGCAGGGCCGGGCTGGCGACGGGGACAATCACCTCGTTGCACAAAAACGTGCAGGTGCCATGCGCCCAGACCGGCTGGCCATAATGAATGGCGAGATCGAAACCTTCTTCGTCAAAATCGAACGGATGGGAGCGCGAGCCGATGGTGATCGTCATGTCGGGGTTGGCATCGATGAAGCGGTGGAGGCGCGGCATCAGCCAGCGGCTGCCGAATGTCGGCAATGTCGCGACGGAAAGCGATGCGTGCGATGTTCCGGCCGACACCGCGCGCACCATCAGCTGCTCGGATTGCTGCAACAGGCGCCGCACATCCGGCAGGAATTTGCGCCCCGCCTCCGAAAGCACGACCCGCCTGCGGATGCGCTCGAACAGCTGCATTCCTGTCTGTGCTTCCAGTTCGCCGATCTGCCGGCTCACCGCGCTCTGCGTGAGGTTGAGTTCTTCCGCCGCACGCGTAAAATTGCCATGCCGTGCCGCGCATTCGAACGCCTGCAGGGTGACGATGTCAGGGACCAGTCTTCTGCGCGGATCCATTCCATTCTCGCATCAACTTACCCGCTTTCCTCATTGGAAAAGGGTCATTATGGCCATATATGATTACGGGAAAGAATGGAACGGTGCAAAACGCCAGTTTCACATAACGAATGACAAATTCGGGGAAAGACGAGTGACGGGAGTTGAAAGCGCCGTATCGAAACGGCCTTTCCTCCCCTTTCAACCAAAAGGACCATGGACATGGATGCGACCACGAAGCTTGACGTGAAACAGGAAGCCGCCGCCCTGCTCGACAGGATGGGCGTTGCCCGTGATCTTTATACCGGTGGCGATATGGCGTCCTTCAGCCCGGTGACGGGTGAGCAGGTAGCCAGTCTCAAGACCGTTTCGGTTGAAGGTGTCGCAGCCGTGGTCGACCGGGCCGATGCCGCCTTCAAGCAGTGGCGCAACGTGCCGGCACCCCGTCGTGGTGAGTTGATCCGGCTGCTCGGCGAAGAGCTGCGCGCCTTCAAGGCCGATCTCGGCCGTCTCGTGTCGCTGGAAGCGGGCAAGATCCCGTCCGAGGGTCTCGGCGAGGTGCAGGAAATGATCGACATCTGCGATTTCGCCGTCGGTCTTTCCCGCCAGCTTTATGGCCTCACCATCGCCACCGAACGTCCCGGCCACCGCATGATGGAGACCTGGCATCCGCTCGGCGTCGTCGGCGTCATCTCGGCCTTCAACTTCCCCGTCGCCGTCTGGTCGTGGAATGCAGCGCTCGCCATCGTCTGCGGCAATTCGGTGGTCTGGAAGCCTTCGGAAAAGACGCCGCTGACGGCGCTTGCCGTTCAGGGCATCTTCGAACGCGCCGCCGCCCGTTTCGGCGACGCGCCGGAAGGTCTGTCCCAGCTGCTGATCGGTGATCGCGCCGTGGGTGAAGCTCTGGTGGACAATCCCAAGGTGCCGCTCGTCTCGGCCACCGGCTCCACCCGCATGGGCCGCGATGTCGGCCCGCGTCTGGCGAAACGTTTTGCCCGCGCCATTCTGGAACTCGGCGGCAATAATGCCGGCATCGTCTGCCCTTCCGCCGATCTCGACATGGCGCTGCGCGCCATCGCCTTCGGCGCCATGGGCACGGCCGGCCAGCGCTGCACCACGCTTCGCCGTCTCTTCGTGCATGACAGCGTTTACGACCAGCTCGTGCCGCGCCTGAAAAAGGCCTATGCCTCCGTCTCCGTCGGCAACCCGCTGGAAACATCGGCCCTTGTCGGCCCGCTGGTCGACAAGGCGGCTTTCGATGGCATGCAGAAGGCGCTCGAAGCGGCGAAAGCCCATGACGGCGTGGTGAATGGCGGCGGCCGCGTGGATACCGGCGCGGCGGATGCCTATTATGTGAAGCCCGCTCTGGTCGAAATGCCGAAGCAGGTTGGCCCTGTGCTGGAAGAGACCTTCGCGCCGATCCTCTACGTCATGAAATATAGCGATCTCGATCAGGCAATCGACGCCCATAACGCCGTCGCCGCCGGCCTTTCGTCGTCGATCTTCACCCGCGACATTCAGGAATCGGAACGGTTCCTGTCGTCGGAAGGCTCCGATTGCGGCATTGCCAATGTCAATATCGGCACCTCTGGCGCGGAGATCGGCGGTGCTTTCGGCGGTGAGAAGGAAACCGGTGGCGGCCGTGAGTCCGGTTCGGATGCGTGGAAGGCCTATATGCGCCGCGCCACCAACACGGTCAATTATTCCAAGGCTCTGCCGCTGGCGCAGGGCGTTTCCTTCGATATCGAATAATCGCCCCGCCAATCGCATCGGCGATAGAGAAATTGATCCATCATGCCGGCGCGGCGTCATCCGCGCCGGCATTTCCATGCGATGGCTCAGGCGGGAACGTTCACGACGATTTGCGGAAAAGATGCATTTGCGCGAAATTTTATTCCCGCAACATTGCTCACATTGAATTATCGTCTCTCTATCGTTTTAATAGAAAAACCTAGCATTGCTCCATATCGCAGGCTGGCCAGAGGGGCTGGTGACAAGGAGATGAAATGCCAGCCATCACCCGCCAGCAGGAAACCGCCGATCGCTTTTATGGTCTCGGCCTGATCCCGAAACAGATCAGCATCAAGGATGCCGTCTGGCCGGGCACGACGAACTGAGCCGGAGGAAACGTCGTGAGCACCACAAAGCGCATCGGGATTGACGGAGCCACGGGCTGGCTGCTCCCCGCATTCATTCTTGCAGGCTGGGAGGCGGCGGCGCGTGCCGGTCTGATTTCCGCCAATGTGCTGCCGGCCCCTTCCGCCGTCGCGGAAGCCTTCTGGCGACTTCTGCTCTCGGGGGAGCTTGTCGCCAATATCGGCGTCAGTTCCGCCCGCGCACTGGCTGGTTTCGCTATCGGCGGTTCCATCGGCTTCATCTTCGGGCTGGCCAATGGCCTCTCGAAATTCTCCCGCAGTTTCACCGACACGACGCTGCAGATGATCCGCAACATTCCGCATCTGGCGCTTATTCCGCTGGTCATCCTCTGGTTCGGCATCGATGAGGAGGCGAAGCTTTTCCTCGTCGCGCTCGGGGTGTTTTTCCCGATTTACATCAACACGCTGCTCGGCATTCAGGGTGTCGATCCGCAACTGGTGGAAATGGGCCGCACCTATGGCATGTCGCCCTTCACGCTGTTCCGGCGGGTCATCCTGCCCGGCGCGCTGCCGGCCATTTTCACCGGCCTGCGGTATGCGCTCGGCATCATGTGGCTGACGCTCATCGTGGCCGAAACCATCTCTTCCTCGTCCGGCCTCGGCTATATGGCCATGCAGGCGCGTGAGTTCCTGCTGATCGACGTCGTGGTTCTGTCGATCCTCATCTATGCGCTTCTCGGCAAGCTGGCCGACAGTTTCGCCCGCTTCCTCGAAAGCATCTTCCTGCAATGGCATCCAGCCTTCAAGAAAGTCTGAGGTAACCCATGTCGACCGGCAATGTGACGACGCTGAGACGCCCGGATGCCTCGCCATCCCTCCCGTCGCAGGGGAAAATCGAACAAGGCGAGAAAACGACCGAAGGCAAGGTCGCCTTCAGCTTCCGCAATGTGGTGAAGAGCTTCGGCGACAAACCGGTTCTGCGCGGCATCGATCTCGATGTGCGGGAAGGCGAGTTTCTGGCCATCATCGGCAAGAGCGGCTGTGGCAAGAGCACGCTTTTACGTATTCTGGCCGGCCTCGACACGCCGACGACCGGAACCGTCTCGAAGGATGTATCGAGCCGCACCCGCATGATGTTTCAGGAGCCGCGCCTTCTGCCGTGGGAGCGTATCGCGAGCAACGTCTCCGTGGGGCTGACCGGCATCGCCAAGGGCGAGGCGGCGCAGGAACAGGCGCTTGCCATTCTCGACGAGGTGGGACTGAAGGACCGGGCTGGCGAATGGCCCTATGTGCTCTCCGGCGGCCAGAAACAGCGCGTGGCCCTGGCGCGCGCGCTGGTGGCCCATCCGCAGATTCTGGCGCTGGACGAACCGCTTGGCGCGCTCGATGCGCTCACCCGCATTGAAATGCAGCTTCTGCTGGAACGTATCTGGCGCAAGCAGAAATTCACCGCCGTTCTCGTCACCCATGACGTCTCGGAGGCCGTGGCGCTTGCGGATCGCATTGTCGTCATCGATGAAGGGCGCATCGCGCTCGATCTCGATGTGAAACTGCCGCGTCCGCGCCGTCATGGCACGGCGGAATTCGCAAGGCTGGAAGAGCAGGTTCTGAACCAGCTCTTCGGCCGTGGCGACAGCAACGGATGAGGCATGAACCGGCAGGGCCGAGACCCCGCCGGAACCTGTTTTAACCAATGCTCATCAGGCTGGCATTGCCGCCGGCGGCCGTGGTGTTGACGCTGACGGAGACTTCTTCGACCAGCCAGTCGAGATTATAGGGCTGGCTTTCCCCGGAAAGCACTTCCGTCGTCGCGGCCTGAACGAGAACCAGCGGGCCGGGCAGGGCGGCGATCTTTTTATTGACGGCCACGATACGCTCCGCATCGCCCTCGACCAGCGCGCCGGCGAAGGGACCGGACTTCGACCAGTCATCCGCCCAGACGATGCGAGAGGTCACGGTTGCCGGCAAGCCATAGATCGACTTTTCCAGTCCCGAAGCATTGTCGATGACAACAGCGTTTCCGGTCGCGAGCGCTGCCGCAAGCTGGCGGTAAAGCCCCTGTTCGGTCGCCGGAACCAGCAGAACCTTTCCACGCGGATGCAGCGCATAGACATTGCGCTCGCCGACGGGACCCGCCAGCTCGGTTTCGAAGCCGAGGCCGGAAAGAACTGCCGTCTGTCGTGCGGCTTCGGCCGCAACGGTTTCGCCGTTTTCATCCAGCCAGCGGGCAAGATCGACCGCGGCCTGATCCTGCTGGCTCGCAACCCGGTCTATCTTTGGGGCAACCTGTGTCATGCGGCCGAGATAGAGCGGACCGCCGGCCTTGGGGCCGGTGCCGGAAAGGCCGCGTCCGCCAAAGGGCTGCACGCCGACGACCGCGCCGATGATGTTGCGGTTCACATAAAGATTGCCGGCCGCGACGCGTGACAGCACATGCTGGATCGTATCGTCAAGACGGGTATGCAGGCCGAAGGTCAGGCCGTAACCGGTGGCGTTGATCTCATCGATCAGCCGGTCGAGATTGTCGCGCTTGAAGCGGATGACGTGCAGCACCGGACCGAAGACTTCGCGTTTCAGATCGGCGAGCGATTTCATCTCGATGATGGTCGGCGGCACGAAGGTGCCCTTGCCGGTTTCGCCGGCAAGCGTGATCTGTTCGATGCGATGGCCGAGCCCGCGCATGCCCTCGATGTGCTTTTCGATGATGCCCTTCGCCTCGGCGGTAATGACGGGGCCGACATCGACGGAAAGCCTGTCGGTGCGGCCGATGCGCAATTCATGCAGCGCGCCTTTCAGCATGGTCAGCGTGCGGTCCGCCACATCTTCCTGCAGGCAGAGGATGCGCAATGCCGAGCAGCGCTGGCCGGCGCTGTCGAAAGCGGATGCGATGACATCGGCGACGACCTGCTCGGCAAGTGCGGAGGAATCGACGATCATGGCGTTCTGGCCGCCGGTTTCGGCAATCAGCGGCACCGGCTGGCCATTGGCGAGAACCCGGCCGGCAAGCTGGCCCTGAATGAGCCGCGCCACTTCCGTCGAGCCCGTGAACATCACACCGGCTGTAAGGGCTGAGCCAACAAGTGCGGCACCCGTCTTGCCGTCGCCCGGCAGAAGCTGCACGGCATCCTGCTGAACGCCGGCCTCATGCAGCAGGCGCACGCCCTGCGCCGCGATCAGCGGCGTTTCTTCGGCGGGTTTTGCCAGAACCGGATTGCCGGCAACCAGCGCCGCCGTCACCTGACCGATGAAGATGGCGAGCGGGAAATTCCATGGGCTGATGCAGACGACCGGGCCGAGCGGGGTTTCTCCGGTCTTGAAGTTCCTGCGGGCTTCCGCCGCGTAATAACGCAGGAAGTCGATGGCCTCGCGCACCTCGGCAATGGCGTTCGGCATGGATTTTCCCGCCTCGCGCATGATGAGGCCGAGCAGGGCGGGCATTTCCGCCTGCATGGCGTCAGCGGCCCGCTCCAGGCAGGCGGCGCGTTCTTCCACCGGGGTGGAGGGCCAGCTTGAGGCCGCTGCCCGCTGCATGGCCGTTTCGACATCGTCTTCAGTCGGCTCGCTCACATGGCCGACGATATCATTGTGGTCGCCGGGGTTGAGAACCGGGCGCGTGTTGCCACCTGCCTGCGGTGCCGACGCTTTCCACTCCGTCGCAGCACCAGCCTTCAGGGTTTTGTCCAATGCGGCGAGCGTCGTTTCGCTGGAAAGATCGAGGCCAGCGGAATTTTTCCGTTCCGGGCCGAACAGGCCTTCGGGTGCGGCGATGCGGTCGTGACGCGCGCCGGGTACGGTATAGGCCTTGACCACGACGACCGGGTCTTCCAGCAGCGAATCCACCGGCACGGCGGGATCGGCAATGCGGTTGACGAAGGAAGAGTTCGCACCGTTTTCCAGCAGGCGGCGGACGAGATAGGCCAGCAGCGTCTCATGGGTGCCGACGGGAGCGTAGAAACGGCACGGCCGGTCAAGCTTCTTCTTGCCGACGACTTCGCTGTAAAGCGGTTCGCCCATGCCATGCAGGCACTGGAACTCATAGTCGCCGAGTTTGAAGCCGGGGCCGGCGAGATGGTAGATCGTCGCCATGGATTGCGCGTTATGGGTCGCAAATTGCGGGAAGACCAGATCGCGCGCGTCGAGCAGCTTGCGGGCGCAGGCAATGTAGGAAACATCGGTGTGCACCTTGCGGGTGAAGACCGGGAAGTCTTCCAGCCCCTCCACCTGCGCGCGCTTGATTTCAGCATCCCAATAGGCGCCCTTGACGAGACGCACCATGATGCGGCGGCCCGAGCGACGGGCGAGATCGATGATGTAATCCAGAACGAAGGGGCAGCGGCGGCCATAGGCCTGCACCACGAAACCGAGGCCGTTCCAGCCGGCGAGGTCCCTGTCTAGCGCCAGCTCCTCCAGAAGATCGAGCGACAGTTCCAGCCGGTCGGCTTCTTCCGCATCGATGTTGAGGCCGATATCGTATTTCTTGCTGAGCAGCATCAGCGATTTGACGCGCGGCAGAAGCTCCGCCATCACGCGCTCAGCCTGCGCGCGGGCGTAACGCGGATGCAGCGCCGAAAGCTTGATGGAAATGCCCGGGCCGCCATAGATGCCACGGCCGGCAGACGCCTTGCCGATGGCGTGGATGGCGTTTTCGTAGTCCTTGTAATAACGCTCCGCATCCTTGGCGGTGGTCGCGGCTTCGCCCAGCATGTCGTAGGAATATTGGAAGCCTTGCTCTTCCAGTGGCTTCGAACGCTTGATCGCCTCGCCGATTGTTTCGCCGGTCACGAATTGCTCGCCCATCATGCGCATGGCCATATCGACGCCACGGCGGATGACGGGTTCGCCGGCGCGGGCGATCAGCTTGGTCAGCGCCGCCGAAAGGCCGCTGTCATTGACCGTCGAGGTCAGCTTGCCGGTGATGACGAGGCCCCAGGTGGCGGCGTTGACGAAGAGCGAGCGCCCGCCGCCAATATGGGACTTCCAGTCACCGCGCGCGATCTTGTCGCGGATCAGCGCATCGCGGGTGGCGGTGTCGGGAATGCGCAGCAGCGCTTCGGCAAGGCACATCAGCGCCACGCCCTCATGGCTGGAAAGCGAATATTCCTGCACCAGCCCTTCGACGCCGGTGCCCCTGGTCTTGGCGCGCAGAGCCTCGATCAGTTTGCGGGCGGTGTCGCGAATGGCTTTCGCCTCCTCAGCCGTCACCGTCGCCGCCTCGATCAGCGGCGCCAGGCATTCTTCCTCCGGGCGGCGATAGGCGGCGGTGATCGCCTTGCGCAGCAGGCTCTGCTCGCGCACCGGCGGCGCAAAATTCTGGAAGATACCGTTCGCCACTACACCGGCGTTGCTTGCACCATCGGCCATTCTGAAAATCCTGAAAACGCTGTTGAAGACAGACCTTCGGCGGCCGCGTGTCCTCCGCCCGCCGCTTGTCATCCTGTGGCAGACAATATCATCACCGCAGAAATTGCTATGGCCCTATTTTCAGGATAAAACAGGCAATATGAACTTTTATTTTTGAGATATGGCGTAAAATCGCATGGCTAATAGTCAAAAAACAGATGATTTGGATCACTTCGATCTCAAGATCCTCGAGGCGCTGAGCGAAGACGGGCGCATGTCCGTGCTGCAGCTTTCGAAAAGGGTCGGCCTTTCCAAGACGCCCTGCCAGACACGGCTGAAGCGGCTGGTGGATGAGGGCTATATTCTCGGCTTCCGCGCCATGCTCAATCCGCAGAAGCTCGGTGTCGATCACATCGCCTTCGCCGAGGTAAAGCTTTCCGATACGCGCGAAAAGGCGCTGGAGGAGTTCAACGCGGCGGTGCGCAAGATCAAGGAGGTGGAGGAGTGCCACATGATCGCCGGCGCCTTCGATTATCTCCTGAAGGTGCGCACCAGCGATATCCGCAAGTACCGAAGGGTGCTCGGTGAGAAGATCTCGAGCCTGCCATCGGTCGCAAATACCTCCACCTTCGTGGTCATGCAATCGGTCAAGGAAACGGGTATCTGAAGGGGTAACACGGAGACAGTGGTTGGCGCGCGCTCGCCGTATCATCCGCACACCGTCACCCCGAACTAGATCCGGGGTCCAGTGCGATCAAGTCATTGATCGCGAGAGAGTCCTTTCACGGCGCAGACGCGCCGTGGCTGGATACCGGATCAAGTCCGGCATGACGGAGGAGAGGTTTGCGGCCTTTGTCATCGTTTTAACGGGCAGACGCAGGCCTGCCCGTTCGCCACTGTTCGAATTCAGCGCTCTCAGCGCGCCGTGGCGGCGGCGGTGACCGCGCTCATCTGCGCGTCCGGACCGAATTCGTTTTCGTTTTCGATGCCGAGCAATTCCTGCAGGCGCAGTCTTGCGCGGCTGACGCGGCTCTTGATCGTGCCGACAGGGCAACCGCAAATCTCGGCGGCTTCCTCATAGGCAAAACCCGAGGCGCCGATCAGCAGGATCGCTTCCCGCTGGTCATCCGGCAGCTTTGCGAGCGCGGCGCGGAAATCCTGAAGGTCCACGGAACCATGCTGTTCCGGCGGCACTGAAAGGCGCGACGTATAGACCCCATCCGTATCCTGCACTTCACGTCCCGACTTGCGGATCTGGCTGTAGAATTCGTTGCGCAGGATTGTCACCAGCCATGCCCGCATATTGGTGCCCGGCTGGTAGCTGTCCTGTTTCGCCCATGCCTTCATGATCGTGTCCTGCACGAGGTCGTCGGCACGGTCCCGCGAGCGGATGAGCGAAATCGCGAAGGCGCGCAGGTTCGGCAGCGCCGCCAGCATTTCCCGCTTGAAATTGTATTCTGTCTGCTCCGGCTCTTTCGCCATCATTCCTCCGAAGCCTTCATTTTGGCTTTGCTTTCGGCTTCATCGAGTTTTTCGAGAAGGTCGAGGAATTTGTCAGGGATGCCTTCATCCTGAACGGCATCATAAAGCTCCCTGAGCTTGCGGGAAATCACCGCCCGCCCGGAGTGCGGAACCTGGGGGGCGGCCGAATTATCCGGCTGGTCTTGGTCCGATTGAAATATGCTCATAACGTCCGGTATTCCTTTTGTGTCGTGGCAAAGAATGCGCGGTGAAAAAAATAGTTCCGGCGGCCCGGAACTTTTTTTGCGATGCGCACGTTGCTATCTTGGGTTTGCGTTGCAGACCGCATGAAAGGGGAGAATTCCATGTCAGTTTCTACACGCATCGCACCGCACCTGCCATATCTGCGCAGGTTCGCGCGTGCCGTTTGCGGCTCACAATCCACGGGCGATGCCTATGTTGCGGCAACACTCGAAGCTCTGATCGCCGATATCAGCATCTTCCCGCAGACAACCAGCGATCGCGTTTCGCTCTATCAATTGTTCGTATCGATCTTTAGTTCCGTCACGATCAATATTAAGGCCGACGAAAACCTGTCGGGATGGGAAAAGCGCGCTTCCGCGAACCTCTCCGCCGTGCCGCCGCTTGCCCGTCAGGCCTTCCTGCTGACGACGGTCGAGGAATTCACGCCTTCGGAGGCCGCTGAGGTTCTGAAAGTGTCGGAAGACCAGGTCGGCGGACTGATCGACGAAGCGGCTTCCGAAATCGCCCGCCAGGTCGCGACCGATATCATGATCATCGAGGATGAACCCCTCATCGCCATGGATATCGAACAGATGGTCACCGATCTCGGCCACCGTGTCACGGGCATCGCCCGCACGCATACCGAGGCGCTCGACCTTTTCCACCGCACCCAGCCGAAAATGATCCTTGCCGATATTCAGCTTGCGGACGGCAGTTCCGGTCTCGACGCGATGAAGGACATCCTGCAGATGACCACCCTCCCGGTCATCTTCATCACGGCCTTCCCCGAGCGTCTTTTGACGGGCGAGCGGCCCGAGCCGACATTCCTTGTGACGAAACCCTTCAATCCGGACATGGTGAAAGCGCTTATCAGCCAGGCCCTGTTTTTCAACGAAAGCTCTCGCGTCGCAGCGTGAAATTTGCCGAAACTGCGGGCGGGCCGGGAACCAGTACGGTCCCCGGGCGTTGGCGGTTACGGTCGTGGGCTTGACCCGCGGCTTTCTGCAAGGAGACGAATTTGCATCGGCTGGCATGGCATAACGCGGAGAGGGACGAGGGCGAGCTGCACGATTCGCTTATCCTTGCCTTGCTCGATTCGGGTGAGACAGTCCTGCTCCAGGACTGGAACCGCGACTATATATTCGTTGCCAATCTTCCCGATGTCTGGAAGCTGCCAGCCGATTCCCATCCCACCGATGAAATTCTGTTCGGCAATGACCTGTCGGTCCGGCTTGCCGAGCTGAAAAAGGATATGGTGACGGCGGGCAGCCGTGGCATGCTGGAAGTCAATGCCGGCAAGGACCGTGTCTTCCAGTTCCAGGTCCATTCGACCTTCAATCAGTCAAACCAGATGGTGATGAAAACCACCATTCGCGAAGTGACGGCGGAAAGGCGGCGCGAGCAGCTTTTGCGCTCACTGCTGCGCGAGGTCAGCCACCGCTCCAAGAACCTTTTGGCGATCATCCAGAGCCTTGCGGGCCAGACGGCCCGATTCAGCCTCACCAAGGATGATTTTTTGCGCAAGTTCCGGGGCCGGCTGCACGCGCTTGCCCAGAGCCAGGATCTCATCACGGATTCGGACTGGCGCGGCGCGCGCATATTCGAGCTTCTGCGGCAGCAATTCGATCTCTATGTGCCGGAATATCCCAACCTCATCCACATGGAAGGCGAGAACCTTCTGCTCAACCCGAACGGGGCGCTTTATATCGGGCTCGCCTTTCACGAACTGGTGGTCAATACCGTCAGCCACAGTGGCAATCTCGCCTATCATCCGCCGATCTCTCTTCAGTGTCGGCAGGACGGCGATTTTTATATCGTCGAGTGGAACGAGCCTATGATGCCGTCGAAGGAACCGGTGGAGGTCCGGCGCGGCAGCTTCGGCAGCGTGGTGCTGGAAAAGGTGGTGCCTTCCGCCCTCGGAGGGAGCGCCGAATACCAGCTGACACCGGAGCGGATCGTCTACCGCCTGAAGTTCCCTTCGGGTGACGGCGCGGATTCCTGACAGAATTGCGGGGCGTGGATGATGCCGGGCGCCCGTCTCCCATAGCGCAGGACCATAATAAAAAAGCACGGCCCATAGGAGAGCCGTGCTATTTTATGACGGGTTTTCAGGGGCGAAACCCGTTTATATTCAGCCAAGCTTCAGGCGGGGACGGGGGAATCGCTTGGCCTGCAGTAAAAATGCGCACTGCCGCATTCGGTTCCCGGAAAATGCATTTTTTTTGACAATCGCCAAATTCAGGGGCCAAATTCAAGCGGCCCGCGAGAGGACGCCTCAATGCGTCTGCTCGGGCCGCTTGGGGGCGAAATAGCGCATCGGCGCTTCCAGAGACCATTCAAAACCGGTGTCGCGATATTCCGTCGTCACATGCCCGCCGAACGCGCCTTCCGCATGTCGTTTGATGACGGTGGTACCGAAACCCTTGCGGCTCGGCTCGGTCGCGGGTGGCCCGCCTGTTTCCGTCCAGACGAGATGCAGCATCTGCCGACCGTCTTTTTCGAGCGGCTTCCAGCTTACAATTATCTTTCCGGCCGGAACCGAAAGGGCGCCATATTTGATGGAGTTCGTCGTCAGCTCATGCACCACGAGCCCGAAATTCTGCGCCGCTTCCGGCGAAAGCATGAAATCCTCTCCCGCCAGCACGACACGTTCGGCCACGGTGCCGAAAACGTCGAGATGGGTCTCGATCAGCTTGCGGATCGGCAGGCCCTGCCACTGAACCTCCGCCAGTGCGCGGATGGACATGCCGAGACCGCGCAGGCGGTGGTCGACCTCCTTTTGGAACTCCGGAATGCTTTTATTTTCCCGGCCCAGTTGCCGTATCATCGCCTGAACCAGCGTCAGGATGTTCTTGGAGCGGTGAACCAGTTCGTGCAGCAGCAGTTGCAGCCGCTCTTCCGACTGGCTCCTGTCGAATGAGGCGTTGGAAAGCGCGATGGCGACCTGGTTGGCCTCCTTTATCTTGGTATCGACGGGGGCCACGATCTCGCCTTCACCGATACGCTCGGCCATGTGGGTCAGATCGCGGATGGAGCTGCGCAATTGCCGCCCGACCAGATAGGCGCCGCCGATGGCGATCAGCACCAGCACAAGGCTGCCGATCATCATCTGCCGCCAGGTGTCGATCAGCGCCGCCTGGCTTGCGGCCAGCGGTCCCCACATCACGGTCTTCCATTGCCAGCCCGGCAATTGCGCATAGGCATAGAGATTGCCCTTGCCATCGAAAAAATTGCCGCTGAAGGCCTGCATTTCCGAAAGTATGGCGGGGTTGACAAAGGGCTTGCCCACTTCCGCCTCATCCTGTGCGCTGGAAACGACGACGCGGTTGGTGCCGTCGATGATGGCGACCGCCCAGTTGCGCGGCAGGTTTTCCGTGGGAATGAGCCGGCTGAGATCGCTGGCATTCTGCGTCAGGATCAGCGCGTCGCCGGCTGATCCGAGGTCCGGATCGAGCGGCATGGTGACGTTGAATACCCATTCCTTGCTGGTGGAGCCGAAAAACATGTCGGAAACGGTGATACGGCCGGAATCGATCGCCTTGGCCAGATTTGCCTCGGCCGGCACCTTGCCGAGAGGCTGGCCATAGGGCAGCCGGGTGTTGAGGCGCTGCTGGCCGTCCTTGGTGGCAAGAAGGGCGTAAAGGCCCTCCCTTTTCAGGCTTTCGGCGACACGCCCCTGAAACGCCGCGAGATTGCCGCTCTCAAGCTCGGGAAACTGCGACAGCAGGTTGAGCGAGGTGGCCATTTCCTGCAGGCGACGGTCGATGTTGCGGCTGACGACCCGGACATCCTCGATGGTTTCCCTCTGCAGGTCGTCGCGTTTTTCGGCTTCAAGCCGCAGCATCAGATAGCCGACGAAAAGAATCAGCGGCAGGGTGATGACGGTTGCCATCACCACCAGATAGGTGCCGATTGAGGCGGTCGGGAAAAAATTCGCGCTGCGCCGACGCAAAGCCGAGATCATGTCTTTCAGTCTGTCGCCGGGTGGAGGCATACAAAAAACTCCGGCAGTTATGGCATTGTTACGGCAGGGATAATAGCGCGCTGTCCCCCGTTAGCAATGCCTGTTTTTTACCTTCGGTTGTTGCAACACGCGACAATTGCATCGGCGTGACCCGAAAAAATCGGAACTATTTCAACGACGAGC
This sequence comes from Agrobacterium sp. OT33, assembly GCF_017313365.1. Classification (NCBI taxonomy): domain Bacteria; kingdom Pseudomonadati; phylum Pseudomonadota; class Alphaproteobacteria; order Hyphomicrobiales; family Rhizobiaceae; genus Agrobacterium; species Agrobacterium sp. OT33. Next base: position 21,245 of record NZ_JAFLMZ010000011.1, on the reverse strand, counting down.
CCGTTTGCAAAACGAACCGGCCCGGGAGCGAAAGTAAAATCAATCATCGCCCGGCCAGTTGAGAACGATGAAAGGAAGGTACGAAATGACAAAGAAACTCACGATACTCGTCACCGCCGCCCTGATGGGCACGACGGCTTTCGCGCCGCTGGCCATCGCTCAGGGCACCACCCAGCCCGCACCGGCAAATCCGGGCGCGCAGACAGAGCCGGCAACGCCGCCTGCAACTCCGATGACGCCTGCCGCCCCTTCGGCCAATGACAGCGCTGCCACGACCACCGGCGGCGCCTATATAACCGAGCAGGGCGAAACCCAGATCAGCGCCAATGACTATATCGGCAAGTCGGTCTACACCGCAGCCGATGAGAGCATAGGTAACGTCACCAATCTCATCATGGAAGAAGATGGCGGCCTCGTCGCGGCCGTGATCGGTGTCGGCGGTTTCCTCGGCATCGGTGCAAAGGATGTGGCCGTGCCGATGGACAAGGTGACGATGACCCGCAATGCGCAGGACGGTACCATCCGTCTGACGACCACGGAAACGGCGGAAACGCTGAAGGCTGCGCCTGAATTCAAGACGCTGGAACAGAAGGCCAGCGAGAAGAATGCGGCAACTCCGGCGGCGCCCGACAGCACGACGACATCCGCGACCAAGCCTTGATCCCATACCTGGGAGGCAGGAGCGGGACCGGGCTCTTAAAAGCCGTCCCGCGGGAGACACCGGCCCTCGGCCGGTGTCTTTCTGTTTTGGCCTGCGGGCTGCTCAATCTCCGGCGTTGCGCGAGGAATGCCATGCCCAGGCGGATCTGATGATATCCGACAGCGAATAACGCGGTTCCCACCCGAGAACTTCTCTCGCCTTGTCATTATTGGCGACAAGGGTGGTGGAATCGCCGTCGCGCCGCCCGGTATATTCGACCGGGAAGGGGCGGCCGGAAACCTCGGATATTGCTGCCAGCAGTTCCTTTACCGTGGTGCCGGTGCCGGTGCCGAGATTGAGTTCCACGGTTTCGCCGCCGGCGAGCAGATAATCCACCGCCCGCACATGCGCATCGGCAAGGTCGAGAATGTGAATGTAGTCACGCACACAGGTGCCGTCGCGCGTGTCGTAATCCGTGCCGAACACCTTGAAGCCCTGACGCCGTCCGAGAGCCGCCTCGATGGCCAGCGGGATCGCATGGGTTTCGGGCTTGTGCCATTCGCCGATCCGGCCTTCGAAATCCGCGCCCGCGGCATTGAAGTAGCGCAGCATGACCGAACGCAGCCCCTTATAGGTGCTGTAGTCCTTCAGCGCCTGCTCCACCACCCATTTGGTGCGGCCATAGGGGTTGATCGGCGCCTGCCGGTGCGTCTCGTCGATCGGCACCTGTTCCGGCAGTCCGTAGGTGGCGCAGGTGGAGGAAAACACGAAGGCGGTGACGCCGGCATCGATGGCGGCCGAGAGCAGGTTGAGCGAGCCGATGACGTTGTTGTCGTAGAAGGCGACGGGCTGCTTGACCGATTCGCCGACTTCGATCAGCGCGGCGAAGTGCAGAACGGCTTCCGGCCGGTGTTTGGCGAAGACTTCGTCGAGCCGCGCCCGGTCGCGGATATCGCCCTGTTCGAAGGGCCCCCAGCGGACGAATTCCTCATGCCCGTTGGACAGATTGTCGAAAACGACCGGTTCATATCCTCGCTCAGACAGGAGAAGGCAGGTGTGCGAACCGATATAGCCGGCACCGCCGACGACAAGGACTTTCTTCTTCATCAATCGCCTTTCAGAAAATTACGGACGCGCCGAGACTGTATGTCACTTTGTTCAAATAAGGGCGGCGTGGCGCAGGATGCCATCAACCAATCTATCCTTCGCCGGTAACATAAAAAAAACCGCGCATCCATGCTGTGGATGCGCGGTTTGCCCTGTCATGCCGCCAAGAAGTTACTTGGGCTTTTTCGTATTGACCCTGGTGGCCAGAAAACCGGCAGCGACAGCCACGGCGAGCGTTGCATAGGGCCGTGCCTGAATGGCAAGGGTCAGCAGCGACTGCAGGGCCAGAGGCGCTGCCGTTAGCGGAGCAGCGGCCGTCAGCGGCGCGACCGGTCTTGCGGCATAGGCTTTCGGGCGTTTAACGATCGCCAGCGCCACCAGCATGATGACGCCAAGCAGGAAGGCCGAGCCTGCAACGACCAGCGCCGCCGGGCCAGCCCCGACATGATGCGCGAGGTAAATGGACCCCGCCACCACCGCGGCCACAAAGGCGATCAGGAAAAAGACCGCGGTCAACACCCAGAGGATGATGGTGGCGCGCAGGCGCCGTGTGACCACGCGTCCTTCGCGCTGGGTGTCTCCCAGATAGACCAGCAATGCCTCAAGCATGAGCGGCCGCCTTATCGACGTGTGAGAAGGGCAAGCACGAAACCGACGCCGACGGCGATGCCGAGGGACTGGAGCGGATTTTTCTGGACGTGGTCTGTCAGATTGTCGTTCAGCGTGGAGATTTCGCTGCGGACGCTGTCGGCCATCTCTCCGGAAGCGGTGAGCGCATCATCGGCCACCCGGGCTGCCTGCGCCTTCAGTTCGTGCGATGCTCCGACGCCGAGCGCCTTCACGCTCTTGGCAAGATTTGCCAGATCTTCGCGAAGCTGGGCGAGCTGCGCTGCCACATCGGCCGCATCACCGTTTTCGAGGGATTGCTGGATCTTGTCATTCACGCTGCTACGCACGCTTGCCATAGGTGAAGTCCTTCCTGAACATCGTTGATGGGAATGGCGGCATGTTACAGACTGCCGCCGCTCGCGAACCTTCGTTACGGCGGCTGAACACCCGCCTGTCCGCCATTCAAACGCACCCATGCCGGCTTGGTTCCGCAAGGGGAGGTGTTTTCTTCACAGGCATTTCGGCTCGGGGGCGATTTTCCGGGAATTCGGTGCCGGACATTTGTTTTCCTGTCACAAGCATCCTATAAGGCCCATCATCGAGACGTACCTTGACTTCAATCAATATGTGAAACGACATGCTCCAGACGCCCTATTACCTCATCGACAAGACAAAACTTCTTCGCAACATGGAGAAGATTGCCTATGTGCGGGAAAAATCCGGCGCCAAGGCGCTGCTGGCGCTGAAGTGCTTCGCCACATGGTCGGTGTTCGATTTCATGTCGCAATATATGGATGGCACCACCTCGTCCTCGCTTTACGAGGTGCGTCTCGGCCGCGAGAAATTCGGCGGCGAGACCCATGCCTATTCCGTCGCCTATGCCGATTATGAAATCGACGAGGTGATCGCGAATGCCGACAAGATCATCTTCAATTCGATCGGTCAGCTGGAGCGTTTCGCCGACAAGGCTTCCGGCATCACACGCGGTCTGCGCCTCAACCCGCAGGTCAGCTCCTCAAGCTTCGATCTTGCCGATCCCGCGCGCCCGTTCAGCCGGCTGGGCGAATGGGACGTGGCCAAGGTCGACAAGGTCATGGACCGCATTTCCGGCTTCATGATCCACAACAATTGCGAAAACGGCGATTTCTCCCTGTTCGACCGGATGTTGACGCAGATCGAGGAAAAGTTCGGATCGCTGCTGTCGCGCGCCGAATGGGTGAGCCTCGGCGGTGGCATCCACTTCACCGGTGACAATTATCCGCTCGACCAGTTCTGCGACCGATTGGCGGCGTTTTCGGAAAAATACGGCGTGCAGGTCTATCTGGAGCCGGGCGAAGCCTCGATTACGAAGAGCACGACGCTGGAAGTGACGGTTCTCGACACGCTGTTCAACGGCAAGAATCTGGCCATCGTCGACAGTTCCATCGAAGCCCATATGCTCGATCTGCTGATCTATCGCGAAACCGCCAAGGTTTCGCCGAACGAGGGCGAGCATCCCTATATGGTCTGCGGCAAGTCCTGCCTTGCCGGCGATATTTTCGGCGATTTCCGCTTCGACAAGGAATTGAAGGTCGGCGACCGCATCTCCTTCCAGGATGCGGCCGGCTATACCATGGTCAAGAAGAACTGGTTCAACGGCGTGAAGATGCCGGCGATCGCCATCAAGGAACTGGACGGCACCGTTCGCGCCGTTCGTGAATTTGACTTTGCCGATTTCGAGCAAAGCCTGTCTTAAACCCTGTTTTAACATGAAACGAAGCTCATCCCTGCGGGGAAAAGGAGGCATCACCTGAAATGAAGAAGAACGTTCTGATCATCGGCGCCGGTGGCGTAGCACAGGTCGTGGCGCATAAATGCGCCCAGAACAGCGATGTATTGGGAGACATTCATATTGCGTCACGGACTTTGGAAAAGTGCCGCAAGATTGTCGAGTCCGTACGCGAAAAGAAGAGCCTCAAGACAGATGTGAAACTTGAGGCCCATGCGCTTGACGCTATGGATATCGAGGCGACGAAGGCCTTGATCAGGAAAACCGGCGTGGAAATCGTCATCAACGTCGGTTCGGCTTTCGTCAACATGTCCGTTCTTCGTGCCTGCATGGACACGGGTGTTGCCTATATGGATACGGCGATCCACGAGGATCCGACCAAGATCTGCGAGACGCCGCCGTGGTATGGAAACTACGAGTGGAAGCGCGCGCAAGAGTGCAAGGAAAAAGGCGTGACCGCCATTCTCGGCGTTGGCTTCGATCCGGGCGTGGTGAACGCCTATGCGCGTCTCGCCAAGGACGAGTATTTCGACAAGGTCACTTCGGTCGATATCGTCGATATCAATGCCGGCAGCCACGGCCGCTGGTTCTCGACCAATTTCGATCCGGAAATCAACTTTCGCGAATTCACCGGCGTCGTCTATTCCTGGCAAAAGGGTGAGTGGCAGACGAACCAGATGTTCGAAGTCGGCCAGGAATTCGACCTGCCGGTCGTCGGCAGGCAGAAGGCCTATATGACCGGCCATGACGAAGTGCATTCGCTGTCCAAGAACATGGACGGCGCGGATGTGCGCTTCTGGATGGGGTTCGGCGATCACTATATCAACGTCTTCACCGTGCTGAAGAACCTCGGCCTGCTGTCCGAAAAGCCGGTCAAGACGGCTGAAGGTCTCGAAGTCGTGCCGCTGAAGGTCGTCAAGGCCGTGCTGCCCGATCCGTCTTCGCTGGCGCCCGATTACGTCGGCAAGACCTGCATCGGCGATATCGTCAAGGGCATCAAGGACGGCAAGGAGCGCGAAGTCTTCATCTACAACGTGGCCGACCACAAGGAAGCCTACGAAGAAGTCGGCTCGCAGGGCATTTCCTACACCGCCGGCGTTCCGCCGGTCGCCGCTGCCATGCTCATCGCGACTGGCGAATGGGACGTGAAGCAGATGGCCAATGTGGAAGAGTTGCCGCCGAAGCCGTTCCTCAACCTCCTGAACAGGATCGGCCTGCCGAACCGCATCAAGGATGAGAACGGCGACCGCGCGCTCACATTCTGAGTGATGGTGCTCTGATCTGTCGAGACAATGGAGCCCCGCGAAAGCGGGGCTTTTTAATGGCGGCCTCAGCTTCTGGTGAGCTGCCCTATGAACAGATGCAGCGTTTTGTGCATTGCCTCCGAAGGGGGCTCGGCAACATGCCATTCTGGAAAATGTCCATCGATTGCCATGCGGGCAAGGCCATAGACCAGCGCGCGGGCGCCCAGCACGAGTTGATCCAGATCGAGGCCGTGGGGGAGCTGGCCGTTTTCACGCGCCTGCATCAACAGGCTGATCATCAGGCGCCTTATGGCGTCGTTCTGCTCACGTAAAATATCGGACGAATTGAAGTCGATCAGCGTTCGCGAACTTATGACCTCAAAATGCGTCGGGTTGGCCAGCGCCCAGCGCAGATAACCGTGGCCAATGGCTTCGAAGGCGACAAGCGGGTCCTCATCGCCGGCCTGCGCTCTCGCGGTTTCGACGGATTCCGTCAGCCGGTTCATGGCCTGCTCCGCAACAGCGGTCATCAAGGCCGCTTTTGAACGGAAATGCCTGAACGGCGCTCCTGGCGAGACGCCGGCACGCTTGGCGGCCTCACGGACGGAAACATTTTCAGCGCCCCGTTCCTCAATGATTGCGATCGTTGCCGCAACAAGCTCATCGACAAGGTTGCCGTGGTGGTAGGGCCTGTCGCGCGCCGTCTTCTTGTCCTGAGCTTTTTCCATAAGCCTTGGGGTAGCACCAAATCGATATGTAATCACTGATTATTTTATTGCGTCGAAATGAAGCTTGATGTAAGCATCGATTACATTGAGATATGGAGATTTCAATGGTGCACCCGGTTTTAAAAATCACTCTCGCATTTGCATTTTTCCCGATCGCCGCCGCCCATGCGCAGGACAGCCCGAAGCTGGAAATCGTGTGGCCGCAAGCGGGCGATGTCATCGAATTGGGCCATGATCCCGAACGGGCCATCGGCGTCGTCGTGAAAAGCAGCTTCAAGCTGCTTCCCGCCGGGCAGTGTGGAGGAGACGGCCAATGCGGCCATGTGCATATGAAAATCGACCCTTCGGGCGATACATGCAACATTCCCGGCCGGGCCTATAACAGCATGAACAGCGACTTCGGCGGTGATCTCATCAAGGCAAGGTTCGGACATTGCCCAAGCCCGACCGGCCGGCACGTCATCGGTATTCTGCTGGCAGATGACCACCACCGGCCCGTTCTGGTCGACGGCAAGCCGGTCACGGCTCTTGTCGAAGTGACAACCAAAGACTGATCGCAGGAGTGCCGGCAGCGGTCGTGTTGCGATGGCGCAATAAAAAAGGTCCCGTGCAAACGGGACCTTTATCTCGATAAACCTGAAAGCCGGGGCGTCCTCAGCCCTTCGTCGGCTTCGGTCCACGCTTTTCGAAGGGCTTGTCCTTCTTGCCCTCGTATTTCGGCTTGTCGCCGAAGGGCTTCTTCTTTTTCCAGGGCTTGTCGTCACCACCCTTGCGGTCGTCACGTTCGCCGCCGGCATGGTCCGATTTGCCGAATTTGCGCTGCGCCTTTGCCGGGCGCGTGTCTTCGCGGAAGCCGCCGGTCATTTCCGGCTTGCCTTCGAGCGCCTTCAGGCGAATGCCCTTCTCAAGCGTCATGTCCTTGCCGATGGCGGAGGTGAAGCGATCGACGGCATCGGCCGCCAGTTCCACGAAGGTCTCTGTCTGCTGCATGCGGATCGCGCCAATATCCTGGCGGGTGATCTTGCCGAAACGGCAGAGCATGGGGATTAGCCAGCGGGGCTCGGCGCTCTGCTTGCGGCCGACGGACAGCGAAAACCAGGCGCTGTCAGCGAAATCGGAGCGTTCGCGGCGCGGCGCGTTGTTTTCGACCGTCTCGAAACTGTCGCGGCGCGGCTTGCGGCTGTTGTCCAGCGAGACTTCGGCGATGTCTTCGGGCGCGGAACGTCCGGCGTGGTAAAGGCGCACGAAAGCGGCGGCGACTTTTTCCGCGCCGTGCTGCTCGAGCAGCCTGGTGACGAAATCGCGTTCGTCCTCGGCCACGGCCTCGGTGAGCGACGGATCGGCCAGAAGACGGGCGCCATCACGCTCGACGATCTCTTCGGCGGAAGGCGGACGTACCCATGCCGGGCTGACCTTGGCGCCGTCCAGCAGGCGTTCTGCCTTGCGGCGCTGGTTGACCGGCACGACGATGGCGCTGACGCCCTTCTGACCGGCGCGGCCGGTACGGCCGGAGCGGTGCAGAAGCGTTTCGGAATTGGTCGGCAGGTCGGCATGGATGACGAGTTCGAGACCCGGCAGGTCGATGCCGCGGGCGGCAACGTCGGTCGCCACGCAGACGCGGGCGCGGCCGTCGCGCATGGCCTGTAGCGCGTGGGTGCGCTCGTTCTGGGTGAGTTCGCCGGAGAGAGCAACGACGGCAAAGCCGCGATTGTTGAGCCGCGCCGTCAGATGGTTCACTGCCGCACGGGTGGAGCAGAAGACGATGGCGTTGCGGGCTTCGTAAAAGCGCAGCGCATTGATGATGGCGTTCTCGCGGTCGGCCGGCGTTACCAGCATGGCGCGATATTCGATATCCACGTGCTGCTTCTGTTCGGAAGCGGTGGCGATGCGTACTGCGTTCTTCTGGTAGCTTTCGGCCAGCTTGGCGATGCTGCGCGGCACGGTGGCCGAGAACATCAGGGTGCGGCGGGTTTCCGGGGATTCCTCCAGAATGAATTCCAGATCCTCGCGGAAACCGAGATCGAGCATCTCGTCCGCCTCGTCCAACACCACGGCGCGGATCGAGGAGAGATCAAGCGCGCCGCGCTTGATGTGGTCGCACAGACGCCCGGGGGTGCCGACGACGATATGGGCGCCACGCTCCAGCGCCCGGCGCTCGGTGCGGATATCCATGCCGCCGACGCAGGATGCGATGGAGACGCCGGCGAATTCGTAAAGCCATTCCAGCTCGCGCTTCACCTGCATGGCCAGTTCGCGGGTCGGCGCGATGGCAAGCGCCAGCGGTGCGGAAGCCTGACCGAAGCGGCCATTCTCCGGCAGAAGGGTCGGCGCCAGTGCAATGCCGAAGGCGACCGTCTTGCCGGAACCGGTCTGCGCGGAAACCAGCGCGTCCTTTTCGGCCAGTTCCGGCGCAAGCATGGCCTTCTGCACGGGGGTCAAGTCTTTATAGCCGCGTTTTTCCAACGCCTGCGCGATCGCCGGGGCGATACCCTGGGTGTCTGTCATCTACCGTCTTTCGGATATGAAGCTGCCCGCATCCGCCCGAAACCAATAGGTCCTAAAGTCTCCGGGGCAGCCGATACAGGCCATTTCGGCCATCTGGCCGGTTGCATTGCCGCGCTCATACTGCGAATGGGCCGGTTTGTACAGTGCACTGCGGTACGCTCTTTTACGGGTGCTTTATCCGCCCGCCGTTTTCATCGCGCCATTGTTCACGCCCGCCGCTGCGAAAAAGGCGTACCGCATGGTTCATAAACGGCATTGCGTGCCCCCCTCCTTTTCGCTAAGAGACCCGCAACTTGAGGCTCTTTGTCAGGAAGGGCCGACTGGGTTTGTTCTTGTCCGTCCGCTCTTTGAACGAGCCGGCGGGAAAATGGGATGGTACTGGTCAAGGCTATGGCTCGCATTGTCATGAAATTCGGCGGCACGTCCGTCGCGAACCTCGAACGCATTCACAATGTCGCACGGCATGTGAAACGCGAAGTGGATGCCGGCCATGAAGTGGCCGTGGTCGTTTCCGCCATGTCCGGCAAAACCAACGAGCTGGTGGACTGGGTGCAGAATGCTGCGAAAGTGGCCGGCACCAACGCCGCCTCTTTTTATGATGCGCGCGAATATGACGCGGTTGTCGCATCCGGCGAGCAGGTCACCTCCGGTCTGCTGGCGATCACCCTGCAATCCATGGGCATCAATGCACGCTCCTGGCAAGGCTGGCAGATCCCGATCCGTACCGACAATGCGCATGGCGCCGCCCGTATTCTCGAGATTGACGGGTCTGATATCGTCAAGCGCATGGGTGAGGGACAGGTCGCCGTCGTTGCCGGTTTCCAGGGCATCGGCCCGGATAATCGCATCGCGACGCTCGGTCGGGGCGGCTCGGACACCTCGGCTGTCGCCATCGCCGCGGCCGTCAAGGCGGACCGTTGCGACATCTATACCGATGTCGACGGCGTCTACACCACCGATCCGCGCATCGAGCCCAAGGCTCGCCGCATGAAGAAGATCGCCTTCGAGGAAATGCTCGAAATGGCCTCTCTCGGCGCGAAGGTTCTGCAGGTTCGCTCAGTCGAGCTTGCCATGGTACACAAGGTGCGCACCTTCGTTCGCTCCAGTTTCGAGGATCCCGATGCGCCGGGCATGGGCGACCTCATCAACCCGCCCGGTACTTTGATTTGTGACGAGGATGAAATCGTGGAACAGGAAGTCGTAACCGGCATCGCCTATGCCAAGGATGAAGCACAGATCTCGCTGCGCCGCGTGGCAGACCGTCCGGGCGTTTCCGCCGCGATTTTCGGTCCGCTCGCGGAAGCGCATATCAATGTCGACATGATCGTGCAGAACATCTCCGAAGACGGCTCGCGCACCGACATGACCTTCACCGTTCCTTCGGGCGACGTTGCCAAGGCGCTCAAGGTTCTGGAAGACAACAAGGCCCAGATCGGTTTCGATGTCGCGCAGAACGAGACGGGTCTCGCCAAGGTTTCGGTCATCGGTATCGGCATGCGCAGCCACGCCGGCGTTGCCGCAAGCGCCTTCAAGGCACTTGCCGAGAAGAACATCAACATCAAGGCCATCACCACGTCGGAGATCAAGATTTCGATCCTGATCGACGGCGCCTATGCCGAACTTGCGGTTCGCACTTTGCATTCCGCCTACGGTCTCGATAAGAGCTAAGCCGAGACATCGGTTCCCGATACTCCGATTCTTCGGAGTTGCGTTCTTCCGATGTGGCGTTTCATGAAAGCGTGTCCCTTGCGGGACGCGCTTCTGGCGCTATAAATTTTTAAATGACGTTTCGATTCTCGAATATTATGACATTCGGATCGGAAGTGTCGGGGAGCAAACGCGATGAGAGACCTTTCCGCAGGTCCGCGCGTCCTGCTCAAGCGGCTGCGCGAAATGATGGCGGAGCACCTTGAACCGCAGGATCGTCTGGACCAGATCGTCCGTCAGATTGCCAGCAACATGGTGGCGGAGGTTTGCTCGGTCTACGTGCTGCGTTCCGACAGCGTGCTGGAGCTTTACGCCACCGAAGGTCTCAACAAGGATGCCGTGCATCTTGCCCAGCTGAAAATGGGGCAAGGTCTTGTCGGCACCATCGCCGCTTCCGCCCAGCCGCTCAATCTTTCCGATGCGCAGGCGCATCCCGCTTTCCGCTATCTTCCTGAAACCGGTGAGGAAATTTATCATTCCTTCCTCGGCGTGCCGATTTTGCGCTCCGGTCGCACTCTTGGCGTTCTTGTGGTCCAGAACAAGGCCAGCCGAACGTACCGGGAGGATGAAGTTGAAGCGCTCGAGACAACCGCGATGCTTATCGCTGAAATAGTGGCGAGCGGCGAGTTGAAGAAGATCACCCGCCCCGGCGTGGAGCTGGACCTGACGCGCGCCGTCTCCATCGATGGCGACGCCTATGGTGAGGGTATCGGTCTTGGTCACGTCGTGCTGCACGATCCCCGCATCGTCGTCACCAATCTGCTCAATGAAGATGCGGATACGGAAATCCGGCGTCTTGCCGATGCCATCGGTTCGCTGCGGCTCTCCATCGACGACATGTTGCAGCGCCGCGACGTGCCGACCGAAGGCGAGCACCGCGAGGTTCTCGAGACCTACCGCATGTTCGCCCATGATCAGGGCTGGGTGCGGCGCATGGAAGAGGCGATCCGCAACGGCCTGACGGCGGAAGCGGCGGTCGAGAAGGTGCAGAGCGACACCAAGGCGCGCATGATGCGCCTGACCGATCCTTATCTGCGCGAGCGCATGCATGATTTCGACGATCTCGCCAACCGGCTGCTGCGGCAGCTGATCGGTTTCGGCGGACGTGGACCGGAGCAGGATTTCCCGCTCGACGCCATCGTGCTTGCGCGCGCCATGGGCGCTGCCGAGTTGCTCGATTATCCGCGTGAAAAATTGCGCGGTCTGGTGCTGGAAGATGGCGCGGTGACGAGCCATGTCGTCATCGTGGCGCGTGCCATGGGCATTCCGATCATCGGCCAGGCGACCGGTATTGTCGCACTCGCCGAAAACAACGATCCCATCATCATCGATGGCGATGACGGTCAGGTGCATCTGCGCCCCATGTCGGACCTGCAGCGCGCCTATGAGGAAAAAGTGCGGCTTCGCGCCCGGCGGCAGGAGCAGTTCCGCGCGCTGCGCAATGTCGAGCCGATCACCAAGGATGGCCAGAAGGTCAATCTGAAGATGAATGCGGGCCTTCTGGTAGACCTGCCGCAGCTTGACGAATCCGGCGCCGACGGCATTGGCCTGTTCCGCACCGAGCTGCAATTCATGATCGCCTCCAACATGCCGAAGGGCGAGGAGCAGGAGGCGTTCTATCGCTCCGTTCTGCGGCAGGCGAAGGGCAAGAGCGTCACCTTCCGCACGCTGGATATCGGCGGCGACAAGGTCGTTTCTTATATGCGCGGCCAGGAAGAGGAAAACCCGGCGCTGGGCTGGCGGGCGATCCGCCTGTCGCTCGACCGGCCGGGCCTCATGCGCACGCAGATGCGGGCGTTGCTGCGGGCTGCCTCCGGAGCGGAACTGCGGATGATGTTGCCGATGGTGACGGAAGTGTCCGAAATCCGCGCCGCTCGCGATCTTCTGCAGAAGGAAGTGCAGCATCTTTCGAAGTTCAGCCATGCGCTGCCGAAAAAGCTGCAGTTCGGCGCGATGCTGGAAGTGCCTTCGCTGATGTGGCAGCTCGACGAGCTGATGCAGGAGGTGGATTTCGTTTCCGTCGGTTCGAACGACCTGTTCCAGTTCTCCATGGCGGTCGATCGCGGCAATGCAAGGGTTTCGGATCGTTTCGACAATCTCGGCAAGCCGTTCCTGCGCATTCTGCGCGATATCGTCCGGGCCGGCGAAAGGCATCACACCTCGGTCACGCTGTGCGGCGAGATGGCGGGCAAGCCACTGACCGCCATGGCGCTGATCGGTCTCGGTTTCCGGTCGATTTCCATGTCGCCAACGGCAATCGGCCCGGTCAAGGCCATGCTGCTCGGTCTCGACGCCGCGCGTCTGGCCGATGAGTTGAATGCCGTGCTCGACGATCATAATTCGCTGGAAAGCGGGCGCGAGGTGTTGTTACGCTTTGCCGCAACGCATTCCATTCCCATTTAAAAGACTTATTTCATTATCGGAGTGACTGGTGGCGAAGCTTCCCGTCGAAAAAATGCGCGAGTTGGAAAGGCGTTTCGGAGAGATCGAAGCGCGGATGTCGGCCGGCCCGGCAGCGGATGTCTATGTGAAGCTGGCCTCGGAATATTCCGAACTCCAGCCGGTGGTGAACAAGATCCGCGATTATGAGAAGGCAATTGCCGAGGCTGCCGATCTTGAGGCGCTGCTTGCCGACAGGGAAACCGACAGGGACATGCGCGATCTGGCGGAAATGGAACTGCCGGAGATCGAGATCCGCATCGGCGAGCTTGAGAAGGACATGCAGGTCCTGCTGCTTCCCAAGGATGCGGCCGATGAAAAAAGCGCGATCCTTGAAATCCGCGCCGGCACCGGCGGCTCCGAGGCGGCACTTTTCGCCGGCGATCTGTTCCGCATGTATGAGCGCTTCGCATCGACCAAGGGCTGGAAGGTGGAAGTTCTTTCCGCCAGCGAAGGTGAAGCGGGCGGTTACAAGGAAATCATCGCCACGATCAGCGGGCGAGGGGTGTTCTCCAAGCTGAAATTCGAATCCGGCGTGCACCGCGTTCAGCGTGTGCCGGAAACGGAGGCGAGCGGCCGCATCCATACTTCCGCCGCCACGGTTGCGGTGCTGCCGGAAGCGGAAGACATCGACATCGAGATCCGCCCGGAAGACATCCGCATCGATACCATGCGCGCTTCCGGCGCTGGCGGCCAGCACGTCAACACCACCGACTCCGCGGTTCGTATCACCCATCTTCCAACGGGATTGATCGTCACCAGTTCGGAGAAATCCCAGCACCAGAACCGCGCCAAGGCCATGCAGGTTCTGCGTTCGCGCCTTTACGACATCGAGCGCCAGAAGGTGGACAGCGAACGTTCGGCCGACCGCAAGAGCCAGGTCGGTTCGGGTGATCGGTCCGAGCGCATCCGCACCTATAATTTCCCGCAGGGGCGCGTCACCGATCACCGCATCAACCTCACCCTCTACAAGCTCGACCGGATGATCGAAGGCGAAATCGATGAGCTTGTGGATGCGCTGATCGCCGATTACCAGGCCGGCCAGCTCGCACTTCTTGGCGAACAGCAGCCTTGAGCGGCGCTGAAGGAACCGTTTCGGCCGAACTTGCCGCCGCCCGCAAACGGCTGCAGGCGGCGGGCGTGTCCGATCCGTTTCTCGATGCGCGTCTGTTGATCGCGGAGATCATCGGTTTTTCATTGACCGATTTCGTGATGAAGCCCGACCATCCGGTTACGTGCGAAGAGCAGGCCCGCATCGCTGCCATGGTCGAAAGGCGGGCCGGGGGGGAGCCGGTTCATCGCATCCTCGGCCACCGGGAGTTTCATGGTCTCGATCTTCTGCTGTCGAAAGAGACGCTTGAGCCCCGTCCGGATACGGAGGTTCTCGTTGACACGGTGTTGCCGGCATTAAAAGAGGCGGTCTCCCAAAAGGGCAGCGCCCGCGTGCTGGATCTGGGCACGGGCACGGGGGCGATCTGCCTCGCGCTTTTGAAGGAATCCCCCGGAGCGACCGGTATCGGCAGCGATATTTCCGCTGACGCGCTGGAAACGGCTGCGAAAAACGCTTCCAGAAACGGGCTCGAAGCGCGTTTCGAGATCAGGCAGAGCGACTGGTTCGAAAAAATCTCTGGCCGCTTTGACATAATTGTGTCGAATCCGCCTTATATAAGAAGCGATATCGTTACAACGCTCGACCGAGAGGTTCGTCATCATGATCCGATGGCGGCGCTGGACGGAGGTCAGGACGGCCTTGCACCGTACCGCCTTATTGCTGCCGATGCAGGTCGTTTTCTTGTGGAAAACGGGATCGTCGGTGTGGAGATCGGTTTCGATCAAAGGCTTGATGTTTCCGCCATATTTGCTTCCCACGGTTTCTCTCTTCTGGACGCCGTGAAGGATTATGGCGGCAACGACAGAGTTTTGATCTTCCGGAGATAGTTCTTCACGATATGGCTGCGGATTTTTTGCAGGGATATTTTGCACAGCAAAAGAAAAGGCTTGGATTTCCGCGGGAAGCGGGATAGTTTGCGGCCACATGCCGGGTGGCTGAGGACGAACGCAGATTCGTCAGGGTATGGGTCAGTCCCGAAGCGGGTTCTTTTGAGAGCCCTGAAAGGCTGGGCGTTTCCGGCATGTGAATCAGTAAACTTTGTTCGCAGGCGGCTCGGTGCAGCATTTGCGCGACCGGTCGTCATTCGCGAGGTCTTGTCCGGGGTTATCTTCGGCAGGACGCGTGACGGAGCAATTTCAGGAAAAATTTCCAGCGGTTTTCCGTCCGGAATTGCATGAAAACAACCAGATTGTCAGCAAAACAGAATTCAGGTGAGCAATTGATGAGGCCAGGACAGCAAAACAAGCGCGGCCGGGGGCGTGGAAACAACAACAATAACAATGGTGGCGGTAACAACAACTTCAACCGCAAGGGCGGCAATCCGCTCACCAGGACTTATGACAGTTCCGGCCCCGATGTTAAGATTCGCGGTACAGCCCAGCACATAGCGGAAAAATACGCCGCCCTTGCCCGGGATGCGCAGAGTTCTGGTGACCGCGTGATCGCGGAGAACTATCTGCAGCACGCAGAGCATTACAATCGCATCATTGCCACGGCTCAGGCCCAGATGCAGGAACGTTTCCAGCGTGACGATCGTGGTGAATACAATGCTGCGGATTCTGACGACATGGATGTGAATGATGGCGACGACGGCGTCGTTGCATCGCAGCAGCCTGCCGAACAGGCGGAGCGCAGCCAGCAGCCGGAGCGCCAGGAGCGCGCCGAGCGGAGCGAGCCTCGTCAGGACCGCCGGGAGCGCCCGGATCGCCGCGAGCGGCAGGAACGCCAGCCGCGCCAGCCGCAGGTTTCCGCCGAACAGCAACCGCCGGTCTATGACGCCAGCCAGGCGCCGCAGCCGGTGATCGAAGGTACGCCGATGGAAGTGGCGGTGGAAGAAGAGCAGCAGCAGGCGGAAGCGCCCGCAACCGAACGTGCTCCGAAGACCCGCCGTGCCGCCACCCCGCGTCCGCGGCGTCCGCGCCGCGCCGCAGCCGCGGAAGGTGCCGAGGGTGAAGACGCGCCGGCCGGCGAGGAAGCACCCGCCACTCTTGAAAATGCTGCTGAATAAGCAGGGATTTCAAATCGACAGATGATCGAAAAACTCCGGCTTGCCGGAGTTTTTTGTTTTTCGGGTGTATTTGCGCGTAGCTTGCCGGTGGCCGAAGGAGGCGAATGCACGATGCGACGCTGGCGTCCGTCAAATCCGGCTAAAATTTCTGGAACGGTGGTGTTCCTCCCCTTTAAACCAGTGAAAATGCCTCCCATATCCGTGCAGGAAGGACGGAAGCCGCATTGAGCGGTAACGGTCCATCGAGAGGCGGCGATCGTGAAATCCTTTAAGCGCGACTGTCGTAGCGGGGCTTGCCTTTGAGGGAGCCTCAACCCTAACACCCGGTGCCGTGCCGAAAGCGGGCGGGCCGGTCAATGGAGGTTCGACTATGAATATTGAGAAATACTCCGAACGTGTTCGCGGTTTTCTGCAATCGGCGCAGACCTTTGCGCTTGCGGAAAACCATCAGCAGTTTTCGCCGGAGCACGTTCTGAAAGTCCTGCTTGATGACGAGCAGGGCATGGCTGCATCCCTGATCGAGCGCGCAGGCGGCGATGCGAAAGAAGCGCGCCTTGCCAATGATGCTGCGCTGGCGAAATTGCCCAAGGTTTCCGGCGGTAATGGCGGCCTGTCGCTCACGGCTCCGCTCGCCAAGGTGTTTTCGACTGCGGAAGATCTTGCCAAGAAGGCCGGCGACAGTTTCGTCACCGTCGAGCGTCTGCTGCAGGCGCTTGCGATTGAAAGTTCGGCGTCCACCTCGGCTTCGTTGAAGAAGGCAGGCGCAACAGCGCAGGCGCTCAACCAGGTCATCAACGACATCCGCAAGGGCCGCACGGCCGATAGCGCCAATGCCGAACAGGGTTTTGACGCACTGAAGAAGTTCGCGCGCGATCTGACGGAAGAAGCCCGTGAGGGTAAACTCGACCCGGTGATCGGCCGTGACGACGAAATCCGTCGCACGATTCAGGTCCTTTCGCGCCGCACCAAGAACAATCCCGTGCTGATCGGTGAACCGGGCGTCGGTAAAACGGCGATTGCCGAGGGCCTTGCGCTGCGCATCGTCAATGGCGACGTGCCGGAAAGCCTGAAGGACAAGAAGCTGATGGCGCTCGATATGGGCGCGCTGATCGCCGGTGCGAAATATCGCGGTGAATTCGAAGAGCGCCTGAAGGCCGTACTTAATGAAGTGCAGGCTGAAAATGGCGGCATCATCCTGTTCATCGACGAGATGCACACGCTGGTCGGCGCCGGCAAGGCTGATGGCGCGATGGATGCCTCCAACCTCCTGAAGCCCGCCCTTGCCCGGGGTGAACTGCATTGCGTCGGCGCCACCACGCTCGATGAATATCGCAAGCATGTGGAAAAGGACCCGGCTCTTGCCCGCCGTTTCCAGCCCGTTCTGGTGGATGAGCCGACCGTGGAGGACACGATTTCGATCCTGCGCGGGTTGAAGGAAAAATACGAACAGCACCACAAGGTCCGTATCTCGGATTCGGCCCTGGTTGCGGCTGCGACGCTTTCCAACCGTTACATTACCGACCGGTTCCTGCCCGACAAGGCAATCGACCTGATGGACGAGGCCGCTTCGCGTCTTCGCATGCAGGTGGATTCCAAGCCGGAAGAACTGGACGAACTGGATCGCCGCATCATTCAGCTCAAGATCGAGCGCGAGGCGCTGAAACAGGAGACGGACCAGTCCTCGGTCGATCGCTTGAGGAAGCTCGAGGACGAACTGGCCGATACGGAAGAAAAGGCAGATGCGCTGACGGCCCGCTGGCAGGCGGAAAAGCAGAAGCTCGGCCACGCCGCCGATCTCAAGAAGCGGCTGGACGAGGCCCGCAACGAACTGGCGATCGCCCAGCGCAACGGCCAGTTCCAGCGCGCCGGCGAGTTGACCTACGGCATCATTCCGGGCATCGAAAAGGAACTCGCTGCGGCGGAAGCGCGTGACAGCAGCGGTGCCGGCTCGATGGTTCAGGAAGTGGTGACGGCGGATAATATCGCCCATGTCGTTTCCCGCTGGACCGGCATTCCGGTCGACAAGATGCTGGAGGGTCAGCGCGAAAAGCTGCTGCGCATGGAAGACGAGCTTGCCAAGTCCGTTGTCGGACAGGGTGAGGCCGTTCAGGCGGTTTCCAAGGCGGTGCGCCGTTCGCGTGCCGGCCTGCAGGATCCCAACCGCCCGATCGGCTCGTTCATTTTCCTTGGCCCGACGGGCGTGGGCAAGACCGAGTTGACCAAGTCACTGGCCCGCTTCCTGTTTGACGACGAAACCGCGATGGTTCGCCTCGACATGTCGGAATATATGGAGAAACACTCCGTTGCCCGGCTGATCGGCGCACCTCCCGGCTATGTCGGTTATGAGGAGGGCGGTGCCCTGACGGAAGCGGTTCGTCGCCGGCCTTATCAGGTCGTGCTGTTCGACGAGATCGAGAAGGCGCATCCTGACGTCTTCAACGTCCTGCTGCAGGTGCTGGATGATGGTCGTCTGACGGATGGCCAGGGCCGCACTGTCGACTTCAAGAACACCATCATCATCATGACCTCGAACCTCGGTTCGGAATTCATGACGCAGATGGGCGACAATGACGATGTGGAGTCGGTTCGCGAACTGGTGATGGAGCGGGTGCGGTCGCATTTTCGTCCGGAATTCCTCAACCGTATCGACGATATCATCCTCTTCCATCGCCTGCGGCGCGACGAAATGGGTGCCATCGTGGAAATCCAGCTGAAGCGGCTTGTTTCGCTGCTCGGCGATCGCAAGATTTCGCTCGAACTGGATGAGGATGCCCGCAGCTGGCTTGCCAACAAGGGTTACGATCCCGCTTACGGCGCACGTCCGCTGAAGCGGGTGATCCAGAAGGCGGTTCAGGACCGGCTTGCCGAAATGATCCTCGGCGGCGAAGTTCCTGATGGTTCGCGGGTCAAGGTGACGTCGGGTACCGACCGGCTGCTGTTCAAGGTCAAGCCGCCGAAGGGCGAGGCCGAGGCCGAAACAGCCGATGCCGCATAAAACAAAAGGGCTCCGGAAACGGAGCCCTTTTTCATATGGCGGGATTGCAGGAACGGCCGCAATCTGTTGCGGATCAGCGGCTCGCCATCTGATTGGGCTTTTCGTCAATATTCAGCAGATTGTCGATCCGCTTTCTTTCATCGGAAAAACGCGCCAGCGCGTCGCCGGAAAGCGACTTGCCGCCAGGCAGGCGCACTTTCATGGCGTCAACCTTGGTGCCGTTGACGATCAGCTCGTAATGCAGATGCGCGCCGGTCGAAAGGCCGGTTGATCCCACATAACCGATCACCTGACCCTGTCTTACCTTTGCGCCTTCCGTGACGCCCTTGGCGATCGCGTTCTGGTGATTATAGGAAGAGACATAACCGTTGGCATGGCGGATCAGGGTCTGGTTGCCGTAGCCCGAGGCCCAACCCGCTTTCTCGACTGTGCCGTTGCCGGTCGCGATGATCGGCGTGCCGCGGGCGGCAGCCCAGTCGGTGCCGGTATGCATGCGGCTGAATTTCAGGACCGGGTGGCGGCGCATGCCGAAACCGGATGTCATGCGGCCGTTCGGAACGGGATTGCGCAACAGGAACTGCCGGATGCTTTTGCCGTTTTCGTCGAAATAGTCGATGCTGTTGTCTTCCGGATTCTGGAACCGGTAAAACCGCGTCTCGTTGTCACCGAATTTGGCGTTGACGTAAAGCAGCTCAGACTTGTCGGTGGCCTTGCCGTCCGCATCTTCCACGGAGAAGAAAGCCTCCAGCGTATCCGCCGGCTTCAGCTGCGCCTGAAAATCGACGCTGCTGGCCAGAAGCTTGATAAGCTGGGAGACCATGCTCTGGTTCATGCCATAGGCGAGAGCGGCGCGGTAGACACCGTCATAGACGCTCGGCAGATCGCGGCCGGCCGCAGGTGCGGGCGCGCTGTCGAAGGCGGTCGCGACCGCGTCGAGCTTCGGTGGTTCGCTGGCCTTGATGAAACGCTTGCGGTCATCGACGGCCATGGTCACCATGTGGCGGCCCTTGCGGTAAAGGCTCACGCGCACGATATCGCTTTTTTCGTCTTCCTGGAGAATGCCGACGCGCAGCACATCGCCGCTTTCGACATTGTTGGACTGGATTTGCGGTGAGAGCAGCCCGGCGATTTCGGAAGACTGCGCCTTCGAATAACCCGCGCCGAACAGGGCGGCCTCGATGGTCTCGGTCTGGCGCGCAGGGATCACGTCGTCGGCATATTCCTTGACCGGAACCGTGGCCGATTGCGGGGTCGATACCGACATGTTCTGTTCGACGACACGGGCGGCAAGGCCGGCGGTGATGTCGACGTCGCCTTCGTCATTGTCGAAGCGGCGGGGATCGATGTAATAAAGCGCGGCAAGCTGCTCATTGCCGTCCGTCAGGATCGAGCCGTTGGAGCGAACCGCTTCCTCGACCTCGTCGAAGCTCAAGGAGCCGGCGAAGGCATATTTGGAGTGCTGGACGGGAAAGGCGACGGTTTTCAGGCTGACTTCGGACTCAACTTCGGAGCCGTAGATCGTTCCGGTGCGGCTTGGCGCCGGTGCCGCCGCGTCCTTGTCGTCATTGCTCGCGAAAATATTCAAGGGGTCGAAAGCGGGATAATCGTCCTGCTTGGCGTAATTCGCCGCCAGCGGAATCTTGACGTGGGAGAAGGGGACCTTGCGGACCACTTCCTTGTCGCCCTCATTGATGACGGTGGAGACTTCCATGATCGAGCGGTCGGACGGTCGTGCCGCGATATTGGGGGCAACGAGGCGCGTTCCGCGGCGGGCAGCTTCGGTGGCGTTGTTGCCCATATCCGCCTTTGCGAAGGCTTCGGCGGGAATGGCCAGCTGCTGGCGGCCGTCAAGGGCCGCGAAAAGAGCCACGCCCATCAATATGGAAGAGGTAATGCCGGTCAGGAACGTGCCGGAAAGCCATCGCAGCGAAATCTCGCGACGATCGGGTGCACGGCGCCCTTCCGCCAGAATTGGCGGCTCCGTGCCTAGCGACCGGATCACGTTGCGATCCGCAGTCATACCAGCTGTGCCCCGTCGGTCATGCGCTCTCCAGAAACTTCAGGCGAAGGTGTGCAACTTTCAAAGCCCCGAGTCAAATCCATCGACGCAGCCGGAGATATGTCGCAACACGCTATATTAGGGACACGCATGGGCATGCCCGTATTAACGTTTCGTTGGCAAAGCAATTAGCGAGGAACCGGGCCAAAAGAAGGCGTGAACCCCACCTTGCTGCCGGGGGCCGCGTTCTCCTGTGCAAAACCGGAGGCGCGGTGGGTCCTTTTTATGTCATTGCGCTTATGAAAACGAAATTACATTTAAAAACCAATAACTTGCCTAATTTTCTTATTTTTTGTGATTTGTGCTGTTGACTTGTTTGAGGTGA
>NZ_JAFLMZ010000010.1:0-193125 GCF_017313365.1 Agrobacterium sp. OT33 | reverse complement strand
GAACCAGGTGCGAACAGATCAGAAGTCTCTTTGGATTTGCAAGTTGCTTTAGAAAATCAGCTTCGCGTTTACCGCTGTCATCGAAATCTGAGCTCATCACCACCATCCCTCATAACCGCTAGTGGAACGATAGAACATATTCGTGTGATCTTATGTTCGAACTTATTGCGATATGTTGTGGAGCCTATTGCGTTACGACGGAGCTGCCACCCTCGCGGGGGGGGTATAGCGAGGGCGGCAGTCAGCATCTGAAAAGCAGCTATCGAGTGATCGGTCGCTACTGATCAGAACTTGTAGCTGGCGCCGAAGAGCACCTTGTGCTGGGTGGCACCGAAATCTCCGATGCTCGAGCCGAAGTCTTTGCTGCCGAAGTCCGAGTAACGATATTCTCCGCGCACCAGGATGTTGTCGGTGACGGCGTGCTATACACCACCACCAGCGGTCCAGCCGATAAGGATGTCGTCCTTCTTGCCGGCGCCCGGAACATCGACCTTGGCACCTGCCGCGGCCACACCTGCCGTCGCGAAGAGCAAGGTCCTGTCCCAGGCATAGCCGACACGACCGCGGCCCGACGCATCCCACTCCACAGTTGCGTCGCTGCCGTCTTCAAAATTGTAGTTGAAGTCTGTTGGTTTCCATGCGGAACTGAGCCGGTTGGGGGTGCGGATAAAAAGTTGGACTGCTTCATAATTCAAGGCCGAGGCTCTTACGATATTCGACCGGGCTGAGCGATCCCAGTGATATCTTTATACGCTTCTCATTGTACCAGCGGATATAGGCATCCACCTCGGCGACGAACTGTTCGATTGTAATAGCCTTCCAGTCTCGGGGATAGAAGAGCTCTGTTTTCATCCGGCCGAAGAAGCCTTCGCAGGCGGCGTTGTCTTGCGAGCAACCCTTTCGGGACATTGAACGAACCAGTTTCGCTTCGCTGATCCGTGTTAGCCAGCCGGGCCAGCGATAATGAGCTCCGCGATCGGAATGGACAATTGGCCGTTCCTCTGCTTCGGTCACGGTCTCAATGGCTGCATCAAGCATAGTATTGACCAGCTCCGCATCTGGTTGCGTTCCAATCGACCAACTGATGACCATGCCGTCGAAGCAATCGATGATAGGCGAAAGGTAGACCTTCCCGGCTGGGATCTGGAACTCGGTGATGTCTGTCAGCCACTTCACATTCGGCGCTTTTGCATGGAAGTCGCGATTGATCAGGTTGTCAGGGGCCGGACTGATTTCTCCCAGGTACGATCCGAAACGCCGTCGGCGCGGTCGGGCAACGACCAGTTGCTCCTGCTTCATCAAGCGCTGAACAACCTTTTCCGAGATTATCATGCTCTGTCTGGCCAGGGACGCCTGTAGTCTCCGATAGCCGTAGCAATGACGGTTCGCTTCAAAGATTTCCGCAAGGCTGTGGCGGACGGCGGCATACTTGTCTGCCAGACACATGCGCGTGCGATGGTAAAAGTAGGAGCTTCGGGCAATTCGTAGCTGGGCGAGCAGTTCTGGCAAGCGGTAAACTTCCTTTAGGGCGTCAATTAGCTGCGTCTTCTCCCGATTACTCAGGATCAGCAGATCGACGCCCAGACCTTTTTTTAAGAGTTCGTTGGCCTTCTTCAGGAGATCATGCTCGAGTTGCAACTAGCGGACATCACGCTGTAGAGCTTCAAGCTGTCGCTCGAGTTCCTCACGTTCTGGCGCTTTGGAGTTGGCTTTGCGGCGTTTCATGGATGAAGAAGCCTCATGACCGAGTAGCTGGTCTTTCCAGCTATACAATGTCGGTCTTGAAACGCCCAGCCGATCAGCTACCTGCTGAGCGCTTTCATCTCCACTGCATAGTCCGATGACCCCCGCTTGCCGGACCTCCTCGGAATAGCCAGGGTGCCAAGATCGACCAATCATTGATGCTCGCGTCTCCGGAAAGGCCTCCCGAACCCATGCGGTCAAGGTTCCTCGACCGGGATAACCCAGCGCTCGCATTGTCGCGGAGATGCAACGATCATGGGTGCGGTAATGCTCAAGTGCCGCCTGCTTCTGACTCTCGGAATACTTCGGCGCGCGAGCTACCGGCTGAATACGCAGGTCGAGATGTTGTACGTATTCGCGGTACCAGCCCCTTAGCGCATTCTTTGTGGGATAACCCAACTGGCGAATGGTCCCGTTAAGTCGCTTGCCAAGCCTGATGTAAAGCTCAACGGCTCGAAGTCTGTCTGCGTAGGAATACATGAACTACCTCCTGGTGGTCCAAGTTTTCGTCCGCATCCCCTTATCTGCCTAACCGGCTCAGTTCTGCGTGGAAACCAACATCTCAACGGACTGGATGCGGCGACGTCGTGGCTCCCATGCCGGCCATTGATGATCTGAGATCCATAAACTGAATATTGACTCACGATTCATTTTATCGCATGAGTAAGCGGCTAAATGCTTTTGGGAGGAGGCGATGACGGATGATGGGGGAACGATGGCTGGACGGATTGTCGCCATCACCGGCGGCGGCAGCGGGATCGGTGCAGCCTGTGCCGAAACGATCGCAGCGCGCGGTGCCCTCGTTGCCGTTTTGGACATCAATCCCGATCAGGCACGGCTGGTTGCCGAGCGCATCGACGGCAAAGCCTTTCTCCTGGACGTGACCGACGAGCACAACGTGATCTCGGCCATCGAGGCCGTGGAGCGCGAAATGGGGCCGATCTCCGGCGGCATCACCTCTGCGGGCATCGTCCAGACACCGGTTCCGCCGCAGGACCTCGATATGTGCGTCTACGATCAGGTTTACGCGATCAACCAGCGGGGAACCTATCTTTCTCTGCGAGAAATGGCGCGGCACATGCTGCCGCGCCGAAAGGGTAGCTTGGTCGCCATCAGCTCCGTCACGGCACGCCGCTCCACGCCCCTGCATGCCTATGGGCCCGGCAAAGCCGCGGTCAGCAATCTCGTCGCCGGACTGGCCAGCGAATGGGGCCGGGCGGGTCTCCGCGTCAACGCGGTCGAGCCCGGCTATACGCGCACTCCCGGTTTGCAGGCGCAGATCGATCTCGGTCAGCGCGATGTCGCTCTCATGGAAGAAAATTCAGCGCTCGGCCGGCTGGTCGAGCCCGGCGAGATCGGGGCTGCGGTGGCGTTCCTGCTTTCGGACGACGCTTCTGCCGTGACCGGACTTTCGATGGCGGTCGATGCGGGATTTTACGGCGCGGGCTCCTGGGCACCCTATGGGGGCGTGCGCGAACATTGATCAGGCCTCTTGAGGAGGAGGCTTTGTGAACCTGTTGGAGGACAGAACAATGACTTCGAAACACCTGAGTTTGACCCGCCGCCACTTCATGGCGGCCACCGGCTCGGCGGGTTTGGCTACCCTTGCCAGCCCGTCGATCCTGCGTGCCCAGGGGGCGGTCATCAAAGTCGGCATGCCGACCATCCTGTCGGGCCGCGTGGCGATCCTCGGAGAGACCGCTTCAGTCGGCGCCAGGATGGTGATCGACGCGGTCAATGCGGAGGGCGGGATCGACGGACGCAAGATCGAGCTTGTCATACGCGATACCAAGGGTAAGCCCGATGAGGCGGCCCGCATCACCCGCGACCTGATCAATAACGACAAATGCGAACTGATCCTCGATGGCGAGGCCTCCGGCGGCAGTTTCGCCGTGCATGAGGTGATGCGCGACACCGGGCTCTACTGCATGCATTCCATCTCGGAGGCCTCGGCGCTTAGCGCCGATCCCAAGAACCACGCGCACTGGATCTTCCGGTCGGGACGTCAGGGCATCCATGACGCGATCGCCGGGGGCCTTTATGCGGCAGGTCTAGCAAAGAACGGGGTCAAGCGCTGGGCGGTATGTTCGCCCGATTATTCCTACGGCCGGGATACCACGGCGGAATTTCGAGAGTTCCTCTCGGTTTTCGCCCCCGACGTTCAGTTCATCGGCGAAACCTGGCCGAAGGCCTTCCAGCCCGATTATACCGAGAACATCACCAATCTGCTGAACATGTCGCCGGACGGCTTGTATACCTGCCTTTGGGGCGGGGATCTCGTCGCCTTCTTCGACCAGGCAAGTCTTTACGGCCTGTTCGACAAGTTCCAGACGGTTGCCGTCAACATGGGCGATGCGCCGGTTCTCGAAGCGATCAAGAACTTGCCGGCGGGCATCCATTCCGGCAACCGCTACCACAAGGACGTGCCGGACACACAGGCCAACGAGGATTGGAACACGGTGTTCCGCAAATCCGGCAAGCTGCCGACGAACTGGGGATGGCAGGCTTATACCGGGGCGCGCTTCGTGGTCGAGGCCTTGAAGGCGACCAAGGGCGACACCAACCGCGACAAGCTCGCGGACGCCACCCGCGGCCGCAAGATCGACAGCCCGCACGGCGTCGATGGCACCGTAACGATGCGCGAAGGCGACAACACGCTGATCGGTTATGCGATCGGTTACGGCAAGACGCTGGCCAAGGCCCCTTATCTTTCGGACTTCCAGCCGACCTCCTGGGATCTCATCCTGGAAAACGAGACCGAGTGGAAGAAGCGCAAGAAGTACCTCTGACGCCTTCTGCCGCCGCCCGCCGACTTCGTCGCGGGTGGACCTTTTCTCCTTGATTGGAAGCTGGACGGAATGTTCAATTTCGATGCCTTATTCACCTGCCTCGGGGCGACCTCCTGTCTGGTGACGCAGGTCACCACCGGGCTGATCATCGGGATGCTGCTGTTTCTGGTGGCGTCCGGCGTGACCCTGATCTTCGGCGTGCTGAAAGTGGTCAATTTCGCCCACGGCGCCTTCTATATGATCGGCGCCTATACGGCCTATTCCGCTTATGCCCTGTTCGGGAATTATTACCTTGCCGTGCTGGCCGGGGCGCTGAGTGCCGCGGTGATCGGCATCCTGTTCGAAAACCTAATGATCCGCCGGGTCTACAAGGAGAACCTGCTGATGCAGCTTCTCGTCTGTTACGCCTTCGTCCTCATCTGCGACGATGCCGTCAAGATGATCTGGGGCGCGGAATATCTGGCGATGGGTATTCCCGCAGAATTCCGCGTGCCGCCGATCCGGTTTGCCGGCGGCGTCGTGCCGCCCTTCTATATCTTCCTGGTGGCAACCTCGCTCCTGGTCGCGGTGATCTGCCTTCTTCTCATCACGTACAGCCGCTTCGGCAAGATCGTGCGGGCGGCGGCGGCCAATGCGACCATGGTTTCGGTGCTCGGAATCCGCGTGCCTCTCTATTTCGCCGGACTTTTCGGGCTTGGCTGCGCCTTGGCCGGCATGGCGGGGGCACTGGCGGCACCGGTCAGGTCACTGACGCCGGGCATGGGCTTGTCGATCCTCATCGACAGCTTCATCGTCACCGTCATCGGCGGCATGGGCTCCATTCCGGGCGCTCTGCTGGCCGCCCTCGTGCTTGGCCTGACGCGCTCGTTCGGCAGCATCGGCTTTCCGCTGTTCGTCGACGGGGCGATGTTCACGATGATGGTGATCATCCTGATCTTCCGCCCGCAGGGCCTTCTCGGCGAAAGGGCGGTGCGATGAAAAGCCTGAGCCCCTTTGCGCGCGATTGCGCAATCGCAGTCGTCTTTTTCGTAGCTCTTCTGGCACTCGGCGTGATCTTTCCCAGCCTCTGGCTGATGGACACCCTGACCGCGCTGTTTGCCAGCGGCCTGCTTGCCATGTCTCTTCATCTGCTGGTCGGCTATACGGGGCTCGTCTCCTTCGGCCATGCGGCCTATTTCGCCGCCGGCGGTTATGTTTTCGGCATGGTGCTGCAGGCCGATGGTTTCGTCGCAAGCGCCGGTGCCTTTTCGGTCCCGCTCGCCATTCTTGCGGCCTTCGTGTCCACCGGGCTTTTCGCGCTGATCGTCGGGCTGATCTGCGCCCGGCTGTCGGAAGTCTATTTCGCCTTCCTGACGCTGGCCTTCCAGATGCTGTTCGTCAGCATGATCCAGGGACTGGTGCAGTTCACCGGCGGCGACCAGGGGCTGGTCGGCGGCATTCCGCGCCCGGCTTTCCTCGGCATCGACCTGACCCAGAGCACCCACCGCTACGCCTTCTGCGCCTTCCTGTTCACGGCCGGCGCGCTCGCCATCCGGCTGGTGACGCAAAGCTCGTTCGGCTATGCGATACGCATGGTGCGCGACAACGAGCGGCGCACCGCCTTCCTCGGCGTCAACACCTATCGGGTGAAGGTCGTGTCCTTCACCATCGCCGGCTCGATCGCGTCGCTCGGCGGCGTGATCCTGGCGATCTTCACCTCTGCGGCCTATCCCGAATGGGCGTCGTGGTCGAATTCCGGCGAGGCGATCTTCATGATCATGCTCGGCGGCCTCAATGGCTTCCTCGGCCCCCTGGTCGGCGCGATCGCCATGCGGGCGATCAGCGACGTGACGCTGCTGTACACAACGCATACCGACCTCGCCAAAGGCCTGGTCATCCTGTTCGTGGTGCTGATCCTCAAGCGCGGCATCCTGGATTTCGCCATGGACCTCGTCGGAAACCGTAAGGCACGCGCTGACAACGACCGCGCCAAGGCGCTGCATGTCAAAGACGAGCCTCGCCGCACCGGGGAGGACGCCAATGTTAAGGCTTGATCACCTGACGAAGAGTTTCGGCCGGCTTGTCGCGACCAACGACGTGTCGCTTGGTTTTCCGAGCGGTTCGCTCAGCGCCATCATCGGCCCGAACGGCGCCGGCAAGACGACGCTGTTCAACCAGATTACCGGGCATCTGGTGCCGACAAGCGGCGCGATCGTTCTCGACGGCGAAACCATCACCGGGCTGAAGCCAGCGGCCATCGTGCGCAAGGGGATTGGCCGGGCGTTCCAGATCGCCAGCATCTATCCGAGCCTGACCGTCCGGGACGCGCTGGCGGCGGCGGTCACCGCGCATCTCGGCGCCTGCTACAGCCTCGCCTCCGCCTTTCCCCGCAGGGATGTGTCCGTGCGCACCGACGAACTGGTAGAACTGCTCGGCATGGAGCGGGTGGCGCACCGGCTGTCGGGGGAAATCTCGCACGGCGACCAGAAGCTGCTCGACGTCGGTCTGGCGCTGGCACTCCAGCCGCGGGTGCTGATGCTGGACGAGCCGGCGGCCGGCATGGGGCCGGAGGAGCGCTGGCAGATGATGGACACCGTCAAGCGGCTGTGGAAAAGCCAGAACATGACGCTGATCTTCATCGAGCACGATATCGACCTGGTCTTCCAGACGGCCGAGATCATCCACGTGCTGCGCTACGGCGCGGTGCTGGCATCCGGCACGCCGCAGGAGATCAAGGGGCATCAGGAGGTCATCGAGGCCTATCTCGGCAAGGAAGACGATATCGAGGTGGCACGATGAGCGAGACGCAACCCATTCTCGATGTACAGGGCATCAATGTCTTCTACGGCGCATCCCACATCCTGTTCGACGTATCATTGCAGATCGCCAAGGGCCGGACGCTGGCGCTTCTCGGCCGCAACGGTGCGGGCAAGAGCACGACGATGAAGGCGATCATGGGCGTGGCACCGATCCGCTCCGGCACGATCCGCTTTTCCGGTGACAGGATCGACGGTTCCGCGCCGCATGTGGTCGCCCGCAAGGGTCTCGGCTTCGTGCCGGAGGACCGGCAGGTGTTCATCGACCATACCGTGGAAGAGAACCTGCGCATCGCCGCCAAACGCGGCATGGGCGGGCGCGCGGAATGGACCATCGACACCATCTACGACGCCTTTCCGCTTCTGGCGAAGATGCGCCAGCGCAAGGCCGGCATGATGTCGGGCGGCGAGCAGCAGCTGCTGTCCATGGCGCGCTGCCTGATGGGCAATCCGGATCTCATTCTTCTGGACGAGCCGTCGGAGGGACTGGCGCCGATCATCGTGCAGGAGATCGGCCGGCTGATCCGCACCTTGCGGGGCACCGGCGTCACCATCGTTCTCGCCGAGCAGAACATGCATTTCTGCCTCGGCATCTCCGAAGACGCCGTGATCATCGACAAGGGACAGATCGTCTATCGCGGCACGATCGAGGACCTGCGCAGCTACAGGGATGTCGCCAACCGGTATCTGGCCATCTGATCGGGTCCCGACCACGACGATTTACGCAAGGAAAATGAATCATGAGCCAGGAAACTAGAATTATTACCATCGCGACGAGGCGGGGCCTATGACCAGGCGCAACGAGCCCGTCGAGGCCTTGAAGGCCATCTACAAGCGGGCGCTGATGATCCGCCATGCGGAAAAGACGCTGCAAGTGCTGTTCGCGGACGGCAAGGTACCGGGCTTCCTGCACCTGTCCATCGGCCAGGAAGCGGTCGCGTCGTCGATCTCGGAATGGCTGCGCGAAGGCGATACCGTGTCTTCCAACCACCGGGGCCACGGGCATACGCTGGCCAAAGGCGTCGATCTGGAAGGCTTTTTCGCCGAAATCCTCGGTCGCGCGACGGGCATTTGCGGCGGACGGGGCGGCTCGATGCATGTGGCGGATCTCAGACTCGGCATGCTGGGAGCAAATGGCATCGTCGGCGCCGGCCTGCCGATCACCACCGGCAGCGCACTGGCCCTCAAGATCAAGGGACAGGGCGATATCGCGGTGGTCTATTTCGGCGACGGGGCCTTGGCCGAAGGGCTCGTGCACGAATGTCTCAACATCGCCAAGCTCTGGTCCCTGCCGATCCTGTTCGTGTGTGAAAACAACGGCTGGTCCGAGTTCAGCCCGACCCACAAGCAGATGGCGGTCAAGCTCGCCGATCTCGCCCAGGCCTTCGGCATTGGATACCTGGCCGCAGACGGCAACGATATCGTCGCCGTCCATGAGGCGGCCGGAGAGGCGATCGGCCGCGTCCGGCGCGAGACGATTCCGTTCATTCTCGAATGCCGGACGACGCGCATTCGCGGCCACTACGAGGGGGATAAGCAGGACTACCGCCCGGACGGCGAAGCCGAGGAAATGGCCGGACGCGATCCGCTGGCGATCGCGGTTCAGAGGCTGACCGAACTCGGCGTGGAGGTCGGTTGGATCTCCGACACGCAGGCGCAGGTCGAAGCGGAAAACGCCCGCGCGCTCGACGCCGCGATGGGCGCGCCGATGCCCGATCCTTCCAGCCTGCTCGACGACGTCTACACACCGGAGGCCCTGTCCCATGGCTGAAACCCGCTATGTCAAAGCCGTCACCCGGGCGCTGCAGGACTCCATGGCCGCCGATTCGCGGGTCATCCTGATCGGCGAAGACATCGCCGCCGCGGGCGGCTCGTTCAAGGCCACGCGCGGCCTGCTCGAGGAATTCGGAGCGGCACGCGTCTATGACGCGCCGATTGCCGAAGCCGCAATCACCGGCATCGCCGTCGGCGCGGCACTGTCGGGGCTCAAACCCGTTGCCGAGATCATGTTCATGGATTTCGTAACGCTATCGATGGACATGATGGTCAACCAGGCGGCGAAGGCTCGCTACATGTTCGGCGCGCAGGGCTCGGTGTCGATGGCACTGCGCACGCCGCACGGCGGCGGTCTTTCCGCCGGACCCCAGCACTCGCAATGCCTCGAAGCCTGGTTCGCCCACATTCCCGGGCTGAAGGTCGTGGTTCCCGCGACCGTCGAGGACGCCTACAGCCTGCTGCGTGCGGCGATCGACGATCCCGATCCGGTCGTCGTCGTCGAGAACAAGTCGCTCTACGCGCTGAAAGGCGAGCTTCCGGACGCCCCGGCTCCGGCCCGGATCGGCGAAGGCGCGATCCGCAAACCGGGTACGGATGCGACGCTGGTTGCCTATGGTGCCATGGTCTGGACCGCACTTTCCGCCGCCGAGACGCTGGAAAAAGACGGGATATCGGTCGAGGTCATCGATCTCAGGTCCATTCAGCCCTGGGACGAGGCGCTGGTCCTGTCGAGCTTGAAGCGCACGCACCGGCTGGCGATCGTGCACGAAGCCGTCGAGGCGTTCGGGGTCGGTGCAGAGATCGCGGCGCGCATGGCGCATGTCGGTTTCGATGAACTGGACGCACCGATTCTCCGCGTTGCCGCTCCCTTTTCCCCCGTGCCGTTCAGCCCGGCACTCGAAAATGCGTGGCGGCCGACGGAAGAGAAAATCATCACCGCCGTGCGGCAATTGCTGGCCTAAGGAAGAACCAATGTCCAAAGAGCAGTTTTCCACTCCCTCGCTCGTCTGCGGTATCGACGGCCCCGTCGTGACGGTGACCCTCAACAAGCCGCAGACCCTGAATGCCCTCGACATGGGCGTGATGGCGGAACTCAATCAGGTTCTCGACCGGATCGAAAAGGATGCGGCTATCCGCGTCGTCATCTTCACCGGTGAAGGGCGTGCATTCGTCGCCGGCGGCGATATCGCCGATCTTAGCTCGCGCAAGGCGCTGGCCCATTACAACGAATTCGCCGAGGAAATCCACAAGCTGCTGCGGCGGATCGAGACGCTCGACAAGCCGACCATCGGTGCGATCAACGGCTTTGCGCTCGGCGGCGGCACCGAGCTTCTGCTGACGCTCGACCTGCGGCTTCTGTCAGATCGCGCCAAGCTGGGGCTGCCGGAAATCAAGCTCGGCCTGTTTCCGGGTGCCGGCGGCACGCAGCGCATCCTGCGGCAGGTTCCCTCCTGCCGAGCACGCGAACTGATGTATCTCGGCGAAATGATCGGGCCGCAGGAGGCCGTCGAGATCGGGCTTGCTAACCGCGTCGTGCCGCACGAGACGCTAATGGATGAGGCGAGAGCGATGGCGAACAAGCTGGCGGCCCAGTCTCCTGCGATCCTCAAGCTTTTGAAGCGCGTGCTGATAGATGGTGCCGACATGCCGCTCAGCGCGGCGCTGCGCCACGAGCAGGCGGTGATCGGCCTCGTCCTCGACAGCCACGATGCCCATGAAGGCTGCAGCGCCTTCCTGGAAAAGCGCCCCGCGGCCTTTCGGGGAGAATGACGTCATGGCTGACATCGTGATGCCAAAACTCGGGCTGACGATGACGGAGGGTACGATTGCGGCCTGGTATCGCCAGCCCGGAGAAACCTTCGTCAAGGGCGATATCCTCTTCGAGGTCGAAACCGAGAAGGTGACCAACGAGATCGAAGCCGCCTCGAACGGCCAACTTGAAACGATCCTGCATGCGGAAGGGTCGGTGGTTCTGGTCGGCGAACCGATCGCCCGGATGATGCTGGAGGGTGAAGCCCCGACGCAGGCCGCGAGCGCACCCCTCGTCTCGATGCCGGAAAATCCTACATCGCGGCATGCCCCTTCAGCCCGAAAACTGATGGCGGAGCACGACATCGATCCGGCCAGCGTCGTCGGAAGCGGCCGCGATGGACGCATCATGAAAGGCGATATCCTGCGGGTCATCGCAACCCCTCTGGCGCGCCGGATCGCCCGCGATACTGGCAAGGATCTGCAAGTGATATCGGGAACCGGCCCGGCCGGCCGTATCAAGGCCGCCGATGTTCTGGCCGCACAGCCAGCAGCGGCGCCAACACCAAACGACGTCACACACGAAACGACATCGCCAAAGATCACGGTTCCGGACGCGCTACGGATGGCGACCGCGCGCCGGGTGCAGGCGGCCAAGCGCGACATTCCGCACTTTTACGTCAGCCGCGACGTCAACGCAGGTCCGCTTTTGCACTTGCGGGCATCGCTGAACGCCGAGACCAGCACCCGGCAAAAAATGTCCGTGACGCATCTTCTCGTCAAGGCGCTCGGGCTGGCGCTTCACCGGCATCCTGCTCTCAACAGTATCTGGTTGCCCGATGGCATCATGACGCTGCCCGAGATAGGCGTTGGAATCGTTACCGAGACGCCGGGCGGATTGCGCATTCCGGTGCTGAACGGCGCAGACCATTTGCCGCTCGATACGCTGGCCGCGACCTGCGGTGTCCTTCTCGACCGTGCCCGTACCGGACGCCTGCGAAATGCCGACGTTTCCGGAGGTGCAATTTCGATCTCCAATGTCGGCATGTTCGGTGCCGGCAGCCTCACGCCGATCATCGGCCCACCGCAGGCGATGATCCTCGGTGTCGGCGCCGAGCAGCAGGCCTTCCGACCTGCCGCCGACGGTAACCCCGAACTTCGCCGGGAAATCAATCTCACGCTCGCCGCTGACCACCGTCTAATCGATGGCGCGGATGCAGCCCGTTTCCTTTCCACCCTGACCGAGTTGCTCGAAAATCCGCTGGATCTCCTTCGTGCACCGGAATCGCGCCAGACCCTTTAGGAGCAGCAATGAATTTCGACATCAACGACGAACAGCAGATGATGCTGGACACAGCGCGGCAAGTGGGAGAGCGCTTCGGGCTGGAATACTGGCGCGAAAATGACAAGAAGAAGGCCTATCCGCAGGAGGTCTGGCAGGCGATCTGCGATGCCGGCATCGCCGGGACCATGATCCCAGCTGAACATGGCGGCGTCGGGTTGGGTCTTCTCGATCTGGCCCTGTGCATCGAGGAACTCTGCAAGGCTGGAGCCGGATCGACGCTCGCCCAGATGTTCATGCTGAACCCGGTCTTCGGCGGCGTCGCCGTCGATCGCTACGGGACGGATGCCATGAGACGCGACTGGTTGCCTGCGATGTGCGAGGGCCGCATGACCTTCTGCATGGCGCTGACCGAACCGGATGCCGGCACCAATTCGCTGGCGCTCAAGACCCGCGCCGACCGGGTCGAGGGGGGCTGGTCGATCAAGGGGCAGAAGATCTGGATCACCGGGGTGGCCAATTCCCAGAAGATGCTGGTTGTCGCACGCAGCACGCCGGCCTCGGAGGCGGTCAAGAAAACTTATGGGATCAGCCTGTTCATGGTCGATACCGACCGCGAAGGCATTACCCATACCGAGATCGAGAAGGTCGGCACCAACACGCTGCCCTCCTCCGTCGTCTATCTCGACAACGTGTTTGCCGCCGACAGCGAGGTGATCGGCACAATCGACGAGGGTTGGGCGCAGCTTCTCGACATCCTCAATTCGGAACGCATCGTCACTACGGCAGGGCTTGTAGGCGCCGGCCAGCTGGCAATCCGCCTCGGCGTCGATTATGCCCGCGACCGCAAGGTGTTCAACGGCAAGCCGATCGGCAGCTATCAGGGGCTGCAATTTCCGCTTGCCCAAACCTGGGCGGAACTGGAATCGGCCAAGCTGCTCAACCTCAAGGCCGCCAGCAATTTCGATCGCGGCCTGCCTTTCGCGTCGGAAAGCAATGCGGCCAAGCTGATCGCCGCCCAGGCTGCCTGCAACGCCACCGAACAGTCCATGCAGGTGATGGGCGGAATGGGCTATTCCAAGGAGTATCATGTGGAGCGTCTGTGGCGCGATGCGCGGCTGTTCCGCTTCGCACCAGTCTCGGAAGAGATGATCCTGAACTATATATCGACAGTCAATCTGGGCCTTCCCCGGTCCTACTAGGAAAAACCGATGTTCAACCTGTCGCGATATGTCGCCCGCAACGCGGAGGCGTCGCCCAATGCCGAGGCCGTGGTCTATCAGGACATTCGTCTCGACTGGCGAAGCCTCGATGCCCGTGTCCGCCATCTGGCCTTTGGCCTGAAGCAACGCGGCATCGGAGAAGGCTCAATCGTCGCGCTGCTGATGAAGAACAGCCTCGCCTATCTCGAGCTTATTTATGCGATCGGGCATATCGGCGGCGTGGTTCTGCCGCTGAACTTCCGCCTGTCGGCGACGGAGGTCACCTATATTGCGACGCATGCGGGTGCGCAGCTCATCCTTGCCGACGACGCGTTTGCGTCCGCCGCCGCGGATTGCGGAGTTCCGGTCATCACGGTCGACGAGGCGGGGCAGCGGGATATCGGCGCGATGCTGGTGCCGGTGGACGGCGGTCGGAAAACAACGGATTTGGTTGCGCGCGGACGGGACGATATGTTCCGGTTGATGTACACGTCAGGGACGACCGCCCGGCCGAAGGGCGTCGTCCATACCTACGACAATTATTACTGGAAATGCTACGATCACGTGCTGTCGCTTGGGATCGACACCGCCACCCGGCTGCTCATCGTCGGCCCGATGTACCATGTCGGCGGCTGCGATCTGCCGGGGCTTGCCGTTCATCTCGCCGGCGGACTGATCGTCGTGCAGCGCGATTTCGATCCGCGCGGCGTACTGGAGACGATCGCCCGCGAGCGGATCGACGGGATCTGGCTGGCACCGGTGATGACCAACGATATTCTGGCACTGCCGGATGCC
Source organism: Agrobacterium sp. OT33 (assembly GCF_017313365.1). NCBI lineage: Bacteria > Pseudomonadati > Pseudomonadota > Alphaproteobacteria > Hyphomicrobiales > Rhizobiaceae > Agrobacterium > Agrobacterium sp. OT33. The sequence continues at coordinate 178,994 of NZ_JAFLMZ010000010.1, read as the reverse complement.
GATCTCGGGCAGTGCGATTCGCTGCGCTGGTGCATCGCCGGCGGCGAACGCACGCCGGAATCGCGGATCCGCATATTTATCGAGCGGTTTCCCTCGGCACGCTATATCGATGCCTATGGCATGACGGAAACCTGTTCGGGCGACACGATGATGAATCCCGGCCGCGAGCTGGACAAGATCGGCTCGGTCGGCCGGCCGCTGCGCTTCGTCGAACTGGAAATCCGCGACGACGACGGCAATCGCCTTCCCGCCGGCGAAGATGGTGAAATCTGCATGCGCGGGCCGAAGGTGATGCGCGAATACTGGCGCGATCCGGAGACCACCGCTGCCGCCTTTCACGCCGACGGGTTCCTGCGCTCCGGAGACGTTGGACGCGTCGATGACGAAGGCTTCCTGTTCATCACCGACCGGCAGAAGGACATGATCATCTCCGGCGGCGAGAACATCGCCTCTTCCGAAGTGGAGCGGGTGATCTACCAGCATCCCGCCGTCAAGGAGGCGGCGATTTTCGCCCGACCGCATCCGCGCTGGGGCGAAATCGCCGTCGCGGCCGTGGTGCTGGCAAAGGGTGGCCGGCTGGATCTCGCGCAACTCTCGGAGCACTGCCAGAAATCCCTGGCAAAATTCAAGTGCCCGAAAGATCTGGTGTTTTTGCCGGCACTGCCTCGCAATCCGTCCGGAAAAGTGCTCAAACGAGTTCTGAGGGACCTTGATGGCCAAGGCCAACTCACGACGGCAACGGATAATACGGATCAGGTCTAGACATGGTGAGAGGGGTCTTGAACCGGCGGGGAGAGCGCCGCCTGTCAAGGGACGAGAAGGCCAAGCTGACGCGGGAAAGCCTGCTTGCCGCCGCCTGCAAGGTCGTCGCTGCGGAAGGATATTCCTCCGCATCGATCGCCAAGATCGCTGACACTGCCGGCGTGGCGCAGGGCACCTTCTACAACTACTTTGCCGATCGCCAGGCGCTGTTCGACGAACTTCTGCCTTATGAAGGCCTACGCATGCTGACGACCGTCGAGGCGACGGCCCGCAAATCGGCGCCGGGCCTTTTGCGGGAACTGACCCGGTTCAATGAATTCCTGCGCTATGTCGCCGACAATGACGGCTTCTACCGGGTCCTTTACGAGGCCGAAGTGTTTGCGCCCGCCGCCCATCGCATCCATATCGCCAATATTGTCTCGGGATACCGCCGCTCGCTGAAGCGCGGCATTGCGGCCGGACTCCTTACCGACCTGACCGATGACCAGATTGACTGCATTATTTATCAGCTTCTTGGAATGCGGGCCTACTCCGCGATGCAGATCCATTATGAAAAGGATGCCGGCAAGAGGGCACGAATCATTGAGGATGCGATGTATGTGTATGAGCGCATCATCCGGGCAAGCCTGCTGGTGGATCGGTGACACAAAAGGGCGGCACGCTCTTCCATCACTCCTTAAATATCATTGGACCGAACTGCGCTCACCTACGCAAATGGTGATCTGATCTGGCAGCCAGAGCTTGCCCGATGTGTCAGTGGTAAAACATTCGGTGCCTGATTACCCTTCGTGCAAGGGAAGAATGTAGGCTTCCGCCCTTGCAAAGAATTTAGATGCGGGCCATGCCAGCCAAGGCCTCGGATACGGTTTGTCGTGGCAGTAAACGTCCTCGTATTTTGCTCAACGGCCAGAGCTGCTCGAGGAGGATATTGTTGCGCCCGAGCGCTTTTTCCGCAGCCCCATCGAGATGGCAGTCTCACTTTTTCGGGCACGGCAGTAACGTCGATAGTGGCGGACTGCGATCCTTCTCCTCTACCGAAATACCTAAGATTTCGGGCTCCGCCGAAAGCGTTAAGTCTCAGCGATTTGGCTCGCCTCTGACATCTGCTTCGGTCATTCCTATCCCTTCCAGGACCTTCTTGCGCAAATACGCATCTCGCGTGGGGTAGATCGTCGAGGTTCGCATAGCGGCGCCGCCTTCGTGGAAGCGAAGGAACTGTCCACCAGATTGTGGCGTTACCTGCCCCCAGTGGGGGACGTCGTTGCCGTTCGGATCGCCGGTCTTGACGAAGTTCGAGAGATAGCTCAAAGCGATGTCACGCATCGCAAAATCCGGGTCGGTCCAAGGCAATTGGCCGGGCTTGTCAGCGCGGATCGATCCATTAAAATACCAGTTGTCGCCAGCGTGCCATGCGCGCCGAAAACCCTGGTCCTTGCCCGGGGGCCAGTGATCCCAATAATAAAGATAGACGTTGGACTTGCTGTGCGCCTTTGCGTATTCAGCTCCGACCCGCACATATTCGAACATGTAGTCATTCAGCATACGCAGCGAGAGTCGGTAGGCTTCGGACGGATCATCGGTTGCGTAGAGAGGAAATACCTTTTCGTCTACATTCCCGACCTGATGCGGACGAATGGCGGAAAGCATGGCTTTCTCCTGCTCCTCCCGCGTCATCTTCAGATCGTTGGGGCGCAGGCCGGTGTATTCGTCTGCGGTCTGGCCGATGATGATATCAAGCCCGTCGAAATCACCCGGCTGTAGCAGGTTAACGGAATCACGCGTGTAGACGTAGTCGTCGATGGTGAAGAACTGGTTCGTGGCGACGGCACCCGCCATCACGCCGAACAGCGTTTCCTTCCCGCCCTCCCATTTTTCCAGCCAAGCATCACTGCCAATGCTCCGTAGGTCAGCGAGAGTTGTTTCCCTGCCAAAAAGGTTATCGATCGCCTTCTGATTATCCTGCGACTTTTTCGAGAAATCGACGACCTTTCCGGGCAGGAAGCCGGTGAAGCTCGACTGAATGAATGCTCGCTTGAACAGACCCTTGGCCAATGGCGTCCTCAGTAACGCCACCGTGTTTTCGCCGCCCGCCGATTGTCCGCCGATCGTCACGGTGGCCGGGTCGCCGCCGAAGGCGCCGACATTAGCCTGTATCCATTTCAGCGCATCGACGAGATCGAGAACGCCGAAATTCCCCTTCGGCCCGCTTGGATTTTCCTTGGCCATCTCAGGCAGGGATAACCAGCCTAAGGCTCCGAGACGGTACTGGACCGAAACGACAACAACGCCCTTCGCAGCCAATTGCGCGGCATAGAGGTCTTTCATTGCAGCGGAGCCTAACCGGTTAGCGCCGCCATGGATCAGCATGTAGACCGGCAGACGATCAGTCGTATGCTGGGCGGGCGTCCAGATCGAAAGGTTCAATCCGTTGTCGCTGATCGGTATCTCGCTCTGCTTGTTGACGTCCTGAAGTATCTGATCGCCCCACTTGTCGGCCATCAGAACGCCTTCCCACGCCTTCACCGGCGGCGCTGGTTTCCAGCGGTTCTCACCACTGACATTGCCGGCGAAGGGAATTCCGAGGAATTGCGTGACGCCGGGCGTGTCGCTCGGCACACCCTGTACCTTTCCACCAGTGACGGATGCTTCGATAATCGGTGCGGCGTGCGTCATCTCGCCGAAACCTTGTCCGAAGGTCATGAGGGCACCAAGCGCAAGACCCTTCGCCGCTCGACGGAGTTCGGCCGACTTTTTGAAATTCGTTGTTTTTTTCACGATCTTCTCCAAGGATAGCTTCATTGGCATCAGATCTCTGACAATCAGATCTGACCGACTTTGGTCTCCGCGTTCACGGGGAGCAGTCCAGTAAGGAATCAATCATAAGGAGCATCGTCGCGCGCTGGCAAGTTTGCGTCAGGCAAATCAGTTATGCCCGCGCGGCATCGGATAGCCAGGGGATGCCATCCGGAAGAGTGCGGCTTCTTTTCTCTCGAGTACTCCAAGAACCATTCGACGGGTTCCCGAGCGGACAAAGGACAACGGACATGTAAGCTAAGGCATATCGATTGACCCGACCCGGATCGCGTCAATCGATGAGATATCAGCCTTGACGGGCCAGCATCTCTACAGTGTGCGCTGACGTTAAGCCCGCCCGGCTTTTGCGAAATGATAAGGTCGGGATGCGGACTGCCCTATCTAGGAACAATTACATCCGAATGCCCGCTTTCATCCAGCGCGCGCCGCACAAATCCCGACGCTTTTTTCTCACGCACGAAGGCCATGACATACTCTGCGGCCAGAGTATTGTTCACGCTGACTCCCACAGCTTGTGGAATGGCCATGAAGGGTTCAGTCATCACCTCATAATCAGGGCTATATGCAGCAACCTGATTCATGGCCTGACGAACACCGGCAAGGCCGTCCACTACCCCCTCTTTGAGCGCGGCAGTCGCCTCGGCGAAGCTGTCGAAACGAATGAGTTGCTTTGCCCAGCCATTGCGTGACAGGAAGAGCTCGTAGGCACTGCCCGCAACCGCACCGATCCGTAGCTGCAGTCGGTCGACGTCGTGGACGGCCCTCACCGATTTGGCGTGCTGCACGAGAAAGGCACCCTCGATCTGCACATAGGGTTCGCTATAGGCAATGTGCTTAGCCCGCTGCGCGTCGATTGCCAGGAAGCAGACGTCCCATTCGCCCGAACCGACGCTTTTTGAAACGGATCCGGCCTTGTCGTAATGGCGAAATGCAATCGGCGTGCCCAGAGTTTCCGCAAGCGCTCGGGCGAGATCGACCGATACACCGGTTGGTGTCTCATCCGTTTGGCCGCGCCGGACGAGCACCACGTTGCCGTGGTTCAAAGCGCAGTTGAGTGTCCCGGATGGCGTGAGTTCGGCGCGAACGGCATCCATGTCGAATTCTGGCAAAGCCATCTACGGTGTCCTCCTCCAGCCGTTCAGATGGATTTCATCCATTCGTCTTCGAGCGGGAACTGCGTAATCATCAATTCCAGTCCATCTTCGCCCGCCTGGACCTTCGCTGCCATATCGGCAGAGCACACGAAAATCAGAGAGTAAGGCTTATACGTCTGGTGTTCGTAGATCAGACTGCCGTTCAAGACGATGAGATACTGACCACCGCCCTCGGCCGGGTCAGGCGTATGCGTCATCATGCCTGGGCCGAGGCGCAGGACTTTGACGTTCATGCCCTCATCGCCTTCCTGCTCTTCAATTACTGTATCGATTGTCAATTCCGTCCGGTTTCGAAGCACTGGCTCGATTGACAGTGCAACTGCGCCCGACGTGCGATGGCGCCGTTTGGTGGGTCGCAGCTTGTCGCGCACGTTCGGGGTGCTGAGATAGACCAGTCCGGCATCCGTCTTGCTGCGCAGCGTCAGGTAGGACAGCCCCTGCGCGCTGGCGATCAGCGGACCGTAGCCTGTGTGGTGGTCGGCATAGTGAACCGTTACCAGATGCACGTCGTCGCGTCCGATCGTGCCACTGCCAGCGATAAATACCTGGAATTGGTCGACGATATGGAAATGCGAGTCGAGTTTCTGATGGGCATTGAGATCAAGCCGGAATGCCTGGGGGTCTGGTGCCGCGATGTCGGAGTTTTTTCCGAACATGTTGATCTTCCAGGATTGGCCGCGGCGGAACCTGCCCGGTTCCTTTTCCGTGTACGATGCAGCCTGCATGCGGGAAGTCCTCCTCTGACGATGGGTTTACGGTCTATGTTCAGTGATGGTGCGGTGGTGGAAATTCCACGTCCAGGGCAACCGCCAGCGCATCGCGGTCCATGCCGATCATGTCATGCAATTTGCCGAACTGCTGTGCGCAGTTGATCGTCTGCACGGCAATCAGGCGAGCGCCTTTGAATCCAAGGACAGAGAATGCGCCACTGACAGGTGCATTGAGAACCGCCTCCATATCGGAGCCATGTACGTCACCGGCCATCTGGATCTGGATCCCGGCCTGGTGCGACCAGTAGCGCGCAAGTCGCTTGACCGGCAATGGCGTGCCCGCAATGGAGGCGGCCACTACCTTGGCCTGATCCTGGCCGGGATTGACCGCCTCATTGCGAATGTGACGCTGGAGAATTGGATCGTACCAGGCCGAACAATCCCCGACCGCATAAATCGAAGGATCCGATGTTAGCCCCGTCTCTGAGCATAGGACCCCGCCATTTACCTTCAGTCCGGCGCGACCAGCAAGACTGTCGTGCGGTACCGCTCCGATTGCTGCCACGACCAGGTCGGCCGCGATCGTTTCACCGCCCTCGAGCGTCACTATATCGGCACCACGACGGCTGTCATGATGGAGAGCTGTCAGCGTCACACCGAACCTGACGCTGAGCCCCCTGGCTTCGTGCCGATCCAGCACGTAGTTGGCGATCGACTTGCTGACGGTTCGCTCCATCAGCCGGTTGCCTGCCTCGATAATGGTAGCGCGAAGCCCATTCTCAACAGCAATCGCGGCTATTTCCACCCCGATCAGTCCACCGCCGATGATCGCGATAGATCCGGCTTGGGAAAGACGGGCTTTCAATGCTTGAAGGTCATCATGAGTGCGCAAATAGTGTGCGATCCCATCTGGATCGATTGTCCGCGGCAGGCGGCGGGACTCTGCGCCACAGGCAAGGATCAGCCTATGATAAGGGTAACGTGTTCCGTCGGTAGAGAAGACGTATTTTTCCGCAGGGTGAATGCTCTCGACCATCACGCCCTGCTTCAGTTCGATGCGATTGGCGGCGTAGAAGCTCTCTGGGCGCAGAAGAGGCGGCGCGAAGTCCTGTTTTGTCAGCCCATCCTTGGAAAGAGGTGGTCGATGATAGGGCAACGCGCTTTCCTGGGTCACCAATGTGACGGCGTCTTCGCAACCAGCGACACGCAGCGCTGCTGCAGTAGCGACGCCTGAATGGGATGCGCCTAGGATCAATATGCCTGCCATAACGAGAACCACCGTATCCCTGTGTCGTCAACCAACGACGATCATGTCGAACTCGCTCTTGCGAGCACCGCATTCAGGACAGACCCAGTCGTCCGGGACGTCCTCCCATTTCGTCCCTGGAGCTACGCCGCCGTCGGGATCGCCAAGTGCCTCGTCGTAGACATAGGCACACAAAATACACTGCCAAATTTTAAAATCGCCCCGTTGCGAAAGGTCATCTGTAACCGACACCGCATCTCCTCCAGAATTGACGTGATGATAGAAACTATTACGGGATGCTTGATATCGCTAGACGTTCTGGATAACTATCAGACATATCATTTCGGCATATCTGGCGGAGGCAGCGGCGTGGATATTCGGCAGCTCAGTTATTTCGTACGTGTCGCGGAACTTGGCAGCTTCAGCCGGGCCTCTGCGTTTTTACACGTCGCCCAACCCGCGCTGAGCAGACAGGTCCAGAACCTGGAAACGGAGCTCAAGGAAAGGCTGCTGATCCGCAATGGACGCGGTGTTGAACTTACCGAAGCCGGCGAGCGTCTTCTGGACAATGCTCGCGGCATTCTGCGACAGATCGAGCGTACCTATGAAGATATCGAAAACTCCCGGACCGGAAAGTCCGGCAAGGTGGCGATTGGGTTGCCCGCCACGATTTCGACTGCGATCGCGACGGCCTTGATTCGCAAGCTTCGGGACGAGTTGTCCGACGCACAGGTGATGCTTGTCCACGGCCGATCTAACCAGTTGCAGGAATGGATCCTATCGGGCCGACTAGACATGGCGATCATGTATGACGCCCCCTCGTCTGCCATGCTGGAGATCCATGATCTGGTGGACGAAAATCTTTTTCTAATTGGCCGCGAGGGTGCTTTCAATGACACCGATCCCGTCATGCTGGAATCGCTTGCTTCACTCCCGATGGTGATCGCCTGCCGGCCGAACAGCACCAGGGTGCTACTCGATTCTGAGCTAGCGCGGATGGGACAGAAGCTCAATATCGTCTTTGAACTCGATCCTCTCGACACGATGTTCGACCTCGCCAGGGACGGATATGGCTTCACTGTCGCATCTAAACGCACTCTCGCATCGAAGGGCCCTGATGCGGGACACGGTCTGGCCCTGCGCAAGATCATCGGCCCCGAGCTTATTCTTTCCGTCCAGCTTGTACTGCCGTCGCGCCGGCTTTCCAACAAATTGCACGAGGCGGCATTTCGGATATTGCGAGATTTGAGCCTTCGTCTGCTGCAAGAATCATGAGTGTAAAGGCTTCATCACTTTGAACTGCCCGAGGAAAGCCCGATCAGCCCCACGATGACGATCATGACTGTTGCACTGGCGAGGACCGGCATGGTCAAGCCAAAGACATCCGAAGCAAAGCCAAGGATCATAGCACCCAATGAAGGACTTGCCCGGAAAATCAGGCCGTGAATGCTCAGCGCTCGGCCTCGCAACCCGGCTGGTGCTGCTAGTTGTATGTAGGTCTGTGTCGCCACAAGGCTGACCGAGCTTAGATAACCCATTGCCATGGCAAAGAGCGCCATGAGCCATAAGGAATGGCTGAGAGCAAAGGCGATCGCTGTAAGGGCAGCGAACAGCCATGCCATCGTGACCTGGATCGGCAGTTTCGAAGGGACAATATATGAATTCATGGTCAGACCGGCAGTGACCGACCCGAATGCCATGGACGATGTCAACACGGCGAGGCCGGTTGCCGCCGGAGCGGAAACGCCGGCGGCAAATGCCGGAAGCATTTCCGCAATCGCGCGAACGAATATTCCTCCTGCGAGAAGCAAGAGTAAAATCCGGCGCATGCCGCTATTGGAAGCAACATATCGGAAGCCCTCAACGATCTCGACCAGAAAATTTCCAGCTGGCTGGTGCCTAACGCCCGCTGTAGGCGCTTTTATTCGGTGCAAGACCAGAACAAAGACGATGGTGGCGATGGCATTCAGAACAAACACCCAGACGACATCAAACTGTACAATAAGAAGGCCGGCCAAGGCCGGGCCGATTAGTCGGGCGAGATTGACGTTCATCGAATTGATGGCGACAGCTCTCGGGACGTCGTCCCGACTGACCAGCTCCTGGACGATCGTCATGCGTGCCGGTTGTCCAAGGGCAATGATGCAGCCCTGAAACAGGATCGCTCCGATCAGGCTCCACAGAGACAAAAGATCGAAATAAATGAGCGCAGCCACAAGTGTCGCGATCACCGCGAGGATGAACTGGCAAAGTTGGTTCAGTTTGAGAACATTCCACCTGTCGGCTGCAGCTCCGCCGAGCGGTCCAACAACGATCGTCGGCAGAAGATCAGCTGTAGCTAGCACTCCCAGCCATGCCGCTGACTGCGTCATATCCCAAACAACCAGGCTGCAGGCAATCCGTTGCATCCAGGTTCCGACAAGCGAAATGCAGTTGCCGGCGGTATAGACCGCAAACTGCCCCCGCGACAGTAGCCGTATCAGCGACATGTGCGAACTTTTATCGACATTTCAGGATTGTTCACGCCGCGGTCTCCGGCTTGACCATGTTGACCACGCGGTCGGGCTTGCCGTCGAGAAAACATCCGATCAGCCGGATCGCATCGCCGTAATAGGTTCCCAGCATTTCGCGGGTGAAATAGCCAAGATGCGGCGTGATCACCACATTGGGAAGATTTCGGAACGGATGGTCGATCGGTAACGGCTCGTTTTCGAAGACATCGAGTCCAGCACCGGCGATTGCACCGGACGCCAGGACATCGATGAGCGCTTGCTCGTCGATGATTGCACCGCGCGCCGTGTTGATGAGATAGGCGGATTTCTTCATCATCCGCAATTCGTTCGGGCCAACGATACGGTGGGTACGCTCGCTCAATGCCAAATGTACCGTGATGATGTCGGAGGTTGCGAACAACTCTTCCTTGGTCACGCGCCGCGCGCCGCACGCAGTCGCCTGCTCGTCAGTCATGTTCTGGCTCCAGGCCACGAGATCCATGCCAAACACCTTGCCGATTTCCGCAACGCGGCGGCCAAGCCCGCCGAGCCCGAGGATGCCGAGCGTCTTCCCGCCGATCGTCGTGCCTGCCTGATGCTGCCATCCGCCATCTCGCATCATCCGATCTTCGGAAGCGATATGCCGCGTGGCCGCCAGAATAAGACCCCAGGTGAGTTCTGCAACACCCCCGGCACCGGCGCCTACGACGGGGGTATTGGAAACGGGAATGCCACGCGCAGCCGCCGCTGCAACATCCACCGTGTCATATCTCTTTCCGGTCACCACGATATATTTGAGGCGCGGCAAGCAAGTGATAAGGTCCGCCGGGATCGGCATTCTCTCTCTCAGAGTGCAGATCACATCGAAGTCCGCAAGCGCTCGTGCGGCCTCGTCCGGAACGGCGAGCGGTCTGTCGAACACCACAACATTGGCACGGAAGGTCAACGATGTCCAATCGGCGACCTGCTGCGAAACACCGATATAATCGTCAAGGATGGCTATATTCATCCGCATAGAAAGTCCCTGCTTTATGTGTTGCTCGACAGACAAGCTCTCAGGTGCCAGCGTTATTTCCGCTCCCATTCTTCAGCCCAGATCTGCAGCGGGTCGAGCGTGCCCTGCCGGAAATTGACGAGATCCGGAACGGCAACATAGGCACGTGGGTAAAAGTAGAGCGGTAGCATCGGCAGATCTTCGGCGAAGATCTTCTGGACCTCGGCCCATCCATCCTTCGTCGCCTGGGGATCAAGCGCGACTTCAAGTTGGGAAATGGCCTTGTCCATCTCCGGGCTGGCATAGGCAGAGAAGTTGTTGCCGACGAAGTTGTTTTCAGGCTTGGGCACGGTGTCGGAGCCGAGCGCGATACGCGGGGAGACGGAGGGCGAAAAGTCGATCGAAGACATGATCAGCGCCTTGAACTTGCGCTTTCTCGCCATATCGCCATTGAATTCCTGCAGTGGAACGAAGTTGGGCTTTATCTCGATGCAGACCTCCTTCATCTGGCTCTGCAGGACCTGGGCGATCTGTTCACGCGTCTGGTTTCCTGCCGTCGAAACCAGTTCCAAGGATAGCCGCTCGCCCTTGTCGTTGACGCAGATGCCACCGGCCCCGGGCTTCCATCCCGCCTCCGCCAAAAGGGCTTTCGCCTTCTCCGCGTCGTATTTATAAACGGTCATGTCCTTGTTGTAATAAACGTTCTGATCACTCAAAATGCCATTGGCCACGGGTTGCAGGCCGCCGAAAAGTTCGTCGCTGATGGCCTGGCGGTCAATCGCATATAGCAGAGCCTGGCGAACGGCCTTGATCTTGAGGATTGGATTTTCGAAGTTGACGGCGATGCGCTCGACGTTTGTCCCGTAGTCCAGATGGTAATTGAACTTGGTCGGCTGCTGTGTCCTCAAATCGAGCATTTGCGAAAAGCTAATACCGCCGGGGCTGACAGGAACCGCATCGACGGAACCAGCCAGCAGGTTCTGCAAGAGTGAGGAAGAGTTGTCGCGATAACTCAAAACGATGCGCTGCAGATGCGGCTTTGAACCGACCCAATGCGGATTTGGAGTGAAGACGATGCGGGTGCCTATCTGATAGTCGCTCAACAGGTAGGAGCCATTCCAAAGGCCCGGATTGGTCGGCTGAGTGTTGTAAAGAGACTGCTTCACGTAGCTTTCGAGTGTCGGATTGGCGGCGTAGACCGGCCCTTCGAGATGCTCGGGAATGACCTGGTCCCAGGAGTTGTAGCTTGACAGGATTTGCGGCAGCGTCAGGATCACGGTGCTTTCGTCGACAACATCCACTGCCGAGGCGCGGTCCCAGGAATTATAATTCGAAAAGCCGATCTTCGGGTCGCGAGCCATTTTCCAGGTGAATACGATATCCTTTGACGTCACCGGTTGGCCATCTCCCCAGGCCAGCCCCTTCTTCAGTTTCAGAGTCACCTTCATGCCCTTGTTGCCATCGGGCAAATCAACGATCTTTGCGAGCCCATTTTCGATGGTTGGCAACGTCTCGCAAAGAATGCATTGATTGACGACATCCTGATCGAACGCGGTCATCGGCCGAAGCGAATAGGTGACAACCAGCCTTTTGGTGTTGTTGACCTGGATCAACGGGTGGAAATTAGTCAGAAACTGGAGCTGCCCAACGACAAGCTGGCTCTTGTTTGCCTGCGCTGATGCGCTCGAAGTGCCGGCAACCGCTATCGCCACCCCGGTCAGCGCAGCCTTTGCAAATCTCTTGATGGTTGATCTCACAGACGTCATCGTGTTCTCCTCCCTAGATTTCTGTTTTAAACGTTTAATGCCCCGACGAACCGGAATCAGCCCGTGGATCGAAGGCCGACCGAACGCCATCTCCGACAAAATTGACCGCCATCACGGTGGCGAAGATCAACAGACCGGGATAGACGGCGAGCATTGGCGCGGAAATTATCAACTGTTGAGCATTGGTCAGCATGTTGCCCCAGGTGGGCGTCGGCGGAATGATACCGAAACCAAGGAAGCTGAGCGTCGATTCAAACAGGATGATACGTCCGACCGAAAGCGTCATCGCAACGATCAACGGCGTGGCGATGTTGGGCAGCACATGGACGAAGACGTTGTAGCGACCCTTGGCACCGCTGACGCTCGCCGCCCTGACATAGTCGACATCCCGCAGGCCGATCGCTCCAGCCCGACCTATCCTGGCGATGGTGGTCCAGTCTACCAGGGCGATAATGATGACAATCCGTAGGAAGACCGCAGTTGGCGAGGTCGCGGCATCCGGGCTGAGGCCGAGCTTGGTGAGATCAACCGCGCCAAGCACGATCAGAACGGGGATCAGCGGAAGCGCTATGATGCAGTCTGTCATCCGCATCAGGATATTGTCGAACTGACCACCGATATAGCCGGCAGTGACGCCGATCGCGATGCCGATGGCTGCGGTGATGAGCGTAGCCAGCAGCCCGACCGCGATCGACACCTGTCCACCATACAGCAGACGGAGCAGCACATCGCGTCCAATTTCGTCAGTTCCAAGCCAGTGCTGGACTGACGGTGGTTTGAAGCGCCTCAGCAGATTGGTCGCGTTCGCATCAATGCCACTGAAATATTCGATCGGGCCGGCCATTGCGCAGGCAATTGTCAGGACGAGCAGGAAAACAAGTGAAATCATCGCCAGCTTGTTGTGCCGAAAACGATCCCAGCGCATGCTCCAGACGGAGTTCTTCTCGGCCTTCAGCGGCCGGCTTTCAATGGTAACAGTACTCATGTCAGCGAAATCCTCGGATCGAGCCAGGCATAGGCAAGGTCGGCAAGCAAGCTCGACACTAGCGTGACGATGGTTGCCAGAAGAAGGCCGACGAGAGCCAGGTTGAAATCGATATTGCTAATCGAGTCGTAAATGACCTTGCCCATTCCGAGCATGCCGAAGATGGTCTCGACCACGAGCGCTCCTGAAAAAAGGGAGCCAAAGCCAAGGGCCAGCACTGTCACCATAGGAATGAGTGCGTTGCGTAGAGCATGGCGCATGACGACCGTGGTTTCCGATAGTCCCTTTGCCCGTGCCGTGCGGACAAAGTCCGAGTTCAGCGTCTCGATCATCGACGCGCGCACATATCGAACGAGCGGTCCTACGTGGAAGAAGGTAAGCACCGTGACCGGCAGGATCAGGTGATAGAGCTGCTCGGCAAGCGAAGCATCACCCAGCAGCGGCGTGCCGCTTGCCGGCAACCAGCCGAGCTTGACGGAAAACACGATGATCAGGATCAAAGATGTCCAGAAGCCCGGCAGCGAAATGCTAGCAAAGGCAAACAGGCTGACGAGGCTGTCGGTCCAGCCACCGGGCTTGCGCGCAGCGATCGCACCCAGCAGCATCGCCAGAGGAATGCTGATCAGTTCCGTCAGGATCAACAGCTTTGCCGTCTGGATGACGGCTGGGCCCAGGACATCCATCACAGGACGGAAATAAACGCTCGAATAGCCCAGATCACCGTGAAGGGCCGAAACCAGCCAGTGGCCGTAACGCGTCCAGATCGGTTGATCGACGCCGTAAAGCGCGCGCATCTGGGCCATGGATTCCGGTGTCAGCGAGGGGTTGCCCTCCAGCATGTTTTCGACCGGATCGCCCGGCATCAGGCCGATCAGCATGAAGAGAAGCAGCGACATCACCAAAATGACGAGGACCGCTTGGAGAAGACGCGATATCGTATATCTCAACATCGGTTCAATCCTTGAAGTGGCAGGCGGAGAGTTGCTTGGGTCGACCGGGTGCCGGCGAAAGCAGCGGTTTTTCCGTTCGGCAGATATCCTGAGCCTTGGGACAGCGTGTATGGAAGACGCAGCCCGATGGCGGCGCTAGCGGAGACGGCATTTCACCCTTGAGAAGCTGCTCGCGCTTTCGCCTGCCCCTGCCGATCCGCGGCACGGCAGCAAGCAAAGCTTGTGTGTAAGGATGACTGGGGGTCTCGAAGAGATCATCTCGACTTGCGATTTCCATCACACGGCCCAGATAGAGAACCGCCACCCGGTCGGCAAGATGGCGAACGACGCCAAGATCGTGGCTGATGAAAAGATAGCTGATGCCGTGCTGCTGCTTTATGTCGTCGAGCAGGTTGAGGACCTGGCTCTGGATGGAAACGTCCAGCGCCGAGAGCGGTTCGTCGGCGACGATCATCTCGGGTTCCGCGATCAGGGCACGCGCAATGGCGATGCGCTGGCGCTGGCCGCCGGAGAACTGATGCGGATACCGACGGGCCGCTTCCGGCGGCAAGCCTACCTGCCCGAGAACTTCAATGGCGCGGGCGCTACGCGTTGCCGCAGGGACGCCCGCCAGCCTCAATGGCTCCGCGACGATATCTTCGACCATCATCCGTGGATCAAGTGCCGAGAACGGGTCTTGAAAGATGACCTGAACCGGCGGCCTGCCGTCTGGCGTTGGCCTGCTGCTGTTGAAGGTCACCGACCCGGCAGTCTGCTTTCGCAGTCCCGCCACGACGAACCCAAGCGTGCTCTTGCCGCTGCCGCTTTCGCCGACCAGTGCCAAGGTTTCGCCCTTTGCAACGGTCAGAGAGACGTCGTTAACCGCCTGCAGCCACAGTTTGGGCTTCATAAAGCCGCCGCCTAGTGGAATGTCGACATTGATGCGATCGAGCGTGAGAAGGTTGGTCATGGATTTGCCTTGTGACATGCAACGCGATGGCCGGGAATGACGTCAAGAAGCGCTGGCTCAACCGCGCGACAGTGATCGTCGGCAAGTGGACAGCGCCTGGCAAAGCGACATCCCGGGATGGCTTCCGAGGTGACCCGCCCGGGAATGACATAAAGGCGCTTGACCGGTCTGTCCGGATCGGGAAGGGTCGCGATCAGTCCCTGGGTATAGGGATGAAGTGGATTTTCAAACAGTGCCTGGGAGGGTGCGTGTTCCACGGCCTTTCCCGCATACATCACCATGATCGCGTGGGCGACCTCCGAGACCACCGCGAGATTGTGGCTGATGAACTGGATCGACATCCTTGCCTCGTCCTGAAGCGTCAGCATCAGGTCGAGGATCTGCGCCTGGATGGTGACGTCCAACGCGGTCGTCGGTTCATCAGCAATAAGAAGGTCGGGTTTACACGCCAGCGCCATGGCGATCATGGCGCGTTGCCGCATCCCGCCGGACAACTGATGCGGATAATCCTCTGCCCTGCGCGCCGGCGACGGAATACCCACCTGATCCAGAAGGTCTACGGCGCGGCTGGCAGCTTCCTTGCTGGAAATATTCTCATGCTTGACCAGGACTTCGCTAATCTGGCGGCCTACCGACATCACCGGGTTCATCGCCGTCATCGGCTCCTGGAAGATCATCGCAATGCGCCGGCCGCGCAGTCTCTGCCATTGCTTCTGGCTGAAGGCCGCGAGGTTTTGGCCATCAAAACCGATCGTACCACCGACCTTGCCATTTCCAGCAATGAGCCCAAGCAATGCCAGCGATGTCATCGTCTTGCCGCAACCGCTTTCGCCGACGATCCCAAGTGTCTCGCCCCTGGCGATGGAATAGTCGAGGCCCCTGACGATCTGGGTGGTACCGGCACCATTCGGGAAGCTGACGGTAAGATCGCGAACGTCGAGCAATGCGCGCGAGCCGACCGTCGCCTGCGAAAAGCTCGCATCAAAATCCGATTGGATCGCTTGTTGCATTCTTTACCTCCCTACGTGTCCATGGCCGTTGTTCATCCGGCCAATCTGGTCGTGCTTGTCGAATTGCGGCGGCATCCTCCTCCGCCGCAATTCGGTCTTTCTGTCTACAGCTCGATCACACCGACACCGTCCCGGATGACAATCGTCGTTCCAAACGGCTCGGACAGACGGCGATAGCGATCAAGAATTCGGACAGCGTCATCTCCCTTTGCCAGGATCGGACGACCTTCCGTGTTGTGATGTTCGCCGTTTCCGGTGCGGCGGGTCTGCTTAACGTCAGGTGTCGTATCGCGGCCCATTTCGACCGGATGCAACAGGATGCGTTTCAGCTTTTCGTCCTGCATTTCGAGTTGGATTATCGCCGAGCTCCACCATGTATCGACCGGAATATCGAGGCCCGGATGCAGTGGATAAGCGGCTGGCGTCAGTGTCTGCAGGCGGTCGACATCGTGTCCCCATGCATCGTAGCTGTCATAGGGCACGCGCTGGATGAATTCCGACTGTGCGAAGAAATTGCCGACACCGTAGAAAATCGGCTTGCCATTGTAGATTTCAATGCCGAGCGTCCGGTGCCAGCCATGGCCGACGTAAATGTCGGCACCACCATCGATGACAGCCCGAGCGAACTCTTTCACAAAACCTGGCGGAGTATCGCCACGCGGACCGTCGGAAACGCTGAAATGATGCGCGACGATGACCAGATCGGCCATTTCCCTCGCTTCATGGACAGAGCGCAGATTGCGCTCGAGATCGCGCTTGTGACAACGGCTGATGATTTCGCAGTGGTCGCCGACAAAGAACGATTCCGGATCGCCCCATTGCTGTGCACCCGGGATCTGTATCCCGAAGGAGCCCTCCCGGCCGTGCTTTGGCTTTTTGGCAATATTGAGCTTATCGCCAAAGGCCTTGAGTTGATCGGCCGTCTCCTGGTCGAGCATGAACTCGAACGTGAGACGCTGCGGATTGACGCCAGGCCGGCCACGAAGTGCGCCTTTGGAATGACCCGCCCACATGAAATGCTGGTTGCCGGAGCTGGTCGAGACAAGCGCGACACGTCCGTTTTTCTTCTCGACATATCCGGGTTCGCTGGCAAGTTCGAGATCGGCACCCGTGCCTGCGGTAACGATGCCGGCCGCCTTCATGTGCTTTTTCGTGGCGAATAGACCTTCTGCACCGAAATCAAAACTGTGATTGTGTGCCGTCGACATGATGTCGAAGCCAGCCCACTTCAGGTCCTTGGCGATTTCAGGGTCGGACATCATGAAGCTGCCGATGCCCTGTCCGCGTGCAGGCCATTTCAATTCATCATATTCGGCAAAATTCATTTCGAGGTGACCATAAGTCACGTCGGCGTCTTTCAGCAATTCCCAGACCTTTTGAAACTCCGGTTCGTCATGCATGCTGAACGGCCTGCTCACCATGACTTCCCCGGCCAGACTAACTTTCCAATTCCGAGATGATACCATAATAACCTCCTGCACGTGCTGCCGCCTCGCCACCATTGTGCGACCCGTGCATCGCTGCATTCTTGATTGCCTAAACCTGGAAACTCCCTTGCGACCGCTCTCCTTAGATCGCCCAGCAACCATATCAGCACTCTAAGATATCACCAGTTTCGTAATGCGCCTTTCAGAAATGCCGTTTTGGCATATCTTCGTGACGTTGCCGCAATTGCGCGACCCAGGCACTCCGATCACGCAACGGCCGTGAGCGCCCGGATCCTCTCACCGAAACAATTTCAACGCGCGGCATCTCGTTGATCGCAAAATCTAAGCTGCGTGTTTGAGGGCTATTCCTGCCACCCCCTGGGCCTTCCGATATTTCCGGGTATACAGCCTCGTGGGGGCGGTTCAGATTGTGAGTCACCCACCGAGATCTATCGCTCCTGGCGGCTATGCCCGATGGCGCGGTAAATCTACCGGTAAGGCGTTGGGGACTTGCTTTCCCGACGACATTTCATAAATCTCAGACGCGCCTTCGCGCTGCAGCACCTTTTTGCGTCGAGTGCGCCCCAATATCATGTTGCCGCCAACCGAAATCATGCGTCTTACTAAACGGCTGGTGGCGTGCCGTGCGTATGGAATGTCTCGATTGTTTTCAGGCCCCATGCCTGGCCTTTCTTGCGCTCCGTTTCTGTCCAGACAACCGGTTCCCAGTCGGGGGCGAGGATCAAGCGGGCACCGGAATTGGCGAGTTCGACGCGGTTTCCAGCCGGCTCCCAGACATACAGGAAGAATGTACCCTGAATGGCATGCTTGTGTGGCCCGGTTTCGATATGGACCCCGTTTTCCAGAAAGATATCCGCTGCCCTTAGAATATCCTCGCGCGTATCCGTCGCGTAGGTAACATGATGCAGCCGACCATCGCCGCGTCCGTGCTCCTCGGTGCAGGCAAGATCGTAGGTCTTGTTGTTGATGGTGAACCAGCAGCCGCCAAGCCGACCGTTGTCGAGCTGGATCATTTCTGTCACACGCGAGCCCAGGCATGTTTCCATGAAACGGCGGAATTCCGTAACGTCACTTGCCAACAGGTTGAGGTGATCGAGCCGGCGTGGATGGCATCCGCGACCGTGGAACCGTTGCGCCAAATTTTTCAGTCTGGGTTTTTCCGTCACCGGGGGTTGGTAGCGTACCGTATCAAAGTAGATTTCGAAGACATGCCCGAACGGGTCCGCGAAGCGGAAGGCTTTGCCGTGGCCGCGATCACCATCGACCCAACCGATCACCGGGTACCCGCTTGCTTCGATCACTTTGACCCTCCGGGCCAGCGCCTCCGGAGATGAGGTCCGGTAGGCGATGTGACCGACACCGGTTGTGGTGTGCCGGGTGAGTTTTAACGTGTGAAATTCATAGTCATCCCACGCCCGCAGATAGGCTGAGTTTTCGTCCCTGTTGGTCAGGGTTAGACCATAGACGTTGATGAAGAAATCGAGACTGTCTTCGAACCTGTCCGAATACATCTCGACATGCGCCAGATGCGCTATGTCAAAGCATGGTTCCATGTTTCTTTCCATCCGATCACTTGTCCCTTCACACTGTTCCCGGTCACTGGACCGGGAACAGCAGGCAGCTTTCGCTCTAACCCATAAGGCTGTCTAAGAGCGACACATCGCGCTCGTAGGCGCTCGAACCCCAAACATGTTCATGCTGGCAACGCGCATGCAAACGACTTACCACCAACCACGCGTGTTCTTACTGCTTTGGGATGTTGGCCGTCTCGATTACGGCTCCCCACTTGGCGATGTCATCAGCCAGACGTTTGCCGATCTCTTGCGGGGTGCTCGACCGCGCCTCAACACCAAGTTCGGCAAAACGCTTTCGCACCGTCTCATCCGAAAGCACTTCGATCAGCGCGGCGTTCAGCGCCGATACAATGTCTGGCGGGGTTCCTTGCGGGGCAAAAATTGCGTTCCACGATGTGACGTCGAAGCCGCTCACACCCAATTCCGTTGCGGTCGGCACATCTACGGTAAGAATGGACCGCTGCGGCCCAGACGATGCGATCGCAATGGCCTGGTTTTGCTGCAAGGCAGACTTGAGTGCAGTCTGGCTGTCGATGATCATATCGAGCTCACCGCCGAGAAGTGCGACCTGCAGATCTGGCGTCGCCTTGTACGGGACAATGGTGAAATCAACGCCTGTCACTGACTTGAACAGTTCAGCTGCCAGATTCTGGCTGCTCCCCGTATTGATCGTTCCGACGTTCAGTGCACCCGGCTCAGCCTTGGCGGCATCAAGCACATCTTCAAGCGTTTTGAACTTGCTGTCGGCCTTAGTGACAAAGACAAAATCGAAATAGGCAAGGCTCGAAACCGGTACAAACTCTGCAACCGGATCAAACGGCAGTTTCTTGAACAGCGGAACGCTTATTGCCGTGCCATTCGAAAACAGTGCCAGAGTGTAGCCATCTGGCTCGGCATTGAGAACGGCTCGGGCAGCCGTCGCACCTGATGCACCAGGTTGGTTAAGAATGATGATCTGTTGGCCGAGCTTTTTGCCCAGCGCATTTGCGACGATACGCGCGGTGATGTCCGCGATGCCGCCCGGGCCGAAGGGCAGGACCAAAGTGATATCACGGCTGGGGTAGTTCTCTGCCGCCGCTGTGCGCGTAAGGGAGGATCCGAGGGCCGAACCGACCATCGTCATGATTATAACGTACCGGCAAATCCATCCTGTCAAACTGCTCATGTCTACTCCTCCCATTTATCTTGTCCCACATGGCGGGCGTCTCAAAGATCGTTATCATCTTAGTTGCAGCATCACCCAAAGCTCCTCCTCGAGGGGACGCCACAACACCATTCCGCCTCAGCTGGCAGGTGCGGGAAACACCAATCCTTCGAATAGCTTACGTGCGGTCCGCACAGTGCCAGCCGCTTGGATTTTCCCATCCTGTCCAGCATCAAGGAACACCTCCATGGCACCGGTCGGATGCTCAATCAGATATCGTCCGTCTGACGGCTGCGTCGCGAGATCCGCCGCCGGACTATTCGCGAGACGTGTCGCCGTGGCTACTGTCACTGCAGCCAGCACGCCAACGGATGCGTGGACACGATGGGGTATGAAGCTGCGTGTGGAAATCGCACCGCCATTCTGTGCCGCAGAAACCAGTGTCATCTTGGGGACAGAGGCTGTCGTCACGTCACCTAGGTTCATCATCGGGCCGGCCTTCAATCGGATGGCTTCGATACGCGACTTAATCGCTTCATTTGCCTCGATTTCCTCGCGCTTTTCTGAACCGCTCAGGCCAAAATCTGCCGCCCGCATCACGACGCAGGGCATGCCATTATCGATCAATGTCGCGGGGATCTCGTCGATGACATCGACCTCGTTTCCGGTCGGCAAGAGAGCGCCGCACATTGACCCAGCTATGTTTTCGAACAGAAGCGGGACAGCCGCGTGTCGCCCGGGCACACCGGCGATCTCGGTATTGCCGGCATAAGTGACGCGTCCGTCTGGCGTCGCGACCTTGGCAACGGCCACTTCACCCGTATTCACCATATGGATCCTGACCTGCGTGAGGCCGTTCTCCGCCGCCACCAGACCGCGCTCGATCGCTGCTGGACCGACCCCGGCGAGGATGTTGCCGCATCCTTGTGCGTCACTGACCAGCGCCTGATCGACGAAGACCTGCAGAAACAGATAATTGACATCGGCATCCGCGCGGCTGGAGGGCGAGAGGATGGCGACCTTGGACGTCAAGGGGTCGGCCCCGCCGATACCGTCAATCTGGCGCGGATTCGGCGAGCCCATGATGCGGAGCAAAAGCGCATCGCGTTCAGGCGGATCGACGGGCAGGTGCTCGGCCAGAAAATACGCCCCTTTAGACGTGCCGCCGCGCATCCAAAGGCAGGGTATACCGTCCTCATACATAGCGCAGACCTTTCTTCTCCAGGGTCGGGCGCATGTCATAGATATCCAGACCCAACTCGCCTGCGGCAAGACGGCTACGCTTGGCCTCTTCATTGGCAAGGCGCTTTTCGGCCGCCGCAAGGACGTCCGCGGCTTCCGTGCGTTTGACGACGCAGACGCCGTCGTCATCGGCAATGATAATATCGCCCGCCTCGATATGGGCACCGGCGCAAACAATCGGCACATTGACTGAACCAACAGTCTCCTTAACCGTACCTTGTGCAGAGATCGCCTTCGACCATACCGGAAAGCCCATGGCGGTCAGGTCGCGGATATCACGCACACCCGCGTCGATCACAAGCCCTTTGCAGCCGCGTGCTACCGCCGACGTTGCCAAAAGGTCTCCAAAATAGCCGTTGTCACAAGGTGAGGTCGGTGCGAGGACGAGGATGTCGCCGTTCTTAAGCTGTTCGATTGCCACGTGAAGCATCCAGTTGTCGCCAGGCGGGGACGAGATTGTCACTGCCGAACCTGCAATTTGCGCGCCCGCGTAGATTGGACGCATGTAGCTGGCGAGCATCCCCTTGCGCCCCTGCGCCTCGTGAACGGTCGCCACACCAGCAGTGGCGAGCCGGTCGAGGATGTCGGCTGCAACCCGTTCGATATTTTGAACAACTATACCCATGTCTCTGTTTTCCTTTGTGTAAAAGCTTTCGGATCCGGTCTTAGGCTACGCCGTGCGCGCGTCTCAAACGCGCATTTCCGACGGTTTCCGCCAACATCCGCTCGTTGAGTTTGCCTTCCCATTTGGCAATGACAATCGAAGCGAGCGCGTTGCCGATCAGGTTCACGAAGGTTAAGCCTTCGGCCAGAATGCGATGGATACCAAGGATCAGCGCGATGCTGGCAACAGGGATAGCACCCGTTGTGCTCAAAGTGGCCGCGAGAACGACAAAAGCCGCACCTGCAACACCTGCCGCTCCCTTGGATGTCAAAAGAAGCACGCCGATCAGGCTAAGCTCGTGCCAGATGGTCAAAGGCGTGTTTGTTGCCTGGGCGAGAAAAACGGCGACCGTCGTCAAATAGAGGCATGTGCCATCGAGATTGAAGGAGTAGCCCGCAGGGACCACGAAGCCTACGACAGATTCCTCGCAGCCCACCTTGCCCATCTTTTGAATGAGCCGTGGCAGGACGGTCTCGGTTGACGTCGTGGCGGCAACTATAATGATCTCGTCCCACAGATAGCTGAATAGTCGCAACAGGCTGACGCCACACCAGTGGGCAATCCCGCCGAAAACAATCGCTGTGAACAGGGCACAGATGACAAAAAACTCGATAATCAAAGAACCCAAAGACCACAGCGATGACGTCCCGAACTGGCCGATGGTGAACGCGATTGCCCCGAACGCGCCAAGCGGCGCGAAATACATGATGTAACCGATGATCTTGAAAAAGCCCTGCGAGGCACTCTCGATCACATGAAAGACCGGCTTGCCGCGCTCGCCGATCGACGCCAGTGCGATCCCGAAAAGAACCGAGATGAACAGAACCTGGAGGACGTGTCCCTGGGTAAAGGCACTGACGAAGCTATCAGGAATGATGCCCATGAAGTACGCGGTCATCGACTGGTCGTGAGCCGTCGCTACGTAGGATTTGATCGACGATGCATCCAGTGTCGCCGGATCGATGTTCATGCCTGCTCCGGGCTTCCAGAGATTGACGGCGACAAGCCCGAAAACCAACGCGATCGTCGTGACGACCTCGAAATAGATAATCGACTTGAGCGCAACGCGCCCGACACTTTTCATGTCGTTCATGCCGGCAATGCCATGAACAACCGTAACGAAGATGATCGGTCCTATCATCATGCGGATCATCTTGATAAAGGCATCGCCAAATGGCTTCATCGCAATGGCGATGCCCGGTGCGAAATGTCCCAGAAGAATGCCAAGTATGGTTCCGGCGAGCACCTGGAACCAGAGCTGCCCGAAAATTCCAAATGTGCTGCGGGCACTCGCCTTAGTTGGCGAGGGATTAGTTGCGCTTGAATAAGCCACGTGTTGGTCTCCTCCCTGAATCACGTATGCGGACGGTGCGGTCGTTCGGAAGCGAGACCTTGAAATCCCACCCCGGTCCGAACAGCAGCACGTCAGGAGAAATCGATCCGACCCACACGTTTCGAAACCGCGGACGAGCCACGGCAAAGGCGCAGTCAGTCAGATTTTCGGAACACTTCCTCCTCGTCCTCCTTGCGAAATTAAGCGGCGAGCCGCTGGAAAAAGCAAAATGGAATTGCGCACCTTCCATAAGTTCTGGTTAAGTCTGGCAATGTACACGCATCGTGAAATCAATCTCCGCCACTTCGAGGCGGTCGCCATTGCCGGGCGGACCGGCAGCATCAGCAATGCTGCGCTTGCGATGAACCTGTCGCAGCCGGCCGTCACGCAGGCTGTGGCAAAGGTCGAAGCGCAGGTTGGCTGCAATCTTCTCGAGCGTCAGCCCGGCGGAGTGGTCATGACCGCAGCGGGCGCGTTGATGACGGAACGTATCGAAAGAGCGCTTGCCTATATCGTCAAGGGTGGCCAAGGCGTTCGGCGTTCTGCCCGTTTGTCGGCGATGCCGAATATCGAGCGCCGCATTACTCTCAGCCAACTGAGAGCGCTGACGGCCGTCGAGCAGGCCGGAAGTTTCGCACTTGCGTCGAAGGTGACCGGTTTATCAGAACCAGCCCTCCATCGCTCGGCCCGAGAGCTTGAGCAACTTTTGGGAATATTGCTTCTTACACGCCATGGACGCACGGTTCAGCCGACCCCTGCTGCGGCCCATCTTCTGCGTTTCGCGCGATTAGCCTTTGCGGAATTGGAGGCCGGCTTCGACGAACTGGCGGCATTGAAGCTGGAGGGTGCCGGGCGCATCACCATCGGAACGTTGCCAATGGCGCAGGCAATCCTGCTGCCGAGGGCGCTTGCCAGGTTCTCCAGCGCTTATCCGGCTGCGAAAATCACCGTGCTTGAGGGGCCCTATCCTGACCTGCTGACAAATCTGCGCACTGGCCAGATGGATGTCCTGATTGGTGCAATCCGCGAGCCAGCGCCCTCCAAGGATGTCGTTCAGGAGGAATTGTTTGATGATGATCTGGTAATTGTTGCACGGGCTGACCACCCGCTGACCATGGAGCACGATTTCGACTATGAACGGTTGAGGGATTTCCCATGGATCATCGCGGCCAGCAAGGCCCCCATGCGGGTGCGTTGGGATGAAATGTTTTCCGGGCGCGGCATAGATCCGCCTGGGATGCGCATCGAGAGCAATTCGGTCACGATCAGCAGAGGTTTGATGCTCAGCGATGACTGGCTGACCTTGATGTCGCGCGATCAGTTCATCCTTGAGCGTCGAGCCGGACTGTTGGTCGAAGTGCCGAGTGCCTTTTCGTCTCAGCGAAAAATCGGGCTGACGGTTCGTGACGATTGGCGGCCGACACGCCTCCAGGCCGCGTTCGTGGCAGAATTCCGACGGGCATGCAGCGACTGGACTTCAGAAAAACTAATGGCGCGAAACTCGTTCCGATATGCCTAGCGGCGACCGAACGCGTATAAAGCGTTTACGACGAGGGAGGAGAACCGCTCGCCAAGCTTGGCCGCGTCTGGGCCCTCCGTTGATCATTGACGCTGCCGAAGCCGACGCTTGCGGTTGATTGGAAATGTTGGAGGACCACAACGCCATGATTATTGACTGCCACGGCCATTACACCACCGCGCCTGCCTCCCACACTAGGTGGCGGGGCCAGCAGGAAGACGCCATCGCGAATGGCGGTGATATCGATCCCGCCTATCCCGAGATCTCGGATGACGAGATCCGCGAAACGATCGAAGCCAACCAGTTGCGGCTGTTGCGCGAACGGGGTGCGGACATGACGATCTTCTCACCCCGAGCCTCAGCGATGGCACCGCACGTTGGAGATCAATCGGCGGCCAAGGTTTGGGCACGACGATCCAACGATCTCATTAAACGTGTAGTTGATCTCTATCCTGAGACATTTGTCGGCGTTTGCCAGTTGCCTCAGACACCGGGCATTTCGATATCCACGTCAATCGACGAGCTTGAGCGTTGCGTTTCCGAACTGGGATTTATTGGCTGCAACCTGAACCCTGATCCCTCCGGCGGTCGTTTCGATTCGCCACCTTTAACGGATAAAGACTGGTATCCCTTTTTTGAGAAAATGGTCGAACTCGACGTCCCGGCCATGATCCATGTGTCGGGAAGCTGCAACTGCGCCATGCATGCCACGGGCGCTTATTATCTTGCCGCTGACACGATCGCTTTCATGCAGTTCCTCGAAGGCGATCTTTTCAAGGATTTTCCCGATCTGCGTTTCATCATTCCACATGGAGGCGGCGCAGTTCCCTATCACTGGGGCCGTTTTCGCGGTCTTGCAGACATGCTAAAGCGACCACCGCTGGGTCAACATGTCATGAAGAACGTGTTCTTTGATACCTGCGTTTATCACCAGCCCGGAATTGATCTGCTATTCGAAGTCATCGACATCGATAACATCCTGTTCGGCTCCGAAATGGTCGGTGCTGTCCGTGGTATCGATCCGCAGACTGGGCATTATTTCGATGACACCAAACGTTACGTCGATGCTTTGGAGATTTCGGAGACGGACAAGCGAAAGGTATTCGAGCTCAATGCCCGCCGAGTTTATCCGCGACTTGACGCTCAGCTTAAGGCAAGGGGATTGTAATGGCCGAATTTAAGATGGACCCGAACTGGATGTGCTTTGATCCCAATCCAAGCAAACCCACCTATTGCCCACCTGCCGGCGCCGTCGATGCGCATTGCCATGTGTTCGGACCTGGCGACAAATTTCCTTACGCTCCTGAGCGGAAATACACCCCTTGTGACGCGGGTAAGGACAAGCTGTTCGCCCTGCGGGACTATCTTGGCTTTGAACGCAATGTCATAGTCCAGGCAACCTGCCATGGCGCTGACAACCGTGCACTGGTCGATGCCCTTCGCTCTTCGAACGGTAGGGCACGCGGGGTTGCGACCGTTCGCGACACTGTGTCTGACGAGGAGCTGAACGAGTTGCATGAGGCTGGTGTGCGCGGTGTGCGCTTCAATTTTGTGCGCCGGCTCGTCGATCCGAAACCTGACGCCTACTACCACGCCATTATTGACAAGATCGCACCGCTCGGATGGCACATTGTTATCTATTTCGAAGCGGCGGATCTGGATGAGCGGTGGGACTTTTTCACGTCGCTGCCGACGACCGTTGTGGTGGATCACATGGGCCGGCCGGACGTCACCAAGGCCGTTGACGGACCGGAATTCGGACGCTTCATCAAATTTATGGCGGAACACGATAATGTCGTCAGCAAGGTTAGTTGCCCAGAGCGTCTGTCAGAAGTCGGAGCGCCGAATTACGACGATGTAGTCCCCTTCGCTCGTACTTTGGTGGAACGCTTTCCCGATCGCGTCCTTTGGGGCACAGATTGGCCGCACCCAAATATGACAAACCACATGCCGAATGACGGCCATCTAGTCGATATCATTCCCCGTATCGCGCCCACGGAGATTCTCCAGCATAAACTTCTCATCGAGAATCCGATGCGGATCTACTGGACCTAAATGATCTCGGTCTTGGACAGCCTCAAAATTCGTAGATACCCTCAGTTAGATTTTCGCTGCTTCTCGACTCGACGGGTGACAGCAATCGTCCCTAACTTGTTTGCGTTTCAGGTTGTAGAATATTTCGATGTAGTCGAACACGTCCTGGCGAGCTTCATCGCGTGAACAGTAGATCTGGGACGCAATCGCTCTCGCTTCAGAGGATTGAAAACCGCTCTGCCACCGCATTGTCATGGTCAGACGCGCAACTGGTTTGCGCAGGTCTCGCGTTTGCAGAGAAGTCGTCTGCAGCTTTCGATTGGCAGTGTGTTGATTGACACTGAGAACTTATGGAGTGGATGCCCCCTCCCGACGGCATCGCAATGTGCTAGAGTGATGTTCGCCAGAACGTCACTTAGGGGAGAGAGCATCCATGAAGGAAGTTAGCATCGTCGGCCTGGACCTTGCAAAGCGGGTGTTGCAGGTTCATGCCGCAGAAATTGATGGAAGTGTGGTCTTGCGCAGAAAGCTGTCTCGCGGCCAAGTGGTCCTTCTTTACGGAACTGCCCAAATGCATTGTCGCGATGGAAACCTGTGCCACAGCGTACTATTGGGCGCGTGAGATCGGTAAACTTGGCCACGATGTTTGCTTGATCCCGCCGGCTTACGTGAAGCCGTTTGTCAAACGGCAGAAGAATGATGCGGCCGACGCAGAAGCGGTCGTTGAAGCAACGACCCGGCCGTCGATGCGGTTCGTCGCTCCGAAGACTGAATCCCAGCAGGCCTGCTCCATGCTCTTCCGGACGCGGGACCTCTTCGTCCGTCAGCGAACGCAGCTTATCAATGCCCTTCGAGCACATGTGGCCGAGCATGGTGTCCTTGCACCTCATGGCATCGCGAATCTGGCCCGGTTGGCGGAAATTATTGAAGATCATGAGGCCGGCTCGACGTCATCGTTGTAGAGACGGGGCGAGGCTTTGGCGGCCACAACGGCGACCTTCCGCAGGGGGCGGGACTTTGCGGCCTGGCTCGGCTTGGTGCCAAAGCAGCACTCGAGCGGAGGAAAGCAGGTTCTCGGCAGAACATCGAAGATGGGACAACGCGACATCCGCCGGCTTCTCATCATTGGCGCGATGACCGTCATTCGATGAGCATGCCGGAAAGCTCCACCAGAGAACTCGTGGCCGGCACGAATGCTGGCTTGCAAACCTTGCATGCTCGTCGCGATCGCCCTCGCCAACAAGATGGCTCGATCCGTCTGGGCAATGATGAGCAAGAACGAAGATTACAAGGATTCCGTTCTGCCTGCAGTGTAGGCAAGTGCTGAGTTAAGGTCAGGACGGATCGTCGGCGTGTGAGGAGGTCAGCGAACGGTAAGGACAAAGATCGGTGAGAGTGGGTCTGAGAATGCATCCGGGTTCGTGAGCCACTAGCTCGTAGAGCTGATTTTGCACCAGGTCCGCGTAGCTCCATACCGGCCAGCGGTTGTACTCGAGCCGCAAAACAGGCCTGATACATGACCGCAGCCGATCACACGTTCAACACCATTCGATGAACTGCTTGCATGAACGGGGGCATCCGTACATGACCCGGCGTTGGTCCTCCTCCTTCCAGTCGCGATGCTCTTCCCGTTGCTCCGGACGCTGTCACCCTCTCGCCTGGTCGCCGGCATGGTGTCGGCCGGATATTTCCTTGCCGCCTCGCGCGGCCTGCCGCGGGTCGTCGCGAACTTCTACAGCGCCGATCTCTGGCCCGGCCTCCTGCTCTGGCTGGCGGCCTCGGCCTACTTCGTCGGTATCCATGCGGCACTTTGGCCAGGGCTATCGGAAGAGGCGCTTCCGAAAAGGGGAGGGGTGTTGCGGTATCTGGCAGCGGCGCTGCTTACGGGGTTGCCGCCCTTCGGCATCACCGGCTGGGCGCATCCGTTGACGGCGGCGGACGTGCTGTTTTCGGAATGGGGATGGTGAGGATTGATCGCAGCCGCAGCCGAACTCCTCGCCATGACGACGAGGCTCTGGCTGGTTTCAGTCATCGCCCTGGCAGGATTCTGGCTCGGGTCCGCCGCCACGTGGACGCATCCCTTGTTACAGGAAGGATGGGAGGGCATCGACCTTGAACATGGACAGATCCTTGGACGGGACGGTTCGCTCGACCATCACCGTGACCTGATCGCAACGTTGCGCGCGGCGGTGGGTGAGGGGACCCGTTTCGTGGTTCTTCCCGAAAGCTCAGTCGGCTTCTGGACGCCGAGCCTCGCACGGCCTGGCAGCAGGGCTTGCGAGGTTCGAACGTCACCGCGCTCGCAGGCACAGCGCTGATCGATGCCGGCGGTTACGATAACGTCATGGTGCCGATTTCGGCATGAGAGAAGCCCAAAACACCGCGACAGGTTGACCAGATGGACGGCTGCGCACGACGCAACAGGCGGATCAACGGACTGGTAGCGACTCTTTCATCGATGCACATCGGCCATCCGGATGCGTCTAGTATACTGCGGTGCGGGATCTGGTGCGACTGTGATTCAGGGAATGACAGGCGTGAAATGTCTAACGGCCAGCAGTTTGGGGGGCGTTTGACCCGGCGCTTCCTATTGATGCCAGGGGGACGCACGACGTTGACGAAATGCAGGTTTCCAGCTCATCGACCTGGTTAAAGATGCCTTTAAGAAGATCGATGACCAATGTGACACCTCGATGGTGACAGCTATAGTACCGGAACTGGGCCTCCTTCCTGAAAGTGATGAGGCCCGAGTTTTGGAGGCGTGTTAGGTGCTGGCTCAAAGCAGACTGTGAAAGGCCAACTTTTCGGGCCAAGCTGTTCACATCTTCCTCGTGGCGAACCAGGTGCGAACAGATCAGAAGTCTCTTTGGATTTGCAAGTTGCTTTAGAAAATCAGCTTCGCGTTTACCGCTGTCATCTAACTCTGAGCTCATCACCACCATCCCTCACAATCTCTAGCGGAACGATAGACCATATTCGTGTGATCTTATGTTCGAACTTATTACGATATGTTGTGGAGCTTATTGCGTTACGACGGAGCTGCCACCCTCGCGGGGGGGGGGAGGCGAGGGCGGCAGTCAGCATCTGAGAAGCAGCTATCGAGTGATCGGTCGCTACTGATCAGAACTTGTAGCTGGCACCAACGAGCACCTTGTGCTGGGTAGCACCGAAATCTCCGATGCTCGAGCCGAAGTCTTTGCTGCCGAAGTCCGAGTAACGATATTCTCCGCGCACCAGGATGTTGTCTGTGACGGCGTGCTCTACACCACCACCAGCGGTCCAGCCGATAAGGATGTCGTCCTTCTTGCCGGCGCCCGGAACATCGACTTTGGCACCTGCCGCGGCCACACCTGCCGTCGCGAAGAACAAGGTCCTGTCCCAGGCATAGCCGACACGGCCGCGGCCCGACGCATCCCACTCCACAGTTGCGTCGCTGCCGTCTTCAAAATTGTAGTTGAAGTCGTTCTCGATACCATAAACAATGTTTCCATGCTGGAAATTGTAACCGGCATGGGCTCCGAAGGAGCCACTGTCGAGATCAACGTCAGATCCGAAAATGGTGGCCTGGTTCCAATTGTAACCGCCCTGTGCGCCGAGATAAAAACCGGACCAGTCGTAAGCGGTGTAGACCTGCTGCTCGCTCGGAGGTGCAGGTTGCTCGTAAACGAGATCGGCCGCTAGAACGGGGGCCGCGGAAGATAGCGCAAGCGCTGCGAAGGCCAAAAGTCTGAACTGCATGTCAACGTCCCTATGTTAAATGTGCAGAGCGAAGTTCGCGCCGGTCGGCTCGCCCTGCTCATGCACTCGACTATGGCGCAAGGGTGTGTTGCAGAGTGTCTTTTCAGATTATGTTTTGTTGCGATGCGGCACTTATCCCGGATGAGTGCCATGAAGTTGTTTCTGCTGGCACAAGAAGAGGATAAACTGGGGCAGGCTTTGGTCGATCACGGTGGGCCGCAGCGCGGTACCTCTCACGTGCATTGTGCAGCAGCTGTCGAAGTTGCGGGGAGGATACACGATCAGCATGCAGTAGCTGACGGATAACCGGATCGGCGAGACCGGCAAGGACGAGAACTTGGGTTGCCGACGTCGCACCCAACCAGGCGAGGATGACAAGCGGGATCAGCGCTATCAAAAGGGCGCCTGCATACCAACGCTTACGGCCGACCTTGTCGATGAGCAATGCGCAGATAACGGCCGCAACTACGCCACCGACCGAGGTGACGAAGCCGTAGAAAATACTGATTGCAAGCGGCAAGTTGAACGTCTGGCGATAAAAGGTCGGAAGACTGGTTATCGTGCCATTGGCGACCATATAGGCGCAGAACCACGTGGCCTCGTCGGGTATAATGACATCCCCATCGTCAGCCATCTTCCAACCCCGCTGACGACACTGCGGTTTCCTTTGAGGAGATCGCATCAAACGCGTTGGATCTGCTGACAGGCGGCGTTGTTTCGGCAGGCGACGGGATACGCGTTTCGGCTCCGACCTTGATACCCAGAAAGACATCAGCCAAGCCCAACTTTTGATAGGAAACGAACCATAGGCTTCGTTATCCCTGCCGACCATCCATCTGGTTTGCTTATGTTTAAACCACCCGTCGCGCCGTGCCGATCTATCTGAGCGCAAATTGTGGGCTGATTGAAACGTAGGTCGTCCCTACCTCTCATGCGGCTTTTAACCGGCGCGGAGTGGTCACTGATGCGGAGCCGTGCCTTGCAAGTCCGAAGTCACGGCGGATCAACGCCAGATGTACTGGCAAGAGCCTTCAGACCGAACCGGCAGCTGTTTCCAGCTGCCGGCGTGATGTTTTTAAGCCGAGTTAAGCGGCAAACGAGCTGTCAAAGCTGAACGAGCCGGAGGCGTTGCTGAACGAGAACGTCCCAGCCTTCTGCACGACTTCTGCTGGCAGCGTTGCCGAGAAGGTGCCGGAGCGGCTGCCGAAGGTATAGCTGCCGCTGACGGCGCCATCGGCGCCAATGGTGACCGTCGAAGCGAGAGTCGTGGCGCCGCCGCTGACGAGATCGAGCATGTCGGCATTGATTTCAGTGATGTTGCTCATGTTAGTCTCCTATTGGGTTAGGTTTGAGGGATCGACCGGGATGGTCCTCCCCTCTTCTTGTCGTCACCGGCTGCCTATGGCCTTCAGGGGGTCCAATACCCAGTCGGTGAAGTGCCGGCGATCCGTTATGACATCGCCGATGAGGGTCATACCGGGGGTCAGCGGGCGCTCTTCGCCGTAGGCGGCGATGCTGGTGCGCTCCAGACTGACGGTTACGCGGTAGACGGGATCTTTGAATGCGATGGGAGCCAGAAGCTCACCCTCACGATAGGTGGCGCGGGATACCTGCACGACATGGCCCGACACCACGCCGAAGCGCTGATACGGAAAGGCGTCGACCCGGAGCCGCACTTCCTGCCCCGGCTGGATCATGCCGGCCGCGCGCGGTGGCACCAAAAGGTTGGCCTCGAGATTGCTGCCGGCCGGTACCAGGGCCGCAAGCGGCGACTGCGCCACCGCCGTCTGCCCCGGCTGCGCCTGAAGAGCCGCGACCCGACCGGCTACCGGCGCGACCATGACGTAGGCGCGGTTGACCTGCAATTGCGCCAGGGATTGCTCCAGCTCGCTGCGAAGGCCTTGCAGTTGCGCCAGCTTGTCATCCCGCTCAGCCGGCAGGTTCGCCAGTTGCGAACGGGCATCGTTTAGGTCGCCCTGCCGCTGCTCCTTCTGCCGCTCCAGCTCGTGGATGACGCTTTCCTGTGCGAGGATCTGCTGCTGGCGGCGCGACAGCTCGAAGCGCGTGCCGCTGCCCTTGATCTGAAGCTGGGCATAACGGCCGGCATCGTCGGTTTGCAGGGCTTGCAGGCGGCGTTCCGATTCCAGGCGCTGTTCCTGGCTCGCCAGCTCTCCGCCAAGCCCTTCGACGCGGGCCGACAGGCGCCGCCCCTCCTCGTCGAAGCGGGCTTTCGTTGCCGTCATCTGTGTGTCGATCGACTGGATACGGGCTTGGGTCTCTAAGCGCAGCTTTTCGCCGACCTGACCGTCGGCGCCGGTCGTTTCCAGCGACAGCTCCACCATCGGCTGGCTTTGGGTCACCACGTCGCCTTCATGGACGAGCACCCGCGTTACGATACCGCCCTTGGTAGCGTAGAGCTGCGCCAGGCCGCCGGTCGGGGCGATGTAGCCCTGCACGGTCTCCTTGCGGGCATAGGTGCCGGTCATGAGATAGGTCGCACCGACGACCACGAAGACGCCGAGGATCGCCGTCATGACACCGTGGCTGACGGGTTGTGCGATCATTACCTCGCCACGGAGACGGCGGCGGTGTTCGATGGCTTCCGTGCGGAACAACGTCTCGCTCATGGCACCACCTGCAAAGGCTGTGCCGGCACATCCCGCATCAGCTCACGCACATGGCCGTTCTCCACGGCGAAGACACGCGCTGCACCCTCGATAGCTCCGGGGCGATGGGCGACCATCACCTGGGTAATGCCGAGTCTGCTCAGCGCCTGCATGACGCGACGTTCCGCAAGGACGTCGAGATTAGCCGTCCCCTCGTCGAGGAACAATATGGAGGGCTTTCGGTAGAGCGCCCGCGCCAGCAGCGCACGCTGTTGCTGGCCGCCCGACAGGGTCGATCCTAGATCGCCCACCAGGGTCATATAGCCCATCGGCATGCGCAGAATCTCGTCATGAAGGCCGACAAGCCCCGCGACCGCTTCGACTCGTGCCAGATCCATGTCGGGATCGAAGAAGGCGATATTGTCGGCGATCGTGCCCGCGAACAGCTGGTCGTCCTGCATCACCACGCCGATCTGCGCACGGTAAGCCCGCATGCCCAGAGCGCTGAATGGCAGCCCATCGACCAGCACTTCACCTTCACTCGGCGGATAGAGGCCCATCAGCAGCTTCAGGAGCGTGGACTTGCCACCACCCGAAGGCCCGACAAACACCACGGATTGTCCCGGTTCAATGGTCAGCGACACATCCTTCAGCACCCAGGCTTCGCGCTCGGCATAGCGGAAGGAAAGATTGCGCACGTCGAGCGCGCCGGCGAGCGGGCGATCCTTGCGCGCCTCGGCATCCAGGTCCGGCTCAGGGTCCTGGTGCACGGCATCGGCCAGGCGCTCCAGATGCAGACCCGTCATCCGAAACTTGAAATATTGATCGACGAGCGACAGGGCGGCGGTGCTGAACTGGCCGCGATAGGACAGGAACGCCAGCAGCATGCCGAGCGTCATATCTCCCTGGATGATGGCACCGGCACCCAGATAGAACACCAGCAGCATCTCCGCTCCCGTCAGGAAGGACAGTCCAGCCGAACCCTTGAGGCTGACTTTCTGGAGACGCACATTGTTGTTGATGCTGTCGGCATAGGCATTCTGCCAGACGCCGTGGCGCTCGAGCTCCCGGCCGAACAGCTTGAAGGCCCTCGCACCCCGGATGGTCTCGAGGAAGACGCCGTCCACCTTGGCCTGGTACTGGATGCCCTCATTGGTCAGGCTCCGCAGCCAAGGAAAGGTACCGAGCCGGATGCAGATGACGAGCGCGAGCGACACAAGCACCACGCTTGCCAGATGAGGGGCATAGATCAGCATAACCGCCAGGGTGATGATGGCCATGAGCCCGTCCAAGGCGCCGGAGACAAGCCCGCCGGTCAGAAGGTCCTGTACCGGCTGCAGGGAGTTGAAGCGGGAGAGGATGTCGCCGAGGCGCCGCTTTTCGAACCACGGCACCGGCAGGCGCAGCGCATGGCGCAACAGATTGCCGCGCATTTGGAAGGTCAAAAGCGTGCTGAAATGCATCTGCACGTAACCGCGCAGCAGAGTCGTGGCGCTCTGAACCAGCAGTAACAATCCGGCACCGATAACAATCACGTTCAGAAGGCTGAGATCACCCTTGGATATCGCCTCGTCAACGATCATCTGGTTGACGAGCGGCGACAGCAGAGCGAAGAACTGTAGCAAGGCAGAGAGGGCCAGGATCTGCAGCAGGCTCGGGATGAAGCCGGCGCTCTTCGACCACAAATCGGCCAAGCGCACCCGCTCAACCACCTTGCGCTTGCGGAAAGTGGCGGCCGGCGTCAGTTCCAGCGCTACGCCTGTAAAATGCCTGGATGCTTCCGCATGGGACAATCTCCGCTGGCCGATCGCAGGATCATGCATCTCGATCCGGCTCGGCGTTACCCGGCTCAACACGACATAATGCGACATGTCCCAGTGCAGGATGCAAGGCATCTTCAGCTTGCCGATATCCTCCATCTCGAGTTTCAGGGCCCGGCTGGTAAAACCGAGATCGTCAGCAACCGAGATGAGGCTTTTCAGCGTCGTGCCTTTCGCGGACACGGCATGGCGTCGTCTGAGTTCGGACAGCGTCACGCGATGGCCGTGATAAGCCGCCACCATCGCCAGACACGCAAGTCCGCATTCGGCAGCTTCAGACTGCAGAAGGGGCTCGATCCGCGACCGATTGTGAAGACTATCGAGAAGCAACTGAAAATCCTATCACGCGATTGAAGGAAAAAATCCGCCTACCTTAGCTGATAACTTGGCCGCCCGGCGGGGCACCCACTCCGAGTGACCCATAGGCGGCCAGACCCTACGCCTCATGTCAGAAGCGATCGGAGGTGATGCGCCGTGTCTCAAGTATCTCGCCGTATCGGGACACGACGACGAGGAGCCGTTCGCCACGGCGGGAGGCCCTGACTGAATAATGGCCGCGTTCCATTTTGACGTCGCGAATGCGATATCCATGCCCCTCGAGCATGCTAATGACATCTCGCTGATGAAGCTCACGGCGTTCATGACGTCTTTCGTGTCGGTCGCGAACATACCGATCTTGTGCCTGGACGAGATGCGCGTCTTGGGCTTGGGCCGAGTAAACGCCAGTCATCAGGAACGCGGCGGAAGCGAGCGCAATCAGGTTTCTTTTCATTTTTTCTCCTTGGTAGCCGGACTGTCCGCGTAATTGGACAGCTGCAAGCGATCACGGCTTGAGGGCTTGAAAACATGTTCCATCGCGGCCCGACGTTGATGTTTATCGCAACCTTGTTTGCGGCCGGTTCATTGCACGGCCATTAGGTACGACACATCGGATCCGTTGATCTCCGCTGGGGCAGTCCCAGTTGAGATCGTTAAGACGTCTGTTGCACGAAGGCCAAAAGTCTAAGTTTCATGGCATGGTTCCTATGTCGAGTTGCGGAACAGGGATATCGCCAGCGGCTCAGCCCTGCCCATGAGGCTGACTATGGCCCAGGGGCATGTTGCAGAGTATCTTTTCAGATTATGTTTTGTTGCGACGCGGAATTTCCGCCGCCTGTGTACTCACGACGGCGCATTGTCGAAATTGCGGAACCGTGCTTGGTCGCCGCGCGTCCCTGGGATTGGTTGTCAGATGCTGCTGGCGGGCTTCAAGCAATAGGCGACGCAATTGAGCCGAAGATATGCCGTCAGCATCCATCATCTGCCTAACCAGCGGATCGTTGAGAACGTCATGAATTGTCAATTCGCCTTCGAACATACTGATCTCCTTTGTGTGGAGAAGTATGCGCGCTGCAGATCGCCTCACGATGTCGAAAGCAAGCCAATACCAAGGCGGGATGTGCGGTTAGATTGCAGTTTATGATGAGATGCCGGAGAACGATATTTACTGACGTGCGGCGTGGGGCGTTGAAGAGCAAATATTAACCGTCATTGATCAGAACCTTGCGCCCATTGCCGTCTTCTAATCGACGTTGGTAGAGCGACCGTACTGAATAACTGCTATTTCATGGTTTCTAATCCTCGCCGATTGAAGAGCCTCAATATTCAACCGACGCGGATCAGCTGAATTGACCAATGCCAAAGTCGCCATCAGTCCAGCTCGGACAACTTGGTTACGGCATCTCGACCCAGCTTTAGCGTCGTGAATGGCAAAGCCG
Source organism: Agrobacterium sp. OT33 (assembly GCF_017313365.1). Lineage (NCBI taxonomy): Bacteria > Pseudomonadati > Pseudomonadota > Alphaproteobacteria > Hyphomicrobiales > Rhizobiaceae > Agrobacterium > Agrobacterium sp. OT33. The sequence goes on along the minus strand of NZ_JAFLMZ010000010.1, from coordinate 142,283 downwards.
CCGTCTGAACAAGCACAAATCCTGCGCCGTTGAATACGGCTGTCCCCACTTTGACGGCTTGGTTCGAGCGCCCAATTTCAGTTTTTTCGGCGCCACTGTCAGGCGAGAGTGCAGAATTTTTGGGTGGTATCGTGCCAACGACCAGAGGATGGCGGGTCTTGCAACTCGGGTTGCATCGATCGTAGCGGGGAACTTTGGCCGAGCTACTGGTAGATATCACAGGGTTAGCCCGCCCGGCGCCACTGGGTTTGAATGTTTCAAAGACCGGACGTTTGGTTGGAATAACAGTGTAGGGTATGGAAGCAGTTTGCGTCTCGGTGATGTTCGCCATTATTGGTGCTGGCGCAACGTCGATGATGTCTCGGAGTTTTGTTGAAACGGCTGCCGCTTCCCAACCGACGGGATAGGCGGCAGTGGCCTCTTTCAAAACAGGGGTCTGTGTTGGAGCCAGATCGCCGTAGGAAAGCATACAGATTGCGACGAGCACTATCCCGCCAGCCGCAAGCTTGAGCAACGCTGAACGATTGTGACGCCGCTTTGGGACCCGCATCTCGAGATCATGGCGATGCTGCCACACACGCTCGACACGGATCACACCCCCATTGGGCGCCTCCGGTGGGAAAATGATATCGCCTTCGAGACGATCGGACATTGGATACCTTTCTTTTTGCGCTTGACGATGCTCGAGTGCAAGCTTGGCCCACCGAAGTGGCGAGCAAGACTGTGAATAGGTTGAGGATTCGGCGCTGGTTTCGCACGTCAATATTGTTCGTGGACGACACCCATAATATCGCCGGAGCGCGAAACACTCACAAGCAGGTTGTCGCCGCCGCGGGTTGCCTTCACCAAATAACGTACTCCGATATCCTGAACATTTCTCACTCGGTAGCCACGATCTACAAGCAAGGTGATGACATCGTCCGGTCCAAAGCTGGACCGTCCCCCGGACCACCGGTTCTGATTGTCATGATTGCGGTTCCACGAATGTAAAAAGTTGGATTCCGCGTTCCCGTCGACCGAGTAAGGACCTGAAGGCTGGTCATCGTAGATAACCACCTGCGGGAACGCCGGTACGGCAGCGATGGCGCTAAGAGCAGCGGTCGCACTGAACGCGATGACATAACGTCTCATGAAACTCTCCTTAATTGAACGCTGCCCGGCTTTATTTGGGATCCAGTCGGAGCGATGTGTGGGGGCAATACGAAGCACGACGACATCATGCGCCTGGCTGACGTTGCCGTGTGTCGTTTGTTATTGCAAAATGTTGCAACCGCTTTACGGACGCAACTGTGCCAGCAGTGCATCGGCCCCCGTGTCGATTGCCAGCTGGAAGGCTCAGAGCCCCAGAGCTCGTACCGACATTCATTGCGTTCGGGTACTGCTTGGAGACATAGGCTGACTGCAGCGTGTTGCTCGTTGTGTCATAGATCTCGACAGCGTAGGCCACCGATCCGGTCATCGACCCTTCCTTTTCGCGCGGCGTTGTAGACACCGCCCCCGATATCGAGATGTGAGAACGGGCCAAGACCGGCGTGGTCGCCTTCGCTCCTGTCAGCGTCAGATGGATACGCAAGGTTCCGGGTACAGGCGAATCCACAACGGAAAAACGTGCTCGCAGCTTCTGGGTGAACTGGGACTGCATGTAGCTTACGCGGGTATTCTTGTCCTGCTCGCTGACTTTGCCGAACTGATTGTCCTGCCCATGATAGACCGTGACAGGATCAACGATGACCTTGTCAAATTGTCTCCAATTCGCTCCGCTGTTGTACCGGTAAGGAATACGACCGTTACGGTCACTCAAATCAGCGTTCAGGTGCTGGGCGAATGCGAGACCGGTATAGCCCGTCGGATCTGTAGTAGTAGGACAAAGCTTTTGCCGAGAAACTGCACGATGTGGTCGGCCTCTACGTCTCACCGCCGGCCAATGCCATCGTGTTGTCGGTCGATGAGAAGAGCCAGATCCAAGCGCTCGACCGGACGCAACCGGATCTCCCCCTGGAGAAGGGCCGGGGCGGCACGATGACCAATGATTATAAACGCCACGATTCCACAACCTTGTTTGCCGCCCTCAATGTCCTCGACGGCTCGGTGATTGGCCGCAACATGCAGCGTCACCAACATCAGGAGTTCACCCGTTTCCTCAACGCGATTGAAGCCGAACTACCGCAGGATAAAGCCGTTCACGTCATTCTCGACAACTACGCCACCCATAAGCAGCAGAAGGTTCGCGCTTGGTTAGCAAGGCATCCGCGATGGACGTTCCACTTCGTTCCGACATCATGTTCATGGCTGAACGCTGTCCTGACACGCCGGCGGCTGAAGCACGGCGTCTTCCACTCCGTTGTTGACCTGCGGGCCGCCATCAATCGCTTCATCGAGGAACAAAATCACGAACCACGGCCGTTCATCTGGAAAGCTGACCCTGACGATATCATCGCCGCCGTGAAACGTGGGCACCAAGTGTTGGAATCGATCCACTAGGCTTTGGCCCATTGAACTGAGATGCTGAAGCTTGCGCACCTTCGGCAGGAGGTAGCGCGATCTCCACCAGAAGTCCGTTAGGATCCCTGTCGAGCAACCGGAACGTACCCTTGTGACCTATCGTTACGATGCCCTGAGCAATAGAAAGCCCCAAACCGAAGCCGCCGCTCTTCCCCCCTGTCTGGCGGGATTCATCAGCCTTGAAGAAGGGCTCAAGAACACGATGCTTCAAGTCGTCAGGCAACCCCGGCCCGTCGTCCGAAACACAGATCAGCACGCCGCCGTCCTCGTTGCTAATCAGTTCGATTTCGATGTGCTCGGCAAATCTCGAAGCGTTATCAACCAGGTTGGAGACAGCTCGCGTCAGGCCCTGCGGCATGCAAGTGTATTTAAGTCTGCGCGGACCGACGAAGCGGACCTCGACGCCTGTATCCGCAAAGTCGTTGGAGATTGTCTGGAGTAAACTCGACAGGTCGACTTTGCGTGGGGGTTCAAACCGGTTGTCGAGAAAGCTCAAGCTTGCATCGATCAGTGACGACAGCGTCGTGATATCGGCAAGCATCAGCTCCTTGAGCTCAGGTTCGGACGAACGATCGATCCGCATTCGTAATCGTGTCAGTGGGGTTCGAAGGTCGTGGCTTATAGCGCGGAGCACCCTCGTTCGCTCTCGCAGCATCTTCTGGATTCTGCCTTGCATGACATTGAGGGAGGCTGCGAGGCTGCGAATTTCGGATGCGCCCTCAGCTTTGAAGGGCTCCTCCGAGTGGTCATCCATGCTCACCCTTTGCGCGGCCGCGGCGAAGCGGACAAGAGGTTCTGTTATCAGCCAGCTGCCGATATAGGCGAGCAAAATGAGAGGGATGACGATTTTCAGGAGGCCGCTCGCCATGGCCGGCGCCAACCAGACGCTGGTTGGAAACTGCGGTAGCGTAAACGAGAGAGCCCTGTTGTCGTGAAGTTTAACGGTCAATACAGCGGGACCGCTGTTTGCACGAACCGCGTTGCGGATCGAAGTCCAAATCCCGTCGTTGATGAGGTCTTTGACTTGCTGCAGAACCTGCGGTGTCGGTGTGCCGGGCTGATAGGAAATTGTGGCATGTGAGGGCGAGGCGCGCTTTACTGCAATACCCATACGCTCGGCAAGTTGAAACGCGGCGACTTCTTCTACTGCATCTCGGCTATTCGAGAACTGTTCGAGGATGGTCTCGACGCGACCAGCGAACAGGCCGATCTCAATTCCCTTATCGTGTCGGCCGTAGATAAACGGCTCCGACAACGCCGCAACGGTTGAAACAAGTACGACCAGCAAGAGGGCAAGGAAAAAAAGCTGTTTGCGGATCGAGGCAGTGCGCAGCCCCCTCATGAAACACGTTCCACTTTCGAGGCGAACAGGTATCCACCCAACCGAACGGTCTTGATAAACGTCGGATCCTTTAAATTAGGCTCGATCTTTTGGCGAACACGGCTGATATGGGCATCGATGCTACGCTCGATTGGCCCCGCTGAGCCCGCGTGGGTCATCGCCAGAAGCTGCTCGCGTGTGAGAACTTTGTTTGGATGTGAGCAGAAAGCCCAAAGCAGGTCAAACTCGGCTGTTGTCATGGAAACCTGTGCGCCGTCGGCATCGAATAATTGCCGACTGCGCGGGTCGATGGTCCACCCTGAAAAAGTCATTGGTTCAAGCTCGGCCTCAGGCTCTTGCTGTCGATCCGCGGCTCGCCGAAGAATGTTCTTGATGCGGGCCAACAACTCGCGAGAATTGAACGGCTTGGTGACGTAATCATCCGCACCAAGCTCAAGACCCAGGATGCGGTCGATATCTTCCCGCAAGGCCGTTAGCATCAAGATTGGCGTCTTCCCCGTCGCCCGCAGTCGTCGGCAGATGCTAAACCCGTCTTCTCCAGGAAGCATGCCATCAAGGAGGATCAGGTCAAAGTCATGACGCGACAGCGCACTATCCATTTCCCTGCCATTGGCCGCCGATGCAGCCTGGAAGCCGTGAGCGGTGACAAGATCGACCAGCATGCTTGCAATAGCTTCGTCGTCTTCAACGATGAGGATGCGCGCCTGGGTCTGTGAGACCGCTTTGAGATGAGTGCTGTTTCCGTGTTGCTGTGGGGATAGTGCCATGGCTGTCAACTCTTGTCGGGTCGGACCTGTTTGGGTGCTGATTTGTCCGCAGCCTACGCGCCGCATTCTACCTTACCTCTACATTATCTCCTGCAAAACTTTATTCGGATATGTTGCAATTTGTTGCGGCTCTGCCGGTCCGCCGGCGCTGCCCATACTCAATGGCGCTTCTAGGTGTTAACTTCGGCCTGGTATCGGTATTTTCGATCGTGAAGCGGGCGCTTTGATCTCCGAGGGCGCCCTTACCGGGGAAATGCTCCCTGGTTCTATGTTGGGATTGACTGCAATATCCTGGAGCTGCGACTTGCTCGAACCGTATATGCCTACCCCGTCGGATTGTACGGTCTGACCCGAGATTGAGGAGCGCCGATGTCGCGCCCCGACAAGGACGAATTCCCGCTTAGCTATTTCGACCTTCACATGATGCTGCTGGCCAAAAGCGGGAAAGGTATTGGAGGAGATATCGCATGAGATCCGAATGGCGTTGTCGCACCGACGATATCGTCGACGTAGTCCTTCTGTCTTCAGCTGACAATCGTTCGCCGCACGCCCCTAGTGAGGTTGACGCATTCCAATTTTATTAATTTGGAATTGTTCGAAATCATCGCCGTTGACGCTCTCTTAATCACACCCAATAACATGACAAAGATAGTCAGGTTATTGGGTGTGACAGTTATGATAGTGGGGCAATTTTATCATTTTGCAACTGGAGCCGGTGTGTTCGCCGCACGACGGGATATAAGGAGATCCAAAATTTCGTTGAAGTCTACGCTGCTGGTATTGCTAGCGGGGACAACGTTCTATTCGCCCCTATACGCTCAGGAGCCGGCGACCGACGAAACATCCACATTGCTGGAAACGATCGTCATAACGGCTGGCGGATACGAACAGGACATCAAACACGCACCGGCCAGCATCTCCATCGTCAGCGAAGATCAGCTGAAAAAGAAGGCGATCGCGGATATATCTGAAGCGATTCGAACCGTACCGGGGGTCAATGTCGGGTTCGGTAGCGATGGCACGCGTGGGATCAGCATGCGCGGCCTGGGAACCGGATACACTCTCATCCTTATTGATGGCAAGCGTGTCAATGCCAGCGCAACCACACTTCGTCACTATAACGGCGATCTCGACTGGGTGCCGATAGAGGCAATCGAGAGAATCGAAGTCGTTCGAGGTCCGATGTCCACACTCTATGGCTCAGATGCGCTTGGTGGCGTGGTGAACATCATCACCAAAAAGGGCAGCGATCGCTGGACCGGCTCGTTGACGACCGAGTTTCTTTTGCCGGACAGTGACGCCACCGGTCAGACACGACGCTTGAACGGCTATATTAGTGGTCCGATCATTCCCGACACTCTAAACTTTACGGCGTTCGGGAACATCAGCAAGAAGGACTCCGATGATAGCGCGGCATCCGGTGACATATCCGTGCCGGACGGCAACGATAATTTCGATCTGACAGGGCGCCTCACATTTACGCCCTCGGCGGATCAAACATTCGACCTGGAAATTGGTCATGGCCGAGAACGCTATAAGCCCTATCTTGCCGACGGTGAAACTGACACGAGCAAGACCGAAATCGAACGTACGACGGCCTCTCTCCGTCATGTCGGCGAGTGGGACATCGGCACGTCGACGACCACCGGCTTTTTTGAACAGGCCACGAACAACAACCGAGTTTCGAGTGAGGAAATCACCTCACGCAACTACACGTTCGACAGCAAGCTAGCTCTCACACCGTTCGACTATTTCTGGACTCATAACGTGATCGTGGGTGGAGAACTGCGGTATGAGGAGCTCGATGATCCGGTCAACCTTGGGCAGGAGAACTCGTTGACTGGTTCCAGCGGCAAGGCAGAAGCGAGTGTTTTCACAGGGGCACTTTTTGCCGAAGACGAGATCGAATTTACCGATGCCTTCCGCATGACCGCCGGATTACGGTACGACTACAATGAACATTTCGGTTCGCATTTCAGCCCGCGAACATACTTCACTTACGACTTGACGGACGCCCTGACATTCAAAACGGGCTGGGCGCAGGCCTTCAAGGCGCCTAACCTGAGACAACTCGATCCCAACTGGGTCACCAGTTCCCGCGGTCGCGGTTGCGGAGCGGTTGGAGGTCCATGCGAAATGGTCGGGAACCCCGATCTCGAACCGGAAACCAGCAACAGTTTCGAGGCTGGCTTCTATTACGATAATGGTGCCTGGCAGGCGAGCGCCACCTACTTCTTCAACGACGTCAAGAATAAGATCACGTCCGCTCGGGTCGCTTCTCTCATCCTCGATGACGGCACGAAATACGTACAGCAGATCAACGTAGACCGAGCCCGCTCTCAAGGTATCGAGGGCAGCCTTACCATACCGATACATCCAGATTTAACCTGGACAAACGCTTTCACGTACCTGCTGGAGTCAAAGAACCTCGAGACCGGGATGCCCTTGTCTGCAGATCCTGAATACGCGATCCATACGGAGATGACGTGGCAGGCCCGGGAAAACCTGAGTTTTACCGCATCGCTGGACTGGTACGGCAAGCAGGTTGACTATGTGGAAGTGACCGAAACGTTGACGGCACAGAACGTCAAACCATACTCCAGTGTCAACCTTTCCACGAAATACGACATCAATGACAACTTCACGATGAAGGCCGGAGTCAACAATGTCTTCGATTCCCAGCCAGAGAGCTCGTCGAACTATAAAGAAAATGGCCGGGCTTACTTCATCTCCCTGACAAGCAAGTTTTGACGGACGAAGAGCAAAACGTCCTCTTCAGTGCCTCGCTGCACCGTTCCGGTCCAACCGGCACGGTGCAATTTCTTTCCGTCGCTACCAAGTCATGACAACAGAGGCTGACAAGCCACGTGTCAGCCCTTGCGCCGAAGCCAAAGAGTTTTCGCCCGCTCCAGAGCATCGCCGAAGCCGGAGTCGGGATTTTCAGACAGGCTCATGAGGGCGACCGCAGCGGTATGGAGGATACTATCCTCTGCCGCTTGGTCTCGTGCGCCACCTGACCAAATTGCCGCCCAATATTCCCTTTGTGTCAGCAATTTGGGGGAGACAGATCTGGTCGTCCGACGGGCCTCGACACGGACATCAACATCACGCCCGTGTACAAGGCGGAAAATTTGCGTCGCCCGTCCTGGCGGAACCTGAGCGAAGTCGCGGGTCGAACCGATGACCGACACCCTTTCCATTTCCAAGAGTTGCGCCACTTGCCGATAAAGATCACGACTGGCGTTATCTGCAGCTCCAACCAGCGTGGTTTTTGCACCCAGCGGATTCATCAGATGTACCGCGCTGTGAAGGGGCGTGCGCATTTCGAACAGAGGGTAGAGAGCGAGTTGCGCTTGAGCCTGATGAGATAGAGCGCCGAGTGGCACGTAGGCAAGGTTGCCATCGGTAAATGCCTTAACTGCATCCTTCGAGGTCAGGCAGACTGGAATATCTGCATCTCTGGCCGCTGCCTCCAGTTTGCCACCCTCTGAGCCACTTCCGAAATTTCCGTGGATCACGACCCGAAATCCTGCCATTGCGACGAGACGGATCGAATGAATGAACCAAAGCGGCTCTCGCCATTTCGGGGAAAGATAGGCCGGCCAATCCAGATCGGGCTTAAGGCTCGCTGGCACTCCGATGAGGATTTGCTTACGAATGGCACGAACGAAACCCGCAAGCTCAAGTGCCGTCAAGCCTCGATATTGCATCGTCATCAATAGCGCGCCAATCTGAATTGGATCGGCTTCACCTCGCAAAATTATGCCAAGCGCATCCTCCGCTTCGTTCATCCCGAGGGGTCGGCTTCGACCCTGCCCTGGCGCTGTGGTGGCGATGTACTTTGCCAGGCGCCGGTGTGGTTCCGCATTGTGACCAATCGTTGCCAACCGATGCGCGGTTCCGCGCGGTGTCGGCGTTGCTTCAAGACGCTCGCCATGTGTCACAGCGAGCGGAGGGGGAGAAATCAAAGCTTGCTGCAGCCATTCCCGACTTGCCTCATGGGTGGCACCTTCAGCTTCCTCCAGAATCATCTGACGGAGAAGGAGTTTGTCGGCTTCCTCAGCCAGCCCACGGACCCTCAGGCGCAAGGATTCCGCAAACTCCGTCGGTCGCATGCCTCGACCAGTTCGGCTTAATATGGGATCGCCGTAATGTTCTCGCAGCTCCGCCAACATTCGGCTCATCGCAGAAATCTGAACTCCCATGCTTTGAGCGGCTGCACCTACGCTCCCTTCTCTAAGCAGCGTGTCGAGAATGAACAGCAACTTGACCCGGTTAAGGTGAAGTAATCCACCCTGCGGTCGCTTGGCTGTTTTCATGTCGTTCATGGTCTCAGTCACACTTCTTTCATTTCAATAGGTCTCTTACCAATTTCCGCAAATTGGATTTGCTTAAAGGGACGGCTGTTGACGCCGTCGCCCCGGGTACATAACTTGTCCTAAAAACTCAACTTATCTTTATCATTGCTGTGAGCGCAATCAAAAAACGGGAATAATGGAAATGCGCTGTTTTTCTCGGCGGCAAACACTGGCCGCTTTAGGCACTGGAGTCGTTTGTGCGGGAGGAGGATATCTCTATGGGGTCCGGCGATCCGCACCTTCGTCTTTGCCTGTGCCTGCGGAGCGTCCGCTTCTAAAATCACCGGTACCTGCTTTGAAGAGTGATCCTCTTATTCCGGCGCGTGTTTATCACGAGTTCGCGTCTGGATTGAAGTATCCAGGCTTCGGTTACAATGGATCAAGCCCAGGTCCGACCATTCGCGTCCGCCGTGGAGAGACGTTCGATAAGACGATTAGTAATGAACTGGATGCGGTGACGACAGTTCATTGGCACGGTCTTGTTCTGCCGTCGGACGCTGACGGCCATCCGGCTGATACTTTAGCGCCCGGCTTTGAAAAGCGGATCAGTTTTCCGCTCGTCCAGCGAGCGGCGTTGAATTGGTATCACCCCCATCCGCATGAAAGTACCGGCGCCCAAGCGTGGGGGGGACTGGCAGGATTCTTCGTCGTTGAAGATGATGAAGAAGACGCCCTGCGTCTTCCAGGGGGCGACCGCGAACTTCTTCTTGCTATTCGCGATGCGCAGATAAACGCAAGCGGCGACTTCTTCTATCCGAATGTGCTCGCTGGCAGCGAAGGCGATTTCCCGGTCATCAACGGCGTTCCGTGGCCGCGCGCGCGTTTAGGAAATCAGTTCTACCGTCTGCGGATTTTGAACGCTGCGAATGCCCGCGTGTTTCGCTTGTATTCCCAGGCACCTCTGATCCTGATCGGTAACGATGGAGGGCTGCTGGATCAACCGAGCGAGTTGGATGTGATAGAGATCGGTCCGGCAGAACGCATAGACGTTTTGTTGGATCTTCGCACTATCAAGCCCGGTCGAACGATCGGCCTTGACTGCGACGCCTCGGGCTGGCGGCTTTTACAGATCGATATCGTTGAAACTACCCGGGATCCCTGGCAGCCACCCAAGCAACTCTCGCAGATCACGCGCCTGGAACATTCTGGCGCGCCGGATCGCGTTTTCCGGTTCGAGAATGATCAACGCATTAATGGCCGGGAGTACAACATGGCGCTAACGGATTTCGTCGTGCCGTTCGGGAAGGTGGAGCGATGGCGTTTCGAAAGCTCGGGCGGAGCACCTCACCCGATCCACGTGCATGGAACACATTTTCAAGTCCAGTCGCGGCAGGGCGGTCGCAACCGGATCATGCCCTGGGAAAAAGGGTGGAAAGACACGGTTCTTATGTGGGCACAGGAGTCGATCGAGGTTCTCGTCGCCTTCGACCAATATGAAGGACGGTATCTTCTGCATTGTCATAAGCTTGAACACGAGGATCACGGTATGATGATGAATTTCGTCGTTTCGCGAAATCCTGTCGAAGCTGCGGAAAGGGCGGAAAACGAGCGTTTGTTCGGCCCGCTTTGCATCACGCCTGCCGCCTGACGAGTTAAGTGATCAGCCGTCGTCATTTGACAAAATTGAGAAATTAGAGGGCTTCGAAGTCAGCGGTGTTGACCCTTCGAAAAACCTCGCAATAAGTATACCGCAATTATCCACTTTTGGCAGCCGTTATGAGCCTTCCCCACGGAGCGTGAAATGAAACGATCAGGCAATCTCTCGCGGTTTGTACTAGCCATAGCCAGCCTGTTTTTAAGTGTGAATGCACTGGTCGGCACGGCTCAAGCGGAGGTAACAATCAAGCACACGAAGGGTGAAATCTCGTTGTCTGGAATACCAAAGAAGGTCTTCGTATTCGATTTGGCAAGCCTCGATACGCTGACTGCGCTCGGCGTCGAGGTCGCCGGAGTGCCGGGCGGGCGCAAACCGGCCTACCTTTCTCAATACGAGGCTCGGGAAGTGGTCAAAGTTGGAACGCTCTTCGAACCGGATTACGAGGCGATAAACGCTGCGAAACCTGATTTGATCATCGTGGCCGGCCGATCTTCTTCCAAGTATGGAGATCTGGCCAAGATTGCACCGACGATCGATCTAACGGCGGATTCCAAACACTTCATCGAAAGTTCAAGGAAAAACATTCGTACCCTGGCCTCAATCTTCGGCAAGCAGCGGGAAGCCGAGACCCTGCTGGCGAAACTCGAGACATCTACCATGGCATTGAAGAAAAAGGCGGCTCATTCTGGAAAAGGGATGCTGATCCTGACGACTGGCGGAAAGATGAGTACGTTCGGTGTCGGCTCCCGTTTCGGTTCTCTGTTTTCCGATTACGGAGTTCAGGTCGCGGACGAAAACATCAAGGTTGGAATGCACGGACAGCCGGCTTCATTTGAATACATTCTCGAGACAAACCCGGATTGGATCTTCGTGATCGACCGCGATGCTGCGATTGGTCGTGAGGGCGATGCAGCGTCCAAGCTGCTGGACAACGAGATCGTGTCGCAAACGACGGCTTGGAAGGAAAAGCAAGTTGTCTATATGGACGCGACAGCCTGGTATCTGGTCGGCGGTGGTTTGACCTCCATGCAGAGCACCGTAAACCAGCTTTCGCAAGCTTTCGACGCCAAGTGAAATCTTGGCACCGCAGATGGGTAGCCGCGTAGCAGCCCATCTGCTTGTTTTTGTGAAGCTGGATCGATCGTGAGACTCTTGGTGCCAATCCTTTTGCTCATCGCGCTTGCGGTCGCCAGCCTGTTCATCGGCGTGAGCAGCATATCGCCTTTGGCGGTCCTGTTTGGGCACGCGGATGACAGGGCCCTGATGCTCCTTGGCGCCAGCCGACTGCCACGAACGCTGGCGCTGCTGATAGCCGGCGCGGGAATGGCGGTTGCCGGAACCATCATGCAAATGCTTGCCCGTAACAAGTTCGTCGAGCCCTCTACGGCGGGTACCGTGGAATCGGCGGCCCTTGGCATGCTCACCGTTCTCCTCCTCGCGCCAGATCTACCCGTCTTCCTGAAAATGCTGGTCGCAGCCGCCTTCGCTCTAGCAGGGACAACTCTGTTCCTCGCGATCCTCAGACGCATTCCATTGCGATCGGTTCTGATGGTGCCGCTCATCGGGATCATGCTCGGCGGCGTGATCAGCGCCATCACCGCCTTTATCGCCTATCGCTTCGACATGATGCAGACCATGGGAGCTTGGACGAGTGGCGATTTTTCCACCGTTCTGCGCGGGCGTTACGAGATCCTTTGGGTCGCCTTCGGACTAACGGCAGCCGCTTACATCGCCGCCGATCGGTTCACGCTCGCGGGCATGGGTGAGGAACTCGCGACCAATCTCGGGCTCAACTATCGTCGCGTACTCACACTCGGCCTCATAATTGTTTCGCTGGTTACCGCGTCCGTCGTGGTGACGGCCGGGGTCGTGCCATTCGTCGGGCTTATTGTGCCCAATGTGATCGGCTTGGTAGCAGGAGACAGCCTACGTCGTACTCTTCCCTGGATCGCGCTGTGCGGCGCAATCCTGGTGCTGGGCTGCGACATCGTCGGACGGGTGGTCAACGCACCCTTCGAGATACCTGTCGGCTCGGTTCTTGGCATCGTCGGCGGCGTCTTTTTTTTGTACCTGCTTTTAAGAAAGCGCTCCCGTGCAGTATGACGTCGTCCGCCGCCAGGCATCCATCGTTCTCGCGCTGCTTGCTGTTCTCGCTCTGGCCGGAATCTGCGCCTTCATGACGCTTGGAGCAACCGGCGACTGGTCGTTCATCCTGGCGTTTCGCGGGGTGAAAGTCGCGAGTCTCGTACTCGTTGCGTATGCAATCGCAATCTCGACCGTCCTTTTCCAGACAATCACGAACAACCGTATCCTGACGCCCTCGATCATGGGTTTCGACGCCCTTTATGTCCTGCTCCAGACACTACTGGTTTTCTTCCTCGGAGCCCAAACGGTCTCTGCCATCGACCCGAGGCTGATGTTCTGTATCGAGGTCGCGATCATGGTCGGTTTCTCGCTGGTCCTCTACAGCTTCCTGTTCTCAGGCTCCGTGAAAGGGCTTCACCTGCTGATGCTGATCGGTATTATATTCGGCATCCTTTTCCGCAGCCTCTCGGGCTTCCTCCAGCGCATCATCGATCCCAACGACTTCGTGGTGCTTCAGGACCGCCTGTTCGCCAGCTTCAATTCGGTCGACGGCAACCTGCTCGGCGTGTCCGTGCTTCTGATCGCCATCGTATCGCTTGCGGCTTTCCGCATCTTCCACACCTTCGACGTCATGTCGCTCGGACGGGAAACGGCGGTCGCGCTAGGCGTCGATCACCCTCGCGTGACGCGAGCGATACTCGTGATAGTGACGATCCTCGTCTCGGTGTCGACAGCGCTCGTCGGGCCCGTCACCTTCTTCGGCCTCCTGATCGCCAATCTCGCTTATCTCCTCGTGCCGTCGGGCAAGCACCGCTATCTGCTGCCGGCGGCGACGCTGATTGCCGTCATCTGCCTCGTCGGGGGGCAGACGATCCTGGAACGGCTGCTCGCCTTCGATACAGCGCTGTCGATCATCATCGAGTTCGCGGGCGGCCTCTTCTTCATTCTGTTCATCATGAGAGGATCCGCTCGATGATCGAAATCTCTGCCGTGACCAAGACCTATGGCGAGACCGTCGTCGTCGACGGCGTGTCGCTGACACTGCCCGGCGGCGGCGTGACGTCGATCATCGGGCCAAACGGGGCCGGTAAATCGACACTCCTTTCTATGGTCGCACGGCTGATTGCCGTAAACAGAGGAGCCATCCACGTCGACGGCCTGAACGTCATGACGACGCCCGGCGACGTCCTGGCGAAGCGGCTGTCGGTCCTGCGCCAGGATAATCACATGACCGCCCGGCTGACAGTCCGCGACCTCGTGGCCTTCGGCCGCTATCCCTACAGCAAGGGGCGACTGACCGTGGCAGACGGCGAGCACATCAACCGCGCGCTCGCCTATCTCGGTCTGGAAGATCTGCGCGACAGGTTCCTGGACGAGCTCTCGGGGGGCCAGCGGCAGCGCGCCTACGTCGCCATGGTGCTCTGCCAGGACACCGAATACATGCTGTTCGACGAGCCGCTCAACAGTCTCGACATCCGCCATGCGGTGTCGATGATGAAGCTCGTGCGCCGAGCGGCTACCGACTTCGCCAAGACCGCGGTTGTGGTGTTGCACGACATCAATTTCGCCTCCAGCTACTCCGACCACATTGTTGCTATGCGGGACGGACGGGTGCTGCTGCAGGGCCCGGCAGCGGAAGTGATCCGGGCGGATCGGCTGAGGCAAATCTACGATTGCGATTTCGAGGTGCAAGATATCGGGGGTAAGAAAATTGCGGTTTACTACTCCTGATGCAGTATGATGGCCGCTTCGTCGCCCTAGAACTCGATCCCGAAGACGAGAGTGCTGTGAACTTCGCGCCCGGTGTGGAGGAACCGGCGACGGTTGTGATCTCGCAGGTCGCGCCGATACAGGCGGTTTCCGGTCACACCTTTGAGCCGACGTCGACGGCGATCATCAACACTCGGCAGGCCAATCTGATCGTCGACGATTTCAGGCAGTTCAGGTTCGTCGATCCCGGAACCGGCTCTCACTCACCTACAATCTCTATGTTCCAAAGGATTATGACCACTCCAGATCGTATCCGTTGGTGCTGTTCATGCACGACGCCGGCGTGACCGGCACCAACCCACTGCGCACGCTGCAACAGGGGCTGGGGGCAATATCCTTTGCGAGCCCTCTGGATCAGGCAAAGCAGCCCGCCTTCGTTCTGGCACCACAATACCCCGTGGCTATCGCCAACGACGCCTGGCAGATCAGCGACTATCCGGACATCACCATCCGTCTGATCCGCGACCTGATGACACGCTACAGCCTCGATGGAGGCCGGCTCTACACGACGGGCCAATCGGGCGGCTGTATGGCCTCTATCGCCCTCAACATAAAGTATCCTGACCTCTTTGCTGCCTCGCTTCTCGTAGCAGGCCAATGGGACCCGGCGCAGGTCGCGCCGATGGCGAAGAAGAAGCTCTGGATCATAGTCTCACAGGACGACCCCAAAGCATATCCGGGCATGAATGCCATCACGGAAGTGCTGGAAAAAAGCGGGTCCAAAGTGGCCCGCGCGGTCTGGGATGGCCGCTCGGACGCTGCCGGGTTCCAGACCGCGTTCGAGAGCATGTTAGAGGATGGAGCGGACAACGATGTCTTCTACGTCGCCTTCCGTAAAGGCACGGTTATCCCCGAGGGCGAGGACAGTGGTGGCGGAGCCGGTCACGTCTGGACCTGGCGTGCGCAATTGGCTTCTGCAACACAGCAAGTGAAAGGCGCTCGAGGATCGACGGCTCTGCAAATCCATACTCGCTTTTGTCGGGCTCGAAACTATTCTCGCGCCCGCACATGCATGGCGACTTACCGCTCCACGCGGCCGAAGAGCGCCCTTGATGCCTGCGGATGACAGCCCGCCGGCCGCGATAATGATCGAACTCGCCGACGTCCCCGAGGCGGCTAACGGACGAGAACGAAAGCGGTATTTGCCTGCTGGGCATCGCGACGGATGCAACGCGCAAAGGGGTGAGAATCGGGGTGCAAAATTGGCGGAACGATGGGCATAAATGGATTCCATTTTGTCGGGTCGCCGTCGCTGTTCGAATAGCGGATTCATTTCGATCCTTAGCTGGCCGTCCAAGCTGGGAGACTATCAGCTCCGCGAGCGTTGATCCCAAAGCTGCTGGTAGCGCTTTCGAGGAACAGCCTTCAAGTAGTTTGAGTGCCACGCAGAAAAATCTCCAGCCGTTTTTTTATTTCTACCGTCCTGTGCGCTCGGTCCGGGCGATGCTTGAGCCTTCTTCTGGGCAGGAGAGCGCCGAAGACGATGTCCATCAGCATACCCGCGCATATAAGCGGGTCTTCGACAATCATTCTGTTATTCCTTTCCTGCCCCTGGAGCCAATCGACGAGCTCCTCGCGGGATCTGAGGATTTCGTTCTCGTAAAGGTAATCGGACAATTCCGGAAACTGAACGGACTCCCGGACGATCAGGTTGAGGATGGCTTCCCGCCCGAGTTCGGCCTCATCATCGATATCCAATCGGAAGATTTTCACCAGCGCGTCAAGTACCGGAAGCTCCTCGCCATCCGGGCGTGGCAAGTCAAGGATCAGATGCCTGTGCTCACAGATGACCGCGGCGAAGAGTTCGGTCCTGTCGGAGAAGAATTCGTAGATCGCGCGCTTTGATACCTTGGCCTTCGCTGCGATTACTGCTGTGGTCGTTTTTCCAAATCCAAGTTCGACGAATGCTTCGTGTGCCGCCTTAGTAACGGCGCTGCGGCGCTGCTCCTCGGTCAAGGTCTTGGGTCGTCCGCGCCTTGGTCGCGGACAGTTTGCTTCAACGTCACCTTCCACCAGTTTTCCGGCCTTTCAGTTGAGATGGACCGTTCTAGGAATTATAGGTACCGGATTTGTACCCATAATACGCGAGGCCTTGCGCTGGCTCAATGCAGTAGCGTACCTCCCAAAGGAATGCCATCCGTCCGGAAGGGCGGAACTGCTACATTCACCCAGTCAGGAAACTTTTCGGCTACCTCGACCTCGCAAAAGGTACGCCGGCAATGCTCAAGGAACAACGCGCCAGGGGTCGGTGCGAAAAATGGCTGTCGACGATTATGGCGGCTATGTAGCATCCCCTCACCGTCAGCAGCGAGAAGAAGGCTGCCGAGGCACAGGCTATCACATAGTGTCTGGATCGTGACCGACGCGGCAGTCTCTCTGCCAACGCAGTGACTGAGTGTTTGGCGAAACGCCCGAGCGCCACGAGTATGAATATGGCCAGGATGACATATCCGCTGAGTGACGCGGCATCTATCAACCAGAACATCAAGTAACACCCTCCGAAGAATAGCCGTTCCTTTTTTGGAGCAGCAACCCGCCAAAACTCAGCGGCGCCCGACCATCTATTCGATTTTTCATCCGTACTCTCGGCTCCCAGAGCCGTTTCAGCCAGCCTGCGTCCCGCGATCCTTAGAAAAACAAGCGAAGCTGGTAGAGGCACGGCAGAACCCTGCGTTGGATCAGGACTGAACATCCATCAGGCCTTTGCGGTGACGCGAGAGCCGGAGCGCATTTGCGGCAATGCTCCACCAGCGAGGTTTCCGCGGGTCGGCTATCTGGGCAGATGCTCCCCGCCCAATAGCGGGATCCGGTCTCGCGGGAGCTGGATTGGCAAGAAATTTAACCCGTTCGAGAAATGCCCTGCCGTCAAACCGCTTCGATGCGCCGTTGCCTGATGTGCTGCCGTGAAAAAAGACTTCGAGATTGACGACCGGTATGGCGCGAATGTTGCGGACCAGATCAATCTCGGGTCTGGTCGTGACAGCAAAGGCGAATTCTTCGGAGCGAAGAGCATCGAAGGCTTGTGGTACCGTCGATACAGCGAGCGAGGCATATCCACACTCTGCCAGCTTGCCGACAACCATCGCCGCGGCAGCCTGTGGTAGAAAAACAAGTATCTTCGATTGACTGGCTGTCTGACGCATTGGCCCTTTTCCTCGTCCAGATGGGAGGAAACTTATCTCGTCCATGTGCAGCACTGTGTTGGGATTTATTCGGATTTATGCGCAGCAGGCGCGGTCACAACAAAATAGAACATAACTGAAACCTACGGCACACTTCGGCAGTCTAACCTGCGCCGGATTCGAGGAGTTTTCCAATGTTCAATCTCGTCGCGCTTTCCGCGCTCAGAAAAATCTGCCTCTATCTGCCAGACGCACGAGCTGCAACTTTGCTGGAGCACATCCTGGGCGCGGAGGGCCTGGCTGCTGCAAGTGTGACGACACCGGCCGAATTTCGAAAGGCTATTCAGAACCAGCACTACACGGCGATCGTGACCGTCTCTTGCTGCATTGACGAAATCAGGAAATTCTCGGAACTTCCAATCATTGATATTCAGCCGCTCGTGGAAGACTGGCGCCAGGCTGGATCTTTTCAAAGGCTGTCCGCGTTCGAGACCTTGTCTTTTCTGCAAGGAACCTGTTTCGTGGCCACCCGTCGTTAAGCCCGTTCGCTTTGTACCCTACGCTCTGTCGTCCCCGTCGCACTTAAAGATCGTATCGGCTGACCATCGATCACGGAGCGATCTGCTCGCGCTACTACCCGTTTCCTGAGCCCAAGCAGCAAACCGATTCTGATCCCAACAATTTTCCTTGATGGATGACCGCTTCAGCGCAGCTAATAACTCCGCATTGCGACTTCGCAATCGCTCGTCGTTCGCACCGGGAATGATGAAAGAACACCTATCCTCTGGGCTAAACATGTCTGGTTAAGGATTGATAATCTGGCTGGCGAGACGAAACGGACTGGAAACCGCCGCACCCGCAGCGTCGAAGATGTAAGCTCCCGCCTCGCCGAGGGTCGGACGTTGCGGCTTTCCATCTTTGCCGAGTGCCGCGGCGCTGACGGCAAGAGCCGCATAGCGTCCGTGACGAAACTGGTCAGGGGCCTTGATCGACGAGATATCGATGACACGAACTCCTTTTTCTCGCGCTGCCTGTATGACGACGGGATCGCTGACGTCGAGAGCGCCCAGTCTGGGTGTGTCTCCCGTCAGAAGGCCCGAAACAGTGAGCGCGGTATCATCCTTCGATACAAAGATAGTTAGCGGATTTTGCATTTTGCCAACGACGGCCAATTGGGTTCTGAAGACATCTTCGTCGATGTCGGGAGAGGCCAGATAGACATCAAGCCGCTTCAGCACGTCACCGCGCTTTTCCAGCTTTAGCTGGCGCAACGCTTCCATGAGCAGCCAGCAGCCCATGCTATGAGCAAGAACCCGCACTTCACCTGATTTCCGGGACGCCGTTACTCCTACAAGCAGGGCCGCGAGTTGATCGCGAGAGCTCGTGACAGCCTCCTTGTCTACCCCATAAGCTGAGACAGAGGAACGCGATGGCCAGCCAAACAGCACAGCTGTGCCTTCTGCTCCGGAATCGGCGGTCATTTGGGCAAGACGGTATATCGATTCCTGGTAGCTTACATTGTAGCCATGGATGAACAGCCCCAATTCGCTGCCGCGGGAGGAAGACGATATTTTCTTGAAGAACGCGTCTTCGCTAAGCGCCTGCTGATCTACAATGGCAAAGCTCCTACGAGGATCGGGCTTCGACTGCGGCCACTCGATCTCCCCGGCCCGATGATTCGGAGGGAGGGAGACCTCCAAGCGGTTGTAGCTGGTCTGAGTGGCGCGCATGGCAGTGAAGGCTTCCGTCTCACCGGGCATTCTGGTGCGGTTCGTCGCGGAAAGCACTTCTACGATTTTTGTGTCAGGTGAGATTGCAGTTTTGACGGTGGGCAAGATTTCGGTTTGCGGGCGTCCCGCACATCCAGACCCCAAAAGTAGCAAAGCGACGACTGTAATTCTGGCGACTGCCGGCGTCATCCTGACCAACCAATCCGCACCATGAATCAGGCTTCGCCTTGCCCGGTTTTAAGGTCGATAATCCCCTGTAGCACTGTCGCAACAAAGGCTCGTGCCTGTTCGACGTCTGTTTCGGTCGCGCCGGGAAGCTCGAGTAGATTTCGCATGATGCTTAAACCAATCAGCAGCGACATAATCACCGTAGAGCGAAACCCGTTCGCGTCACCAAGCTTGGTACGGATCGGCTCGATGAACTCCCGTTCGATCTGCGCACCTGAAAGCTGTCCAGCCTTTTGACTGGTGAGCGAGCGTATCAATAGCAGGAGTGGTTCAACGCCGTGAGACGTTGTCGAATGTGGGCGGTCAAACAGTTTATCCGTCAGCGACTTCACAAGTTCGTCGCGTGCGTCTTCGGACACACCTGAATCCGCGCCCGCAACATCAAGCGCCTCCTGAAACAGTTGCTCCTTGGATCCGAAACTACGGTGCACATAGGCGACATCAACCCCTACATCCGTTGCGATTTCCCGCAGGCTGACCTCGTCATAGGAAGCCTCCGCGAAACTCCGGATCGCGGCGTCGAGTATGCGCTGACGCGTTTCACCTTCGCCTCGCACGACATTGCGTTTCGGCATTCGACCCTCTGCTTGTTTTTTGTTTGGCAAGAATGACCCCATTTCGCTAATGCGTCAACACGTGTTGACTCTTCGTGACTGTTCGTCACATTGTTACCACAGAAATCGCGGGCGACGATTTTCCAGACTGAAGGAAGATGGGCAAAAATCGGAGCAATCCGGTGAAGGCGGGTTCGCGACTGTAGTGCGAAGGGGATTTCAGGTGGCGTTTCAAAAGAGAAAGTGGCTAACGGCTGGAGCAGTCGTGGTCATTGGTGGCGCAGCATTTTACGCATGGCAAAAGACAAATGACGCGGCCTTGCCCGACGGTATCGCCAGCGGTAATGGCCGACTGGAGGCAGTTGAGATTGACATTTCCGCCAAGACGGCTGGGCGCCTGAAAGACATACTCGCTGGAGAAGGCGAGTTCGTAAAAGCCGGTCAGACTCTGGCGCAGATGGACACCAGTCAGCTTGTTGCAAAAAAACGGCAGGCTGAAGCCGAGCTGCGGCGTGCGGAGATCGGCATCGATACGGCACAAAGTCTGGTTGCTCAGAGAGAAGCAGAACGCAGGGCGGCAGAAGCCGTCATCCAGCAACGCGAGGCAGAGCTCGATGCCGCCAAACAAAAGCTGACACGATCCGAACAGCTTGCGCGCGGCAACACAATCTCTCAGCAGTCGCTGGACGACGACAGGGCCACCGAGCGCGGTGCGCAGGCGACAGTTGGTGCTGCACAGGCATCGCTTGCGGCATCCGACGCGGCGATCAACTCCGCAAAGGCGCAGGTGGTTGATGCGCAAGCGTCCGTGGAAGCTGCCAAGGCAGCGATCGAGAGTATAGATGCCGATATTGCCGACAGTACATTGAAAGCGCCGAGGGATGGACGCATTCAGTATCGTGTCGCCCAACCGGGTGAGGTGCTATCCAGCGGTGGCCGGGTCATCAACATGGTCGACGTTCCGGATGTCTACATGACCTTTTTCCTGCCGACCCAGCAGGCTGGCCGTATCGCGATGGGAACGGAAGTCCGGTTGGTGCTGGATGCCGCGCCTGAGGTCGTGGTCCCGGCCACAGTCTCCTTCGTCGCCGACGTTGCACAGTTCACGCCAAAAACCGTTGAGACCGACGACGAGCGCCAAAAACTGACCTTCCGGATCCGGGCACGGATCGCACCGGAGCTCCTTCAGAAATACATTCAGCAGGTAAAAACCGGCTTGCCGGGCATGGCCTATGTGCGCCTCGACCCGAGTACGGAGTGGCCCATCTTCCTGGAAGAGAAGATGGTGCGATGAGCCCGGATTCCAGTGCTTCGATCGTATCCTTTGATCAACTCGAGCTCGTCTACGGCAAAACAACAGCTCTGGACAACATTTCGCTCGATATCCCCGCAGGTCTGATGGTTGGCCTGATCGGACCTGATGGTGTCGGTAAATCAAGCCTGCTGGCTCTGATCTCCGGCGCCCGCTCGATGCAACAGGGCACCCTTTCGGTGTTCGACGGGGATATGCGCAAGGCCAGCCACCGGCGCCTCATCTGCCCGAGATTTGCCTACATGCCGCAGGGGCTCGGCAAGAACCTTTATCCCAACCTCTCCATCGCCGAGAACATCGCCTTTTTTGCCGGCCTGTTCAATCAGAGCGGTAAGGAGCACGAAGAGCGCGTCACGGATCTTCTCGAAAGCACGGGCCTTGCGCCGTTTCGTGACCGGCCGGCTGGTAAGCTTTCGGGAGGCATGAAGCAGAAGCTCGGTCTTTGTTGTGCTCTCATCCATGATCCCGACCTGTTGATCCTCGATGAACCCACAACGGGGGTGGACCCGCTGTCGCGACGGCAGTTCTGGGAACTGATCGACCGGATCAGAGTAAGCCGTCCAGGCATGAGCGTGCTTGTCGCCACCGCCTACATGGAGGAGGCCGCGCGGTTCGACTGGCTGGTGGCAATGAACGCGGGAAAAATTCTCGCTTCCGGGCGTCCTGACGAACTTTTACGTCAAACGGGTGCCGACAACCTCGACGCTGCATTCATCGCGCTTCTTCCCGAACAGGACAGGCAAGGGCATCAGAACGTCATCATCCCTCCCCGCGACGCAAGCTTCGATGGCCAACCCGCCATAGAAGCCACAAACCTGACCATGCGTTTTGGCGACTTCACTGCCGTCGACAATGTCAGCTTCAGCATTCCCCGCGGTGAAATCTTTGGTTTCCTGGGCTCAAACGGTTGCGGCAAGTCTACAACAATGAAAATGCTGACGGGACTTCTTGCGGCGAGCGAGGGAGAGGCGCGGCTGTTCGGAAAGACGGTCGATGCGAATGACATGGCTGTTCGAAAACGTGTTGGCTACATGTCCCAAGCGTTCTCGCTCTACAATGAGCTGACAGTCAGACAAAACCTCGAACTACACGCCCGACTGTTCAAACTTGATGAGACCGCAATTCCTGAGCGTGTCCGTGACATGGCCAGTCGCTTTGATCTGGACCGCGAGATGGACCTTCTGCCAGCTTCCCTGCCGCTCGGTGTACGCCAGCGTCTGTCGCTAGCCGTTGCGATGATCCATTCGCCAGATATACTCATCCTAGACGAGCCCACCTCGGGTGTGGACCCCGTTGCTCGCGACCGTTTCTGGCAAATTCTTGCCGACCTGTCCCGCAAAGACGGTGTCACCATTTTTGTCTCTACCCATTTCATGAACGAAGCCGAGCTTTGCGACCGCATTTCGCTGATGCATGCCGGCAAGGTGCTGATCAGCGATACGCCTTCGGCTATAGCCCAGACCCGTAAGGCGGTTTCGCTTGAAGACGCTTTTATTTCCTATCTTGAGGAAGCAATAGGAGATGCAGCCAATCAGTCTGCCCCCCAAACCAAACCCGGGCAGACTGACATGGCGGATGGTGCCGACGCTACGCCCCCACTGACGCCGGCACCATCCGTCTACCCCATCTTCGATTTCCAGCGGATGTTCAGCTACACAAAGCGAGAGACGCTTGAGCTACAACGCGATCCGATCCGCGCGACGCTCGCGGTCATCGGAACCGTCGTCTTAATGTTCGTGATCGGCTTCGGCATCAATCTCGATGTCGAGGATCTGACCTTTGCGGTTCTGGATCGAGACGATTCGACGATCAGTCGCAGCTATGCTCTGGAAATCGCCGGGTCGCGTTACTTTGTCGAGAAAGAGCCCATTACCAGCTACGACGATCTCGACCGGCGCATGCGCAACGGTGAGCTCAATCTCGCTCTCGAAATACCGCCCGGTTTTGGACGTGATATTCTGAGGGGCACAAATGTCCAGGTCGGCGGGTGGATCGATGGATCAAATCCGCAGCGGGCCGAGACGGTCAGCGGCTATGTTCAGGGCGTGCATGCAAGCTGGCTGACGTCGATCGCACGCGAGGCCCTCGGCAGTCGCGCCACGCAGCCCGATTTCAATCTCGAAATCCGTTATCGCTACAATCCCGACATCAAAAGCCTGGTCGCGATGGTGCCCGGTGTCATTCCGCTTCTACTTCTCCTCATTCCGTCAATGCTGGCAGCGCTCAGCGTCGTGCGGGAAAAGGAACTTGGCTCCATCACCAATCTCTACGTCACGCCGGTGACGAGGTTGGAGTTTCTTGTCGGAAAACAGATACCCTATGTGGTGCTGGCCATGGTGAACTTCTTCCTGCTGGCTGGCGCTGCCATTTTTCTTTTCCAGGTGCCGTTCACCGGAAGTTTCCTTATCTTCACGATCGCCGGGCTTTTCTATGTGGCGGCTGCCACAGCAATCGGGCTCGTCATCTCGTCTTTTATGAAAAGCCAGTTGGCTGCAGTCTTTGCGACATCGCTGATCACGCTGCTCCCGGCGATCCAGTATTCGGGCTTCACGGATCCGGTCTCTTCACTCGACGGGGTTGGGGCACTCATCGCCAACATCTATCCCACAACCTATTTCATGACCGTTTCCAGAGGCGTGTTTTCAAAGGGCCTCGGTTTTGAGGAACTGTCAGGGACGCTTCTGCCGCTGATGCTCTCGGTTCCGGTTCTGCTCGGGATCGGCTCCCTTCTCATGAAGAAGCAGGAGACGTGAAGATGCTGTCATCAAACATCGTACAGTTGGGCATCAAGGAAATTCGCGGCCTGCTTCGTGACCCGGTGATGCTCATTCTGATCATCTTCTCCTTCACTTTTTCGGTCTACACATCGGCGACCGGTTCGCCTGAGACGCTCAACCGAGCAACGATCGCGATCGTAGACGAAGATCAATCTCCGCTGTCTGGCCGCATCGCGACGTCGTTCTACGCACCGTATTTCACCAAACCCGAAACGATCACGATCGCTGACATGGATCGGCGGATGGACAACGGGCTCGATACCTTCGCTCTCGACATACCCCCGAACTTCCAGCGAGATTTGCTGGCGCAGAAGTCGCCGACGATCCAGCTGAACGTGGATGCGACGCGCATGACACAGGCCTTCAGTGGTGGCGGTTACGTCCAAAACATCGTCAGCGGCGAAGTCAGTGAGTTTCTCAACCGTTATCGGGCATCAACCGCGGTCCCTGTCGATCTGATGCTGCGCGCCCGCTTCAACGCTGAACTCAACAAGGGGTGGTTTGCCGCGATCATGAGTATCGTCAACAGCATTACCATGCTGTCGATCGTGCTCGCAGGTGCTGCGCTGATCCGCGAGCGCGAGCACGGAACGATCGAGCATCTGCTGGTCATGCCGGTGACACCCTTTGAAATCATGGTGAGCAAGATCTGGTCAACGGCATTGGTCGTGTTGCTTGCGTCGTCGTTCTCGCTGATCGTAATCGTACAGGGCCTGTTGCAGATCCCGGTCCAGGGGTCCGTCGTTTTATTTCTGTGCGGAGCCGCTCTGCACCTGTTTGCAACAGCAACGCTTGGGATATTTCTGGCGACGATCGCTGGCTCGATGCCGCAATTCGGTTTGCTGTTGATGCTTGTACTTCTGCCGCTGCAGGTACTCTCAGGTGCGCAGACTCCGCGCGAAAGCATGCCTGATATTGTCCAGAACATCATGCTTGCAGCCCCAAACACCCACTTCGTCATCCTTTCCCAGTCCGTACTGTTCCGGGGTGCGGGGCTTGAGGTCGTCTGGCCGCAACTCCTGATGCTGCTTCTGATCGGGGCCGCGCTGTTCGCCTATTCTCTCAAACGTTTTCGAGCATTTCTGAAATGAATTTTTACGTGCATTGAGGAGCGTCTATATGGCACTTTTATCGTCCCCGGCGGAGCCAACCTCCAACCGAAAGCTTGTCCTGTTCATCGCGGCACTCGCAGCCTATGGCCTGATCCTCATTCTACCGACGCCCGCAGATCTGTCGTCGTCAGGACAAGTCGCGCTCGGCTTGCTGATCCTGGCCGTCATTCTGTGGGTCAGCGAATGCGTTTCGCCAGCGGCAAGCGCTATCGTTTTGACCGGTGCTGCCGTTATCGGCTTGATCGGCAAGCCGCTCACCGGCAACGCGCGTCCCATGACGTCAGCTGACGCACTCACAACAATGCTCACAGGTTTTTCCTCATCGGCAGTCTTGCTGGTGGCAGGCGCACTTTTCCTGGCAGTTGCCCTCAAACTGACCGGGCTGGACAGACGTGTGGCGTTGTTGGTGATGAGCAAGATCGGTGTATCACCTGCCCGCCTGACGGTCGGGGCGATGATCGTCGGCTTCGTACTGGCCCTTTTCATTCCCTCCGCCACTGCAAGGGTGGGCGCAATTATCCCTATCATGGTCGGTGTCGTCACCGCACTCGGCCTACCGGTCACCAGCAGCCTCGGTGCCACCCTGATGATCGTGACGGCTCAGGCCTGCTCGATTTTCAACATGGCCGTCAAGACGGGTGCAGCACAGAACCTGATCAGCTTGGGCTTCATGGAAGAAGCGTTTGGGAGGTCGGTGACATGGGGCGAATGGTTTATCACCGCCCTGCCCTTCACCGTGTCGATGTGCATCGTGCTATTCATCGTGTCACTTGTGTTGCTTCGACCGCAGGTGCCGCCGACCGAGGAAGCAAACAGTCGGCTGGCGGCTGAGCTCGCAACGCTCGGCCCGGTTACGCCCCCAGAGAAGCGGCTGATGCTGGTCGCAGCCCTTCTTCTCGCCCTCTGGGCAACCGAGGGATGGATCAATCCGCTCGATACTGCAACCTCAACACAGCTTGGTATCGCGCTTCTCCTGATGCCGCGCATCGGTGTCATGACTTGGGCGCAAGCCGAAAAGCACATTCCCTGGGGGACGGTCGTGTTGTTCGCGGTCGGCATATCGCTTGGTATGTTGCTGTCTAGAACCGGAGCGGCCAGTTGGCTCGCCGGGATCACGCTCAACAATCTGGGCATCTCGGCCATGCCCGTGTTTCTTGTGATCGGTGTGCTCTCGACCTTCAGTATTGTGCTGCATCTGGGTTTTGCGTCAGCGACCGGCTTGGCCAGTACACTTATCCCGATCATGATCGCCTTTGCTCAGACCATCCCGCACGGTGAACAGGTGGCGTTCGGCATCGTGATGATCCAGAGCCTCGTTGTCTCCTTCGGCTTCATCCTGCCGACAAATGCCCCGCAAAACATGCTGTGCTACGCGACGGGTGCGTTTACGACGGGGCAATTTGCAAAGGTCGGGCTAGCTGTCACCGTCGCCGGGCTGCTGTTGCTTGTCCTGTTTTCAGCGACGATATGGCCGATGATGGGTTTGCTATGATGCCAGGCAAAATAGGCATCATAGGTGTTGGCCAGGTTGGTGCGACCTCGGCTTTTCTGCTCGCGACCGTTCCCGGCGTTCGAGAAATTGTTCTCGTTGATGCCGACACGGATCGCGCCAATGCTCAGGCGGCAGACATCGCTCATGCCGCCGCGTTTGGAACGCCGGCAGAGATCACAGCTGGCTCTTATTCCGATCTGACAGGAGCTCATGTCATTGTCATCACCGCCGGCAGTAGCCTCGAACATGGGCAAACCCGTCTCGATCTCCTGTCGAAGAATGTGAGCGTGGTTTCCACAGTGCTGGAAAAAGTCTCAGCGGTGGCGTCCGACGCGATCCTACTTTTCGCCACCAATCCGGTCGATGTTATGCCGGCCCTGGCGGTTCGGCATTTTGGATTTCCAAGAGGGCGAGCAATAGCAACCGGGTGCGCGCTCGACACCGCCCGGTTTCGTGACCGTCTGGCCCGTCACTTCGATATGTCGCCACGCTCCATTCATGGCTATGTGCTCGGAGAGCATGGTGATTCCGAAGTGCTGCACTGGAGTGGAGTGCAGATTGCCGGGATGCCCCTCGCGGAATTCGCGATCAAGCGTGGCAGACCGATGGCGCCCGATGATTATGAGATGATCGCGCGTGAGGTTCGCACGTCCGCCTACCGTATCAAACAGGGCAAGGGCGTTTCCAACTTCGGTATTGGTGGATGTATCGCACGGCTCACCCGCGCTATCGTCAATGACGAGGACGTTGTCTTTAGCGTCTCGACATACATGGATAACGTTCTCGGCGTCGAGAACACCTGCATTTCGTTGCCGCAGATCGTCGACGCATCTGGAGCGTCTCAACCCTTCATTCCCTCGCTTGACCCGGACGAGGAAGAAGCGCTCCGCCGCAGCGCGATGATCCTGCGCGAGGCAATCGACATGGCGGATCGCACCAGATGACGATTGATCCGTTCGTGTCCTTCACCATTGCAGTCGTATTGTTGCTTTCCGGCAAGATCCTGACGATGAACGTCTCGCTTCTTCGCAAATATTCCATACCTGAGCCAGTCGCCGGTGGATTTCTCTGTGCTGGCTTCATCGGGATCGTCTATCTGGTGTCAGGGGTAAAAGTTAGCTTCCAGCTTGATCTGCGTGATTTCCTGCTCCTTCTGTTCTTCGCGTGTATCGGGCTGAAGTCCGATGTTCGCACGCTCTTGAGAGGTGGCGCCCCGCTGGCTCTCCTCGTCGTTCTCGCTGCGTTATTCATTCTCCTCCAGAATTTTACCGGAATGGGGATTGCATCAGCATTCGGCCTAGACCCGAATGCCGGCCTCATAACGGGGTCGATCGCCCTGACAGGCGGCGTCGGAACGACGCTTGCATGGGCTCCGATCCTGGTGAGCGAGCATGGCGTCGGAAACGCACTGGAACTGGGCGTGGCCGCCAATACGATCGGTCTGATCACGGCTTGCACAATTGGGGGGCCTGTGGCCGCTTATCTGATACGACGTTACGCGATCGAAGCGTCGGGCAGTGACAATCTCGATGTTGGAACGACCCACGACGACCCAAATCCCAGGATGGATTACTTTTCGGTTCTCTGGGCAATTCTTACATTGAATGTGACGGTCATGCTGGGCCTTGGCATCCACGCGATCATCGAGCAATCCAGTTTCACTCTGCCTGCATTTGTGAGTTGCCTGATGGCTGGGATCCTCATTCGCAACGTCGTGCCTTTCGCTGTTGGCAGGACCGTGCTGAAATTCTGGCCGGGTGTTGGCGAGGGCCTTACGCTTCTGTCGGACATCTCTCTGGGGTTGTTTTTGACGATGGCGCTTATGAGCCTGCAGCTTTGGGAGTTGCAGGGTGTGGTTCTGTTCATAACGACTGTGCTCGCCGCGCAGGTCTTGCTCACCGTAGCTTATATCAGACTTGCCGTGTTTCCCCTGATGGGCCGCAATTATGAAGCGGTTGTCGTGTCGGCGGGCTTCGGTGGCATTACGCTGGGATCGACCGCCACCGCGATCGCCAACATGACGGCGGTGACGCAGCAATATGGAGCCGCACACAGAGCCTTCATCATTGTCCCGCTGGTCTGCGGTTTCTTCATCGACATCGTCAACGCCCTGCTGATCTCAACATTTCTTGCGTGGGGTTGAACGATGATGCCCCAGCGTCGAAATCCAAATTTATGCAGCACATTTGGCTGGCAATCTCAGCCAAGCAAAACTTACCGGAGTTTCGTCATGCAAAGCCCTAAGGATATCGTGGTCTATATTGATAGTACCGCTCAGGAAGCCTTCCGCTCCAGGATTGAGTACGCTGCGGCGCTTGCTCATGGGTGGGGCGCACATCTGGTCGTCGCTTTCGCACCAGAGGATCTTTCTCTAAACCTGCATGCAGGTTTTACCCGCGGCGCAGCCACCATCAGCATGTTAACGGCTTTCGAGCGACGGCGATCGGAAACCGAGGAACTCGCTCGCAAGCTCCTTCAGGCCGCGGGGACAAAATTTGATATCAGCTGGGAGTTCCGTTTATGCGAAGGCGAGCGTGGCGAGACACTAATGCTGCATGCTCGCCATTCGGCCATTGCAGTCCTCGGATCCTCTCGAGAACCCGAACGCCAGGTCACTGCCCTGACAATGTCCGAAGACGTCATATTTGCATCAGGCCGTCCCTCTGTTCTTCTGCCGGTCGACTGGTCCAGTGAACCGTTCCCGAAGAAGATCGTGATTGGGTGGAACGCCAGCAGTGAAGCAACCCGGGCGGTTTCGGACGCGATGCCGTTCCTGAAGATGGCTGAGGAGGTTCATCTCGTCGTCGTGCCAGAACCCAAAATTGCTCGTCTGCTTGGTGAGGATCCGGGTTCCGACATTGCCCGGCACCTAGCCAGATATGACATCCCGGTTGTTCTCGATCGTCTGGACGGTGGAAATGCAGCAGACCTGCTTTTTTCAAAAGTGGAACAAACTGGAGCTGATATGCTTGTGGTGGGTGCGTACGGCCAACCGAAGATCACGGAGTTTGTCTTTGGCAGTGGAACACAGACGTTGTTGAGCGCGCCGGTCGTCCCTGTATTGCTTTCCCGGTAGCCAGCCGGGCAGGTGCAAGGTTGAAGTCGAAGATGTCTTCACGGGTCAGATATAAACTGCCGCAACATTTCTAAATATTTCCGCGTGAAGAGCTGTGTCAACACCTGTTGACACAGTATCCAAGCTCATGCATCCTCAGCAGTTCGAATAGGAACTCGAGGAGGATGACTTTGCGAAAATTTGTTGCCGTGGCCATTGCGGCTTTGACGGCGGTAATGGGGAATTCCCCATCAATTGCTGCCCCAGCGACCTTTGCCTCGAACAGCATCGTTTTCGCAAATGGGCTGATCCCGGTTCAGTATCGAGAGGATCGTCGGAACTCTGAGGTTCGCCGTCACCCCCCACGCCACGGTTGGTATAATGGCCATCAAGGCTATCGGGAGCAGCGCCGGGGCTACAGGCGACACAGCGATGGATGGTGGTATCCCCCGACAGCGTTTGGTGGTGGTTCAGTAATCGGGAGACACCCTTCCGCTACTCACCGAGAGTTTCGATCAGGCACCAATGCCCGCCACCGTGACTGGTGCTCGTCTCGATATCGCTCTTATCGGCCGTACGACAACACGTTCATCGTTCGCGCTGGCGAACGAGCAGAATGCATCTCCCCCTATCTTTAACTGCCGCTGAATGCTCCCGGCGGTCCGGTGGCGAAAGCGACTGGGCTGCGACTTGGCGTCGGCAAAAATCCAGTGCGGGCGGAACCGATCAAAATACGGTCAGCCCGGATCACCTAAACAATCAAGGAACTATAAATGCTTCGCGCCAGAAAGAGTGCAGTTTACCTACTCGTGATTAGCCTTTCTGTGTCGCTGGCGAGTTGCTCGGACGAAAAACAGGCGCAGTCGCCTGTCGCGCCTGCTGTCAAAGTGGCCGTCATCGAAGTCAGGGCCGAAAAGCTGCCGGTGGTGACGGAACTGCCCGGACGCGTCGCTCCAATGGTCACGGCTGACGTGAGGCCGCGTGTCACGGGTATGGTGCTGAAGCGAGTTTTCGAACAAGGCACCTCGGTCAAAGAGGGCGATATCCTCTACGTCATTGACCCGGAACCTTTCCGAGCAAAGGTGGCGTCTGCACAGGCGACACTTGATTCCGCGATTGCCGCGCAAAAATTGGCGCAGCAGAAAGCCGACCGCCAGACACAATTGTCACAAAACGGTGTCGCCAGTCTGGAAAATCGCGAGACAGCTGTCGCAGAGTTCGCACAGAGCAACGCGGATGTGGAGCGTGCAAAAGCTGACTTGAGAACGGCGCAACTTGAGCTGCAGTATACTGAAATTCGGGCACCGATCAGCGGCAGTATTGGCCGGGCCCTGGTGACCGAGGGATCGCTCGTCAGCCCGACATCAGACGTGATGGCGACCATTCAGCAGATCGACCCGGTTTATGCAGATTTCACTCAGCCCGCTGATAACATGATCCGGCTCAAGAATGCTGTTGCAGAGGGGAAACTCGAGGCAGACGCATCAGGCAGTGCACACCTGAAGCTCGTTTCCGCCGAAGGACGTCTTTACCCCCATGACGGTAAGCTGTTGTTTTCCGAAGCGACCGTAAGCGCGGCGACAGGTCAGGTTATCTTGCGAGGGGAGTTTCCAAATCCCGAAATGAACCTCCTTCCGGGAATGTACGTGCGTGGCCGGCTGGAGCAGGCGGCACTCGATAATGCGCTCGCTGTCCCGGAGCAGGCCATACAGCGTGATACCGCAGGGATTGCTCAAGTTTTTGTTGTCGGTGCTGAGAACAAGGTCGAAATCCGTCCCGTATCTTTGGGATGGTTGCTTGATGGGCGGTGGGTTGTCGTCAAGGGCATTGCTGCCGGAGATCGGGTCATCGTTGAGGGCTTTCAACGCACAGCGCCGGGCGCAACTGTCGAAGCTGAGCCATGGATCAGCCCCGTAGCTGTTGGCGACACTCCAGAAGAGGGCTGAACCTAATGGCTGCTTTTTTTATTGACCGACCGGTGTTCGCCTGGGTTCTAGCGATTGCCATTATGCTGGCGGGCGCAATATCGGTGACGATGCTGCCAATTTCGCAGTACCCAAACGTTGCTCCGCCTCAAATCAGGATCGCTGCGACCTATCCGGGCGCGTCGCCTGAAGACACTTACGAGGGTGTTACGCGTCTCATCGAGGACGAGCTGAATGGCGTTCCTGGGATGCTGTATTACGAGTCGACATCCGATGCTTCCGGCGCCATCACCATCAATGTGACCTTCGAAGCCGGGACCAATGTCGATACGGCAGCGGTCGAGGTCCAGAACAGGGTCAGGCGGGTGGAGGCGCGACTGCCGGCATCTATCGTCCAGCAAGGTATCAGCGTCGATGCCGCAAGCGCCGGAACATTGTTGCTTGTCGCCTTGACGTCCAAGTCCGGATCCACAGACGGCATTGCTCTTGGCGACTATATGAGCCGGAACATCGCAAGTGAGCTCCGCCGGATCCCGGGCGTTGGTAATGTACAGCAATTCGGAAGCGAACGCGCAATGCGCGTCTGGGTCGATCCGGACAAGCTCCTCGGATTCAACCTGTCGCCATCGGACGTCACGACGGCAATCCAGTCTCAAAATGCGCAAGTAGCAGCTGGTCGAATTGGCGCAGCTCCTGCCGGAGCGGATCGTCGCACAACAGGCTCGCTCCTCATCAAGGGCCAGTTGACGTCGCCCGACGAGTTTGGCGCGATCGTGCTACGGGCGCAGGCCGACGGCTCGACGGTAAGGTTGCGCGATGTGGCGCGCGTCGAGATGGGCGCGGAAAGTTACAACACATCGGTGCGGATCAATGGCAAGCCGGCGACTGGAGCTTCGATAGAACTTGCCCCTGGCGGCAATGCGCTTTCGGCAGCAACCGCGATACGCGAGCGGATGGAAGAGCTTTCACCGTCTTTCCCGCAGGATATCGAATACTCGATTCCCTACGACACCACACCATTTGTCTCGATCTCCATCGAGAAGGTCATCTACACCCTTCTGGAAGCTGTGGTCCTTGTGTTCGCTGTGATGTTTCTGTTCCTGCAGAATATTCGCTACACCATAATCCCGACGATCGTTGTTCCGATTGCCCTTCTTGGCGCATGTGCCGTCATGCTTGTTCTTGGATTTTCCATCAACGTATTGACCATGTTCGGCATGGTCCTGGCGATTGGAATTCTGGTCGATGATGCAATCGTCGTCGTCGAAAATGTCGAACGTATCATGATGGAGGAAGGATTGTCTCCGAAGGAGGCAACCAAAAAAGCGATGACGCAGATCACCGGCGCGGTGGTCGGTATTACGCTTGTTTTGACATCCGTGTTTATTCCCATGGCGTTCTTCCCGGGCGCCGTGGGTGTGATCTACAAACAGTTCGCACTGACGATGGTCGCGTCAATCCTGTTCTCGGCGTTCCTGGCTCTGTCGCTGACACCAGCGCTCTGCGCGACATTTCTAAAACCGGTTAAGAAGGGTCACGGCCATGCCAAGGCCGGTTTCTTTGGGTGGTTCAATCGCAAATTCGATGCCTCCTCCCGTGGATACAGCAACTGGGTGGGCAAGCTGCTTCGCAAAAGTGGCCGGGTCATGCTTGTCTATCTCGTCGTCGTCGGTGCGACCGGCTACATGTTCCTGAGGCTGCCGACTGACTTCCTGCCTGTCGAAGATCAGGGCACGCTGCTTGCTCAGGTTC
Organism: Agrobacterium sp. OT33; assembly: GCF_017313365.1. Lineage (NCBI taxonomy): Bacteria > Pseudomonadati > Pseudomonadota > Alphaproteobacteria > Hyphomicrobiales > Rhizobiaceae > Agrobacterium > Agrobacterium sp. OT33. The sequence goes on along the minus strand of NZ_JAFLMZ010000010.1, from coordinate 108,803 downwards.
AGGCGCCAGCCGATGCCACGGCCTCGCGCACGGCGGAATCGGTTGAGGCTATGGAAAAGATCGTCATGGACAATGACGCTGTTACCCGCGTCGTCGCGATCAACGGCTTCAGCTTTGCCGGCGCTGGTGAAAATGCCGCTCTTGTGTTCATGACGTTGAAGGACTGGGGTGAGCGATCAGCCGAGCAGGCTGCCCCTGCCCTTGCGCAAACGCTGAACGGCGCATTCCAGTCCATCAAGGACGCGATGGCGTTTGCAACCTCACCTCCGGCCATTTCTGGTTTGGGAACGACAAACGGTTTTGCGTTCCGCCTTCAGGACAGAGGTCAACGTGGCATCGGCGCCCTTGCTGCTGCGCGCGATCAGTTTCTGGCCGAGGCGCGTAAGAGCCCTGTACTGGTCGGTGTACGTGAAGAGGGTTTGGCTGACGCTCCCCAGACAGTCCTGACCATCGATCGGGAAAAGGCAAATGCGTTCGGCGTCACATTTGCCGAGATCAACCAGACCATCAGCACCAATATTGGCTCCGCCTATGCTAACGATTTCCCCAACTCGGGGCGGATGCAAAGGGTGACTGTGCAGGCTGATCCCGAAAAGCGTGGCGACATTTTTGACATCATGAATATGAACGTTCGAAATTCCGAAGGCGGAATGGTACCGATCTCGGCGTTTGCCAGCTACACATGGTCGAAAGGTGCCGCACAGCTCGTCGGTTATAATGGCTTCCCAGCGATACGCATCAGCGGTCAGGCGGCGGACGGATATTCTTCCGGTGATGCCATCGCGGAGATCGAGCGGATCGCATCGCTTCTTCCTACAGGGTTCGGTTATGAGTGGAGCGGCCAGTCGTTGCAGGAAATCCAGTCAGGTGCTCAAGTGCCGATGCTGTTGGGGCTATCGTGCCTGCTGGTCTTTCTCTGCCTTGCCGCGCTGTATGAAAGTTGGGCAATTCCTCTTTCCGTCATGTTGGTCATCCCGCTTGGCATCATTGGCTCTCTCGCGGCGGTGATGCTGCGCGACATGCCGAATGACGTCTACTTCAAGGTGGGACTGATCACGATCATCGGATTGTCGGCGAAGAATGCTATTCTGATCATTGAGTTTGCCAAAGATCTGAGAGCGGAGGGGAAGCCTCTGTTCGAGGCAGCCGTTGAAGCAGCCCACCTTCGGTTTCGTCCGATCCTTATGACATCACTCGCTTTTACGCTGGGCGTAGTGCCGCTTGTCGTTGCCAGCGGTGCTGGCTCTGGTAGTCAGACGGCCATCGGCACGGGCGTCATGGGAGGAATGATTTCAGCCACGGTTCTTGCCGTCTTCTTCGTACCGGTGTTTTTCGTGTTCGTCATTGGTTTGACACAGAGAAACCGCTCAAGCCAGGCTCCTGAAGGGAACGGCATTCCCCTGGATAAGCCAGCGCTTGGAGAGTAGAAAAACGCGCGAGGCGCAATGCAAATGTTATCTATTCGACATGAATGGTCATCGAGATTTCGCTTATTCCAATAATACGTGACAGCCTGCGCACTACTCGATCTAAGTGAGAGGTCCGCAAGCTCACCTCGCGGTAACGCAGGGAAAAGATTTGCATGCTAAAGGAGATATCTCTAAGGCTGCAACCGGATAGGAATAGATGGTCGCTAGTGAAGGTAGGAAGGCAACAACACTGGGCTGGACGGCATGAGAGAATTTCTTGAAAGAGCGAACGCCGAAAACCTTTCATACCGCGATCTGCACATAATACTTGACGCCCTGCCTATACCATTGTCCTGGGCCACTGTTCCGGATGGGAAAATCCAGTTTGTCAATCGTGCGTTTGTGACACTGTTCGGTTATCCGGAAGATGCTTTCGCAACAGTCGAAGATTGGATCGAAAATGCTTATGTTCGCCACGAGGACCGCATTGAGGCGCGTAAACAGTGGAAAAGTCTCTGGACGGCGAAGTCTTCGGGTATCAGCGAAATCGATTCGTTCGAGATCGAAGTACGGTGTTCGTACGGAGACATCAGGACTGTCCAGCACCGCGGCATGCTGCTGCATGAAATCAATATCGCCATCGCCACATTTGACGATATTTCTGAACGTAAAATTATGGAGGAGAAGCTCCACCGTTTCGCGTTCGAAGATACTTTGACCGGGCTCGCCAACAGGCGAATGCTGCAGAAATTCTGGAACGAACGCTTGGCATCGGTAGAATCGAGCCAACGGATTTCGGGCTTGCTCCTGATCGATCTCGACGGGTTCAAGGCGATCAATGACCGGTTCGGACATGATGCAGGCGACGACGTTCTTGTCGCGGTCGCTAAACGTCTAAGGAAAAATGTAAGGATAGAGGACCTCGTGTGCCGCCTGGGCGGCGACGAGTTTGTCGTTCTGATTCATGAAAATGCAAGCCACGAACGAATCCCGCAAATCTGCTGGAGGATCGAAGCGTCGTTAGCGCGCCCCATACGAGGCGGTAAAGGCAGCTATACAGTCGGTGCAAGCATAGGTGCCAGTCTGTTTCCCCAAGATGGCCAGGATCTGATGGAGCTTTTAAAGCGAGCCGATGAGGCGCTTTACCGTGTGAAGAGAGAGGCAAAGGGAGGTTGGCAATGGTTTGCAACCCCGGCGGCGTCTGTGAGATGACAAGGCACTGCTTCGGCACGCACACTCCAACCGGTCGGCAGGAGCGGTCGCAAGTTCCTAAATCAGCTTCCTTCGGATCGCTACTGCGGCGAGATGAGTGGTGGTGTGAACATTGAAGCGTTTTTTCGCCTCGGCCAGCTTCACACGTACGCTGTTGTATTTTACGCCCTCCAGGTCAGCGACCTCTTCCATGGTCTTACCGACGGCCATCCAGCGTAGATAGATCGCTTCCTTGGGATCAAGCCTTGTCGTTTCTTCGACACTTGGCTTCATGTCTAGAAACAACACACGGGCATGGAGTTGCGCTACAGCGGCTGCCGCCGCAATGGGGTCGATTTCCCGCTGCAGTTCAATAGTTGGCGCCTGCGAAGCCAGCGTAAACATTGATATAGAACCATTCGCAGTCCTCACCGGAATAGTAACACCGGACCGGATTCCAAAATCGGCTGCTTGCGAGAAGAACGAACGCTCAGCTTTTGAGAGCCTTTGCGTGTCCTGCTCACCACTCCATGTGAAGATACGTTGAACCGATTTCGCGCGTTTGACGACGGGGTCGAGGGCAGCATATTTCCGCTCGAAGTAGATTGAGCACCAGTCTTGGTGATAATTTGAAGCAGCGAAGATGTGGCCAGCTTCGATGTGGAGAAAGGCGTAGCCAGAGTAACCGCTCTGTTCTGAGATAGCCGCAAGTGCGTCCTTAAAGCTACTCTCGTCGAATGGAATTGCGGCGAGGTCTGTCAGCTTATCGAGCCAATGCTGCATTCAACGCTCCACGGAAAAGGGACGCGGGCTTGATTGCGCTTTCGCGCAAATGCCGGCGGGACGTCGGGTTTGCGGTTCGAGCAAACCTCCCTTGCGTTCACTTTGTTACTGTCTACCAAGGCGCTAACCTGGCATCCCAGGCGACACACCTTTTCTTTGCAGCCTACGGTTTTATATCCGAGGGCGGCGGACGCATGGTCGCGTTGTTGGATTTACCAGCGTTGGCGAGTCCAGACGTAGGGTTTCCTCATCGTCGAACACCACTTTTCAGGATATGATTTTCCTGATGGTGAAAATATACCCGCAAAAATTGCAAAACCGCACCCCCCGGTGAGCTATTGAATAAGCGAACACTTCACTAATACAAGTATCGTTAATCAAGCTGTGGTTGTGTTCTTTTTTGTCTGGAAATATTGCGAAATATTGCGACGACAAAGTGATCAGGTGAAATACCCGCCAAATCTCTCTCACTTCTCAGCCGGTACGACGCGGGGCTCGCGCACCGGCGTCCTAATCACATAGTACACGGTGATGGAGGCGCGGGGCTAAGGCGCATGGGGTCGCGCTCGTCGCGTACGCTTCATGCAGTAAGCCTGGTCTCCGGAAGGTTAGCCTGTACGACCGCGCCGAGACCAAGGTGCCCGTCGGCGGGCAAGGTATTGATGACGTTTGACCATCGGCCAGGCGGACTGTGTGGCTCGAACAACGCCACTGGCAGAGGCTATGGCAAACACCCGCCACACTTGGTCGCTTTCACGCAAAGCCTCAAACGGCTGTGGTCGGCCTAGAGAGGCAAATCATTGCCGGCAACGTAACTGGCAAAGGTGCGCCCTAAGCGTCCCCCGGGCTGGGATCGACCTGCCGCGCGCCCGCAACAAATCACAACACAAAAGAACAACATCTGACATCGAACGGACTATTCAGGAAGGTAGTCGACTAGAGAAGGAAATACCTATGAAGCATGCTCGCCCCGCCGCCACAGTGAGGTTGCAAGTCCTGGTCTGCCTGTCCAATCAGAGGGCGCTTGTGCTTGTGAGCCAAGCGCTCACTCGAGAGGGCTTTGCCGTTACGACCACAAGCACTCTGAGGGAGCTGGAGGATGCAATGCGGTTTGATGGCTTTTGCGCGATTGTTACAGTGACAGAAGCAATCGAGCCCATTCGCCATATCTCGGCGTTGCCGCTCGTTAACATCCGGGAGTTCATTCGAGAGTGGACGGATGAGGAAACGGGCCAGCGCACCTGTTTGTTCGACCGGGCGGCATTCGTGGAACAGATCTCGGTCGCCGCCGCGAACATACCGTCTCTTTTGCCGAGCGGCGTGTAATTTCTCTATTGCGAAAGGGTATCCCGATGCCCGGGACCATACCATCAAGGCCTGTCACGCGACGTGTCGTCCTGCACTTTCCCGGCTTCGAGCCGCTGAACGCGCGCAAGCATAGGGCGCGGTACGAACGATCAGTGCTGAAGACGTCAAAGCTCTGGAACTTCACAGCGGATGTCAGTGCGCTGAATTGTAACAAGGGCGGACTGTATTTCGACGTCGACAGCGAAGGTGAAGCTTGGCGAACGTCGACACGGATTCATATTTTCGACCACAACGATTTGGTAGAGAGGCTCACCAAGAGGCCGTTTGCCAGACGTTTGTTGAACGGTTACCTGAGCGCCGCCCGCGTCGTTGTGGAGGGTGGAGCCTTGGGCTATTTCAGGCACGCCTGGCGCTTCGGCCTCTTCTTTGTCTTTCCGTTCCTGCTGGTCGGACTGGTTATGACAGCAAGCCTGGCAATCGCCTCATGCCCATACTGGCTAGGCATGGATTTGTGGCACTATCCTCTTGCCATGGCCTTGGCTCATTTCTTCTTCTTCACCGTGTTCCTTCCATGGTCAGATCGACTTCACACTTTGCATTTGTTTTCTGATTGGGAGATGGCAGTCGCTATCGCCCGTCTCGACCAGCACTATTTGCTTGATTGGTTGGAGGACTGCGCAGCATCGGCGAGGACGGCGCTTGCCGAGGAAGCTGATGAATACGTTATTAGTTCCCACAGCATGGGCTCCAATGTCGCCGTGCATGTCGTCGGCATGCTGCTGGCCAGGGAGCCGGAATTAGTGAACGGGAAGCGTGTCGTCTTTGTCACCCTTGGAGGAGCGGTACTGCAATGTGCTCTACTGCGATCCGCGAGGGTGTTACGGGATCGTGTAGGCGTAGTCGCGCGTAAGAAGGAGATATTCTGGCTGGATGTTCAGTGCCTAACGGATGCGATCAACTTCTACAAAGCACCAGTGGTGGCGCTTTCGGGGCATCCAATTGCCCCTCAGGCGCGCATTGTATTCATTCGAATAAAGCACATGCTCTTTCCGGATCGCTATCGGAGAATTCGACGGGACTTTCTGCGCGTACACCGCCAGTATGTTCTCGATGCTGACCGGCCTGCCCCATTCGATTTCTCTCTTATGACCTCCGGTCCTTTTTCGGCAGCCTCGTTTGCGCACTTTACCCGGGACAGTCTTCCGGAGTTTGACGGGCGACCGCTATCTGTATCAACAACGTCGAATACCATAGGGTGCCCGTCGGCATAGGTTCGCTTCACATGCACGACACGAGGCCGGATGCATGAAAGATCGACTGGCCGGGAGCAATCGTGCTCCGTTCACAAAAGAGGATGTGCAAGGGCCATGGTTCTCGGCCTGCTCGGGGGTGTATTCGTAGTGTCGTTTTCCGTATGGAGCAGCCATTAGGCCGCATCGTCGTCCCCCGCCCGTCGACTCGTTGCTCATGCTAAATGTGAAGGCCCCCCTTTTCAGCACGAAGTACGTTGAAGCTGCGGTTGACTGTGAATTACGGAGCCACGAAGCCTGCTGTGTAAATGCCCGGGAAAACGATGTCTTGATCGACAAGGATATTGAACTTGTATCCCGGACGGATCTCTAGCGTTGGCTGGACATCCATGTTGCGCTGGATCGTTCGGTCGGCCACGCGCCCAAAGGTCTCGGCGAAATTCCTTCTGGCCGCGTCCGACGCTGTGTCCTGCGTGGATAGATTTGAACTCTCTGGAACAGCCATATCGATCCCAGTCCCGATCATCGCAACGAGGATCGCTGAGCCGAAAGTCTGCAGCCACTTCCGATCGATCTTGTCACGGAAACCGCTGTAGCCTTGCGCATCGGTTCCGGCCATCCCTCCGATCTGAAGCGTCGAGCCGTTTGGGAAAGTTATGTCTGTCCAGACCACCAGAACACGGCTTTGGCCGAACGAGACCTTACTGTCGTACCGGCCGAAAAGCTTCGTTCCCTGAGGGATTAGGAGGCGATGTCCTGTTGCTGAATCATAGACGTTCTGGCTCACTTGTGCGGTGATGCGACCGGGAAGGTCGGAATTGATGCCGGTTATCAGTGTCGCGGGAATGACTGATCCACGTTTGAGTTCGTATGGGGACTGCTGCGGCACAACACGGTTGGGCAGATAGCCGAGGTCTTTGAGATCTGCGTTGAAAAAATCCTCCTTGGATTTTTGGCCATTCGGATCAAGATTCTGTCCACCGAGGCCTGCACGAAGCGCCGCTGCGTAAAGGTCGGATGCGCCAGCTGTGGACGCCGTGGAGCTTCCGTTCGTGGTTCGGGCTGGAGTGTCCGACGTATCCGTTTCGCGGACCCCAAATTTGCCTCGGTCGATAGCGATCGGAGAGTCATAGGCGGCGTCATTGGCTTGGAGCCGGGCCATTCTTTGACGCTGGCGCTCGCGGAGAACCTGCTCTTCTTGCTCGCGTGCTAACCGAGCGCGCCAGACCTGTTCGGCCTCCAGATCATCGGTCGGCCGTACCTCTTCCCTTTGACCGGGCTGGGGTGTGAACGGATTGACGGAGCGCTTCTCCTCCGTCATTTCAACAGGCGTCGGTTGCAATGTCGTCACCTGCTGCGGCTCTCCGATGATGCCGTCCGACACGCCCCGCTTGATTTGGTCGGCGAAGGTCGAGGCCGGATTGCCGGAGCTTGTGTCCGGCCCTGTGTCCCCCCGGAAATACAGTCCGCGTGAGGTCAGGCCATAAAAGATGACGGCGAGGAAGGCGACAACCAGAACCACCATAATAATAACCGGCAGGCGGTTGATCCGGCGCATATCAGAGCCGGCCTCCTCGTTCGACGTGCCACCGAGCTTGAGCGATTGAACCATGACCGCCCTCCCCTAACCACGCTTCATGACAGAGAGCGCACTCACCGGTTTCGCGCCTGTCGTGGTGACAGTATAGGCGCGGCCGAGTTCGACACTGTTGGTCGACAGGCGCGCCAGCACTTCTCCCTCGAACGGAATGACGACATAGGCGAGCGGCACAGGGCGCGCAGCAGCATCGGTCTTCTGGTCGGTCACGACGGCATAGCCCCAACCTCTCACGGCCGCTTCCAGCGCTTGCCCGAAGGGAGAACTGTCCTGCTTCAGCGAAACTGTCGCGGATCCGGGACCGATCTGCTCGGCGAGGCGGCTCACCATGTCCCCGGCTATCGCACTCGCCGCAGGCGCAGAGATATCAGCTGGCGCATCACTGGTGGCCAGGCCATCCGTTCCGAGCGATTGACATCCGGAAAGGAGAAGCGCGAGAGCGCAGGCGGTAGTTAGGTTGCGGCGCGGCGGCGAACGGCGCGAGTGGGTCGGGAAGCCTCGCATCACCGCCCTCCCCGCCGGATTGTCACCTTCTCCTGTTTCCAGCCGACGCCCGAGACGAGGACCGCACGGTCGACCTGATAATCGACCACCATCATTTCTCCCTTCATCCGGTAGTTGACGACGCGGTTCTGACCGCCGGAGACGACAAAGAGGACTGGAGCGTCCTGCCCGGACATCGAGCGCGGGAATTGGATGTAGGTCTTCTGCCCGTCACTATAGACCCGCGTCGGCCGCCAGCTGGCGCGGCCGGAGACCGAATAGCTGAAATTGAGTTGCTCAGCCGGGATCCCGGCACCCGGGATGGTACTGGCCTCCATCCGGGCGTTGACATCTGCCAGTTTGGCCGACACGTCCTCCGGATACTCGAAGCCAACGCGTGCCATGTACTGGGTCTGATGCGATTTGAGCTGGATGTGATAGGTGCGTCGCGACGTTGTCACGACCATAGATGTAACGAGGTTCGGTTCTGACGGCTTGACGATCAGGTGAATCGCCTGCCCGCCTGCCGCGCCCGACGTCGCGGGCTCGACCTTCCAGCGCACGGTGTCGCCGACGAGCACGTCACGGACGACCTCACCGCCTTGAAGCTCGATGTCGCAAACCTGCAAGGGCGAGCATACCACGGACGGTTGGACCTCGCCGTAGAGAAAGATGACTTTCCCATCAGGTCCTTTCGTCACAAGACCGCGTTTGCCGCGCCACTGGCCGGAGATACCCATGCCCTTCGCCTCGTTGGCGGTGACGCTGCTCGCACGTGCGTCCGGGAGCAATCCTGGGCTCGCGGCGATGCCTGCGGCAATAGTGAGGATCAGCGCGGGCCTGTTCGTTCTGGTTCTGATAATCATATGAGGGCTCATGCCTTTCAAAGCTGCGCGGTCCATTCGAGATCCCGGAGATAGAGACCAATCGGGTTCAGTCTGATGATACCCTCGTCCTGTGGCGGGGTGAGCGTCACGGTTGCGATACCGCGAAAGCGGCGCACGGCGGTCTCCTTGCCACGGCGATCGCGCTCAAACTCCGTCCAGTCGATCTGGTAGGACTGGTTCGACAGCGCCACGATGTTGTTGACCTCGATGGCGACGGTGGCGTTCCGTGCTTTCTCGAAGGGTGAGGATGAGCGGAACCAGGCGTTGACCTTCTCGGTCGCGGGATCCGAAGTCCGGAGCAGCGCATAGGTCCGATCAATATATTGCTTTTGCACGACCGCGTCCGGCGTCACCGACCGGAAGTTGGAGACGAAGCTCCCAAGCGTGGCGCGCACCACTCGCGGATCGGCATATTCGATCTGCTGCGGATATCCCGCGCTTGAGGCCGTGCCGAGCTTGTCCACCTCCACGATGTATGGCACCAGCTTGATCTGCGTGCTCTGGAAGAGCGCGTAGGAAAAGCCGATCACCGCCATGGTCATCCCGGTGACGCCGACCAGGCGCCATGCAGCCGCCGACTTCACATAGGAGCCGTAGCGCTCGTTCCATTCCGTTCTCGCAGCGATATAGGGATTGTCGGGCGGGATGCGTCCAGCCATTTGCGGGTCAGCCTTTTACTTGTTTTCGTTGATGGGTGGGGCCGGGGAAGGCGTCGAAGGCCTGCCGGATTGCCGGGTCTGGTCGAGCTTGGAATTGGCGAGGCCGAGTAACGAGCCTGCATAAGCTCCTGGAGAGGCTATCGACTTTTCCTTCGCGGCTGAGGCTGCGGCCCACCCGGCATTGCCGATCCCCGACGCCATGCCGCGCAGGGCTGCTCCCGCCATCGAAGAGCCTCCTGCCCTCGCGGAACTTGCTGACTGCGCGCCCTTCATGGCTGCACTTGCGCCGAGGAACGCTCCCCCTGCGGCGAAGGTTGCAGCCTGACCGCCGTGGCGGATCGCCTCCATACCGCCAGCGATCGATGCGCCCTGCACCACGCCTTGGATGATCGGCGGCACATACATGGCGATGATGAAGACAACGACCGAGATGCCGGCGATGGCGATCGTCGTGATAAACTGGTCGGAGGTCGCCGTCGGCGCTTCCGCCAGCCCGATAAGGATGTCGGAGCCGATCTTGGCAATCATGACCAGCGCCATCAGTTTCATGCCGACGGAGAAGGCATAGATGAGATAGCGGATCGCGAAATCTTTCGTGTACGAGCTTCCGCCCAGGCCAAGCATGATCATGCCGGCGAGCAAGCCAACATACATCTCAACCATGACAGCGACGAAGATCGCTGCCACGAGAGAGAACGCGACGACGACCACGATCATCGCAAAGACCGCGGCGATAGCCAGCGCATTGTCCTCCCACAGTCCAAACTTCGCCTGTTCAGCCATCTTCGACGCAACGCGAATGCCGGCGTCAAAGATGTTGGCGGGAGAAGCCGAACCGCCGCCGGCGCCGATCGCGTACAGGCTATCGACGACGGCCTTGGCGAGCGCCGGCCCGCGATCGAGAATGAAGGCGAAGAGGCCGATGAACATGATCCGGCGCACAAGCTCGGCGAACCAGGCGTCGAGGCTCGCCGCATTGATCGCCAGCCACACGGCGGCGATACCGATCTCGATACCGGCGAGGATCCAGAACAGAGAGCGAGCGGCATTCATGATTGTCGTCTCCCAGCCTTTGGCGGCGGTGACGACCTGGTTCTCAAGCGTGGTCAGCACGGACCCTTGCTGGGCGAAAGCTGGCGCGGTGGCCATGACCACGATTGCGATGACGATGAAGGCGATTTCGAGCTTGTGGGAGGGACGGACGACTACCATCGTGGCTTCATCTCCTGTCCACCGTGCACGTCCCCATCCGGATCGCCGCCGAAAAAGCGCTCCCGATGCTCGCGCTGCGCCGCATCCGAGCCCGACGTCCCCGTCGATGTCTCAGTCGTGGCGCCCGGCTGGACGAGCACCCAGACGATCATGCCGCTTCCGAAGGCGACCGCACCCGCCACGCCGAGGGCGATGAGGATACGCGCACTCACCATCGTGGCTCCATCGTCTGGCCACCGCGGATGTCATTGGTGGGTGCGTTGAAGAATTTCTCGCGCCGGGCCTGGGCGAGATCCTTCTGTGCCTGTTCCGACTGGAACCATGTCCCCATCATCGTCATCTGCTGGGAGACGAGCCCGCGTAACTTCTGCATCTGCGCCACCTGCTGGGTGGCGATCTGATGCCCGACCTGTAGGGCCTTCATCTGGCCGTCGGCGCTCTCTGATATCGAGCGCAGCGAGGACATGGTGGATTCCTCGCTGGAGAACTGCTCGGCCGTCAGGTTTGCCGCCTTCAGCGTGCCGGCGATGGTATCGCGATTGGTGTCGGACCAGTTCTGATAGGTCGACGAAAAGCTCGTGCCATCAGGCAGATTGCTCTTCATGTCGGCAAAACTCTGGAAGCGCTGCTTCAGGACGTCGTCGATGTTGCCCATCGAAAATGCGACGCCCTGTCCCTGCTCAACGATGGTCTGGAGCTTGTTGAGGTCGTTCTCGACCTGACCCCATATATGGTTCGGCAGCTGCGCGGTGTTCTGCAACAGGTTCTTGTAGATGTTGATCTGGTTCTGGATTTGCTCTGCAAGCTGGCTGATCTGGGTGATCTGATTGTTCACCTGCTCGGCCGACTTGCCGACGAGACTGATGAGCTCCGCATTGTTGGCGATCTGCGTCCACTCTGTGGCCTGGCCTGTCACACCACCGGCATAGGCGGGAAACGGTAGAGCGACCGGGATCACGATGGCCGTGATCATGGCGGCGCGCGCCGCTTCAAGCGGGTGGGAAAAGTGTATCGGCATAGGCGATCCCCCTTTGCTGGAGCCAGTGCTGGGGCCAATCTGCCCCGTGTTCGGAATGAAGCGCGCGGATGCGCTTCAGATCCTCCTTGCCGGAGGCGCCGACAAAGGAGAGCGCAACAGGCCCGAGCGACATGTCGAAGAGCCTGCGGCCCTCCGGCGAGGCGACGTAGTATTCGCGCTTCGGCGTGGCCGTCGCGACGATCTCGATCTGACGCTCGTTGAAGCCGATGCGTTCATAGAACTCCCGCGTACCTGGTTCTCGAGCCGCGCCGTTGGGCAGGCAAATCTTGGTTGGGCAGGACTCGTTGAGCACGTCGATGATACCGGAGCGCTCTGCGTCGGATATCGACTGCGTGGCGAGCACGACCGCGCAATTCGCCTTGCGCAGGACCTTCAGCCATTCCCTGATCTTGTCGCGGAACGTCGGATGGCCCAGCATCAGCCAGGCTTCGTCGAGGACGATGAGGCTGGGCGCGCCCGTCAGCCGCTTCTCCACACGCCGGAACATGTAGAGCAGGACCGGGACAAGATTACGCTCGCCCAAGTTCATCAGCTCCTCGACCTCGAAGCACTGGAAGGCGCTGAGCGCCAGTCCGTCCTCTTCAGCATCGAGTAACTGACCCATCGGCCCGTCGACGGTATAATGGTGCAAAGCATCCTTGATCTCACGCATCTGCACGCCGGAGACGAAGTCCGAAAGCGAGCGGCCGCGCGATTCCGCCATCAGTGCCAGCTGCCTGGAGATGGCGTTGCGATAGTCGGGCGTGACAGTGACGCCCTGCAGGGCGACGAGCGTCTCGATCCACTCGGCCGCCCAGGCGCGGTCGCCGTCTGTCGAAAGCTGTGCGAGCGGGCAGAAGGCCAGCTGCGGCGAGCCCCCCTCCCCTCCTTTAGGCGCCTCCCCGCCGATCTCGTAGTGATCACCGCCGCAGGCGAGCGTCAGCGGCAGCATCGATCGACCCTTGTCAAAGGCAAAAATCTGCGCAGCCGTATAGCGTCGGAACTGTGCGGCGATCAAAGACAATAATGTCGATTTGCCGGAGCCTGTCGGGCCGAAAACGAGTGTGTGGCCTAAATCATCCACATGCAGGTTCAGCCGGAACGGTGTCGAGCCGCTGGCCACCTGCATCAGCGGCGGCGATCCCGGCGGATAGAACGGGCAAGGTGCGATGGGGCTCCCCGACCAGACCGAGTTCAGCGGGATGAGGTCAGCGAGATTGCGGGTGTTGATCAGCGGCTCGCGGATGTTGGCGTATGACACGCCCGGCAAGCTGCCGAGGAAAGCGTCGGTCGCGTTGAGCGTCTCGATCCGGGCACCGAACCCTTCGGCCTGGATGAGACGGCGGATCGCCTCGCACTTTTCCTGAAGCCGTGGTTGCTGCTCATCAAACAGGACGATGACCGGCGTGTAGTATCCATAGGCGACGAGTTGCGATGACGCTTCGGCGATAGCGTCTTCGGTCTCGGCCACCATCATCATGGCGTCCTGATCAAGCGATCGCGATTGGGTCTGGAATAGCTGGTCGAAAAAAGGCCTGACCTTCTGCTGCCACTTCTTGCGCGTGCGCTCGAGTTTTGCCCGCGCTTCCTCCGCGTCCAGGAAGACGAAACGCGACGACCATCGATAGGTCAGCGGCATCAGATCGAGCGCGTTGAGGATGCCGGGCCAGCTTTCCGCCGGCAAGCCATCGATCGCGACGACGCCAAGAAAGCGATTCTCGATGAGCGGCGTCAGCCCGTGCTGGAGTTCCGCCGTCACCAGCCAGTCGAGATACATGGGGATATCAGGCAGGCGAACCGGATGGTTCTCGCCGGTGACGCAGAAGCGAATGAACTGGAAAAGCTCGTCATATCGGGCGATGCGGAAGCCGCCGCGCTCCGACGTCTCGCGCGTCATCATCCGGCGTATCGATACGACATTGGCGAGGTACTGTTCGACCTCGCGGATCGAGGTGAGGAAGCTGTCCAGCGCCTTGTCGGCATAGGTAGCGGACCGGCTGGCGGGGTCTGAATAGATATAGCGCGTCATGCCTGAGCGCCGCGGTTCCGGCGGCCGCCAGGTCAGGATCAGCGCATGCCGGCTTTCGAAATGCCCTCTTTCCTTCTGAAAATGTGCCCGCCGTTCCGCATCGATCGCGCGGGTGACAAGATCGGGGAAATGGCAGTCGGCTTCAGCCGGGTAGTCACCGGTCGGCACTCGCACGGCCTCGACCTGGATCATCCAACCGGAACCGAGCCGCGACAGGATGGCATTGATCTGTCGCGACACCTCGTTGCGCTCGGCGTCGGTCGAGCTTTCGCTGTCAGGGCCAGCAAAATACCAGCCGGCCATCAGCGAGCCGTCCTTCAGCAGGATGACGCCGTTGTCGACCAGACCAGCGTAGGGCACGAGATCGGCGAAGGATGGCCCGGAATGACGGAAGGATTTGAGGGCAACCATCTTGGCCCTTTCAGAACTTGCGCCACGGCGACGATGTCGCGCGGTAGAATGTCTTGTAGGAGATGTGGCGGACATAAACGCGCCGCATCAGCGGATCGGCCTTCGCCATCATGCGAAGGGCCGCGACCGCGACCAGCCAGATCCCGATCCCGAACAAAGCCGCGTACCAGGTCAGCACCACGAATATGAGGATGATGGCAGCAAGCGCTGTCAGCAACACAAGTTCGCGATCGGCACCCATCAACAGGTTTGGGCGCGACAAGGCGCGATGAACCCGCGACCGTACGAGAGAGGAACCAGCCTCAGCCATGAGCCCGCTCCCCTCTTTTGACGGAAGCCAGCGATGAGCGAACACTGGTCTGATCTATCTGTGAATGTACCTCGCCGATCGAGGCACCGGTTGCACCGAACAGGGCAACGATCTGCGTGGCGCCGAGCAGCACGCCACCGACCAGCGCGACGTAGCAAAGCCGTCGGGCAAAGTCGTTTAGCTCCCCGCCGAAGATCAGCATCGCACCGGCGATGGCGACGGCCGCAAGCGCGATGAAGCCAGCGACAGGACCGGTGATCGACTGCTGGATCTGCTGCAGTGGGGATTCCCAGGGAAGGCTGCCGCCACCGGAAGATGCCAGTGCCCCATCCAGGGAGCCGAGCGAGACGAGGGCCAGTGCTGTGACTGTGAGAATAAGATGGGTCTTACGCGACATGGCTGTCCTCGTCGATCTGGGCGTAATGTTCGGTCTGGTAGTGATTGTTGCGGTATCCTTCGATATGGATGACCTCGCGGACCCGCCTCCCCTTCCCCGTGCGTTCGATGGAGACGACGAGATCGACGGCTTCGCCGATCACCTCCTGCATCGGTTGCTGACTTGCTTCGGCCGTCAGCTGCTCAAGCCGACGCAGCGCCGACATGGCGGTGTTGGAATGGATCGTGGTCACACCGCCGGGATGGCCGGTGTTCCACGCTTTCAGCAGCGTTAGGGCCGCGCCGTCACGAACCTCGCCGACGATGATGCGGTCGGGACGCAGGCGCATCGTGCTTTTGAGGAGGCGGGCCATGTCGACCGTATCGCTGGTATGCAGTGAGACAGCGTTCTTGGCGGCGCATTGGAGCTCAGTGGTGTCTTCGAGAATGACCATGCGATCGTCCGGAGCGGCCGCGACGATCTCGCCAATGATCGCATTGGCGAGCGTCGTCTTGCCGGAGCCCGTCCCGCCTGAGATGACAATGTTCATGCGGGAATCGATCGCGCTGCGGATGGCGGACGCTTGGGCTTCGGTCATCACTCTGGACTTCACATAATCGTCGAGAGGTATGAGGCGCGACGCCCTCCGCCGGATTGTAAATGCCGGCCCGGATACGACCGGTGGCAACAGGCCCTCGAACCTGTGTCCTCCGATAGGAAGTTCGCCGGAGATGATAGGCCGCTCATCGTCAGCCTCTGACTGCAGGGCATGGGCAACACTGCCGATCACGACTTCGGCCGCGGCAGGCGTCATTGCGCCGGCTGGTGCTACACCATGACCGAGCCGCTCGATAAACAGTCGACCGTCGGGATTGAGCATGATCTCGACGACTGTCGCGTCATCAAGGGCGACGCAAAGCTGGTCGCCGAGCGCGTCCTGGAGTTTGCGGACAAGGCGCGGATGGGAGCGAAGCTGGGTCACGCGGCACTCCTGAACGGGCGGCCGTTACCATCGGCGATGATCGAACGGTATCCCGGAGGGCAGACCCGGTCGAAACTCGTTCGGTCGGCGGGCAAATGTCCGGCGACGGCGACGGTGTTGCCGATCGCGACGGCTTCGCCCAGTCGCGTCATCGGCCAACCGGCGCGCTTCAGGATGCGCTCGAAGCGAAGATCGGTTGCCGTGACGATTTCGTCGTAGCCGTTTGCCATCGACCATTCGATGATGCCGGCGAACATAGTGAGCGTCGCGAGATGCAGTTGGCCCCCTGCCCTCCTCGTCGGCAATGTCGTGTCGACGCAGAAGCGTGAGCTTTCGACCATTGCCGTGGTGGCGCTGAGAGAGCCGGCTGCCAGCAATTGCGGGAACGTCCTCTCCAGCATGGTCGGGCCTGATGCGGGTAAAAGCCGCGCGCAGCCGACCACCCTCTGCCCACTGAGCGTCGCGAGAATGTAGGTCGGGCTGAGGTCGTCGTACTGATCCCGTTCGCCGCCCTCCTCGATTGCGACATCCCACTCCAGACGATTTCTGAACACCTCGGCGCGAAGCCGGTGCATTTGCTTCAGGTAGTGGATCTGATGTTCATATTGGCCGGGCGAGACGGTCAGAATCAGCATGTTGATCTCCGCAACAACAAACGATGCGGAGAGAAAACATCTCGTTCAGCGTGTGGCTATGTGCAGATCTGCACTCGGTGATTCTCCTGAGTCGGGTGTTCAACGAGCGATTTTCGAGCCCAATCGCTATCTGGCACCGTTGATTTCATGTGCAAATCTGCACCTACAGCCTTTTTGCTTTTTGGTAATGTCGTGGGCTAAACGATTACGATTCAACGATGAATCAGTCGTGGTCCAAAATCTGGATCAAATGCGTTAACTCCTTGTTAACCTTATTTCTCTTGCGGCGAGGTGGGAATCGTGCGCTATCTTGAGACGGCAATAGCGCGTCTGACGCCATTAAACCGTCTTGAACTTGAGGCTACAGTGAACGTGATCGATAGACACTTCAACAGAGCAGCTACGTCTGCACATATCACGCAGCGCGCAGAAGCGCTTTCTGCGCGACTTCGTGCAGTTGGAGAGCGAGCGTTTCCTCCAACGGCGCAGAAGTCGCTTCGCTCGTTCACGTCAGGCGAGGTCGCAGAGATCGTTGGAGTATCGGACGGTTACCTCCGTCAACTGTCATTGGACGGGCTTGGCCCTTCACCCGATATCGGGACTGGTGGGCGGCGCTCCTATACCCTTGAGCAGATTAATGGATTGCGACAGTATTTGGCGGAAGCGCGCCCGAAGGAAGCAGCGCGCTTCTGGCCCCGCCGAAAAGACGGCGACAAACTCCAGATCATCACCGTTGCCAACTTCAAGGGCGGATCGGCGAAAACGACGACATCCCTTTATCTTGCGCAGGGATTGGCGCTTCAGGGATACAGGGTTCTCGCAATAGATCTCGATCCCCAGGCCTCGTTGTCCGCAATGTTCGGATATCAGCCTGAATTTGACGTTGCCGAGAACACCACCATCTACGGCGCGATTAGATATGATGACCAGCGCGTGGCGATGAGGGATGTGATCCGTCCAACCTATTTCACCGGGATCAGCATCGTTCCCGGCAATCTCGAGCTAATGGAGTTCGAGCATCAGACGCCGCGCTTCATGATTCAGAACCGTGGGCGGCCAGAGGACCTGTTCTTCAGGCGCGTTGCCAGCGCAATCCAGCAAGTTGAAGACGACTACGATATCGTTGTTGTGGACTGCCCTCCGCAGTTGGGCTTCCTGACGATGGGCGCCCTCAATGCGGCGACAGGAATGATTGTAACCGTCCACCCACAGATGGTGGACGTGGCGTCGATGAGCCAGTTCCTCCTTATGACGTCCGATCTTGTCTCGGTTATCGAAGAAGCGGGCGGGCGGCTTGACTATGATTTCTTGAGGTTTCTGGTTACGCGTCATGATCCTCGTGATGTTCCGGAACAGGAGATCGTTGGCTTACTTCGCGATGTCTTCGGCAGCGATGTCATGGCTGCCGCAGCATGGAAGTCGACCGCGATAGCGAATGCCGGTTTGACGAAGCAATCACTTTACGAATTGTCGCGCGGGGCGGTGGGTAGAACCACCTATGATCGCGCGATGGAATCCATCAATGCCGTCAACCATGAAGCAGTCGGCCTCATTAACGAAGTGTGGGGCAGATGATCATGCTTCTCACTCAATGGAATCAAGCGTTTAACTTGTTGTCAGCTGACGACACCTCGTTAATCCTGCGAGACGAGAAACGTTCTGATCCGGGAGACTATAGATGAGCAAGCGCACCCAATCCGTTCGCAATCTTTTTGCCGCAGGTCCCGACGTTGCACCGACCGCAGAGTCGCGCCAACCGATGCAGCGGGTGGCTTCAGGCGCAGTTCGGTCGCTTAAGGATACATTTTCAGAGGTCGAACGCGACTACGAAGAACTAAAGCAAAGAGTAGCTGACGGGGCGCTGCCGCTGGACCTCGATCCGACACTTGTGGACCCCTCCCCTTTTGCTGACCGGTTTGCCGATCAGGATGTCACTGCCGTCGAGGCACTTAAGGCCTCTTTCCTGGAGCATGGCCAGGAAATTCCAATCCTGGTACGCGCACATCCATCCGAGCCAGGTCGATACCAGATCGCCTATGGGCACCGTCGAGTAAGAGCTGCGAAAGAGCTCGCTGTCCCGGTGAAGGCTTATGTGCGAGATCTCAGCGACGATCGTCTTGTCGTTGCACAGGGCATTGAAAATTCCGCGAGAGAAGATCTTACTTTCATCGAACGGGCGGCTTTTTCCCTGAAGCTCGAAGAAGGTGGCTTTCAAAGGTCGCTTATTCAAACAGCTCTAAGTGTCGATCGGCAAGAAGCTTCAAAGCTCATCATTGTGGCGCGGGCGATACCGGGCTGGCTGGTTGAGGTAATCGGTCGAGCACCAAAAATCGGCCGGCCGCGGTGGCAGGAACTTGCCGACCTGCTGAAAGACGAGGGCTCGGAAAACAAAGCGCGCAAGGCCACTGAGGATAAGTCGTTCGCTCACAAGTCTTCGGATGACAGGTTTATTGCGGTCGTTCGAGCTATCAAGGCCATCGATAAACCTGCCAAGATGACAGCCGATGCGCTGGTTGCAAAGTCCACTGACGGTGTCGAGATTGCCAAGATGGCGATCTCCGGAAAGGTTTGCAAAATTCAGATTAACAGAGATCGTGACGAGGCATTTGCCAAATTCGTGATGGACCAGATCCCTAGTCTATACGCGAACTTCAGGCACTCGGAATCCGAAAGCTAGAAAAGGACGTAACAGCAAAAGAAAAAGGCCCCCAAACGACGCCGTCGTGGAAGCCTCTCTCATTGGTCTCAGCAACCTGAGAATCGCATTTCCATGAATCCCAGTCAAGAGTCTTTGGCACCGTTTTGGTGAGTGGATTTCTTTTGCCGATCGAAAGGTGAGAGAAAAATGCAAAGTGGAAGTGTAACGACGCCATTTGGGCGGCGGCCGATGACGCTTGCGTTAGTCAAGGCCCAGTTCGAAGTAGCAGATATCCGCGAAGGAAAATCTGTCGACAAATGGAAAGTGTACCGTGATGCGTGTGATGCGCGCTCGCTCCTCGGGTTGCGTGATCGTGCGCTTGCCGTTCTCAACGCGCTTCTGTCTTTTTATCCAGAGACCGAACTTAGTGAAGATGAGAATCTCATTGTCTTTCCGTCCAACGCTCAACTGATCGCCCGTGCAAACGGGATTGCAGGAACAACCCTGCGAGAGAACCTGGCTGTGCTGGTGGATGCGGGGCTGATCAACCGCAACGACAGTCCCAACGGCAAGCGTTACGTGAGGCGCACCAAGGACGGCGCCGTGCAAACAGCGTACGGCTTCAGTCTCGCTCCCTTACTTGCCAAATCAGACGAGCTTGCTCTCATGGCGCAGCAAGTGACTGAAGATGCGAGACGACTGAAGGTCATCAAGGAACGGACGACGATCGCTCGCAGGGACGTTCGCAAACTCATTACAGCGGCTATAGAAGATGGCGCTCCTGGCGATTGGCAGATGATGGAGTCGATGTATGTCGCTGCAGTGGCAAAGCTCCGGTACGCTAAATTGACGGCTGACTTCGAAGCAATCCTCGACGAGATAGCGCTCTTGCGCGAAGGAGTACTCAATGTGTTGGAATGCCACGTTTTTTCTACAGAATCCGACACCAATGGTGACGAAATCCGTCAGCACATACAGAATTCAAATACCGAATCTATAACTGAACTTGAACCTCGCTCTGAAAAAGAGCAGGGTGAAACGGCGATGCAAAATCTTAGCCGTCAGGCCGAAACGCTTAAAGCATTCCCAATTGGATTGGTTATGCGAGCGTGCCCGGAGATAGCGTCCTATGGCCCGGGAGGTGAGATCCGAAATTGGAAGGACCTTATGTCGGCCGCCGTGGTTGTCCGCTCGGCTTTGGGAGTGAGTGCGTCGGCCTATCAGGATGCTTGCGAGGCGATGGGGGCCGAAAACGCTGCAGTTGCCATGGCAGCGATACTCGAGCGAGCGGGCCACATCAATTCGGCTGGCGGATATCTCCGTGACCTAACGTCACGAACGCGTCGCGGCGAGTTTTCGCTTGGACCGATGCTTATGGCCCTGCTGAAGGCGAACTCCGGCGGAGCGATGCGAGCCTAACCACCCTCGGATTGTACCAAGCGCCAGACTTTGGCGGCTGGTACCCAATGTAGTCAGCTGACGACAAACTAACTCGTTGATTTTAAAGCAACTGCCTGACGGGGCTTATCGAATTTGAGGGAAAGGGCATGGGATCGCCAAACAGGATCTAATTGGCGCCGCTATGCAGCAGGTTTAACGATCTGGTGACCTTCTCGGAGGCTTTTCTCATATCGTCGTCCGTCCATATCT
This sequence comes from Agrobacterium sp. OT33, assembly GCF_017313365.1. NCBI lineage: Bacteria > Pseudomonadati > Pseudomonadota > Alphaproteobacteria > Hyphomicrobiales > Rhizobiaceae > Agrobacterium > Agrobacterium sp. OT33. The sequence continues at coordinate 87,975 of NZ_JAFLMZ010000010.1, read as the reverse complement.
TCAGCGAGGAGGGCATCGACAGGGCCTGAGCCAACATCAATGCTTCAGCGGTCTGTGAGCGATCTACCTGACGATGAGCGTTGAGCGCGTCTCTTCTCAAAAGCCATGCAAGCATCTCCGCCGCTTGCAGACCGGGACAGTTGTCGTCCGACATAAACCTGGGTGTGGCAACGGTGAGGCCCGGGAAATCCTTGGCGGCAAGGCGAGAGAACTCCTGCATTCCACTAAGGACACTTGCGATCGACTCGCCGCCTTGTTCGTCGAAGATTATCTCAAGTTCTTTGTCAAAGCGTCGTTTGAACATGTGTTGGTGGATTTGCGTAAGCAACACGTTGAACGCCATGTTGTAAGCCCGAAGTGAGGGTAAGTCGGGAAACTGCTTTGGCGCGAACCAGTGCTCATGACTTTCAAACGGTATAGAGACAGTAAAGGCATGCTCCACATGATTGGCTATGCAATCGATCAGCTGCACGAAAACACTGCCTCGGACGAGGGGGCTCTTGACCCCAGAGGAATAACCTAACCGCCATACATCCACGGCATGAAAACTGGTCATCCCGTGCTTGGCCAAAATCGCATTCCAGCCGATATTAAAGACCTGCCACTTCTCCTTTGAGGCAAGATATCCTGCAAGAACAAGAACGGGTGACTGATCGGATTTTCCGCTGTCGTCGATGAAAATCTGGATCATGGTGTTTCCGAATGGTTCAGTCCCTTGCGGGAACGATGAAGGGAGTGAAGATTGATGTGATTACTTCTCGCGATGGATATCAGAATGCCTCTTCTGTTTTGCAATATATCTTGGATGAAACATTACGCTGGACGAGATCCGAAGGATCCACCCAAGGGTGGAGGCGGCTTTCCGCGAAAGCAGGGCTATTGCGGGGAGGAGCTCAACTTCGTTCCTTGTGACGACGGATGCGTTTACGGGCACTTCGAAACAATCAAAGGCGAAATCGACCGCAAGGTCGCCATCGAGAAATTGGGAGTGAGCCGGACGGATGACTACGTAGACGACGTCGACATAGTCTGGACTGCCCCTGTAGAGGGCAACGACCCGCGATGCGTCATTGGCTGGTATCGACACGCCCGCCTTTATCGCAAGCGGCAGTTCTTCAACGGGGTCTACCCCTCCGAGCAGCACCAGCGAGACGAGATGGACAATTTTCGATGCAGGACACGTATCGAGAACGCGTACTTACTCGACCCGAAAGACAGGGCGAGTTCACTGATGCTCGAGCGTGGACCGGGGTGGAGCGGGCAAGCAAGTTGGTGGTACGCAGATGATACGCAAGACCCTGAAGCCAGACGCTTTGTTCGGTCAATCCGAAAGCTTCTCGACGGGCGGCAGCAGACACCGGCGCACAACCCGAACAAACGCAAAGGCAAAAAGAGGGCAGGGGCTGCGACGGCAGACGGCTACCGGCGCTACGTGAAAGCGCACGAGGCCGTTATCAGTCCACGGCATAACGACCTGCACAAGAGGTTCGAGTCTTACCTTCGCAAAGGTCACCCGTCCGTAACTTTCCCACCAACGTTTTGCGACGATCTGCGTTACGACGACGGGAAGGGCGGTGTCGTCATGGTGGAGATCAAACCGACCGAAGCAGCTACGGTAAGGTACGCAATCCGAACAGCAATGGGCCAGCTGTTGGACTATCAACAACACCAGCAATGGACGGGTAGAAAACTGATCGTTGTCGAGACCCCGGTAACCGGGGCCGACGATCGCGCTTTGGCTTTAGGAAACGGGTTCGGTTTGGCGTGGCCAGAGGAAGACATCGGATTTCAGGTCATTTGGCCAACGTAAATCTCAAAGTTCTCCGCTATTAGCCACTCAAGTCACTCAATAGACAACGCTCCTCTGCTTCGGGTTGCTACCCCGTGGGGAGAGATCGCCCAGCTGCGTCGCCCTGGCCACCTCGGCCGGGTGATGTGTTGACGCGAAACGGCAGGCCGCGGACCCGCCTGCCGCGGGTTTAGCGGCGCAACAACGCGGCCCGGATGCGGCCGATCTCGGGTTCGTCGAGATCGAGAAGCGGGATGGTGATCTTCGTTCCGAAAACGTCGAGCGTTTCTTCCCGCCAGGATTTGAAGCTTCTACCGGCAATATTGCTCATCGTCTTCATTGCGCGGTCCGGGAGGGTCGCAAGATCAAAGGCGTCCTCGGCCGAGACATCGTTCACGATGCCCTGTAGCAGTTGCAGATTGAGAGCGCCGCGCCCCTGCATCGCCTCCCAAGCACGCACGGTTCCAAAGGAGGAGCGTGACAGGACCGCCGACGACCATCGAACATTCTCGGCATCGACCTTGAAAGTCGCGCGAATCATTTCATCCTTTTCGGCCGGCGCAAGTTTCTCGAACGCCTCCAATTGCTCGACGGCTTTCAGTGTATTGGTTTCCAGCTGCCGCGTCATACGGGCGCCATTTGCAGGAATTGCTGCTTTTGCTTGGACCTGAACGGCAGAGTTGGTCTTGGGGCAATAACCGACGATATCGATTTCGCGACCGGCCCAGACCACGTTGGTCTTAATTTCGACGCCGGGCAGGGCTTCGAATATGGGACGAGCGTGCACCAGCAAAGAGGGTTCTAGCTCGCCGGACACCAGCTCGTCGAACTGCTTTCGGTCAACCTGATTGAGGACGTAGAGGATGTTGCGCTCCGGCGTCATGAGCTGCAGCGCGCGCGGCGACAGCAGAAACGAGTCGCCAAGGACCTGGATCGGCGCGAGATACCCCTCGCCTGAGATCGTCGCTCCCGCCACCGCGGGCTCCTGAAAGTATCGGAGGATCTTGTCCACCCGGTCGCGCGGCACTCCGGCAATTTGGTCGGTCACCCCGAGCACCATTTTAGAGACGTGAAGCGGCGCTAGCCATTCTAGGCACTCCTTGGCAAAATAGGTATGCCGCTCACTTTTATCCTGCATGGCACCGGCCTCTGCGGCATTCGCCATGCCGAGACACCATGTCCCATAAGCCATCAGTGCCGCCCGGACGCGTTTAAACTCCTCATGGGTAAAGCCGAGTACGCGCTCATAGGCTTCGGCACCGATAAAGATGTCTTCATGGACATTCTTCAAGTGGAAATTATAGGCGTCCCGTAGGGCGCTGATGAAATCGCCATCTAAACGCGGCCACGTCTCGATCATGCGCAGATAAGGTGCCGGATCGAACGGGAAGTGTTTCTCCAAGGCAGTCAGGGCGAGCTCGCTGGCGATCACGTCTAAAGCTTCATAGTGTGCAGCGTCCTCATTTGGGTAAGACAACCGGAAGCCATCCGCCGTCTGCTCGATCCTAAAGGCGCCACGATGGGCAAACGGCATCAGCTCGCAAAAATGTGCGTAGATCAGGGCTTGCCTGATCTCCGCGTGCATTTCGGGTGTTACGACGTCCAACGCGTTTTGGAGGTCACGGCCAAGTTCTGCAGTAGCCGTACTCAAATATGGACGCCAATATGTTAGACGTGCCAGCATGGTAGCACCTTTCTCCCCATCCGGCTTGTGATCTGCCTTGAACCGCCCGCCGCTAAAAGCGACGTCGGCGCCGAGGATCACACTCGAGTAAATCGATCGAATGGGCAGTCCCCATATCGAGAGAGCCCCCATCAACTTATCGGCTTCGGCCTCGAAGGAGGTCAGCGCTTGGTATGCGGCTTTTTGTAGGTTTTGGGGCATTGCGGCAATCTCGGTTTCGGCCCTGGTGGGATCTGCAGTTGCCGTGATCTATGGCGTCGCCCGAACCCGTTGGCAACCATGACCGGGGGAACGATTGGACGTTGGCGCGGTGAAGCCATGGTTGCGTGAAAAAGGTGTGATCAAGAGGCGGGTGCTCAATACATCTCTGGGAATTGACCTCGACGGAACGAACGATCCGCCGTTCCCCAAACTTGCCTTGGCCGATCTTCAATCCGCACAACGCATGGGGCGACAGTGTAGCGCTGCGCAAGGTGAGATGGGCAGGCAAAAGACCCGAGGAGATTAGTGCCGCTGGGACCGGTTAACCAAATTCGGTATCGGTTTATTTGCAGAGGCGTGACATGACCACCGCTACAACGATCGGGGGGAAGAAGGTGCCTAAAAGCAAGAACGAAATGTATGGATTTGAGAAAGGGCCGAGTGCGCTCACGAAACGCCTTGAACGTCTTTCGACACTGGGCAGGAGCTTTCCTGGTACTGCTGGGATAGAGTTTGGTGCATACGATCGATGCAACCAATATCTGCTCAAGGACTTACTGGCCGATCCTCGAGATTACGAACCATCCGGAAATGCCTATTCGGACCTGGAAGAATTTTCGCACAGACCCTGGGCATTTTTCGGACTATCGACTGGTCTCCTTTATTCGGGAATTGCCAGCGGCATGCGGCATTTGATGACGCGCTACGCGAATGCTACCGAGCCGGATATCAATGCGCAGATTTGCAGCACGGTAGCTTCCCACGTCCTTCAACTTCGATGGGCGGTCGAAGAAGACGATGTGGCTTTCGAGTCCAGTGCGAGTGCGTTTTGCGCCTCAACTGGGAGGCGGGAAAAGTTGCTGGGCGCTGATTTCGGTCTCATCGCTCACGCAGTGATTGGCGAACGAAATCGATATGTCGTCGCTCTCATTCAAGGAAAGAAGATGACGACGTCCGGCGGCACAGCTCGCGTCGATCGCCCCGACGATGACCACCTACAACTTGACCGCATCACGTCAAGCGGCATGGGTCACTATCTCTTCTATCACACTGATGACGGTGGCGATGGGCATCCCTATGTGCCCTGCACGATACGCCCTGCGGACGAGATTTGGGACGAAGTAGCGCTAAACCGTCCCGTAGATGAGCGACTAAGCAAATTCAGCGTAGGCACATTCGGCCGCAATCTTCATAAGGACCTGTACGGCGTCGACTTCGGCGCCGGAACGGCCGTCGACTTTGCACTATTTGCGGCAAATCTCCCAACAGCCTTGAGCGGAGCCGCCGTGAGAGTTTTTTCTGACCCTGAGGCGGCGGTGAAGACCTTGCTTCAACAGTACGAAGTCGCTGACATTTTGAACGTCACCACGAACGATGGTCCCGGTTTTGAAAACCTATTGGAAGCGAACAAGAAGGCGCGGCTCCAGGTGAAGGACGAGAAGTTCTTCAAGATCCAAGCTGAAACTCTGCGACATATGAAGTCGACCAAGCAGCCGAAAACTAGCCCGGCTGAACGTGACAATACGGAGTCCAAGCCAAAGGGTAGAGGTGGGCGATAGGGAGGTTTCTCGGGCCTGCGGCACAAGGGCTTGCCGATCTAAGCCGGTTTGAAGGCGAACTTCATATATATGCCGGCCCCAAGTTCGGCTCGGTTTAGACTAACCTCGCCGCCCGCCCGCTTCGTCGAGTCGCATTGTTGTAGTAGCTCGAGGCCTGCTGCACTGACCGGTGGCGTGATTGCTCCATCGCTTCGGGAAGAGGGATGCCGCGATTGGCAGCCTCGGTTAAATAGCCAGATCGCAATCCGTGCGCCGAGAACTCCCCCGCATCCAGCCCCGCCATTTCCGCCCGCTGCTTAAGGATGGCATTGACCGACTGCGGATCGATCGCCCGCCGCGAAACCGTGCCCCATCGCCCGATCGCTCGAAACACGCTTCCCTTATCGATCTTGGCGGCCGTCATCCAGGCGTTGAGCGCCTCCACCGGTCGGCCTGTGAGATAGACGACATCGTCTTCTTCGCCGGAGGTGGTTTTGGTGCGCCCCAGATGAATGGCAAGAGAGGGGAGGGGAGGGCCATCCGGCACGTCTATCGGTGTCTCGACGGTCAACTGTTCCACACGAAGCCCGGCGATCTCGCTACGCCGACGGCCGCCGGACGCAAAGGCGACCATCAGCATCGCCCGGTCACGCAGGTCGCGCAGGCTGTCGGTGGCGCAGGTCGCCAGCAGCTTTGCCAGCACGTCACCGGTGACCGCCTTGGCGCTCTTGCGAAGACGTTGTCTTGGCGCGGCTCGGATCGCCAGCCGAATGGCTGATTTGAGGGCAGTGGAGGCGAAAACACCTTCCAGGCCGCGCCATTTGGTCAACGTCGACCAGTTCGCCAGCCGACGGCGTACCGTTGATGGCGCGTGTGGACCGACGGTTTTGAGGAAACCCTGGCTTCGAAGGTTGTCGTCGACGTCGGCCGGCATGCCGTGATCGGCATCGGTCTCCCGCCGCTGCGGGTCCCAGAGGTGTTGGGCGACGAATTTCAGCAGCAGCGCCTCGGGCGCCGGCCAGGGCAGCGATCGTCCGGTCGCCGCCATCCCCCAGGCTTCGAGATAGGCGAGATCCGATGTGGCTTTTAGCTCCCGATTTCAATTGAATCGCTAAGCAAAAAACTCTGCCTTCAGTTTTGAGCTTGTGGTTTCAACAGAGTGTAGGGGAGGGGGACCTATCCGGTTGATATGACTATTGGTGCGCCAGTAATTTACCACCGAGGATCCGGCCATTCCGCATTTTCCCATGCAGCGAATTCTGCCGGGGAGATAAGGTTCTTCTCGCCGTTCTTCAATCGCATAGAGTAGAAGCTGTCATACATCGGATCGAAACTAGAAAGGAGCTGCGCAAAGCCGGACTTCCGTTGGGTCTTTGTCCATGAACAGAAGATCCCTGCGCGGCTATTTATCATGTCGAAGACCTGAGCTTGTGCCGGATCAACGCGCTGCCAGAGACCGATGATGCGCTCAGCCTGTGCACCAAAATCCTCTCGCAGCGCATCTTCAATGACGGCCTCCAAGGCGTAGGTGATCGCTTGGGTCTTGGCCGTATGGCTGAGGAACGCGAGGGATTGCCTCAACAGCCTCTGTTGCAGCAGAAGAACTGGCCAGAGGATCTGGACACCGTATCGAACACCAACTTCTTCAAAATGCTTTGGCGGCGGGATAACTTCACGTTGCCGCTCAAGGGCTTTGCGCACATCGTAGGCCAGGCCCAGAAACGAGCCTTCCTTGTCGATAATAACCGGCGAGCGATCATTCACCTCGTGGACGACTTGGTGCAACCAGGTAAGAGACGTGTGGTCTCCGACGAGCAGGATGCCAGCGTGGTTTTTGAGCAAGGTGTATGAAAGCATGCAGACTAATCCTTTCCGTCGACGAACATGGGGTTGATCAAGCCGCCCATGGGTTGATGATATCGATCCCGAAGCCTTCGAAATCCTTGGTGTTGCGCGTCGCAAGCGTCAACTGATGAGCAACGGCTGTGGCGGCAATCAGACCGTCCATCGAGGCAAGCCCTCGACCGCTACGCTTGGCAAGCGCCATGAGGTTGCCGCAAGCAAAAGCGACAGGCGCCTCCACTGGAATAATCCTATTTTCGAAGCGTTGAGGCAGATCATACGTGAGCCATTCGGCGAGGGCGTCGCGCTTTCTCCCACTATCCATCAAAGCGACACCGCGGCGAATTTCAGCGATCGATATGATGCTGATGAATGTGCGGTCCTCATCTAGCCCGTGGAGCCATTTAAGAACACCTTCATCGGGCCAAGGTTTGGTAACTTCTGACAGCACATTCGTATCGAGAAGTAATCTCATAACGACAAGTCACGCGGCTCGTCGTGTTGCCGCTCGATCTCCAGATCGGCACCACGCAGAGGGGATGCCAGCAGAAACTCCGCTAGCGAACCCCTGCGTGCGGTCTTCTTCTGCCATTCTTCTGCGGAAACAACCACGACGCTAGGCTTTCCATTGCGGGTAATCGTCTGAGGCACCAATTGCGCGCGCTCCATGACTTCTGAAAGCTTTGCCTTCGCGCCTGCGACCGTCCAGCTCATATCGTCGTGCGTTGATTTTTGCATCGCTTCACCCATAACCAAAATGACTATAGTGACTATAATGCGCTAGCGGGTTTTCTGCAAGCGCTTGAACGGCAGGGGAGGGGGCCAGCTAAAGCCCTGAAGCCTTGGTCAAATTCACACGGAAGCGATCACGTCGTCTCTGATATCGGCGGGTCATCTCTGCGGACGCGTGCCCCAGTTGCTTCTGGACATACCGCTCATCGACTTCGGCAGAAGAGGCGAGGCCAGCACGAAGGGAGTGACCGGAGAACTTAAACGCACGCTCAATCTCGCTGAGATCGCCGCGAACGCCGGCCGACATCGCGGCCCGCTTCACCAGGCGCGCCACCTCCTTGTCATTCAGCCGTTCTGGCCCAACTGCCTTGCCTTGTCCCGTCACGCGACGGAAGAGGGGACCGTGCGCAAGCTTGGCGAATTTGACCCAAGTCTCGACTGCCGCGATCGGGCAGGTGGAGTCTGAAGAACCGCGGCCAATTTCGACTTCCCGCCATCCAGTTTTGCCGCGCAGGGTGACGAGCATTCCCTTATCGAGGATTTCGATCCAGCCGCGCCCATCTTCGGTCTGGTCTGCCTTCAGATCAAGGCCAACGATCTCGGAGCGGCGAAGACCACCGGCAAAGCCGACCAGCAACATGGCACGGTCGCGCAGGCCACGCAGAGAACCGCGATCAAGGGTCTCGACCATGGCGATGATATCCTCTGCCATGACCGCCTCCTTCTGCACGGGCGGCCTGGCATGGCTGTTGCGAATCCCGGCCATAACGGTTGCGATGTGACGGTCCCTACGATCGAGGGCGAGCCCCCGCTGCGCATAATTCCATGACAGGGAGGAAAGGCGGCGCTCGATTGTGGAAACGGAATTGGCCTTGGCTCCTCTCTCGGCCGTCCCGGAGGCGCAGGCGGTGATATAGAGCCCAACTGTTTGCGGGTGCGGGGGGAGCGGAGCAAGATTGGACCGCCGGCACCAAGCAGCAAAATGCTTCCAGTCGGCGGCGTAGGCTTTGCGCGTATTGGCGGAACTGGCGGCTTCAACATAACCCCGGGCGCGATCAGCAAGGCTTGCAAGATGGGCGGGCGTCTGGTCCTCGCCGGTGACAGAGGGGAGGGGGCTTTCGCCCGACACCTCCGGCTCGGAAAGATCACGGCCAGCCCCCGTGCCGAGAGACGGCGCTGAGCTGTCCTCGACATGAATTTCGGTGTTCTGCTCGATGATTTGGGCCATTCTCTATATAAAGAGCAAGACGTCCGATAATGCAACATTATCGGACATAATATTATGCCGACATGCTGTGCGTTTTAAATCAATTATCTGGCCTAAACCGCACAGTCCGGTTATGATCCCTGCATGGATTTTCCGACGCCCGCACTATCGACCCCTCATGTTTGGTTGCCCAGCCTGCCCGGTTGGGCGCTGGCCCGCGGTCGGGAAACGGATGAAGCAAGCGCTGCCTTTGCTGCCGGTATCGCTCTGAAATTAATAGATGATTTGATCCGAGCAGACCTGCCATGGCTCGGCTGCTGGCGCGACCGCCTCGCCCTGAAATCGGCTGAGGTTGCGGCAAAAATGGTTGGTCGCGCTGAGGAAGAAAGTGCCATTCGCGATGCGGTATTGCTCACTGGTGCAGGTGACGATCCAGGTCCTGCCGGAAAGATATTTCTCGCCACACGATTGCTTGTGCGCCGTTCCGGCCCGATTGGGTCACTTGTCGTGAAGGAACTTGCCGATCTTTTGCAGCTTCGATGGGATGACGCCCTTGCTTCGATCCCGGATGAGGTCGATTCCGCGATCCAGTCCGCACGCGCGCCGCCTTTCGTCGCGGCGGATCTGATAGCAACAATTTGCACCGCCCGTGCCGATGCGGAAGTTCTGGCGTTGGGTCTCGCCGATATGGTGTTGGCGCAAAAACTGAAATGGCCCAAACCTGTGCCGCTGCTGCTGCCCGAGCGTTTTGGGCCTGCATTCCGCACGATCGGCGGTAGAGGACGTGTGCGGCCGGGCGAGCCTGCTTATTCGAGGGCGATCTGCCTGGCAGTGGTCGCGGGCGTGGAGGCGGCGTTACGTTCGGGTACCGACATTGATCGCCGCGCGGCACGGTTGATAGCTGCAGCGCCGAAGGTGCGGACCAAAGGGGCCAATGAAGTTATTCAGAAGCTCCTCAGCGAGGACGCTGTTTCGGCATCTGCGCCGGGTAGTCATCTGTCACGCTGGGCAGCCACTCGTCTGTTCGATCGATTGGAGAGTTTTGACGCGGTCCACGAGCTATCAGGTCGTCCGTCATTCCGAATATTTGGGTTGTGACAATGAGCAAGTCTCCAGCAGCCAAATCCGTAAGACGACCATCAAGACGACAGCAAGACGTCCTGTATGATCGCGAGTTGGAGGATCTGCCACCTGATCTGCGTTGGCGGGAGTGGATGCTGCGGGTTGAAGCGGTTATTTTTGCCTCAACTGAACCGGTGGGCCGCGAGTTTCTTGCGCGGGTGGTCGGTACAGACTGCAGCATCGACCTGTTGATTGATGACCTTGTCGAGGAGTTGCGGGACCGTCCCTACGAGCTGGTGTCGGTGGCTGGCGGATGGCAGCACCGCACTCGCCCGCGGTTTGCCGAAACTATTCGCGCCTCGACCGCCCCGACACAGTCCATAGCGGCGTCGCTTTCTGAAACCGAGGCGATGGTCGTGACTGCCATAGGCTATTTTCAGCCTATCACCCGGGCGGAGCTGTCGAAGATTTTCGGCAGAGAGATTAGCCGTGACACGATTGCCGGGCTGCGGGATGCCGGCTTTATTGTTTCGGGGCCTCGGAGCCCGACACCCGGTGCGCCGTATACATATGTAACAACAAAACTGTTTTTGTCCGTGTTCGGATTTGAAACCCTTCGTGATCTTCCAAATATCGAGGCACTGGAGGATGCAGGGCTTCTGAGCAGGCGAACTGCGGAACAGGCTGGTAATGATGCAAAAGCCGATATTGGCTACGGTGACGATGACGATTAACAAGCCGGCTGTAGATAAATAATCCTCCGCTGCACTTAACTTGACACTGAGAGCATCCGTTCGGAACTGAGTCGTCAAGGGTGACGTGGTGTCGATAACACACTGTCGTCTTGTTAAGCTGTCCAAATGGCTGAGACATGTAGGCAATTGGTCGGTTGCCGCCCGTTATCCCTAGTCTACGCGCAAACGCGTCCACAGCATTCTGATCACCACGTTGTTTTGTGACGGAGCTTGATCGGCGCCATCAGTATTCATTCAGAGTTCCACCGCCATCAACCGACCGATAGTCGAATAGTGAGATCTCACATACGCGACGCCGCAAGCTGCGCAATCTTGACGGTCGCGTCGTAACCGACGCCATTGGACATGATGGTGATGCTGTTTTTGCCCTTGAACGTGTCCACCGAGTAAAAATTCATAGGATTTTCGGTGATCTTCAACCCCCAGGCACTATCTCCTAACGCAGGAATCTCCACGAGTTCCCCCGGCTTGTTTTCGGCCTTCATGATTTCTATACCCTGATCGAAATAAGCCCGCTCCGCTCCAGCGGGGATACCAAGGCTTTCGCCCTTGAAGTACATGACCTTTACATAAGTACCCGATCTGCTGCCCTCCCAGGAACAAAGACCGTTGTTCGTTTCCCGGACACGTGCCGGAGCGCCAACGAACTGCTCCATATCGGCCGCAGGCACCTTCAGGCAAGCCGGCTCGTTGGGATTGACCAACACTCCTGGTGCTTTTGCTCCGTCCGCCGCTATGGCCGTGGTGGCTATGCTCAAACCCAATAATGCTAGTCCGGCATGTTTGCGCATAGCTCATCTTTCGGCTTCAACTTTAACTTGAATGGCGGATATTTACTCGCGATGGCTAATTTTTAGGCTATTCTATCCAGTTATTTATAATTCATAAACAGATTGACCCTAGATTTAACGGGTGCGCCCATGATTGTCCAATCCTCGGCGAGTTGAGGATGGGGATCCTCAGCGAAGCATCATCCTGCCAGACAGCCCCGAACAGTTGCCGAATTATCCAGAGACGTGCGTCTCTATTGCCTGGTTGAGGATGTAATGACTATCCGTGTGAAACTGCTTGCCTGCATCTCGGTGCTCACCGCTACAATTATGATGATTGCTGCCTTTTCCTTCTACGCGATGGAAGAAGAAGCGAAAATTGCTGACTCCATCGTGGTTGATCGCGTCGAACCGATGGAACATTTGAAAATCATCGGTGATCGCTATGCGGTCAACATTGTCGATACCGTTCACAAGACCCGTTCCGGGGTCCTGTCACCGATGCAGGGGACAGCGAATGTTCAGTCCGCACTGACTGATGTGAACGATCATTGGAAGGCGTACACAGGTACCACCCTGACAAGTGAAGAAAAGGAGCTTGCCGATCACTTCGAAGAAGCGCGCCGGAAGGCAGACGTCCACGTCCAAAAGCTTCTCGGTATCCTCACGTCGAAAGATGCTTCTGCGCTCGCCAGCTTCGCAGACAAAGAACTTTATCCGGCAATCGATCCTCTGGGTGGAGATATAGCCAAGCTAGTCGAGGTACAGATCCGTGTTGCCAAGGAAAAGCTGGCGGAAGGCAATGCCCTGAAGTCTATGCTGACAACCTTGATGATAGCGCTGACAGCAATGGCTGCCGCCGTTTCCGCCTTTTCGATCTGGACTGTCATTGCCGGCGTTATCCGTCCTGTAAACGCCATTACTGGCGCGATGGACGCCCTAGCAAAGGGCAATCTCGACGTCACCATTTATGGCGAAGGACGCTCTGACGAAATTGGTACCATGGCGTCCACGGTCGGTGTTTTCCGCGATAACGCACGTGATAGGGTTCGGCTTGAACAGGAAGCCGCAGCCAACCGTTCGCTTTCCGAGCAGGAGCGTGCTGACCGTGAACGCCTGCAGGCACAGGAGGCGTCGGAAGTTCGCTTTGCAGTCGATAGCATCGGCAGTGCGCTAGGCCGTCTCTCTGAAGGCAAGTTGAACTACAGGATTACCGAAACCTTTGCAGACCGGCTTGATCAGGTCCGTCTCGACTTCAATGATGCCGTCGCAAAGCTCGAAGACGCCATGCGGCGCGTCGGCCAGAATGCCCAGGCAATTGCAGCCGGGTCCAATCAGATCCGTGCGGCGGCCGACGATCTCTCGAAGCGGACGGAACAACAGGCAGCATCGGTCGAGCAAACAGCAGCGGCACTGGAGCAGATCACGACGACGGTCACCGACTCAAGCAGGCGTGCCGAAGAGGCCGGCAACATGGTCCAGCAGACGCGCCAATCGGCGGAGCACTCAGGTGCGGTGGTCAGCAGAGCTGTCACCGCGATGCACGAGATCGAGACTTCGTCGAATGAGATTTCCAACATCATCGGTGTCATCGACGAGATCGCCTTCCAGACCAATCTACTTGCACTGAATGCCGGCGTAGAAGCCGCCAGGGCGGGCGAGGCGGGCAAAGGCTTTGCCGTCGTTGCACAGGAAGTGCGCGAACTCGCGCAGCGTTCTGCAAAAGCTGCAAAAGAGATCAAGGCGCTGATTGGCAAATCGGGAGTGCAGGTCAAGAATGGCGTCGAACTGGTGACGGAAACCGGCAAAGCTCTGGAACAGATCGTCGCGCAAGTTCAGGGTGTCAGCACCAATGTCACGGCGATTGTCGAAGGCGCTAAGGAGCAGGCGACGGGACTGCGGGAAATCAACACTGCCGTCAACACCATGGACCAGGGCACTCAGCAGAATGCCGCCATGGTCGAGGAATCGACGGCGGCAAGCCATTCGCTGGCCAGGGAAGCGGAGGCACTATTCCAACTGATCGCCAGTTTCGAGATTGGTTCAACCCATGCAGCCACCGGTCCTCGCAGAGATCTGGAAACACCACCAGCGCCGTCTCCGGCAAGACGTCTGATGGCACGCGTTTCTAACGCCGTGCGTGGCAACACCGCTGCGAAGGTCGATAGCTGGGAAGAGTTTTAAAAATCTGAACTGATACCTGTATCCCCACTCTATTGACGCAGCTTCCGCCTAATCTTGTCGAAACGGTTAGGCGGAAGGCTTCAAGCTCGACGTCTACATCTCGTTCGCGCGCGAGTACGTCGCCAAAATTCCTGACAATGTTCAGCCGTTGATTTCAAAAAGATCATCTGGAATATCTTGGTGAATTCCAGAAAATTGCCGAGATCGATTCCATCGCCCGTTTCAAAGATGCTCCCGAGGCACAGGCTTTGAAGTGAATTTTCAACACTGGCAACGGACGATCGCGGCTGCATCTCTCCTGCGCGACGGCGACGTCACCGAAACCCGGCTCATTTTCTGAGCGGTTGCAAGGAAGTGCGTAAGATCGACAAATGGTCGGCTACCGCCAACCGCCGACCGCCCCGGTTGACGGGCGAGCGCATCCGTAAGCAGTCGGATTAGGACATTATTGCCACCATCTTTCGCGATTGGCGATCCGAGAGCCCGACCAACCCCATGAACATGCCGCCTGACTGTGCCGTCTTCGTATGGGTGGCATACAAGTTGCTCGTAGCATCGTGCACGAAATGACGCGGACAAACCAGTCAACAACTTTCGCTGATGGACGCCGGTCAATTGAGGGATGTCCATTAACCGCCGGACGAGCAGATTGTCGATCGGGGATCCGGCAATGAAACCGCTGCCAAAGATTTCATGGATGCATTGGTCAAGCTTTATCACCGCCGGGCATAGGTAGATGGTCGAGGCACGACGGAAGTCGTGACCACACCGGGCACAATAGTGGTGCGGTTTGAGTTCGCTCTGATCAAAGGCTGCCACGGGCTGATTGCAGGATGTGCATCGATCTCGCAACCTGTTGCTATGCTTTTCGCAGGTAAGCCGTGTTGCCAGCCGCCACTCTCGCCGAAAGTATGGGTGCGCATCAGTGGCCAGGCATCGCGGGCAGAATTGTAGCCATGTCGACCCCTGCCGCCGGTGAAGGTTTCGGAGGGGTAAAAAAAGCTGCCTTGTTTGGTTGTCCGGCAGTGTCATAGCGGTTAGCTGTTCAGGTGTGATAACCGCATACGTCTGCAGCTGTTTTGCCAAGGTGATGGAAAGCTTTAGATCAAGCCTGGCCGACCACATTCCAGGTGTGAGCCCCAGTACTCGGGCGAAAGAGCGCCCTGGTACACCGTTGGCATAGGCAAGCCTGTGTAGCCAGCTCGACAATAGCTCGTCTGGCTGTGGCATGACAGTGATGGGCCAACGTGTGGAAATTGTATCCAGGTAGCGCTCTTGGATGTCGATGAGTGGTGCGTCGATTTCTATGCGGGTCATATCAAACACTTGCGCAACGCCGCATTGCGCCGATGCGAAATGGGGGTGTAGCCAAGCTCATCGATACCGGTTTTGGTAATGCGTTCCGCTCCAGAACGAAGCGCCCCCACGGCAGCTTTGGTCACAACGGAGACAATCTCTCCGATCAAACCTTCCGATAGGCTGAAAATTCGTCGAGCCAATGTTTCATCCGATAGATCAGAGGCCTTCGCGAGAGGCAAAGCCGCTTCGAGGCTGTCGAGGAGGGTCAGGTAGCTTTCGTCATATTGCCACCTCGGGATTGCAACGAGGTCAAAGCGAGTTGCCATCTCGCTTGTGGCGTTGAGAAAATCGTAGATGGCGACTTCGCCGATGAGCACAGGCGAGATATCATACTGCCGGCCGATCCGGCGGAGAAAGGCAAACACCCCTTCGACGTCGCGGGACCTTCCCCGTAGAGCATTGTGGAATTCGTCAAATATCAACACCCTGGGTTTGATGCTCGCCAGCAAGTGATCCAACTGCTCCGCCTTCCGGCTAACATTCCATATATCGCCACCAGGCGCATGAAACGCCTGAAGAATACTGGCATAGAAATGGCCAAGTCCTGCTCCTTCACGTGTCTGAACAATCCAAACTCGTTGGTTCGGCGATGCCCGAAGGTGCTCCACCGCGAACCGCTCCGCGATCATGGTCTTCCCATTTGCATAGGGGCCTATGAGCATTAGCCCTTGGGTCCGCAGTGACACAGGTCGGGCCAGCAAGTCAGCCAGTCGTTGTTGGGTGTCCTTCGCGATTTGATGGCCAATCCACCTCGGCGCCCGCATATAGGCTACGCGTTCGTCATCTCCGAGGTCGAGAATGGGACGTACGTGGTCAAATAAATGATCAGACATGCCGCTCACCAGTCTTCCACCGGCAGACGATTCTTCTGTCTCTTGGGGTGAGCCCGGTTGGCCGGTGCTTCGCCTGGAGCGATTGAGGCGTAGGGCTTTTTAGCTGCCGTGGCATGCGCTCTACGAACCGCGTCCCGACGCTCCCGTTTGGAGAGCTTGGCAGCATCAGCGATGGCAGATATCTCACGGCGTAGAGCCACTTTTTCTATGCTTGAGCGCTGGTTGATAGCGCGCAATTGAGCGCGTTCCGCATCATGCTCCCACAAGGTCACCGGTTCAATGCGGCCATCGCGGCGTCCGACGGGTCGAAACGATCGGGTATCTGGATCACGAACATAGATATGGCTGATATCACGGGGATCGTATCGAACCTCAAGCTTACCGAGCCGGTCGCGTTCTGGAACGAAAGACCCGAGCCAGGAGCAATAGTAATGCAATGCGAACATGCTCAATCCCTGTGGTGAAAGTTGTCGGCCAGCGCTGGGCAGGAATGACAGAAGTACTCGTTGCGGCTCGTCCTCGTGTTCGGGCGACCCCGCGCTACCGCGTAGCCATTCTGCGGCCGGCACTTTCAGCGTTTTGGAATTCTCCTGTCTATTATGATCAAGGATTGCCAACGCCAGGCAGCGTTCCAATTCAGAGAAGCTCAGGCAAGCGCGCTGATGTGACGGATATTCGTCGCGATCGGCCACAGAACTTCCTGACGAACCGGGATATGTGGACAGCACCCCATTGAGCTTGCCCAAAAGCCGCTCGACAACGCCGCCCTGATGAACTCTACCGCGGTCGCGATGGCGAATACGAATCCCGTAGTCGTCGCAACCATGCTGAAAAGCATTTCCCTTGAATTCCTTGGCCGAGTCGGTGAGCAGAAGCTTCGGACGGCCGAACATTGGCCATGCATGGTGTATCGACCGAGCGGTAAGCCATTCGTCTTTCCGGCAGATCGCGTGTGCCAGACAAAGCGCAACAGACAAGACAGAGGGCTTTTCTAGGGTAAGGCAGAAGCCAAGAATGGCGCGGGTCGCAACATCGATGACGATCGTCAGATACGGTCGACCGATGAATACGCCGCCGTTGTTGACCACCTCTACGAAATTTATGTCGGTCGGAGTATGGTCGATCTGGCAGACATCAAGCGGGTGCGGTGCGTGGATATAACCCGGCCGCGGCTTGAGCCGCATGAGATGCTTAGGATTGGCCGACCGTTTTTTGGCGATCTCTTCCACGGAGAATAATGACGGGATTCGCCGGGAAATCGTGACGTAGGAAGGGATAACGACGCCGGCTTCCTGACATCGGGCGCGGATCTCGGCAACAACCGGCGCAAGAGGCGGCGCTTCAAGTGTCATCCACTGCTCGCGCAATGTTGTTTGGATGATCTCCTCTGCCTTCTCCGATAGCCGCTTGCGCCGCTCGGAAGGCAGCCGAGGCAATAATGCTGTTATCGTTCGCTCAACCCGATACCGGGCAAGGAGATTATAGATTTGTCGGGATGTTAGCTGAAGTTCAGCCGCTGCCCTGGCAATCGCGTCTTTCTTGGCTCGTCCAGCATCCAAGACACGATCGAGTTCGCGGGCGGTTCTCCGCGCCTTCAACCAGTCTTCCTCGGAAGGAAAAGGGCCGGCTCCACGATTTTGAAGTGGCTTTGGCATGCGCTGCCCCGTCGAAGTCGTTAGCGAAAATCTGGGCTATTTTTGCGCGCTAACTCTAACAAACGTATGACGTTTTGCCGTTTGAAATTCCAAAGTAAAAGCGACACCGGTATCGCGCTCACCCGTCTCGACGAGCGCATTGCCCGCTCGCCGGTCGGCGCCGGCTTTCTCGAACGGCAAAATTTCGCGGATGCCTGCGCCTCCCTGTGGATCGACGGCGAGCTCGTCCATCTCGAAGACCTCGTCCTCCACGACGCCCTTCGCGATACCCGCACCCCCACCCACGAACTCACCATCGCCCGCGACGTGCTGCGCACCCGCCGGCGGATTTCTGGTCAGTTGCCGGACTGGGCGCTATCGCCGGAAGGCATTCGCACGCTCCGGCAGACATCGGAGATCGCACCGACCGGCACGGAGGTGATCAAACCGGCCGACGTCTCTCGGACCGCGGTCAGGATCGACGGGGAAGGGGAGGGGGACGATGTCGATGACGCCAAAGATCTGCCGGGCGTCGACTACGCCGCCATCGATGCGGTGCTGGCCCGCTCTGAGGCCGCGATCGAGCAAGCGAGGCGGCCAGGACGCGCCGACACCCGCGAACGAGACCCTCTCGTCTACGATCTCGACTGGGACGAGGATGCCCGGCTCGACGAATGGCGCGGTGTCTTGCGCCACGCCCAGGAGATGCCGGCTGTGCTGCAGGCGATCATTGCCCTCGATGCCTGGAACGAACTGTCGGTGCTGCAGCACGCGCCCTGGCTTGGCAGGCTGTTAGCTGCGTCGATCCTGCGGGAAGCCGGTATCACCACCGGTGGCCACCTCGCCGCCATCAATCTCGGCCTCAAAACCATCCCCGTCGATCGGCGCCGGCATCGCGATCGTGAAACCCGGCTGCTCGCCATCGCTCACGGGCTTTTGGCGGCCCCCGAGATCGGCATGAAAGAACACGACAGGCTTAGATTGGCGAAGACGATGTTTGAGCGAAAGCTTGAGGGGCGGCGGACGTCGTCAAAGCTGCCGGAACTAGTGGAACTGGTGATGGCAAAGCCATTGGTGTCGGCAAAAATGGTGGCGAAAACGCTCGAGGTGACGCCGCAGGCGGCGCGGCGGATCGTTTTGGAACTCGGCCTGCGCGAGATGACGGGGAGGGGGAGGTTTCGGGCATGGGGCTTGATCTGAGGGGCATCTCTGCCATGCCTATGCCGTTAGAGGCTATTTTCTTCGCTGCTTAGGAGTTACCTCACGACGTTTGGCGAACAGCCGAATGACCTGAGTCACCGAAACGATTGTAAGTAGAAGCATGAGTGCGAGAGTGAGAACGAACATCGCCTTAACATCATCGAATGACCATTCGGCGTGGTGGCGCCATATTTCAGCGATGATTGCGATGCCGCGTGGCGCAAGAATGGTCGTTGACGCAATCGTCGCAAAGGCGAGCGGCACGGCTTTGGTAGACAGCGCGTTCATGATTTGGGTTCTTTGAGGTCCACGATCGTCTACGTCGGTAGCGGGCTTGACGTTGAGCGCTGCTGTCACAGCTGGAAGCCAGAGGGTGTAAAAAGCCGCAAGGACAGCTAGCACGAGACTTGCTGCCGAAATCACGTCAGGTAAATGTTCTGACGGGTTCATGGGTAGAGGCTCTGGAGTTCGATAAAAGCCCCATTCGCGACCAGATATGTGTCGAACGTTCCTGGCTTGCGGCGAATTGGGCTACGAGGACTGCTTGCCGCAGACAGTTGCGCGTTGAGCATTTCGATCACGACTACGTTCGGGAATCGAGCATCGCGCTCGGCTCCGTCCTCGCCTTGACATGCGGCAATGAACCGTCGAGCCGCACCTTCCATTACTCCTTTGAGTCGAGCCCGATGTCGAGAGAGCGTGGCGCGCAACAGCGCGCGGCCCTGCGAGATGGTCAGATTGAACAAACGCGCGATCCGCTCGTCGGTCGGAAAATTTGCAGCTGGCAAAGCGAGAAGCATAGCGACAAGGCGGCGTTCGCGCATGTCCGAAACGTTGATCAATGCTTGTCCCGCAAACATATCGACATACTCATTCAGCGCTGCTTTGGCAAAAAGCTGAAGATTCTGGCCGACATCTTCCAGCGCGCAGCCAAACGTGTCCGCCAAAGCAGCAGCTTCGTCGTCAGACAGGTTGATACTATAGTTCAGAGGGATTTCCAGCATTGCTCATCGCTCCGGCCAGTTGTAGGGCACAAGCGCCTCCTCTCCACGCCATTCCCTGATGATAGCCTCCTCGAACCACTCATCAGCGAGGTGGGCATGATCGAGTACGATCAGCTGGAAGTCAGGTTTTATTTCCTGGCATGCATGCGCCATTAGTTTGAACAGCGACTTTACAGCGGCGCGGTCCGCATCCTTCTCGATTTGATCCAATCCACCTTCGGATATGTCCGGTGGATAATAGGCCTGTGTCGGCTGATCGAAAATAAGGAATGCAGGCACCGGACGGTCCCGCTCACGCAGCCACCAGTGAATGGCTAGGTGACTCAGAACGTGATATCCGACCCAGTTTTCACCACTCCCCATTCGATTGAGCGGGATCGGTCCATCGACGGTATTAGCCACCACGGTAAGCTTTTTTACGTCCAGGCGCAGCGAGCTACCGCTGTGTTCTAGGTCGAGTTGGCCAGAATAGTCCGTCATTTTCTGGCTGATGAAGCTCATTATTGTTTGCAGGCGCGATTCTATATCGTCACTGTTAATGCGTGAGCGAACAGCTGAGATCAGGCTCTTCACTTGCTCGATGTCTGAAGCGAGTTCGAGATCGTCTCGATCTGGCGTCATGGCTTCAAGAAATTCTGCAAGTCGTCCCAGAAACCGGCCGCGCGAGACGATCAGGTCCTGACGTGCTTTGGCGGCTTCATCATCGAGAATAGCGCGCTGAAGCTCTCTTTGAACCAGCCGTAAGCTGTCAGTAGCCTCGCCGATCTTTCCTTCGAGATCAGCGATGTGCCGTTGAATATGCGGATTGTCGCGATAGAGGCCTTCGAGCTGTGTGCCGACTCGTCGCAAAGACTCCCTGACTTGCGTAACGCGGGGAATAGGGGACTCCAAATGAGAGTCGCAGAAGGGGCATTGTTCCGGCGTTTCGATGTCGTTCTTAAACAGCTCGATGCTTTTTAAGCGGGATCTTTGTTCGGTCACCTCACGTGAATACTCGGTCTGGTCGGAGAAGAAGGCTCGCGCGGCGCGAATGTCTTGATTGAGATCGCCTAGTCGCTCCTGCAGCGTGCTTTGTTCACCGCGGAGGCGCGCGATAGTCTCGCCAAAATCGGAGGTAAGGTCGGGTTGATCAATAGCGCTTTCGCTCACCCTTGCGAGGAAGGCAAAAACACTGTCGTCCACGGGCTGATAGTCTTGGCGGATCAGTCCAACCTTCTTCCCTTCATTGAGGATTCTTGTCAAACGTGACCGGCTGACGTCTACGGCCTGTATATGCTTGGCTTGTTGCGCTTCGAGGAGCCGCAGCTTCTTCTGCAACTCGTCCAACTCCCCGAAGAGCCGGAAGTGGTCCTCATCAACGGCCCCTAAGAAGTACGGAAGGGTATCCTTCATGGCCTGGGGAAGGAACTGCTCATTCATTCGATGGAAGAGCTGATCTTGGCTGGCGATGGTGTTCTGTTTTTGAAAGCAGAGAAAAAGAGCGTGGCCGATATCAGCTTCCAATGGTGGGCGAGAGCCTGTGGTCGGCCGGTGCTCGTTCTCTTGAATACCTGCGAACCGTGTGACGAACTCCTTGAGACTTTCCTCAGTGGTGTTTTTCGAAATCTCATCGAGTGATGGATAAGTTAGGCTCCGGCCGCGCTGGAAGAAAACCTTAGACCCAGTGCTGGCCCCTGGACCCGGATTGTCGCGAGCGATGAACACTTCATCCTCACCCTTGGCTATGTGCAGGCCGAACCACGAGACTTTCTTCCGGATCGTCCCTTCGGCGACATTGTAGCTACCGCGGCCGAGACAATAATCGACGATGTCAATAATCGCCGATTTACCGGTCTTCGACTTGCCCGTGATAATGTTCAATCCAGATTCACGGAAAGTCACGATCTGCTGATCACCGGAATGGCTGTAAACGACGATTGCCTTAATGATGAAACTCATGGGCGAACTCCCAGCGCCGCGGCGACTGAGGTTTCAGATCCAGATTTTGCAAGCCATCTACCCATGAACTTCGATCTATCTATGATTTCTTTGGTTTCTGCGGTGGTGTCGTCCAAGAATGATTTGGGAAAGGTTGCTCGACGTTCCCCAGGGCGGAGATTTCCCATGTCATCGACACTGATCGTCTTTGTCGCGATTCCGAAAAGGATCGCTTCCTTGATATATGGCGTTAAGTTATTTGCTCTTGAGGCAAACCCAATGAGCAGATCCTCGTTTTCCTGCACCCAGGCATAAAGTGACGTCACCGTTGAATAGGGCAGCCGCTCCCGGCTGCTACGGTGCAGAGTAGTCGATAACGCAAGGATCAGCAAAAAGAGCGACGCGCCCTCGCGGCCATCTTTGGTCAAGTCGCGCAAAAATTCATGGGACAGCGCGCAGAGGAATGAAGGACCGAAGAGGTTTGCTTCTTCAGGCGGGCGCCTCATCCATGGGTCAAGCCGCGCCATCGTCAGCTCCAACCGTGAGATGGTCGAGGAAGTTGGGATGCCAGCCCACCTTCACCCGATCCGCCAAGCCATGGAACGATCCCGCAGTGATCCAAGTCTCGATCACGTTGCGAAATTCGATTTGCTGCTGGCTTGCCCAGTGGAAGACCTTGCGACCCATCGCGTTCTTAGAAGCATCGTCGGCTGTTTGAGCTTCACCGCACTCTTCTTCGAATTTGCGTTCCCAAGAATCCTGCAGCTTGCTCTCAAAGCGGGCAACATCACCGTCGAGCAGCAGATTTTCTCGCGCCCACTTCGACCGTTGGGTATTCGACCGGTAGAAATCCTGGATGCCGCGCTTTATCGCCCTGTCCGATAGCTGGATCAGACGCATTTGTTTGACGTAGGTCTCGCCCTCATCCTCGATTGAGTAGGGTCGCTCACCGAACTCGGTAGGATCGCTGACAGGCAGGCCGGATGGCCCATAAAGTGCCGCGAATTCCTGTGCCTTTATTGCGATGTGCTGAACCGGGATGTCCGAGGTCTCCACCCCTACGAGACGCTTCGCAACCACCCCCAGCCACCAACCTTCAAGCGATTGCGCGACCTTGTCAGCCGAGGTGGCCGACAGGATACGAAGCTCCCCTTCCACCTCATCGAAAACATTGTGCAGGTCCGGCGCGCCATCCAATACCACAATGGAGGCAAGTAGCACGTCCGCCTCTTCGTCGGTCAAGGACAGGAACTCGAGACGGCCCGGCTCCGATGTCTTGTTGGTCGATGCGCGGGCGGCAGCTGAGAGCCGCTCTCGTGCTGCGTTGCGGTCATCAGGTCCGCTGCCAGTTCGCAGCATTGCCAGCGCCCCCCCAGCCGGCGCCGTCGCAGTTGTGATCAGAAGCCGACGAGTATCGGCATTTGAGAAGGAACCTGCCTTCAGCTGCGAAATCCAGATCCGGAGGGTTTTCCAGATGTCGACGCTATTATCGGTGACATCCTTTGGACCGATATGGTGTTTAGCTTGAACGACACAGTGCGCCAGATCCTCTTCGTGAAACGCTATATCGTCAAACTTTTCGATCGAGACATGGCAATTCGGCTTGACCTTCATTTCGCGTATCGCAAGAAGTAATGCCAATCTGCACTGATAAAGATAACCGGCAAGAGAACCGGATGCATCGTACTGGTTGGCCAATTGCAAGCCTTTCTCCCCCCCGAATTTGTACTGCCAACTTAGTATTATTTATACAGTAATTTCCAGTGCAGAGAGTCGGATTTCCACGAGGTTAAGTTGAGGCGTTGCTGAGGCATCAAATATCGCAGGCGATTGGCATAAAATTTCTACGGAACAGAAAAGCACCCGTGAAGGGACACGGGTCAGCTTTGAAGGTTGGAGTTAATCGCTCCGTCGACAAGAGTGAATCAGGTTCGACCCACGGCCGTCAAATCAGTCGCTTTATTCTAGGAAGTTATACAATGCTTTTCCGCGCCTCACCCGGTCCCGCGTGTCGTCGAAATCTTCGAATGCGCCGCCATCTTCAATATACGGTCTACAGGCATGATAAAGTGCCATTGCCCTTACCCGCGAAATGGCGCGGCCCTCTTCCAGTCGACTTGCGAGCGAGTCGGGGCTATCGCATCCTTCGCGTACGATCGCAGCGAGTGTCGACAATACAGTTGAGATGGGTGTGGTCGGTTCTCCTGCGAGATCACCAGCAACATTTCGGGCGATCAGGATTCTGGCAGGAAGGCCCGCGATGAATGCCAAATCCTGGACAACCCTTAGCGCGAACTGCCGCGCAAACTTACAATTACCGACGTCTTGGCTACCCGTGTAGTGCCGCTCGATTTCGCATAGAGGTCTCGCAGACATCCAGAGGGGCAAAATATTTAGAAGCGCAGATAGGCCTTGCTCCCCCCGCTCTTCGTCCGAAGGCAGTTTCTTGTAGGCCTCGCCAAAAAGCCCTTCGAGGTTTTCGGGCCTGACGAAGTCGAGCAGTCGATCCGGGATTTCCGCGATCCATTTGAGCAACTTCGTCATAATCTCGATCGCGCTTCCTTCGAGAATGCCGTTGTCGAGCAGTGTCTGGATCTCACGCAGATTTTGCACAGAAACGCCTGTCGATCCAGAAACGAGGTCCATCCACCCTCGTACTGACGATTCGCCCATGAGAGCCTTGGCGTCTAGTGCTGCTTCGATACGGCTCTCGATCCATTGTTCGTTGCCGTCCCGGCGTGCCCTGTACGCCGCAAAAGAGCGAGAGAGCAATGTTCTCGCCCCCTCGAACTCGTCTTCACCAGAAGATAGAGGCAGCTTGCTCACTAGATAAGAAGCCATGCCACCTTCCACCGCACTGACATGAATTCGATCCAACAGCTCTGTTAGGGGGTCATTGATCTCGAGGCATTGATCCGACTGCTGGAAGATGTTTCGCAAAGTTTCCCAGTGATCGCCTATTTCGCCGGTCGCCTCGTCGAAGTCGATAACGCGGCTAGGGACGACCAATACGAGTCCTTGAGAGCGCTCGCCGGCCCGTCCGGCCCGCCCGGCGGCGTTGAGCACCTCGTGCGCTTCCAAGACTTCCATCCTGTTGGCCGCCGGATCGAAGCGGCTATCGCCCGCGATTATCACGATTTCCGCAGGAAGATTCATACCCTGCGCAAGGGTCGAGGTAGCGAAAAGCACGCCGATGCCGTCTGGCCTTTTGAAGAGTGATTCATGCAGATGGCGTTCCTCCCTGAGAAGGAGGCCGTGATGGCTTGCCGCCCCGCCACTGAAGGTCCCGTCTTCGTCGAGACGCAGATAGCAGTATTCCGATCCGCCCATCTCCTCGACGACAATAGTTCGCCATTTCCGCTCACTCTCAGTCAGCGTCACAGGCAGAGACTGATGGAGTTTGTGGAAATCGCGGCTTGCGGCATTCGCAAGTACAGTTGTCTGAACGAAAACCAAGGTCTTGATGCCGCTCGCCGAGGACGCCGCAGCGATGGTAGCACTCAGTTTATTACCGTTGGGTGTGAGTCGCCATTGGCGTTGCCTGCCCACTGCCGTACTGAAATGCGGCGCGTTGTCGATCAATTTCAATAAGGTGTATTCTTCCGTATCCGTACTGGCCCAAGTCTGGTGCAAGGAGAAGAGGCCGACTGGCGGCGCGTTCAGCTGTCGCTCTATTTTTGCCGGCGCGCCGTTTTTTTTCTGCGGATAGTCCTGCCGCGCCTGGATCAAAATCTTCAATAGCTCGGATATGCGGTTCGCGGGATAAACGACGGTCCCTCGGATCTGGCGTGTCGGCTTCCACGTCAAATCCAGAGCAAGGCAATCGCGGCCGGTCAGTTTCTGCACCCACGACGCTATTTCGCCTGCGTTTTTCATCATCGCAGAGAGCAGCAGAACGTCGGCAGATGGTGCTGTCGCCGTTAGATTGAGGACGGTCAGCATCGCGTCTACAGCGCGTCGGCTTCTGTCGTCATCTCTTGGATGGAGCAAATGGCATTCGTCGAAAACAATGAGGCCGAGGTCTTCAAATGCCTCGGGCTGGACCGAATGGAGAAGGAGGCATCTTTCTGGCGTGGTGACTATCACGGAGGGTAGCACCACGACGTCAGCGAAAGTGACCTCGTCCTCAAGTTCGCTGACAACCTCGTAATCCTGGAATGTCTTTGCAAGCGCCGTTGCAGTCTGGTCGACCAGAGCGTTGGTAGGCGCGAGGAAGACCACCTGCTCGCCGCGTAAAAGAGCTGCCGCGATCTTCAATTCGGCCAGCGTGGACTTCCCGCCGCCTGTCGGGAAGCTGATCGCGGCCGAAACCCCCTGTTCGAGATAGCCCTTATCAATCGCATCCCGGTGGTTTCGCCAGAGATATGGGCGCTTCGCCGCCATTCTCTTAACTATTTTCCGCCAAGCCGGCTCTCCGACGCCGCCTGGGGTCGGAGTGCGGGCGATCGCTGTAACCATAAGATCCCGCTCAACGGCAAGGAGGAGGTTTGCAAGGTGAAGAGGGCCGGAGAAAAGACTATAGACCGCGTTGTCCGCAATTTCATCAACGCTTAAGGCTTTTACTTTTGCGAATGTCGCCTGAGCAGTTTCTCCCTCGGTTAAATCTTCATCATCGGTTCTCAAGAGGAGCTGCCTGGCTAGCTTCCTAACTCCAATGAACAGATGGAGAAGGAGTGCCTGTTGTGCCTGGTCATCGAGTGGCGCATCTTCGTCAAACGCTGGGTCGTCCATATCCAGAATATTGTTCAGCTCACCCTTAGCAAGGCAACGGATGGAGAGAAGCAGAGCATCCTCGATTTTGGTAGCTCTTATCTGATCAGGGAGGATCGCTTTGGAAGCCTCGGCCGCGTCCGCGAAAGAGTCAGCGATCATGAAGAGAAGCGTTGCGCAAACTTCGGGCGAAACAGAGGATCTGGTGATGAAGCTCTGCCGAGGTCGACTCTGCCGTAGTGCAATACCTTGGGCATAAACTTGGTGCGCCGTTCCCGAAATGAATGCCGCTGCGGCCCGATTCTCACGGTCCGGAAGTAACGCAACTAGGGCTTCGTGTGTCGCCGAGAGGCGTCTCATCCGGCGAAGCGTGCCTATCAGTGCTGGAGAAAGGTTCTCGTCCTGATCGTCTGTAAACCGCAATCTCGCCGCGACTATCTCCGCATACGCCTTGGTAAATTCCTTAGGGAGCTCTTCAAGATTGACGCCCGCCAGTTCCGGGCCTGAGGCGATTAGAGATACAGTCGAGGCATCAAACATGGGGAGCGAGCTCGGATATGCGAGTTTCGACCTTGTCGGTGAAAGCCTCCATCCAACCCCTCATATTCGGGATAAAGATTGTTTCTGCACGACGACGGTTTACATTGCCGGTTACAAGATCATTGTAGCCCTTAAAAAGTCCCTTGCGGACGTTGTCATCGAGATGCTTGTCTTTGACGGTTATGCTTATCCGGTAGCGCCTTGCGTCTTTCCAGATTATCTTTTCGATGGCTTCCTCGATCGCGAAATCGGATGCGGAGCCATGGAGGGCCTCAAGCATCGAAGTCGCTTCATGCGTCAGTTCCGTGATCCGCTGTCCGATTTCGAGCTTTTGAACCTCAGGCCAGACCTTGTTGCGTACCGTGTCTCGAGGTGATGTCGTGGCCTTGTCCTCGAAAATCACGATCGCCGACACCGTGCTACCGTCTGCCGACATCTCCAGCTGCATGCCGTCGAAACCGTGGTCAGCCTTGCGAATATGGGGGGCTCGAATGAACGCGTTGCCGCGGTTAGCATTGGCAGCAATCCAAGAGATTACTTGGAAAATCCAACCATCGCGCTTCGATGAAGAGCCATCTGCGTCCAGTGCGAGCTTGTCAAGCGCGTCCGCAACGTGCTCGGCGGTCGTCGTTGGCGGCCTTGGGGCCAGTCGCTGCAGTACCTTGGAGATGTGTCGGTACTGTCCGAGCGTGACGCGGGCTACCTGATCGACAAGTTCGTCCTCGTCTTCGATCTCCCAAGACCACCCATGACATAGTTGGTCATGATCCGTCGCCGCCAAACTGAGTGTCATTTTCGATGCGCATCCCCACGAGTGCCGATTCGCCGACCCCATTCATATGGTTGCATTTTTCGTTCAAGCGCGACACGGCATGTTTAAATGCCGTGTGAAAAAAGTGACGCGGTTACCTTTGTGGATGCCGTCAAGCCATGAGCAATGGTTCTGCTCGGCAAAAAGAGATAAGATCAGTTTAGATTTTTGATAATCAATGATTTACGTGGAGTTATTTGAGGGTCGATGGTTCACATCCCATCAAGAGCTCAACTAAGCCCAACTTCTCCGCTGTCAGCTCGAAACAGATGACTACGCAGCTTGCTGCGGAGCACAGCTTGAAGGTCCTTTGCGGCCTTCATGCAACGCCGCGCTATCCGTGTTTTTGGAAAGACACTTGGTTAATCAACTGTTTTCATGTTCTTTCGGTCCGCCATCGCAGTTTCGGGGAGGGGGTGCCGATCGGCCGCTGGCGGGCGAGGTCAAGTCGCGGCATAAGGAAACGCTATAGCGGCAGAAAGGAGTTGTGTTGGCCAAAAGTCCTGACATGAACCTACTCTGCCCGAAAGATTAGCGAGACGTTAATCGACAAGAACCGCATAAGCGGCAGGAGGCGACCGGACATCAGGGCCGGAAAGATAAATCCGAAAAACGGAGTGGGAACATGACACGTAGAATTACACGCAGGTTTCTTCTGATTTCCGCAGCAGCTATCTCGGCCTTCGGCGCTCAGCCGATCGCCCATGCCAGCGCTGCCGATAGCATCAAGGTCGGCGTCGTCGCGCCGATGAGCGGTCCCAATGCCCGATACGGCGCTTTTTCAATGCGTGGCGCCGAGCTGGCGGTGAAAGACATCAACGATGCCGGCGGCATCAATGGCCAAAAGATCGAACTCTTCAATGCCGACAGCCAGGGCACGCCGGTCGAAGGTGTTTCGGCAACGCGCCGCCTGATCGATCAGGATGGTGTCAGCTTCGTAATCGGCGACGTGTCAAGTTCGGTTACGCTGGCCATGCAGCCGGTGGCGGAAGATGCCGAAGTCCTTCTTCTCAACGCCGCCTCGTCAAACCCCAAGATCACATATCAGGCAGGTGTCGGTGGGTTCAAATGGACCTTCCGCAACTATCCGACCGATGAAAATCGCGCACTGGTCGTGGCCAAATACGCAGCCGAACAGCGCGGCTTCACCAAGTTCGCGGTCCTTTCGGTGGACAGCGACTACGGTCGCTCGGCGATTACCTTCACCAAGAAATATCTCCCCGACTTCAAGGGCGAAATCCTCAGCGAGGATTATTACAAGGAAGGCGAGGTCGACTTCCGCAGCGTTCTGGCCAAGATCCGTGACAACGGTGCGCAGGCGATCATCCTGTACGGCCTGGCGGATACGACCCCGATCATTGCGCGCCAGATGCTGGAACTTGGTCTGGCCGGCAAGGTCACGCTGATCGGCAACGGTGAATTCAACACCGAAAAGACCATCAAGTCCGCGCCGAAGGCGATGGAAGGTGCGGTTGAGGCGGCAGCCTGGCTTCCGCAATATGACAGCCCGGCCAGCAAGGCTTTCGTCGAGAAGTTCAACGCCACCTACAAGGAAGCCCCAAACAACCACGCCTATGTTCATTGGGACACGGTCAACCTGTTGGCGCAGGCCATCAAGGAAGCGGGAACGTCGGATAAGGAGAAGGTCCGCGAGGCGCTGTCCAAGATCAAGTATACGAGCCCTGTCGGCGAGGTCACTTTCGACGATCACAACCAGGCGCGCCTGCCGATGATCCTGCTGCAGATCGAAGACGGCAAGCCGAGCATCAAGGGCGCCTATACGGCGGAAATCCAGTACCCGGCCAACTGATAGACGGGGAGGGAGACCAACCATGTTCTCGACAATCATCGAGCAGGTCATAAACGGCATCGTCACCGGTTCCGTTTATGCGATCGTCGCCGTCGGCATGACGATGATCTTCGGCGTGCTGCGGGCCATCAATTTCGCTCACGGCGAATATTACATGCTGGGGACGTTCGGGGCATGGTTTGCCATCGACTATCTCGGTCTTTCCTATGAAGCCTCAATCGTCGTCGGTGTCCTGTCGACGATTGTCGTTGCCTATGTGGTGGGGCAACTCGTGATGCGCAGGATGGTGGGCGCGCCGGCGGAGTCCGGCGTGCTTGCCACCCTCGGTATTGCCCTCATCCTGCAGAACACGGTCATCTTCGTGTTCGGTGGCGGCTACAAGTTTTTTGCCGGCGGCTACATCGAGCCGGTTTCCATCCTCGGCTTCTCGCTGGCGCAGCAACGCATCATAATTCTCGTTGTCTGCCTTCTGGTCTTCATCGGCTTGGAGCTGATGGTCACCTACAGCCGCCTCGGCATGGCCATGCGTGCGGTGTCGCAGAACATCCAGTGCTGCGGCGTGGTCGGCATCGACGTGCCGCAGGTGGTACTGCGAACCTTCATCCTCGGTGCGGCGCTTGCTGCCCTGTCGGGTGTTCTGACAGCACCGGTGAATGTCAGCGTTTATGGCGGCATGGGCGAGCTCATCACCTTCAAGACCTTGCCGATCATCATCATGGGCGGCCTGGGCAATGTGCGCGGCACCTTCTACGCTGCCATGATCCTGGGCATCGCGGAGAGCCTGGTCGCCACCTATATCGGCCTGCAGTTCCGCGACACCGTCGGATTTGCGACGCTCATCCTGATGCTGATGTGGCGGCCCCATGGCCTGTTTTCGACGCAGGCGCGCTTCTAGGAGCCGCGCCCGCCGAACCTTCTCGAACTCTGAGGACCCGACATGTCTCTGACGGACACCGCTCCCCGGGCACGCCGCCGCGATCTGCGCATACCGCTCGCCGCCGTCCTGATCGTCATCGCGCTCGTCGCACCTTTCATTGGTACACGCTACGTCACCCATTCGCTGATCATCGCCCTTATATTCATGCTACCGGCGCATGGGCTCAATCTGCTCGTCGGCTACACGGGGCTTCTGTCGCTGGCGCAGGCCGCGTTCTTCGGTATCGGCGCTTATACAGCCGGCCTGCTTGCCGTGCATTACAACACGCCCTTCTATGTCAATCTGATCGCCGCTGGCCTGGTATCGGGCGCAATCGCCCTGCCGCTCGGCATCCCCGCGCTCAGGCTGCGCTCCACCTCCTTCGTCATGTGTACGCTAGGCTTCGTCATCATCGGCCAGGCGATTTCCAAGAACTGGATCTCGCTGACACGCGGCGACATGGGACTTTCGGGAATTCCGAAACCATATTTCGAGCTCGGCCCTCTTTCGTTCGGCGTCAGCGGGACAACGAATTTCTATTATCTTGCACTCGCGGTCTGTGTGCTGGGCACGCTGATTGCCTGGGCAATCGTTCGTTCTCCAGCAGGCCGCAACATGGTGGCGATCCGCGAGAACGAAACGCTGGCGGAATCGCTCGGCGTTCCGACCTGGCGCTACAAGCTCATTGTTTTCATGATCAGCGCCGTGTTTGCAGGCGTCGGCGGCTGCCTTTACGCCCACTATCTGACCGTCGTCAGCCCGCTGACATTCCAGATGTATTATTCGACCACCATGCTCATCATCGTCCTGGGCGGCGGCGCGGGCATGGTTTCCGGCACCGTGCTCGGAAGCTTGCTGTTCGTCGGCCTGACCGAAGCGCTGCGCGTCGCACCCGAAGTCCGCATGATCGCCTATGGTGCCTGCCTCCTGGTTCTTGTCTTCTGGTTCAAGAAGGGTTTTGCGCCGCTGATCAACCGCTTCTGGAACGCGATCGGAGGTTCGAAATGACATCGCATCTTCCTATTCTGGAAATCCAGAATCTCAGCAAGTCCTATGGTGCCGTGCGGGCCGTCAACGATGTCAGCATGCATGTCAATCGCGGCGAGATCGCCGGTCTGATCGGACCGAACGGTTCCGGCAAGTCGACTTTCTTCGACTGCACGACCGGGCTTGCCCAACCGAGCGCCGGCAAGGTGATCCTCGATGGGCAGGACATCACCGGATGGTCGCTCAACCGCATTGCCCGCGAAGGGCGCATGCTGCGCTCTTTCCAGAACACGGTCACCTTCAAGGCGCTGGATGTCGAGGAAAACCTGATCATCGCCGGTCAGATGTTCACCTTTCCGTCGCTGGCATCGACCTTCGGTCTCGGAAAACTGTCGCGCAGCCGTATCAACGGACTTCGCGAACGGGCGCGTGAACTGATCAGGATGGCGGGCCTGTGGGATGTGCGCCATCAGCCTGCAGGCAATCTGTCCGGGGGCCAGCAGAAGCTGATCCAATTCGCTTCCATGCTCATGCCCGAGCCCAAGATCATCCTGCTGGATGAGCCGATGGCGGGCATCAATCCGAAGATCATCGAGCGTGTGGTGGAAACCATCCAGTATGCCAACAAGTCGCTTGGCGTCAGCTTTCTGGTGATCGAACACAATATCGATGTCGTCACCAGCATCTGCCAGCGTGTCGTCGTGCTCGATCAGGGATCGAAGCTCGTCGAAGGGTTGCCGCATGACATCATTCAGGACCAGCGTGTGAGGGAGGCCTATCTCGGTGGCTGACAGCAATCTTTCCATCAAATCCTTGCGTGCGGGATACGGCAATCTCGACATCCTGAACGGCGTCGATCTCGACATTCCCGGCGGCCAGTTCGTGGCCCTGATGGGGCCGAACGGGGCGGGCAAATCCACCCTTCTCAAGACGCTCTACGGCATGACCACCATCAAGGAAGGCAGTATAGACTGGCGCGGCAAGAACATTGCCGGCGTCACGTCGAAAGGCATTCTGGGCGAAGGCATATCCTTCGTGCCGCAGGGGCGTTGCAATTTCCCGGTCATGACGGTCGACGAAAACCTGCAGATGGCGGCGTACACGATCCGCGATGCCAAAGTGAAGGCCGATCGCGACTACGTCTATGATCTCTTCCCGATTCTCAAAACGCGCAGGTCCACGCTTGCCGGCAACATGTCCGGAGGCGAGCAGCAATTGCTCGAAGTGGCGATGGCGGTGCTGCAGCGTCCCAAGGTCCTGCTGGTCGACGAACCCTCGGTCGGGCTTTCTCCCGTCGCAATCGGCATCGTGTTCGACGAACTGTTGCGGCTGCATGCCGACGGCATGACCATTCTTCTCGTCGAGCAGAATACCAAGAAGGCAATGGAAGTCGCCCAGCGGGCGGTCATCCTTCGGCTTGGCAAGGTCATCTGGGATGGAACGCCAGCCGATATCACCCATGATGAACTGGGCGAACTGTTCCTGACGGGAAAGATGCGTGGCGAGCTTGAAGCCGCTCATTGACATCTTTTGAACATTGTACAAAGACGAGGAAGCAACATGAGCACTTTCGTGCCCGCATCACGCGTGTCCAGGATCAAGGTTTCACCAAGCACGGCCGCGGCCGCGCGCGCACGTGAACTGAAGGCGGCAGGCCGTGACATTGCCGATCTGACGGTCGGAGAACCCGATTTCGACACGCCGGAGGACGTGAAGGCAGCAGCTCACGCGGCAATCGATCGCGGCGAGACGAAATATACGTCCGTGAACGGCACGCCGTTACTTCGGAAAGCCATCATCGGCGATTTCGCAAAGCGCATAGGCATAGACTACGCGGACAACGAGATCTGCGTCGGCGGCGGCGCCAAGCAGATCCTCTTCCTTGCGCTGATGGCAAGCGTCGAGAATGGCGCAGAAGTCATCATCCCCGCGCCTTACTGGGTGTCCTACCCGGACATGGTGATCGCCAACGACGGCACGCCCGTTATCGTGGCATGCCCGGAGGAAACAGGTTTCAAGCTCACTGCGGAAGCGCTGGAGAAAGCAATCACGCCCAAGACTTTGTGGCTCATCCTCAACGCGCCTTCCAACCCCACCGGTGCCGCCTATGATTGGGCCGAATTGAAGGCGATCGGCGAGGTTCTGCTGCGCAATCCACATGTCATGGTGCTTTCTGACGATATCTACGATCAGGTCTGGTTCAAGGATGAGCCGATGAAGACGCTGGTGGCCGTCGTTCCGGAGTTGAAGGAACGGGTTCTTCTGACCAACGGGGTCTCTAAGTCCTACGCCATGACCGGATGGCGCATCGGTTATGGAGCAGGTCCGGCAGCACTCATTGCCGCGATCAACAAGCTGCAGTCGCAGATGTCGTCCTGCCCGTCTTCGGTCAGCCAGGCGGCGGCGGCGCATGCTCTTTCGGGCAACCAGGAATTCGTTTCGCAAAGCGTTTCCGTCTACAAGCAGCGTCGCGACTATGCCTGCGCCCGTCTCAACGCCATTCCGGGCCTGTCCTGCATGGTGCCGGACGGTGCGTTCTATCTGTATCCGAGCTGCGCCGGTGTGATCGGAAAGAAGACGCCGGATGGAAAGGTCATAGAGAACGATCTTGATTTCGTTCTCTATCTCCTCGACGGCGTCGGCGTCGCAGCCCTTCAGGGCGCTGCATACGGTCTGTCACCGTATTTCCGGCTGTCATTCGCAACATCGATGGACGTGATCGGAGATGCGTGCAACCGCATAGAAAAGGCCGTCGCAGCATTGTCCTAAGCGACAGCGAAACGGCGGGGAGGGCTTGCTAAGGTCCTCCCCATCGTCCTAGGTTCTCCGCAAAAGCGGGGACCAATGAGCGTAGATTTCAAAAAACTCAAAAGCTTCGTCAAGATTGTCGATACCGGAAGCGTGTCGCGCGCGGCCAGCATCCTGCGGGTTGCGCAGCCGGCCCTGTCGCAGCAGATTGCCTCGCTCGAACAGCATTTCAAGCATCAGCTCCTCATCCGCAGCAATGTCGGCATTACCCCGACCGAAGCCGGGCTTGTGCTTTATCGTCACGCCCAGATCATGCTCAAGCAGATCGAGCAGACGCAGACGGATATCGAGCAATCCACTCGTTCGATATCCGGGCGTGTGTCGATCGGGCTTGCGACCTATTCCTCGTCCACCGCGCTTTCTCTGCCCCTGATCAAGGAGATGAGGGCACGATTTCCGCATATCACCGTCCATATCAACGACAGCTTTGGCCATATCCTGAGCGAGCTGATCATGACCGGCAAGATGGACATGGCGCTCATCTACACGTCGGATCCGATCAAGGGCGTCACGCTCCAGCCGCTTTTCCGTGAGGAAATGTATCTTGTGTCGCCCGAAGACATGGATCTGCCGGCCAAGGCCGGCACCGCGCTGCCCCTGTCGGCGCTGGATGGCCGGGCAATGCTACTGCCCAGCAAGTCGCATTTCCTGAGAAGATTGATCGACGATGCGCTCGGGCGGGCACGCTCGAAGCCCGAGGTGATCTCGGAGGTGGAATCAGTTCCGGCACTCGCTGCCGCCGTTCTCGATGGCCTCGGATCGACGATCCTGCCGGCCTCGGTTGTGCTGGAGACGACCAGCTTCCGCGGCGCCCAGATGCATCCGCTCAACACGCCGGTGATTGATGCCACGGTGTCGCTCTGCACGTCCGACCATCTGCCTCTGTCGGAACCTGCACTGGCGGCGCGATCCGTGCTTCTCGATATCGTCGCCGAGATGCAGAGTGGCAAGCATCCCGGTATCAAGTCTGTTTGAAATCTCAGCCATTGTCATAAGCAAACCCTATGGCGGCAGACTGTAGTTGTGTTGGCCAAGCTCGGCCGAACTCTCCTAACCTCCCTCCAGTGAACGGACCTGGCCAATGGGTCCGCAAAGCAGCGCCAAAGCTGCAAAGGTCGCTCCGAGGGAAACAATGGCAAAACTGGCTTTCGATACTGGCGGTACTTTCACCGACTTCGCACTGCTTGATGATAGCGGCGAACTTCATCTTCACAAGGTTCTAAGCACCCCGAAGAACCCGGCAGAGGCCGTCGTTCAGGGCGTTTCCGAACTGCTGGAAAAGCATGCCTCGACGATCTCCATCGATGGTCTGCAGGTACTGGGGGCAACGACCGTTGTCACCAACGCGGTTCTGGAGCGCAAGGGCGTAGAGACGGGCTTCGTCACCACCGACGGTTTCCAGGACATGCTGCGGATCCGCAACGAAGGTCGTTACGATCTCTATGACCTGAACATCAAATATCCCGACCCGTTGGTTACCCGCCAGAACAGCTACGGTGCAGAAGAGCGCATCGCAGCCGATGGCGAAGTGATGACCGAGCTCAAGGAAGAGACGGTCCGCGAGATCGCTGGCCGCCTCAAGGAAAAAGGCATCCGCTCGGTCGCCGTCTGCCTTCTGCACGCCTACAAATATCCCCAGCACGAAAAGCGCGTTGCCGCTCTCCTGCGCGAGGAAAACCCGGACATCTTCGTGTCGCTCTCTTCGGAAGTCTGCCCGGAAATGCGCGAGTTCGACCGTGCGTCCACCACGGTCGTCAACGCGTACACCCGTCCGCAGATGGCAGGCCACGTCGCCCATCTGGAGCGTGAATTTGCCGAGAAGGGTATCGATCGCCAGGTTCTGTGGATGACGTCTTCCGGTGGTCTCGTGCCTAGCCGTCGCGCCGCCGAACTTCCGGTGCGCCTCATCGAATCCGGTCCGGCAGCAGGTGCCGTGGCGGCCGCCGAATTCGGTCGCACTGCCGGTGAAAATAGCGTTCTTTCCTTCGACATGGGCGGCACGACTGCAAAACTATGCCTCATTCCCGATGGCGAGCCGAATGTCGGCACGGACCTTGAGGTCGCGCACTACCAGCGCTTCCGCAAGGGCTCCGGCTTCCCGCTTAAGATTCAGTCGATCCAGATGATCGAGATCGGTGCCGGCGGTGGCTCGATCGCCGCTAAGAACCCGCTTGGTCTGCTTGATGTCGGTCCGCATTCCGCCGGCGCCATGCCGGGACCTGCCGCATACCAGCGCGGCGGCACCCAGCCAACCGTCACCGACGCCGACATCCTCCTCGGCTATATGGGAACGGAATCCTTCGTCGGCGGCTCCTTCAAGGTCTCGAAAGATGCGGCACATGAGGCGATGACGAAGCTCGCGGCGTCGCTCGATGTTTCCGTCGAACGCTGCGCCTGGGGTATCCACGATCTCGTCAACGAATCCATGAGCAAAGCGGCCGCCATGCATGCCACGGATCTCGGCGTCGATCCGCGCTCGCTGCCGATGGTGGCCTTTGGTGGTGCGGGTCCGGTCCACGCTTACGGCATCGCCCGCAAGCTCGGCATTTCCCGCGTCATCTGCCCGACAGGGGCAGGCGTCTCCTCGGCAATCGGGCTGCTGATCGCCCCCGTCGCCGTCGATCTGTCGGCAAGCCATCCGATGGCGATCGACAACTGGGATCTGGACGCCATGAACCGCCTGCTCGACGATCTGTCGGGGCAGGGCGCCGAGGTTGTTTCTGCCGCCGGCGTGCCGAAGGACACCATCACCAACCGCTACACTGTCGACATGCGCCATGTCGGTCAGGGTCACGAGATCACCGTCGTCCTGCCGGATCGCGGCCTGCCGAAGGAGGAGTTCCTTGCCGAACTGAAGGCCAGCTTCTTCAAGCTCTATCAGGAACTGTTCGGCCGCACGGTTGCAGCGCCTCTGGAAGTCATCACCTGGAGACTTCGCGCTAGCGGCGAGAAGGATCAGGTTACCCGTCCGCATGATGCCGTCGTTGCCGATGCCCGCAAGGGAAGCCGTCAGGTCTTTTTCCAGGAGATCAACGGTTATGTCGAAACCACGGTCTACGATCACTACAAGCTGCCGGTCGGCGAAGCAGTCAAGGGACCTGCCATTGTCGAACAGCGTGAATCGACGGCGGTCGTTGGCCCGAGCGGCGTGTTCCACGTCGACGGCCACGGCAACCTCGTGATCAACATTCTCTAAGGGGCGTCCAGATGTCGAAACCCGCAACAGATTTCAACGATCCGATCAATCTCCAGGTCATGTGGAACCGCCTCGTGTTCATCGCGGACCAGGCAGACAACGTGCTCGGCAAAACCGCATTTTCACCGATCGTTCGCGAAAACCACGATTACGTGACCGTTCTTCTCGATGCCAAGGGGCAGGCGCTTGCGCAATGCACCTGGTCCATCCCAGTCTTCATCACCTCGCTTCCGGCGGGCGCCCAGAAATATTTCCTGCCGAAATTCCCGGCGGAAAAGCTTGAGGAAGGCGACGTTCTGGCGACCAACGACCCGGAAATCGGCACGGGCCACCTGCCGGACGTGACGATGATCACGCCGATCTTCAAGAATGGCAAGGTCGTCGCCTATGCGGGCTCGATCGCGCATCTTCCCGATATCGGCGGCGCGCCGCTGCATTCAGAAGCCAGCGACATCTTCGCCGAAGGCATCCGCTTCCCGATCGTCAAACTGCTCAAGAAAGGCGTTCCCAACGACGACATCTTCGACATCATCGAAGCATCGGTCCGCATGCCGGTCGAAGTACGCGGTGACCTGGAGTCGATGATCGCGGCGAACAACGTCATGGGCCGCGAACTCGTCAAGTTCCTCGACGAATACGGTCTCGATGACGTCGAAGGGCTGGCGGAAGCGATCCATTCGCGTTCGGAAGCGCAGACCCGCAAGGCGATCCGCGAATGGCCGAATGGCGCATATAGCGCCGAGGTTCTGCTGGACGGCTACGATGTCGACGTGACGCTGAAGGCCACGGTTCATGTCCGGGACGATTCAGTCCATGTCGATTACAACGGTACGTCCGATCAGGTTCTGCACTCGATCAACTGCCGCACGAACTATCGCTACGCGCATTCGGTCTACGCTCTGAAATGCCTGCTGGATTCGGAAACCCCGAACAACGAGGGCTGCATCGTCCCGATCACGGACGAGGCACCGCTCGGCTGCATTCTCAACCCGGAAGAATGGACTGCCGGCAACTCGCGCAACCTGATCGGTCACGTCATTCCGTCGCTGATCTTCAAGGCGCTCGAAGGCATCGTTCCCGACAAGGTGCTTGGCGATAGCGGTGGTGCGCCGATCTGGGCCGCCAACTGCGTCGGCCAGCGCAACGACGGCAGCCAGTATGCTTCCGTCCAGAATTTTCATGGCGGGCAGGGCGCTCGCTCCGAGTTCGATGGTCTCGATACGCTCAGCTTCCCGTCGAACTGCAAGGTCACGGCCGTCGAGATGTTCGAGGTCGCGGTTCCGGCTCTCATGGAACGCAAGGAGCTGATCGCGGATTCCGGCGGCGCGGGCAAGCATCGTGGCGGTCTGGGCCAGCGCGTCATCCTGCGCAATCTCGGCCGCACGCCGATGAACATCTATCTCGCCTCCGAGCGCGTCCGTCATCCGTGCTTCGGCGTGGTCGAAGGCCAGAGCGGTTCTGCGGGCAAGGTTCTCAAGGAAGGCAATCCGCATTTCCCCAAGGGCAAGATCGTCCTGAAGACCGGAGAGCGCCTCGAAGTGAATACGCCCGGTGGCGGTGGCTGGGGCAAGGCAAGCGAACGCTCGCGCGAGCTTATCGAGCAGGATCTTGCCGAAGGCCTCGTCACGCCGACTGCCGCCAAGGAAATCTTCGGCTACTCTGGCACCGTCGCGGTCGCGGCGGAATAGGAGATACCGATGGCATTGCTTAAGGGAAAAGTCGCTCTCGTAACGGGAGCAGGGTCGGGGATCGGTCGCGAGACCGCCCTGCTTCTGGCAAAGGAAGGGGCGACCGTCGTCTTGACGGGTCGCCGCCTCGAACCTCTTCGCGAGGTTGCTGATCTGATCGAGAAGAAGAAGGGCAAGGCGCTTGCCCGCTCGCTCGACATCGAATCCCGCCAGGCCATCTTCGATACGGTCAAATCGGTCGAGGAGGTTGTCGGCCCGATCGACATCCTCGTCAACAACGCCGGATCGGCGAGCAAGGTTCTCAACGCCCGCTTCATCAGCGAGGAGGAGTGGAACTCAACGATCAACGTCAACTTAACGGCGGTGTTCAACCTGACGCAGGCGGTCCTTCCGGGAATGCTCGCGCGTGAAGACGGCACGATCATCACGGTCTCCTCGCTGGCGGTCGTTAATCCCAACCTCCTCGGCGGCGTAGCCTACGGTGCTGCGAAGGCGGGCGTGAAGAATTTCATGACCTTCCTTCACAACACCTACCGCAACCAGGGTATCCGCTCGACCACGATCCTGCCGGGCGAAACCAATACTCCGATCATGGACAACCGGGCGCGGCCTCCGCTCAAGGAGGAGCGCGCCGTGATGATGGATCCGCTGGAAGTGGCGCGTGCGATCACGCTCTGCGCCAGCCTCGGCAAGAGCGCCGTCATTCCCGAACTGCACATCTGCCCGGTTCACATGCGTGACACCTCGGCGGACATCGAGACGGCCCGCTGGGTTGGAGCTCCGGCCGATACGCCGGACATGCCGAAGAAGAAATAAGGGAGAGGAAAATCATGAAGGGAGCAAAGCTGCGCGCCCGTCTTGCGGCGGGTGAAGCCATCAGCATGTTCACGCCGCACCACACGAATTCGGGTCTGGCGGCCCGTCTCGTGGAACTGGGCGCCGATGCGGTCTTTGTCGACTGCGAACACGGCACCTGGAGCTTCGAGGATGTTCGCGAAACCGCGCAGATCGTCCGGGGCGCGGGTGGCGCCGCCATCGTTCGTCCGCAATCGCACGAGCGACCGCTGATCATCCGTTATCTGAATGCAGGCGCGGACGGCATCATGGTTCCGATGATCGGTAACGCGCAGGAGGCGCGCGCAATCGTGGATGCTGTGCGTTACGCCATTCCCACCGATTACGAAAAGCGGCTTGTGATCGCTATGATCGAAACCGTCGATGCGATCGAGGAACTCGACGAGATGCTGAAGGTCGAAGGCATCGACGTCTTCTTCATCGGTCCCGGCGACCTGTCGCAGGACATGGGCTACCCGCCGGCTCCGCCATTCGGCGAACCGCGCCCGGATGTCGTGATGGACAAGGTGGCCGTTGCCGTCGACAAGATCCGCGCCGCTGGAAAGATTGCCGGAACCCTCGCCACGCTTGATGAGATCCCGCACTGGCGCGGCAAGGGCGTGCAATTCTTCTACGTGCATTCGGATCCGTTCCTGCGTCGCGGTCTGGCCGCGGTGAAAAACGCGCTGGCGTGAGGAAGGCACCATGACTTTCCCCCTTTTTGATCTTTCGGGCCTCCGGGCGCTCGTGACGGGCTCGTCGCAGGGTATCGGTTTTGCTCTTGCCGAAGGGCTTGCGGCACATGGCGCCGAGGTGGTGCTGAATGGCCGCGACAAGGCGAAGCTCGATGCGGCCGTCAACCGGTTGACCGCCGCCGGCGCAAAAGTGTCGGCATCCGATTTCGACGTGACCGACGCCGAAGCGGTGCGCAAGGGTGTCGACGATATCGAAGCCCGCGTCGGGCCGATCGATATCCTTGTCAACAATGCCGGCATGCAGTTCCGCACGCCGCTTGAGGATTTTCCCATTGACCGCTGGGAACAGTTGCTGAAGACCAATGTCTCCAGCGTGTTTTATGTCGGTCAGGCGGTGGCGAAACACATGATCGGTCGTGGTCGCGGCAAGATCATCAATGTCGCCTCGGTGCAGAGCGAACTCGCCCGTCCGGGCATCGCGCCATACACGGCCACCAAGGGTGCGGTCAAAAACCTGACGCGCGGCATGTGCACCGACTGGGCCAAACATGGCCTGCAGGTGAACGCGCTCGCACCCGGTTACTTCAAGACACCGCTCAACCAGGCGCTGGTCGACAGCGAGGAGTTCTCGTCCTGGCTGGAAAAGCGCACGCCGGCAGCCCGCTGGGGCAATGTCGACGAACTGGTCGGTGCCGCGGTGTTCCTGTCCGGCAAGGCTTCCTCTTTCGTGAATGGACACACGCTTTATGTCGACGGCGGTATCACCACGTCTCTCTGAAACTGCCGGTGCCATCGGGCCGATTGTCGTAATGGGGGTCTCCGGTTGCGGCAAGACATCCGTCGGCGAGAGGCTCGCATCCATGCTCGGTTGCCGCTTCATCGAAGGCGACAGCCGTCATCCGGTCGCCAATGTCGAGAAGATGCGCCAGGGCATTCCGCTTGACGATGTCGATCGCTGGCCCTGGCTGGACGTGCTCGGCACTGAGCTCGGCGAAGATGCGCGCACCATCATCTCCTGTTCCGCGCTGAAGCGGTCCTACCGCGACCTGTTGCGGGCAAGGGCAGGGCGACCGATGACATTCGTGTTCCTGCAGGGATCGCGAACATTGCTGGTGTCGCGGATGGGCGCGCGCGAAGGGCATTACATGCCGCTGTCGCTGCTGGACAGCCAGCTCGCCACGCTCGAACTGCCGCAAGGCGAGCGCGACGTAGTGACGGTCGAGATCGACCAGTCGCTTGAACGGATCGTCTCCGACGCCATCGCCCGCATCACCGCGACCGGTTTTGTATCGGCAAAACACAATCAATAAATCATCATGGAGGAAACGGTGACCAAGCCGGAAATTCTGCTCGTTGGCCCTTACCCGGAATGGGATCTGGTCAAACTCGAAGCGCAATACGAAGTGCGCAAGCTGTATGAGGCAGACGATCGCGATGCTTTCCTGAAACTGCATGGCCCCAATATCCGCGCCGTCGCCACCCGTGGCGAACTCGGCGCCGCAGCAGGCCTGATCGTCAAACTGCCGAAGCTGGAGGTCATCTCGGTTTATGGCGTCGGTTATGATGCTGTCGACCTGCAAGCCTGCCGCGAGCGCGGCATCCGCGTCACCAACACGCCTGATGTCCTGACCAACGACGTGGCCGATCTGGGTGTCGGCATGATGCTCGTGCAGTCGCGCGGCATGATCGGCGCGGAAACCTGGGTGAGGGACGGAAGCTGGGAAGCCAAGGGTCTTTATCCGCTGAAACGTCGCGTTTGGGGCCGCAAGGCCGGCGTGCTCGGGCTTGGCCGTATCGGTTTCGAAGTCGCCAAACGCCTCAAGGGTTTTGACATGGATATCGCCTATAGCGATGTCAGCGCAAAACCCTATGCTGAGGGCATGACCTTCATCGCCGATCCGGTCGAACTTGCCCGGCATGCGGACTTCCTGTTCGTGACGCTGGCCGCTTCCGCTGCCACGAAACATATCGTCTCGAAGGATGTGATTGAGGCGCTCGGTCCGGAAGGCATGCTGATCAATATCTCGCGTGCCTCCAATATCGATGAGGAGGCGTTGTTGACCGCGCTGGAAAGCGGTGCGCTCGGCTCTGCTGCGCTCGACGTGTTCGAGGGCGAACCAAAACTTGATCCGCGCTTCCTGAAGCTCGAAAGTGTGCTGGTGCAGCCGCATCATGCGTCCGGCACGATCGAGACCCGCAAGGCGATGGGCAAGCTGGTGCGTGATAATCTGGCTGCGCATTTTACCGGCGCCGCCCTGCCGACACCCGTATTGTAAGGAGAGTGCCGTGAAAGCCGTCGTCATTCATGCAGCCAGAGATCTGCGGGTGGAAGAGCGCGAGGTCGAAAGCCTGGGGCCGGGACAGGTGGAGGTCGCCATCGAGGCGGGCGGCATCTGCGGTTCGGACCTGCATTATTACAATCACGGCGGTTTCGGCACCGTGCGCGTGCGAGAGCCGATGATCCTCGGCCACGAGGTCGCTGGCACGATCAAGGCATTGGGCGAGGGGGTAGCCAACCTCGCGATCGGTGACCGGGTGGCGGTTTCGCCGAGCCGGCCCTGCAGCCATTGCGAATATTGCCTCAAGGGCCAGCAGAACCATTGCCTGAACATGCGCTTTTACGGCTCGGCCATGCCTATGCCGCATATCCAGGGTGCATTCCGGCAAAGGTTGGTGGCGGAGGCCTGGCAGTGCCACAGGGTTGCCGACGGCGTTTCGATCAACGAGGCGGCGATGGCTGAGCCGTTTGCAGTCACCCTGCATGGCGTCAACCGCGCCGGTCCACTGACGGACAAGCGTGTTCTTGTCACCGGCTGCGGCCCTATCGGCGCCTTGTCGATCATTGCAGCGCGCGCCCACGGTGCCCGCGAGATCGTCGCCACCGATGTGATGGGCGCGGTTCTGGCAAAGGCGCTCGAGGTTGGTGCCGATCGCGTCATCAATGTCGCAGAAAACCCGGAAGAGCTTTCTGCCTATGCGGCGGGCAAGGGGTATTTCGACGTGCAGTTCGAGGCATCCGGCAATGAGCGGGCCGTGCGTTCAGGCCTCGAAGTGCTGCGTCCGCGCTCGACCGTGGTTCAGCTGGGGCTCGGCGGTGATGTCTCCATTCCGCAAAACATGGTGGTTGCCAAGGAAATCGAGATGAAGGGCACATTCCGTTTCCACGAGGAGTTCGGTCTCGCCGTCGACCTCATCGGTAAGCGCCGTGTCGATCTGAAGCCGTTGATGACTGGCACGTTTCCGCTTGAAGACACCGTAAAGGCATTCGAAGCGGCTGGTGATCGAAGCCGCTCGATGAAGGTGCAGCTGACGTTTTGAAGTGTGCATCGATTACGTCGTCCCGCCACGCCCAGATTTCAATAAGAGGTCGCGTCTGACTCGTGGTAATCCACCGGAGCCGTGACTAACGTCGCGTCTCGAGATTTAGGACGTTGAAACTTAGAGGTTTTTTGTCCGCAGAGACCGAAAATCATAACGGGGTCGAAGGTTCATTTCTGTTTAAGCCGGCGGATGGGCAGGCTTGGGAAGCCTCTTGGCTAGCCTCTAGACACGTTCCTCATCATCGTAGAGTAGGTGCATCCCTCGAATTCTAGGCCTTGCGGATCCGTTCGACGAAATGTTGTACCTTTCCGAAC
Organism: Agrobacterium sp. OT33; assembly: GCF_017313365.1. NCBI lineage: Bacteria > Pseudomonadati > Pseudomonadota > Alphaproteobacteria > Hyphomicrobiales > Rhizobiaceae > Agrobacterium > Agrobacterium sp. OT33. Next base: position 43,634 of record NZ_JAFLMZ010000010.1, on the reverse strand, counting down.
GCGGCTTCGAACTCGGGCTTTTCACCATAAACCATGTCGCCGAGCAGCTTCGCATAACCCGCTGCGAACTCTCCGTGTTTGGACATCGTCTCGTATGCGCGGAGCGTTTCAGCCCTTGGGTCCGCCTTATAGGCAGGATAATCGTCGGCACGGCTCTCGGCTTCAGCCTTCATCGTTTCCAACGCGATTGCGGCCGCCTCATCCGCATCGTAGTGGCCATCCATACGCGATAGGTCGTAGACGTGACGAACAAGTGTGTGATCGAGGGGCCCAAGATCGGCAAACGCAAATCCAGCCCGACGTCCGAGACCAACGAACTTGTCTGCCGCGGTTTCAACCAGTCTCACGCACGCGACATCCGTGGCCTCGGCAGACGCGCCGGTGGCCTCAGCAACAAAGGATGCAACAGATCGATTTTCCGGCGCCGTGCAAATCGGGAATGCGGCGATTTCGATCTTAATCTCCGGTCGCAAAACGCCCTCGCCCTTAGCGATGGGTTCATAGGGCAGATCATATCGAACGTAGCGATCGCTTTGCTTGACAACATAATGACCTTCGACCGCAAAACCCGCTGCCTCAAGCCGCTCGTTCACAGTGGCTCGCAGGCGTTTAAGCTCGCCGCGAGACGGATTGTCCTTGCCGACGATGCGCAGGTCAATGTCTTCTGACATGCGTTCGAGCAAACGATACGCGCGTCCAAGCGCCGTTCCCCCGCCGAACGCCAGAGTCAATCCATCGACCTGCACATCATGGATGGCAGCCAGGGCGCGAACGACGAACCAGTCCTTTTCCACCAAAGCAGGCGAAGGCAGACCGAAGAACTCCTGCACTTCCAGAAGCGTTTTGCGGTCCGGATTACCGTTCAACGCGGAGCTCCGCGCGGCCATCGGAGAGCCGTCGGTTGAAGCGCGCCTTGACTTTGACCGTCGGATTCACCGGGATCTGAGTGGAACGGCCTTCATTGTAAGCTTTCGTGCTGTCGCTTTGCTCCCAAGCCACACCAAGCTTGTTCAATGCCTGGAGAGCAGCACTGTGGAAGCCGTTGGAACTGGAGACAATAAGCTGGCCCGATAGACGCGACCGCATCGCCCGGGCATAGACACCGTAGCCTAACCGCATCAGAGCCCCATCGTGGACCAGAGACCTGAGGGCGCGCAGAACCTGATCCTCACCACTGAGGTCAGCAAAGTCCCGCGGAAGAAAGACATCAGTTTTCTTCGTTCGCGCGACGCGTTTCTGGATTTTCTGCTTCAATGTCCTAGCCTGATGCATGGTCCGTTTCTTTCTGCAAACACCCGACACGGAATATATGCAAAAACCCGACACTACGCAAGAGCTCGTTGGCGGCTTGAGATGCTCGTTTAGGCCATGTAATCGGGCCTGTCCAGGATGCACGGCTTCCGACGTGGCGTCGCGGCCGCGCTCTTGTCATGAAGCAATCCAGATCTCCATTTCGTAGCAGGATCTAAAGTCTGGCTGACACGGAGATTGTTATGCGGCGAGCTCGAATGCCATTCCCGTTCCAACCAATGGCGTTGCCGAACCCAGCTCTCTTGTCTGGCATCCCTAATCCAGTCCCGTCCTTGGACGGTCAACCCACAAGGGGTTCGCGAGCAAGCTGGGACCTCTCTGGCTGCGCCGCCGAGGTGACCGCGGCCTGGCCTAGATCGAACGGGCGCCATCGAGCGGGGATCGGCCCCGCCAACGGATGGAGCCTCACATGTCGGATCTCAGCCTCGCACAAAACCACGCACTCGATCTTGCCCGGACCCTGATGGTCCCGGTCACCCTCTTCGAAATCGATGGCGAGATCGGCGTCATGCCTTCCGCCGAGTATGACGGCGATGAGGACGCCATCATCAACGAATACGATCCCTTTGCCTATGGATCGGCTCATTGAGCCGATCACCCCTTCGGGGGAGCGCTTGCCGCTTGCGCTGTTGCGCGCGCAAGGGAGGCTTCGCCGCGAGGCCTCCTGGCAGATCTGCACATTGCGAGCCACGCCCTTGCGCGCTTCCATCTTCGCGGCCTGGGCGCTGCCAGCCCGAACAGTCAGGAAAACTAAAGGAAGTGAAATGGAGAAAAATGACATTGAGGAACTGCGAGCCCGGGTGGGCTGCGCAGCAGTGCTCGAGCATGAGGGCTTCGCGATAGACCGGAAAGAGAGCACACGCCGGGCGGTCAAATTCCGGCGCGACGACGACATCGTCATTGTGATCCACGATGACAGGGGATGGTTCGACGCCCGATCCGAAGCCAAGGGCGACGTTTTCGCGCTCGCAAGCTATCTCCATCGGATCGGCTTTGCTGAGGCCTTGGCGGTGGTCGGCGATCTCGTCGCGTTTCAGCCAACCGCAGCGACCTGGGAGAAGCCTTTCCGTCAAACGCAAACAGATGCTTCTATCCCTGACCGCTGGAACCATAGAAAACGGCCATGGCGCGCATCGGCGACGTGGCGCTACCTTCAACAGAACCGGGCCCTGCCATGTGAGGTCATCTCAGCGGCGATCGAGGCGGACATTCTCCGCGAAGGGCCTTACGGCTCGATGTGGGCAAAACATGTCGATGAGGCTGGCGCCGTGATTGGCTGGGAGGAGCGCGGCCCGGACTGGCGCGGGTTTTCCACCGGCGGCGCCAAGGTGCTCTTCCAGTTTGGGATGAATGACGCTCATCGGATCTGTGTGACGGAGGCGGCGATCGATGCGCTCAGCCTGGCCGCGATCGAGCAGACACGATCCGACACGCTCTATGTCAGCACTGGAGGCGGCTGGTCTCCGCTAACCGCGCTCGCGTTGGAAAACTTAGCCTCCGGGGAGGGCGCGTGGCTAGTGGCGGCAACCGACAACAATGTCCAGGGAGAAGTCTTCGCCGATCGTCTGCGCCAGATGGCAGATCGCGCCGGTTGCGATTTCTCGCGGCTGAGGCCGCGATGTGAAGACTGGAATGAGGAATTGAAGGAGAGGGAGAGAGGAGAGCTGCCGCATACGCGGACAGCGCATCAAGGGTGAAGCTGCCGCCCGCCTGACGGCGGCCCTTGACCCGCTGCCCGCGAGGCGCCGGCTGAGGAGGGGTAATCAAAGGACTGAAAGGAGAGGTCGATCAGGCTTCGCTTCAGTCGTAACCCCGAAGGAGCCGCAGATGTTTGTTTCCCCAGCCATCCGTAAAGTGTTCGAAGGTGTGGCCAGCCGCCACGAAATGTACGCCCTTTTCAACCGCCATAGCCAGTCGCCGTTCGACGATGACAGGATGAACGGCACGCGATATGTCGGCGAGTGGTTTGAGATATCCGAAGCCGACCACGACCACATGTTCGAAATTCTGCCGCCGCTCTTTTATCGCGGTGACATGTTCGCAATGCGCGAGTTTCTAGCCGCCAGCGTCACCAGTGTCTTTTTCGCGCTGACGATCGATGATCGCTCCCGCTGGTTTCACGGCTATTGCGATCTGAGCGATCGCCAGTCGCCCGACCGAATGCGCGGCGAGATCATCGCCCGGGAATCCCGTCCGGTCCGCGCGATGAACCGACAGGAAAAACTCGATCATATCTGGAGCGCGACCGGTCCGGATTTTCGTGGCTATGCCGATGCACGCTTTCCAGCCGATCTGCGCAATCGGCAGATCGTGCTCGTCTATCCCTCAGCTCAGGGCAAGGTCTGGAAGCTGCTCGACGATCTGACCGACGAGGAGATCGCTGCCAAGCTGCCGGTGCAATGCCGTCTTTTGCCGGAAACGATCGCTGCCTGACGGCATTCTTCACTTCCCAGTCTCACCATTCCGCATCTTGGCAATACCCGCACCCAACACAGCGAGTGTGCCTCGGCGCGCCTTCTCACAGGAGTTTTCCAATGGCGCATGATGATCCTTTCACCATCGACCTGTTCGGCAATACAGCTCTCGCGTCCGGTTTCGATCTCGGTGTGCCGGGTTTCGCAGCAGACTTCGGGTTCAATATAAATATCGACCCGCAGCCCTCGACACCGGCGCCAGCCGCTCCGGTCCGCAAAGAACCGAAGCCCACACCGCAGATACGGACGAAGGTCAATTTCCAGCTGCAGCATTCGCGCGGTCTCGGAAAAAGCTGGCGCGAGCGTGCGCGAGACAATATCGCCGCCATCCTGCTGGCCAACGAGATCGAGCGTCACGGATTACCGGCCCGACCCGACCAGCAGGCCAAGTTGATCAAGTTCACCGGCTTCGGCGCATCGGATCTGGCCAACGGCATATTTAGGCGGCCGGGCGAAGACGCCTTTCACAAAGGCTGGGAGGAGCTCGGTGCCAATCTGGAAAGTGCCGTTGCGCCGGGTGATTACACGTCTCTGGCCCGTTGCACGCAATATGCCCACTTCACGCCGGAGTTTATCGTTCGTGCCATTTGGTCGGGCCTTGTCCGGATCGGATTCAAGGGCGGACGGATCCTGGAGCCGGGTGTTGGCACGGGCATGTTTCCGGCGCTGATGTCGGATGCTCTCTCCAAGGTGAGCCATGTCACCGGCGTCGAGCTTGATCCCGTCACCGCCCGTATCGTCCGGCTGCTGCAGCCACGGGCCAGAATCGTCTGCGGCGATTTTGCCCGCACCGACCTGCCCGACCATTTCGATCTGGCGATCGGCAACCCGCCGTTTTCTGACAGGACGGTGAAGAGTGATCCGGTCTTCCGGTCTCTCGGCTTGAGGCTGCATGACTATTTCATCGCCAAGGCGATCGACCGGCTGAAGCCCGGGGGGCTTGCCGCCTTTGTCACCTCGTCCGGCACGATGGACAAAGCCGACGCTCGAGCTCGCGAACACATCGCCGGCATCGCCGATCTCGTTGGTGCAATCCGCCTGCCGGAGGGCAGTTTCCGGGCAGACGCCGGCACGGATGTGGTCGCCGATATCCTCTTCTTCCGGAGGCGCCGGGCAGACGAGCAGGCTGGAGACGACAGCTGGCTGGATCTTGCGGATGCCCCAGTGGCAGGCGAGGAGGGCAGCGTTCACGTCAACAGGTGGTTCGTCGATCATCCCGACATGGTGCTGGGCCGCCATGCGACCACGTCAGGTCCATTCGGGGAGACATACACGTGCCAACCGATCGGTGATGATCTCGAAACGAGGTTGAACGCAGTGATCGGCCAGCTGCCCTCCGGCATCTACGACGGTGAGGCGTCCACAATCGACTACGCGCTTGAGGAAGAGGTCGCCGACGCTACGGCCGAGCGGCCTGATGATCCCAAGGTGCGCGAAGGCAGCTATTTCATAGGCAAGGCCACGGCGCTGCTGCAGGTGTTGGACGGTGTCGCTGCTCCGGTCGAGGTTAGGAAGGGCCGCAGCACCGATGGCATCTTTGCCAAGCACGCGCTGATCATCCGCAAGCTGATCCCGATCCGTGATGCGGTCCGGCTCATCCTCAAGCTGCAGGAGCGCGATGAGCCGTGGCAAAAAGCGCAGGTCGTGCTGCGCATTGCCTGGTCGAGCTTCGTGCGCGAATTCGGCCCGATCAACTTTACCTCCGTCTCGACATCGGAGGATCCGGAAACCGGTGAGGTCAAGGAGGTCCATCGCCGGCCAAATATCGCGCCTTTCCTTGATGATCCCGATTGCTGGCTGGTGGCCTCGATCGAGGACTACGATCTGGAAACCAACACCGCCAAACCCGGTCCGATCTTTACTGAACGGGTGATCGCCCCGCCGCCCGCGCCCGTGATCACCTCGGCATCAGATGCGCTCGCCGTTGTTTTGAACGAACGCGGCCATGTCGATCCCGATCATATCGCCGAGTTGCTGCACCACGACGTGGAGGGGGTGATCGAGGAGTTGGGCGAAGCCATCTTCCGCGATCCGTCCAATGGCTCCTGGCAGATGGCTGATGCCTATCTATCCGGTCCAGTCCGCTCGAAGCTGGTAACCGCACGTACGGCCGCGGACCTTGATCCCGCATTCGCGCGCAATGTTGCGGCGCTGGAGCGCGTCCAGCCTGCCGATCTCCGGCCGTCGGATATCACCGCACGCCTTGGCGCCCCGTGGATTCCCGCCGATGACGTTGTCGCCTTCGTCCGGCAGACCATGGACGCCGAGATATCCATCCATCATCTGCCCGAACTGGCGACCTGGACGGTGAATGCCCGGCAGCTGGAATGGTCGGCATCAGGCACCACGGAATGGGGCACCCATCGCCGCCATGCCGGACAGCTTCTATCCGACGCCCTGAACTCGTCCGTGCCGCAGATCTTCGACACGGTTCGGGATGGCGAGACCGAGCGCCGGGTTCTGAACACGGTGGAGACGGAGGCGGCCAAGGAAAAGCTCGCCAAGATAAAGTCAGCTTTTCAGTCGTGGATCTGGTCCGATCCGGATCGCACCGACCGCTTAGCGCGGGTCTATAATGACACCTTCAACAACATCGCGCCGCGATCCTTCGACGGTGATCATCTCCAGCTTCCCGGCGCCTCTGGCGCCTTTTCTTTGTACGGTCATCAAAGGCGCGGCATCTGGCGGGTTATTTCGGCAGGTAGCACTTATCTCGCTCATGCCGTTGGCGCCGGCAAGACGCTGACGATGGCGGCGTCCATTATGGAACAACGGCGGCTGGGCCTGATCAACAAGGCGATGCTGGTCGTGCCCGGCCATTGCCTGGCGCAAGTCGCGCGAGAATTTCTGGCGCTCTATCCCAATGCTCGCATCCTGGTCGCCGACGAGACCAACTTCGTCAGGGAAAAGCGCCACCGCTTCCTGTCACGGGCGGCGACCGCCAACTGGGACGCGATCATCATCACCCATTCGGCGTTTCGATTCATATCCGTGCCATCGGCCTTCGAGGCGCAGATGATCCAGGATGAGCTTGAACTCTACGAAGAGCTCCTGGTCAAGGTCGAGCGTGACGACCGGCTGTCGCGCAAGCGCATCGAGCGCATGAAGGAAGGTCACAAAGAGAGGCTCGAAGCGCTGGCCACCCGCAAGGACGATCTGCTCACCATCTCCGAGCTTGGGATCGACCAGATCATCGTCGACGAGGCGCAGGAATTCCGCAAGCTATCGTTCGCCACCAATATGTCGACGCTGCGCGGTGTTGATCCGAACGGCTCGCAGCGGGCCTGGGATCTGTTCGTCAAATCCCGCTTTATCGAAACGAGGAACCCGGGCAGGGCGCTGGTGCTGGCCTCGGGCACGCCGATCACCAACACGCTCGGCGAGATGTTCTCCGTGCAGCGGATGATGGATCCAAAGGCTTTGTCGGAACGTGGTCTGCACGAGTTCGATGCCTGGGCCTCGACCTTTGGCGATACCTCGACCGAACTCGAACTGCAACCGTCGGGTAAATACAAACCGGTCACGCGCTTCAGCCAGTTCGTCAATGTGCCAGAACTGATTGCCATGTTCCGCTCCTTCGCCGACGTCGTGCTGCCGGACGATCTGAAAACCTATGTGAAAGTGCCGGAGGTCTCCGGCGGCAAGCGCCGGATCGTCACCGCTGAGCCGACGGCCGCTTTCAAGTCCTACCAGAAACAGCTGGACGCGCGGATCAAGGCGATCGAGATGCGAGACGGTCCGGCCAAGCCCGGCGACGACATCCTGCTCTCGGTCATCACCGACGGGCGCCACGCCGCGATCGATCTGCGCCTGGTCGATCAGGCCATGGGGAATGAGGGCGCCAACAAGCTCAACGCGCTTGTCACTAACACCCACCGGATCTGGCAGGAAACGGGGGAGGCCGAGTATCGCCGCAAGGACGGTAAGGCGTTCGACCGGCCGGGCGCTGGCCAGCTGATCTTCTCCGATCTCGGCACGATCAATGTGGAGGCGACCCGTCGCTTTTCGGCCTATCGCTGGATCCGCGATGAACTGGTCCGATTGGGTGTGCCGGCATCCGAGATTGCCTTCATGCAGGACTACAAGAAGTCGGACGCCAAGCAGCGGCTGTTCAACGACTTTAATGCCGGAAAGGTCCGCGTGCTGATCGGCTCGTCCGAGACGATGGGCACCGGCGTCAATGTCCAGGCGCGACTCAAAGCCCTACATCACCTCGATGTGCCGTGGCTGCCATCGCAGATCGAGCAGCGCGAGGGGCGCATCATCCGCCAGGGCAACCAGCATGACGAGGTCGATGTCTTTGCCTATGCGACGCTTGGTTCACTTGATGCCACCATGTGGCAGAACAATGAGCGCAAGGCTCGGTTCATTGCGGCGGCCCTGTCCGGCGACACCAGCGTTCGGCGTCTTGAGGATCTGGGCGAGGGGCAGGCAAACCAGTTCGCCATGGCCAAGGCGATCGCGTCCGGCGACGAGCGCCTGATGCAGAAGGCCGGGCTGGAGGCCGAGATCGCGCGTCTCGACCGCTTGCGGGCCGCGCATATCGACGATCAGCATGCGATCCGGCGCCAGATCCGCGATGCCGAACGGGATATCGAGTTTTCCAGCCGCCGCATTGGGGACGTGGGCAAGGACATCGACCGTCTAGTCCCAACCATGGGGGAAGCTTTTACTATGCAGGTCGGAAGCGCGGAGTTCGACGAGCGCAAGCTCGCCGGCCGCACGCTGATGAAGGAGATACTGACGCTGGCTCAGCTTCAGCAGGAGAACGAGGTGATCATCGCCACGATCGGCGGCTTCGATCTCGCATACCATGGCGAACGGTTCGGCAAGGACGGTTACCGCTATGACACCCTGCTTCAACGAACAGGTGGCGACTACGAGATCGACCTGGCCGTCACCACGACGCCGATCGGTGCTATCTCCCGGCTCGAACACGCGCTTAGCGGGTTTGAACAGGAACGAGAGAACCATCGCAATCGGCTCGCCGATGCCAAGCGACGCCTCGCCTCCTACACGCCGCGTCTGGGAGAGAGCTTCTCGTTGGAAGCCGAGCTCGAACTCAAGCTGAGGCAACTGGACGAGATCGAAAGGGATCTTGCGGCAACCGCCGATGAACCAGAGGAGGATAGCCAGCAGGCCGCATGAACGGCGGCATTTTCGCCATCACTTGAAAAGGGGCCGGGCGACTGATCATGACCCGTTTCGATAGTTCCCTGCAGTGGCGATTGCCGCGCGTTCGAAACTATCCGGGTTGAAAGGGCGCTCCCCGAAAGGGTCGAGCGCCCTTTCGTTTTTGGCACGTTCGGGTGCTATTCTCCGAGCTTGTAGATCGCGGCATTGTCCTGCATATCGCGCAGGCCCTTGTACGAGGCGTGCCGCAACTTGCCGTCGTCGGTCCAGGCGCGGTATTCGATCTCGGCAATCAATGTCGGTTGAACGAAGACGACCCCCTTTTTATCGACGGCAACCACAGCACGCTTGGTCTTCAGCGTGTTCAGCATCCGACGCAGTTCCATCGCGTCTTTCTCTTTGAAGCCCGTCCCGACCGAACCGACATAGACGAACGCGTTGCCATTGTAGGCCGCGAGCAGCAGGCTGCCGATCCCACCGCGTGCTGCAGAGGATGGCTCGTATCCGACAATCACAAAGCTTTCGCTCTGGATGCATTTGATCTTCAGCCAGTCGCCAAGCCGGCCCGAGCGGTAGGCACTGTCGCGGTGCTTGGCGATGATGCCTTCCAGACCGTGCTCGCGCGCGGCCGCGAGAAGTGTCGCGCCATCCGCTTCGAGCACCTCGGAGACGCGGATTACTCCTTCGCTTTCGCCGATCAGGTCTTCCAGCAGATGACGACGTCCGGACAACTCCATCTTCGTCAGGTCATGCCCGTCGAAATACAACAGGTCGAATGCGTAGAGGATGGAATCGTCTGACGCTTGTCTGCCTCCGCGCCCACCGAGCGACCGCTGCAGCGCGCCGAAGTCCGAGCGGCCCTTGGCATCGAGCACAACAGCTTCCCCATCCAGAATCGCAGTCCCCACGCCAAGCTTGCACGCAGCGGCGGCGATCGCGGGAAACCTGTCGGTCCAGTCATGACCGCCACGCGTGATGACCCGCACCGAACTCGGTTCTATGTGGACCGCCACGCGATAGCCGTCCCATTTGATCTCATAGATCCAGTCCGGTCCCGACGGCGGCTTTGCTTTCAAGAGCGCCAGGCAAGGCTCGATGCGACCGGGCATCGGGTCGAAGGGAAGCTGCGGTTGCGCTGGATCGCGGGGTTTGCGCGGCCGCGAGCGGATCGGAGCGTCCGTCTCCCGCAAAAGCGGCTGGGATTTTTGGCGCGGCGGCTTTGTCATGGCCAGAGTTCAGCAGCAATTGCTTAAAATCGTGTGACATCAGCGGGAAATGGAAGAGGGAACGGAAAAGAGAGGATCAGGACGAGGAGAGAGAACCTGGTTCGCAAGAACGGCCCAACGGCTGCCGGTTCCCTCAATCGCGCCGGTCGCCGAGACCGGGCCAGCTTGTTTCGCAAGGCAGGTGTGCCTCGCTCTCGCGCAAGCCAGGTCTGCTCCGGCGCAATTGCAGCCGCCGTCCCGTCCTGCGGTTCGGAGGATGTCTTCGAAAAGAAGATGAGGAGGCAAGGACAGTCCGTCCGCCCCAAACCGAAAGGGTATTCCCATGCAGTTGATTACAGCCGATCCCCGCAGCCTGAAGGACAATCCCGACCGGTCGCGTCAGTCGAAATCCTCACCTCAGTCCGACGCGCTGTTGTGCGCATCGATCCGCGCCATCGGTGTGGTTCAGCCACCGATCGTCAAACCCGATCCGGAAGGCGGCAACAGCTACATCATCGTCTTCGGTCACCGTCGCGCCGCCCAGGCGATTGCCGCGGATCTCATGGAAATCCCGCTGCTGCTGGCGGATCCCTCAGACGATCTCGGCGCCATGCAGTCCTTTGCGGAAAACATTGCGCGCGAACCGTTGAACCCGGTCGACCAGTGGCGTGCCATAGAACGACTGGTCGCTCTCGGATGGACCGAAGAGTCGATCGCCATGGCGCTGGCGCTCCCCAGTCGGCAGATCAGAAAGCTGCGGCTTCTGGCCAATATCCTGCCCGCCATGCTCGACCAGATGGCGCGTGGCGATATGCCGAATGAGCAGCAGCTGCGCACGATCGCCGCCGCCAGTCAGGACGAGCAGGCCGAAGTGTGGAAGAAGTACAAGCCGAAGAAGCAGGAGCCGCAGGTCTCGTGGTGGGAGGTTGCCCGCGCACTGACCACGACCCGGATGCTCGCCAAACATGCAAGCTTCGGTGACGATCTGGCCCAAGCCTACGGCATCACTTGGGTCGAGGATCTGTTTGCACCGGCCGACGAGGACAGCCGTTATACGACAAACGTCGAGGCGTTTCTCGGGGCGCAGCAGGAGTGGCTTGCCAACAATCTGCCCAAGCGCGGTTCGGTCATCGAGGCCAACGAATACGGCCAGGCCAAGCTACCGGCCAAGGCACAACAGGTCTACGGCAAGCCCGGCAAGGGCGACCTGACCGGCTGGTACGTCAATGCCCGCGACGGTTCGGTGCAGTCCGTTTCCTATCGCATGCCCGAAGTGAAGAAGCCGAAGCTGGTCAAGGACGCCGATGGTGTCGAAACCCTCGTCGAGGAGGTCGAGGCGCCGAAAGTGCGGCCCGATGTGACCCAGAAGGGTCTCGACATGATCGGCGACTTGCGCACCGACGCTCTCCACGAGGCGCTTGCCCGCGCGCCGATCGAAGACGACACGCTGATGGCTCTGCTCATTCTGGCCTTTACCGGCACGAATGTCACGGTCGCCAGCGGCGCATCGGACAATCCCTATGGTCATGCCAAATGCGGCCCGCATGCCGCACGGCTGATTGGCGAGGACGGCAAGCTTTCCTTCGATCGCGAAACACTGGTGCAGGCTGCACGTTCCGTGCTGATCGAAGTCCTGTCTCTGCGGCGCAATCGCTCCGATAGCGGCCTGATCGCCCGCATTGCCGGCGACGCCATCGGAGCTGATGAGTTCCTGCCCAATATGGCAACCGAAGACTTCCTCTCATGCCTGTCGCGCAATGCGCTGGAGGCTGCGGCGGAAGCGGCGGGCGTGCCCGGTCGGATCAAGGTGAAGGATACGCGAGCGGCTCTGGTCGAGCATTTTGCCGACGGACGGCTGGTGCATCCGGCAGCGCTGCTCGCGCCATCCGCTGAGGAGGTGCGATCTTGGGTCGGACGCTACACCAGCGTCGACAGCGGATTGGGGGATGTTGACGACGTTCCCGATACGCTCGAAGATCAGCTCTCTGGTGGTGACATTGTGGACCATTCTGCGGCCGAGGAAGAGGCGGACGAAGGTTTCCGCGAGGCTGCCGAATAGCACCAGACATCAGGATCTGAACCAACGCCGCTGGCTCACGCCGGCGGCGTTTTCGTTTCCAGCAATCAGAAGGAGTTTGTCATGGCAGAAATCCATGATGATGTGGCCGCGGAAAAAGCGGCCGATGAGACTGAACTACGGACATTGGACCGGCCGACGATACAAGCAGGAGCGTCGACGCCTTGGGGCATGGCACAGATCTCGCGGCGATATGCCGACGGTATCGTTCTGCATTCGACCGCCAGCCATGGTGGTTTCCATCTCGCCGAGAATGCCAATGCCACCGTCCATGCCCTCTATCGTAATGACACCGAATTTTACGAAGAGGATTGTGAATGGGCGAAGGTTGCCCATGCTTTCCCGCATCTATTCACGACCTATGAACGTCGGTTGGCCGATCGGACGCTTCGCGACTATTTCCCTGATGCCTACGAGCTCGTCATGGGCATCACACTGACTGGCAGCCAGTCTCATATGCGGGACCGGCAGCAATTCGAGAGTCGCCACCGCAATGACTGGGTGGTCATCGCAGCCCTCAATTCCGATCACCAGCCTGGCTTTGTCGAGTGCATCGCGACGCTGGGTGGGATCCGGGGCGAGACCGGCGAACGACGGTTCCTGGTTCCACGCTTCTCCTACGCGATCGGCCGGCATGGCTTCGTCATCGATCCGGTCAAGCACGAGCCATATGATGGTCCGTCCAGCTTTGTGACCTGGGCGGCACGGCGATGACTGTGGCGTTCACCGACTGTCACCCTCCCCAAAATCAGGTGATCGATTTCATCGAGCACTATCGCAGGATCTGGGCACGGCAGCAGGATTGCCGCTCCCGGCGGGCAGAGCGGACACGAAAAACGAAGGCGCGGTGGAAATGCAAGGCACGGCATGGCCCACTATCGGCTACTGCACGCATATAAACGGAGCCGGGTGAGAGCGGAAAGCCGGCCAAGGTGAGGGTGCGATAGAGCGTTGATCGAAGCGCGGAAGACAGGGCACGGGGCAACCGGCTTGCAATGGCGTGTGCTTTGCCCCGAGATTTGTCAGTGCCCCTAGTGGGTGATGCGGCGTTCCCATGGTCGGATCGCTATGGCGTTGCATCATGCTGTCGTGGACCAGATCGTCGGCCGGCACAGCACCTCGGTTTTGTTGCGGTCTGACATGGGCGCGTCCCGGTCAAAGGCCGCTGGCGCGCCGCGTTGCGGCAGGATCATCGCCGCGTCGCAAGGCAGGCCCGCGTCTGTCGCAGCCCGCTTAAACGCGGGAAGCACCATCCGCAAACCATCCTCGCTCCTCCTGGCAACGCGCTGACCTTGGGCCGGGCCGCTGGTGCCCGTGTCCTTTTGCCCGCACCCGAGGGGCTGAGCCGGACGACAACCGGCACCCCGGGCTTCGCTGAAACATCGCTCATAAAGGATCCGATCATGGCACCGCTCAACCGCTCCACCCAGAAAAACCGTCCAGCAAAATCCCAGCGCGCCACTACCCTCGAAATGGTCAGGCACGCCTGCCCCGACATGAGCCAGGCGCTGCGCATCTCCGAAAGCTTCGGCCTTGCCCTCATCGACAGCGACGGGATCCGCGATCTCCACCGCGGCCAGTTGATCGAAAGCGCCGATGCCCTCAAGGAGGGCCTTGCCGAAAAGGCCATGCAGATCCACATGCAGCGCATCGTCGGATCTTTTGTCGGCTCCGCCTACGGCGCCGGGCAATTTTACAGCCGCGCTGTCACAGAAGCCCGCGATCTCACCACGAAACTCTCCAACGATACCAGAGACGAGGACCTCGACGGCCCGGTCGGCTTCGACAGCCGCGCCCAGCGCAAGCGCGAGTTCGCAGCCGATATGGGCCTGCAGGCCCACGTACTTCGAATGGCCGCCGAGGGTGCTGTCTCCGCTTACGAGGATATCACTGGCGAAACTTGGAAGCCTTACGAGCGCACGGTCGAGCAGCCTGCCAACTCGGTCGACAGGCAAGCCGCCACTGCCCAGATGTCAGCATTCGAATAAATGTTACGGCGGGGCCAAGGCCCCGCTTTCATTGCCGCTAACAGATCTTGCTCAGTCTCGCGAGCAAGAACGATAGCGTGTTAAGGGCAAACAAGAGGCCGAACTACCGGTCCGGTCTCACGGTCGCAGCCGGAAATCCATGCACACAGCAACAAGACCAATTAGTGCCCGAATGAATGAAATCATGATTATCCACACGACGCTTTTGGTAAACCGTCTTTAATCTGATCACCCGACATGGACGGTTACGTCGTAGCCCAGAGACCGCAGTGCCTTGCTGGTTCGTCCGTTGCGAGGAGGAAACCGATCCGGAAGCGCCCAGCCGACAATCTCGCCGAGTGCGCTAACGCCTATCAACTCGATTTTCCTTTTCGGGTCGACTATGGCATCCCACAGACGTTGCGGAACATCGTCGATGCGCCCGCCGTAAAGGATGTACAACAAGGTCTCCAGAGCGGAAACACCGCCTCGTGTCGGAGCGCGATAGATTTGCCTTGCCAGAGCGTCCACCTTTTCAGGAATGTCATACGGCTGGCCGCCCTTGAGGCCAATTAGGCGATTGGGCGCACGGCGCGCGTATTCGCGAGTTGCATGGACTTTGCCAAGCACCTTGACGAACTGATCTTCAGTCAGGTGGGGCAATAACTCCTCGGAAAACGCCCGACGCAGTGCCGGCGCCGTCTTGTTGAGCATCCTGTTTTCAGCAGAACTGTCCGGGAGTTTACGCCACCACTTGATCGTGGCTTCAACGGCAGCATCGGGGTCGTTGCGGTTTTTCGTAAAATGGCTTTCAAAGTCGGCCCGACGCCCGTCAAACGTGTTTTGGTAATAATGGGCATGCAGGAACTGATCGGCCTGAGCGCCCAGCGGAGCAGTGGCTCCCACCCAGGAAGGCCTATTGGCGTCGACGGAAATCTTAGCCGCAATGTCCCGGATGGTCTGAATCGTGCTGTTCCACTCGTCAAGGAAGGCTTGGCGGCGTTTTTCGTTGGCAGATTTGGTGCTCGTCCGAGCCAGTCCCGGAAAATGGGGAACTAGAGTTGTGGCGTTAAATGCTTCATCGGCTTCTTTCTGTGCTAACTTGCGCCTGGTAAGTTCCTTGTTGCGCGCCGACAGGAGATCGAAAAGTTCTTGGGTTAAAGGCGCAGCGTGCGCCTCGATTTGCGCGAAAAGCTGCTCAAGCTCTAAATCGTGGCCGCCGTCGACAAGCTCCGTTTCACTTAGAAATACACCGGCTTCGACGTTGTTCCACCACGCGCTCTGAGTGAGATTTGCGGACCCGATGTAGGCACCGAAGCCTCTCCACCAGATTACCTTCGGATGAAACTGGCGAACGAGCTTGCAGACATACCTTCCGGATTTTCGGGATAAGAAACGTTCTAGTATCGGAATGCTGACGGGCACCTGCTCATCGAAACGCCCCCAAAATCGAAGGGGTAATTTGTTTTCCCAGCACCAGTCGAAAAGCAGGTCATTCTCAGTTGCATAGGCCACTGCAGCATCGACGCGGTGCGTCTCTTCTGCGGCTTGTAGCAGAATATTGCGCAGGTAGTTTCCGTTAATCCCGTTCAGAAGCAGTTCCAAAACAAATCCTTTGTCGCGTTGACGTGCGTCGGTCTTTGGCTTCAATCCGATCAGAACTGGGTCGGTAGACCAGCTTCCAGTGCCGCTTCGCGCTCTGCCTGTTGCGGAAGCCACGTTGCGTTCGCTCGAATAAATAGGATGACCGTCAAGACCTCCGACAACATGTCAGAGTGGCCATCGTCGAGATCGTCGAAGTTTGCTTGACCAAACTTCAGGGCGACCGCGACGCGGCCAGCTGCGGCAAGTATCAGGTCGGGAACGTCATCGTAACCAATCGCAGCCTGTTCGAGCAGCCCGCCGATGGCGGATTTTCCGAGAGGCTCACCGGTCCTACGATCACGCCATCTTTTCCCTTCCAGATATATCGAGCTGTTTTCTGGCCCATTGCGCAATCGAATGACCGCATCCTCGTGCCCATGATAGTCGGCGGGCGGCGTTGCCATGGAAATGTCCCCGATGAGAGTATTCATGAGACCCGCCAGGCTTTCTTCCTCTTCCATGAAGACACCGATTGTTCCCGTGCGACGAAGTTCCCAGCAGGATGCGATGTGGGAAAGCGGGCGAAGAACAAACTCGTCGAGCCAATTGCTTCGTCCGAAGAAAGAAACGACCGCTTCAGATGACCAGGCGATCTCATTTTTAGATTGTCGTTTGTGTACCACGGGCTTTTCCTCTTGGCCGGATCTACCCGGACGATCTTATATCGCACCACCGAGGATCATCTGATCTGACATCGTACAGGACTGTACCGCGACAATCGACCCGGCTGGTTTCCAGCATCGCCCACTTTCAAATGCCCTGCTTCGGTTTCCGAGTCGATTTGATTGCGACAATGAAAGCGTTGTTTCAGTCCACAATTGCCGCGCTATTTGCTGGCCTCGTTATGAACCTGTTGCAACGTATTCCGCCCAGATGGTTGCCATTGCCGTACCCCTTTATCTGCTAGCTGGCACGTCCACTGCGGTCTCGATGGGGCATGTCTGACCAAAGACCGCCTCACTGCTTTCGGCTCGATCGGCATCCGCAACGGCCGGCTCGTTTTCTTCCCCTGCGCGCTGAAGCGCCCATTCCTCGCGAGCCAAGAAAGCCTCTCCCTGGCCGTCCTCCACTCCGTTTCGGCCTTTCAGGTGCAGGCCGATCGTCCCTGGTCCTATCGACTGCCATCGAGGCCGCGATGGACGCGGCCCGAACAACCGAAAAGGATTACGACAATGGCAACCATCGGCTCTTTCACCGCTTCCAGCAACGGCTTCTCCGGCACCATCAAGACCCTCAACCTCAACGTCAAGGCAACCATCCGCACCGTCGAACGCACTTCCGAGAAAGGCCCTGACTACCGCATCCTCGCGGGAGCCACGGAATTCGGCGCAGCCTGGAAGAAGACCTCGAACGAAGGCCGCGACTATCTCTCGGTCAAGCTCGACGACCCGAGCTTCCCGGCCCCGATCTACGCAACGCTGATCGAGGTCGAAGGCGAAGAAGGCCTCTCCCTCATCTGGTCCCGGTCGAACCGGGACTGATACCGGATGCCCCGCCGCAAGGCGGGGCTCTCCACTATCAGGATCACTTGTTCAGTGCATCCTTGAGCGCCTTGGCAGGCGCGAAGGTCAGCTTCTTCGAAGCGGCAACCGTCATCTTCTCTCCGGTCGCGGGATTGCGACCCTCACGCTCAGGCGATGCCTTCACCTTAAATTTTCCGAAGCCGGGGATCGAGGTTTCAGCGTCGGAGCCTGCGGCATCGGCGATCGCCTGGAACACGGCTTCAACGATGCCCTTGGCCTGGACCTTCGTCAGGCCGTTGTCGGCTGCAATCTTGTCGGCGATTTCATTGGTGGTGGTCATGGAAATTCCTCGCATCTGTTGTCAAAGATAAAATCCGTGTCAGCTTCTGACCGGATTGTCATCGGTGACGATGGGGGCGAGGATCAGATCCGCTCGATGTCCACAGGTCCTTTTGGCCGATAACCCCGTTTGCGCTTCTCGCAAAGGACGGCGAGGAACAGGTTGATGGCCTGGCTCTCATTGTCGAACAGATGCACCATCTGCTGTCCGCGCGTTCCAATCCGACCCCAGGCACGCACAAGCGACACCTCGCCGAACAATGTCGGCTGAACAGCAAGCGCGTAGAACCGCGCCATGTTCTTTTCCGGCGCGATACGCTCGACATAGAGGTGGTAGGGCTGCGTGATCATGACGGCAGAATCGCGCGTTCGGAATCTGCCGTCCAATGACAGTTTTGAATCGATCGGGCATAATCGATTCACGACAGTGATCCGCCGGCGCCCGGATCATTCGCACCAGCTCCGGCGCGATCCTTCCCACTTCCGAGCCAAGCCTTCGGCGACGAGAATATCGCCGACCGATCGTCGCTCCCGATAGACGATTCTGAGCTTGCGACCGAAGCGATCTTCATCCCTCGCGGTCGTCTTGAACGAGAGCGGACCGGAATTTAGGATGTCGAGCAGACGCTGTTTGGCCGCAAGCCCTCGCTCGCGTTCGCGCTCACATCGCGGCGGGCTGAGCTCCGGCGTGTCGATGTCGGCGATCCGGATCTTTTGACCTCGAAACCAGAACGTATCACCATCCACCACGCAAGTGATCCGTTGCCCGCTTCCGCAGATAGAGAAGGCTTCGCTCGCGCTGCTTGGCTGGGCGGAGGCACCAGATGCGAGGAAGCCAATGGCTAAGGCAGATAGGCTGGCAATTGCCGTAAAAAGTCTCACTTTCATGTCCCCTCAGTATCTGTCGTCAGAGCGGCCTTATAGCTCTTCGCCCGTTCTATCATTTGCTTGTGAAACCGGTTTTCCCCGACGGACGCGCTCATTTCCTTGCGTCGGAACCAGATGGCCCGTCCGCATCTGAGCGGCGGATTGCCTGATGTGAATACGATCTGCTCGTCGGCCCGCATGCGCAGCACCTCATGCGGCAGGATCAGCGGCCGGCGGCTGAGCTGCCGGGAACGTGAGCGCGACGATCCCTTCATTCCTGAAGAGCGGTTTGTCTGGTCGACCTCCACCGTGGTGTCGCCGCAGCGTTTCGAGATATAGTCGGCCGTATCGGGATCGTTGATCGCGGCAAACGAAATCCACGACGCGGATTCGAACCACTTGCTCGTTGCGTCCCGCCCGCCATAGGCCTCGCGCATCTGGCCGATGGACTGGAAGATCATCGTCAGCGTGATGCCGTATTTGCGCCCGGCGTCGCGGGCTGTTTCGAGGATGCGCAGATAGCCGAGCCTTGCGACTTCGTCGAGCAGGAAGAGCGCGCGACCTTTCACATCGCCATTTCGATTGTAGATGGCATTGAGCAGCGATCCGATAACCACACGTGCCAGTCCCGGATGGGCTTCGAGTACCTTCAGATCGAGCGCAATGAAGATGTCGGTTCCGCCATCGGCGAGATCGTCAGTCGAGAAACTGTCGCCTGAGACGAGTGCGGCATAGTTCGGATAGGACAGCCAGTGGGTTTCTTTCACCGCATTGGCGTAGACGCCAGAAAAGGTCTCCGGTGTCATGTTGACGAAGACCGAGACGTTCTCCTTCACGAAGTCCGATTCCGACTGTTCGTAGATTTTTGTCAGGCGCGCCCGTAGCTGTGGTTCAGGCTCCGAAAGGTTCTTACGCACACGGCGCAGCGTCTGGTCTTCCTCGTCCGTGTGACCGGACAGGCAGACGTCGGCGATGAGGGCCGTCAGAAGTTGCATGGCCGATGCGCGGAAGAAGTCGTCGCGCGCCGAGGCCGATCGCGCATTGTCGGTCATGATCCAGGTCGCTACGGCGACGATGTCCTCTTCTTTCGTGCTGCCATGTCGACCGATCCAGTCGAGCGCATTGAAGCCGACGCCTGACGATGAGGGATCGAGAATGATCACCTTCCGGCCAGCTTTGCGGCGATGCTCCGATACCATCGGCGCGACCTCGCTCGATGGATCGAGGACGACGATGCCGCCGCCCCACTTGAGCGCGGTCGGGACCGTCACCGACGTCGTCTTGAAACCGCCAGAGCCCGCAAAAACGATGCCATGCGAGGAGCCGAACGAGCCATCGAAGCATAGGAGCGGGCTCTTGCCCCCCGCGCCCCAGGTCGATGGATCGTCGGCGCGGAACGAAACCGCCGCAACGCTGTCGCGATCGACACGATACCGTTCGCCGACGACGATGCCGCCGGGATCGGGGAAAAGTTTTGCGGCCTCCTGCACTTTCATCCAGTCGGCCTCGCCATGCACCGCTCGCTTTCCCCCAATCCGCCGCGGTGCGGCTTTGGCAAAGGCGGCATTTCCCTTCATCGCGACGCGTAGTGCGAAGACGCCGGCGACAAACATTGTTGATGCGCCAAGCATCGTTGCGGGGTCGGCATATCCGAGCACGGATTGACCTTTCGGGATGTCGCCAGCGATCCCGGCCAGGCGAACCCCCTCGCGCAGGAGAGCGATGAGGATTGCCCCTCCATTTCCGCTGACGACGCCCCATCCTGCAGCCTTGATACCCGCTGCGCCATTTGCCGCGAACAGAAAGATCGTGCCGATTGCAGCCGCGGTGGCATAGGGCAGCGCGAGGCCGATCCGCCCGAGCATCAGCTTCGAGTGCGCGGTCTTACTGAGCGCGGCCAGCCAGTGTTCGACCCCCGGCATTAGGACCACTACGACGATCATCGTCGTGGCCGGGATGACGGCGAGGAACAGTTTACTCGCCGTCATGAGCGAACGCCTCCGCGCCTATCGCCGTGAGGCGCGATTGCTCCGCATCGTTGCCCTTGAGGCGACGACTGGCATCGATCAGCAGGCCGAGTAGCAGTGCCCGCTTCTCATAGCGCAGTCCTGCCTTGACGATCAGGCCACCGAGCTCAATTTTTTCGCGCGTGTCTTTCTTTCGCGCGTCATTCGTCATCGTGCGGGCCATCCGTTCAAGCCTCACCAGGCCTGCCCGCAGGCGCGCCAGACGCGATCGTCGCCGCCGGTTCACCGCCGGTTCGACCATCCCCGGCATTTTTCCTTCCGGTTGAAGCGGCCTTACCTCCGCGAAACCGCCCTGCAATCTCCTCGAACGCCGCCTGTAGTTCGGTCTCCTCGATCTCGATCTCACCGAGACCGGCCTTCAGCGCGATCCGGCCGATGCGCTCGGCCTCGCGTGTTTCGGCTTGTCTCAGCTGATCCTGCAATCTGGCGATTTCTTCCCTGATCTTCGATGATGGCTTCTTCATTCCGGTCGCATCTCCCTGGAAATCTTGGCGGCTCTGTTCCGTTGCAAGATTTCCTCAAAAGCACGTCCGAAGGAATGTGCAGATCTGCACGTCGGCAAAGCCGACACTTTGGAGGATGATCCCGCCGTTCCGAAGGAGCGGATCCAAGGGCGCAATTATACGTCGCGATGCGACGCTTTGCTCAGAGGCCTCGACACTTGCCGACCTGGTCGTGTCGCTCCGGACGAACGACGTTCGAACCGGGAGTTTTTCGCGCCGTGGCCATTGCCCATTTCTCAGCCAGCATCGTCAGTCGTGGCTCCGGCCGCAGTGTCGTGCTGTCTGCTGCCTACCGGCACTGCGCCAAGATGGAATACGAGCGCGAGGCCCGCACCATCGACTACACCCGTAAGCAGGGTCTGTTGCACGAGGAATTTGTGCTTCCTAGCGATGCCCCAAAATGGGTCCGCACCCTTATCGCCGATCGCTCTGTTTCGGGCGCTGTCGAAGCCTTCTGGAACAAGGTGGAGGCCTTCGAGAAACGTGCCGATGCGCAGCTTGCCCGCGACCTGACCATCGCGCTGCCGCTGGAGCTCACGGCCGAACAGAACGTCGCCCTTGTCAGAGACTTCGTCGAAAAACATATCCTCGCCAAAGGCATGGTTGCTGACTGGGTCTATCACGACAATCCCGGCAATCCGCATATCCACCTGATGACCACTTTGCGGCCGCTGACCGAGGACGGGTTCGGGTCGAAGAAGGTGGCGGTCATTGGTGAGGATGGCCAGCCGGTCCGCACCAAATCCGGTAAAATCCTCTATGAGCTCTGGGCCGGTTCGACCGATGATTTCAACGTGCTGCGCGACGGCTGGTTCGAACGGCTGAACCACCATCTGGCGCTTGGCGGCATCGATCTCAGGATCGACGGTCGCTCCTACGAGAAGCAGGGTATCGAGCTTGAACCGACCATCCATCTCGGCGTTGGCGCCAAGGCGATCGAACGCAAGGCGGAGCCACAGGGTGTTCGCCCGGAGCTCGAAAGGATCGAGCTGAACGAAGAACGCCGCTCGGAAAACACCCGGCGCATTTTACGCAATCCAGCCATCGTGCTCGACCTGATCACGCGGGAAAAGAGCGTTTTCGATGAACGCGATGTCGCAAAAGTGCTGCACCGCTACGTCGACGATCCCGCTGTATTCCAGCAGTTGATGTTGAAAACCATCCTGAACCCGGAGGTTCTCCGGCTTCAGCGCGATACGATCGGCTTTGCGACCGGCGAGAAAGTGTCGGCGCGCTATTCGACACGGGCTATGATCCGCCTGGAAGCGACGATGGCGCGACAGGCCCTGTGGCTGTCGGGCAAGGAGACGCATGCCGTCTCCACGGCTGTGCTCGAAGCAACGTTTGGGCGGCATGGGCGGCTGTCGGAGGAACAGAAAACAGCCATCGAGCGGATTGTCGGTCCAGCCCGGATCGCCGTCGTTGTCGGCCGCGCCGGGGCCGGCAAGACCACGATGATGAAGGCGGCGCGCGAGGCATGGGCACTGGCCGGATATCGTGTCGTCGGTGGTGCGCTCGCCGGCAAGGCGGCGGAAGGGTTGGAGAAGGAAGCCGGGATCGAGAGCCGCACGCTCGCGTCCTGGGAGCTGCGCTGGAACCGCGGCCGTGACGTTCTCGACGACAGGACTGTCTTCGTCATGGACGAGGCTGGCATGGTGGCCTCGAAACAGATGGCGGGCTTTGTCGATGCCGTGGTCAGGGCCGGCGCCAAGATCGTCCTGGTCGGCGACCCCGAACAGCTGCAGCCGATCAAGGCGGGCGCTGCCTTCCGCGCCATCGTCGACCGCATCGGCTACGCCGAACTCGAAACCATCTATCGCCAGCGCGAGGACTGGATGCGGCGTGCATCGGTCGATCTCGCGCGCGGCAATGTCGAGAAGGCGCTTGCATCCTACAATGCCAATGCAAGAACTGTTGGCGAACGTCTGAAGGTCGAAGCGGTCGAGCGCCTGATAGCCGACTGGAACCACGACTACGATCAGACGAAGACGACGCTGATCCTCGCCCATCTGCGGCGCGACGTGCGCATGCTGAACGTCATGGCCCGCGAAAAACTGGTCGAGCGCGGCATTGTGGGTGATGGCCACGTCTTCAAGACGGCTGACGGCATTCGCCAGTTCGATGCGGGCGACCAGATCGTCTTCCTGAAAAACGAGACGTCGCTCGGCGTCAAGAACGGCATGATCGGCCATGTGGTCGAGGCCGCGCCAAACCGCATCGTTGCCATGACCGGCGAGGGCGAGCATCGCCGGCATGTTGTGGTCGAACAACGCTTCTACAGCAATCTCGACCATGGCTATGCGACGACCATTCACAAGAGCCAAGGCGCCACGGTCGACCGGGTCAAGGTGCTGGCGTCGCTGTCACTCGATCGCCATCTGACCTACGTGGCGATGACCCGTCACCGGGAGGATCTGCAGCTCTATTACGGGACGCGGTCCTTCTCCTACAATGGCGGTCTTGCGGCCGTTATGTCCCGAAAGAATGCCAAGGAGACGACGCTCGACTACGAGCGCGGCCAGCTTTACCGCGAGGCGCTACGCTTTGCCGAAAACCGTGGGCTGCACATTGTCCAGGTCGCCCGCACGTTGTTGCGCGACCGACTCGACTGGACACTGCGCCAGAAGGCGAAGCTGGCCGATCTCGGCCAGCGCCTTACTGCCTTCGCCGAGCGCCTTGGCCTCAACCAATCCCCGAAAACCCAAACAATGAAGGAGATCAAACCCATGGTCGCAGGCATCAAGACATTCTCCGGTTCCGTCGCCGATACGGTTGGTGACAGGCTCAGCGCCGATCCCGCCCTGAAGCAGCAATGGGAGGATGTATCGGCCCGCTTCCGCTATGTCTTCGCCGATCCTGAAACCGCATTCCGGACCATGAATTTTGATGTTGCCTTCGCCGACAAGGACCTTGCCCGCCAAACGCTCCAGAAGCTGGACACGGACGCGGCATCGATCGGGGTGCTGAAGGGCAAGACCGGTATTCTCGCTAGCAAGGCCGAGCGCGAGGCGCGCCGCGTTGCAGAGGTCAATGTGCCGGCGCTGAAGCGGGATCTCGAGCAATATCTGCGGATGCGCGAGACGGCGACGCAGAGGCTGCAGACGGGCGAACAAACCCTGCGCCAGCGCGTCTCGATCGACATTCCGGCGCTCTCGCCGGCCGCACGCGTGGTGCTTGAGCGCGTGCGCGATGCCATTGACCGGAACGATCTGCCGGCAGCGCTCGGATATGCGATGAGCAATCGCGAGACCAAGCTGGAGATCGACGGCTTCACCCAGGCCGTCACCGAGCGGTTCGGCGAGCGGACATTGCTGAGTAATGCGGCGCGTGAACCTTCCGGAAAGCTGTACGAAAAACTCTCCGACGGCATGAATC
Source organism: Agrobacterium sp. OT33 (assembly GCF_017313365.1). Taxonomy (NCBI): domain Bacteria; kingdom Pseudomonadati; phylum Pseudomonadota; class Alphaproteobacteria; order Hyphomicrobiales; family Rhizobiaceae; genus Agrobacterium; species Agrobacterium sp. OT33. Next base: position 19,249 of record NZ_JAFLMZ010000010.1, on the reverse strand, counting down.
CGGAGCAGAAGGAACAACTGAAACAAGCCTGGCCGGTGATGCGCACCGCCCAGCAGCTCGGCGCCCACGAACGCACCGTGCAATCGCTGAAACAGGCCGAAGACCTGCGGCAGACCTTGCGTCAGGCGCCGGTGCTGAAGCAATGACCGGGCACCGCTTCATCGTCCTGATCGGCGCCTCGGTGACTGTCATTCTGGCCTGGGCCGTGATCGGGATTGCGGGCGGCTATCGTCTGAACCTGACCCCGAGCGAGCCGCTCGGGCTATGGCGCATCGAGAGTCTGAACCGTCCCGTGGCGGTCGGGGATCTGGTATTCGTCTGCCCGCCATCGAGCGCGCTTTTCGTGGAAGCGCGGGAGCGCGGATATCTGCGTCGCGGTCTTTGCGCGGGCGGTTTTGCGCCGCTGATCAAAACCGTCGTTGCCCTTCCTGACGCGCGCGTTGGGATCACCGGCGAGGTCGTCATCGACGAACGGCCGTTACCCGCATCCGGCGTCCGGAAGACGGATGGCGCGGGCAGGGCAATCGATCCCTGGCCCGGCGGTATCGTGCCGCCCGGTCATCTGTTTCTTCACTCATCCTTTGCGAGCTCCTATGACTCCCGATACTTTGGGCCGATCCCGGACACCGGCCTTCTCGGCCTGGCGAAGCCGGTTCTCACCTTCGATCCGTGACCGCTGGCGAGCGGCGTTCCTGATCCTGCTGTCGATCGTCGTGGGCGCTGTGGGCTGGAGCGGTCAGGTACTCCTCCTTCCTGTCGCGATGCTCTTCCCGTTGCTCTGGACGCTGTCACCCTCTCGCCTGGTCGCCGGCATGGTGTCCGCCGGATATTTCCTTGCCGCCTCGCGCGGCCTGCCGCGGGGCGTCGCGAACTTCTACAGCGCCGATCTCTGGCCCGGCCTCCTGCTCTGGCTGGCGGCCTCGGCCTCCTTCGTCGGTATCCATGCGGCACTCTGGCCGGGACGATCGGAAGAGGCGCTTCCAAAAAGGGGAGGGGTGTTGCGGTATCTGGCGGCGGCGCTGCTTACGGGGTTGCCGCCCTTCGGCATCACCGGCTGGGCGCATCCGTTGACGGCGGCGGGCGTGCTGTTTCCGGGATGGGGATGGTGGGGATTGATCGCGGCCGCAGCCGACCTCCTCGCCATGACGACGAGGATCTGGCCGGTTTCAGCCATCGCCCTTGCAGGCTTCTGGCTCGGGTCCGCCGCCACGTGGACGCATCCTTTGTTACCGGAAGGATGGAAGGGCGTCGACCTTGAACATGGACAGACCCTTGGACGGGACGGTTCGCTCGACCATCACCGTGACCTGATCGCGACCGTACGTGCGGTGGCAGGAGCGGGAGCCCGTTTCGTGGTTCTTCCCGAAAGCGCACTCGGCTTCTGGACGCCGACCGTGGTGAGGCTCTGGCAGCAGGGCTTGCAAGGATCGGACCTTATCGTGATCGCTGGCGCAGCCGTCATCGATACCGACGGTTACGACAATGTCATGGTGGCGGTCTCGGCCATCGAAACACAGATCCTCTATCGCGAGCGCATGCCAGTCCCGGTCTCCATGTGGCAGCCATGGCGGGCGTGGACAGGGCAGGGCGGCGGCGCTCGAGCGCACTTGCTTGCCAGCCCCGTCGTTGATCTCGCGGGAACGAGTATTGCGCCGCTGATCTGCTACGAGCAGCTCGTCCTGTGGCCAGCGCCGCAATCGATGCTGCTGTCCCCCGACATCATCGTAGCGATCGGCAACGGCTGGTGGACCGCGGGAACGTCGATCGTCGCCATCCAGCAGGCGAGCGCCGTCGCCTGGGCGAAACTCTTCAACCGTCCACTGGTGACGGCCTTCAACACATGACCACAGGAGACACCGGCATGATCGACGCCGCCCTTATCCAGCAATGCGCCGATCCGGGGCTCAAGCCAGCGATCGTTGAACAGTTCATCGAGCGGGCGGGGTCGCAGGACCCTCTCGCGGTAACGGTCCGCTCGGGCAACCGTGTCGTGCTCGTCCCGAGGCCGTCTACGCCGGCCGAGGCAATGGCTCTCATCGGCCAACATGTTGGCCGTAACGTCGTGCGCGTCGGTATCACGCAATATCCGGCCGGGCTCGGTGTCGTGGAAGCCGGCGAACTGAAAGCGGATCTGGTCGATGCCTGCGTCAATCTTCGGATGGGAACAGCGCTGTTCGCGAAGGTCTATCGCATCGTCGCCAAATGGTACGGCAATCCGACCGAAAAAGAGGTGCTCCCCCAGGTCTTTGATGACGCGATTATTGGTTGGCAGACAGGCTACTTCGAGGGGACCGCCGTTTTCCGGGCAGAGGATCCTACTGAGTTGAACCTTATCGATCGAAGGCCGGCGAACGAAACCGAAATGGTCGAGTCGGGAGGCGATAAGGCAATTTCCGCCGGCGCGGCTTACGCGCGTGATGCGGCGACGGTCGATCCGAACAAGGCGGGCATCCGCATCGACCTTTACGGCATAGGGGCAGGGCGCCAGTAGGCGATTGGCCGGCCAGCACCTCGGTTCCAGAACTGGCGACCGCAGCAAATGCTGGCGTGCCGAACCGGGAAAAGGAGCTTCTCAAGCGTTATCAAGTGCCTAACGTGGTCGTGTTGAAGCGCCACAAAATAGACGGACCGCTCCATCGAGAAAGGCTCGATGCTGGCCAAATCCACACTTCACGTTCATGTCGTGTCGACCGCTACCTTGCGATCCGAGATGTTGCAATCTTGGCGCGCGGTACGGCCACCATCGTCATCACGTATGGCATCCACTCCCGGCGCAAACGCCGACGGCATGAAGGATGGTTAACCGGAGGCGGAAAATCTTTAGTAGCTTCGTCAAGCCACATCACGTCGGAATAGAGCCTGACACGGAAAGGTTGGCCAGAAAATCGGTGCATCTATCATACTTGCATTAATATGATAAAAGTTGTCATGTTTATTTGCGAATGGACGCTGTGGTGATATAGCCTTGAAGGTATAAGTCGGCCAGTGATGCACTGCCAAACTTATGGCTCTTGCCGCAATTGATGTTTTGAGTGGTTGAATGGGCGTCGGAAAAAACAGCGGTCGGTACGCACTGTACCTTCAAAACCGCAAGGCACTTGTTGACTATGCAACACCCCTCGTAGGTTCGAAAGCTGAAGCCGAGGATGTGGTCCAGGACGCTTACCTGCAATTCGTCCCGGATAAAGCCGATGAAAACGTTCCGCATAAGGGCTATCTGTTCCAGATTGTTCGCAACCTCTCCTTCAACAGACGTCGTCGCAAAAAGCGGGAAGAAGCACTTCCTCCCGAGGATGTTCCATGGTGGGCATTGCCGGCGGTCGCCGAAACTCCTGAAAACCAGTTGCTGTTTTGTGAACGTGTGAAATGCGTCGCCACCGCGATGGAAGATTTACCGAAAAGGAACCGGCTCGTCCTTGAGATGTACCGGTTCGACGGCTTGTCGCTCAAGGAAATTGCCGCGGCGCTCGATCTGTCAGTCACGACCGTGCATCGGCTGCTGAACGAAGCTGCAAGCGAGATCAAAGAAAAGATGGAAAGTTGAGGAATGAGGCATGGTGCTCAAAAAAGTACGATCACGATGGAAATTTCACGTCGGTAGATTGTCTATAGAATAAGAACAGGGGAATGACGCGAAACGCGTACCAGAAAAGCTTGTTGATATGACTCTTGACCGAAAAACGCCCTCGTTGTCCGATCAGGCGATGGACTGGCTTATACTGATCCGGGAGAGCCCCGAGGACACGGCTATACAATCCGCTTTTGAAAAGTGGATACTCGAAGCGCCGGAGCATCGGCGCGAATGGGAGAAGACCTGCCAGATGTGGCAGGCCTTGGCAGAGGTTCCGTCGTTTCATAAACGGAAGCTAGGAAGCATTGCGACAGCAGCGCCTGCTTCTCCCCGCCGGATCCGCTCGAGAATTGTCGGAGGAATTGCTGCCGCAGGCACTATGCTCTGTCTTGTTGCGCTGTCTGGGCCTTCTCTTCTCATCCGTCTCCAAGCCGACTATCGCAGCGAGACGGCGCAAAGCCGGAACGTCATCCTTGAGGACGGTAGTACCGTTCTGCTCGCGCCCGACAGCGCTATTGCGCTGGCGTTTTCAGGCAACAGGCGTGGTGTCATCCTGCTCAAGGGCGAGGCTTTTTTTGATGTCGCGCCGGACAAGGAACGCCCTTTTGCCGTTGAAGGAGGCGGTTTAACTGTTGAAGTTCTCGGCACTGCATTCGACGTTCGTATTGGTGCGGACGATACAGAGGTTGCGTTGGCTCGCGGCGCGATAAAGGCTTCGCCAGAGGTGCCTTCCGCTCCTGATCACATTCTTGCTCCCGGCGACGTTCTCACTCTGGATAGGGCAAGCGGGGAGATAACAGAAGCCACGATTGCCATTTCGGAAATTGGCTCCTGGCGGGAAGGTCGACTTTACGTCGTTGATCAGACGATCAGTTCCGTGATCGAGCAGATTCAGCGCTATCACCCCGCATTGATATCGGTTCCAGATCGGGCACTTGCGCGCCAAAAAGTGACCGGGATCTACGATCTGAGTTCGCCGGATGAGGCATTGGGCGCTCTCGTGGATCCTTACGGTGGCAAGGTTCGCAAGGTGTCGGACTATATCCGGATCGTAACCCGCCTGTAAAAAATATGACAGCGATTCTCAAGATTTAGCAGAAAAGAGAAAATTTCTTCGGAAATATTGCGACTTCCAATTGTCTCTTAGTCGAAGGCACCCGGAAAGCTGGGGTGCCCCGACAGGAGAGAATTGGGATATCATGGCATTCGGGGTTGAGAAAAATAAGATCGCAAGAGGCAGGAGAACTGCCCGTAACATCGTGTTGTGGAGTTCGACCGCCTTAGCGATTGGTTACGGCACGACCAACGTGACCGCACAGACAACACCCACCACTGAGAGAGTTTCCAGCCAGAGCGCGGTTCGCAGTTTCAACATCCCGGCGCAGCCGCTCTTGAGCGCGCTCTCGACGTTCAACCGGCAGGCCGGTATTCAGGTCACCCAGGCCTCCGGCGCGGCCGCGCGCAACGTTGCCGTGAATGCGGTTCGTGGAAACATGTCGCCTGAGCAGGCGCTGGCGCAAATGCTGAGTGGAACTGGCGTCACTTATAAGTTCACGGGCAACCGAGCAGCGGTGATTGGAGCGCGGCAATCCGTAAACGGGGCGGCCGGCTCCGATGAAAGCACTGTTCTGGCGCCTATCATAATCACCAGCAACAGAGCGCGCAACTCCGGCTCCGGATTTCAGGGAACGCCAGACTGGGTTTACGAGCAGCCCTCCAGTGTCAGCGTCATCTCGCGTGAGGCGATCCAGAACGCTCCCGTGCGCAATACGCGGGATCTGCTGGACAACGTGGCAGGCGTCTATGCCAACCGTTCCGAGGCGCAAAATCCGGGCATCGCCGTCAACATTCGCGGCCTTCAGGATCAGAACCGCGTCGTGACGATGATCGATGGCGCACGCCAGAATTTCCAGCGTAGCGGTCACGGTGCCACGCAGCGCACTTATGTCGATACGGCCTTCATTCGTGAGATCGACGTTGAGAAAAGCGGCACTTCGAGCGTTGGCGGCGCAGGTGCGCTTGGCGGTTCCGTCAATTTCCGCACTGTTGGGGCGGACGATATTATTACCGGCGACAAGAAATGGGGAGTCGAGGTCAACGCTGGAACCGGCACGAATGAGTTTACCTTTGACGGCTCCGGCATTGCCGCCTTCAGGCTGTCGGACAGTTTCTCGGTACTGGGCGGCGTTGCCCGCAAGAAAGTCGGCGAGTACGACATCGGCAAAAATGGGGAACTCACGCTCAACGATTTGACGGTCGAAGACGGAGCTGTGATTTCCACCGGTCAGGAAGTGCTGGCGACCATTCTCAAGGCGGAAGCGGAATTCACAGATGACCTCAACGGCTCGCTTGCCTGGATTCGAAACGACTCCGAATTTTCTCACGGCTCGTATGATACCGATGGCCTTGTTCTGACGGAGAACACGCAGGACGTTCTCAACAACACGATCACTGCCAATCTTAACTGGGATCCTGACAGCGACCTGATCAATCTGAACGCGCGGCTCTGGTACAACCACACGCGCAACAAAGAGGTTCGTGGCGCTTCGACCGTTACGAACTACCTCGATTGGCCTGTAAACTATAGCCTCGGAACGGTAGGCGTTAGCCTCGACAACACGAGTACCGTCGATACGGCTCTTGGTGCTTTGTCATTCAATTACGGCGTCGAAGCTTTTTGGGACCGGGGAAAGACGGAAGCGGACACATTTTATGCCAGTGACGGGACCGACCTAACCGCATCATTCACTGGCTCGACGCCTTCAGGAAATCGCGACGTCTACAGTGCCTTTGCCAACGCAACCCTGGAACACGATGACTGGCTCGTCGTCTCAGGCGGCCTCCGCTATGACTACTACAAGCTGCACGGCAACACGTCGGTTTTCGGCTTAGAAAATGTGACGCGTCAGGTTTATGGCTGCACTCGGTACCGCTTTGGAACCTGCGTGGCGTGGGGCAACGTCGACCAACTGGTTACCGTTTACCCTGAGACGGTCCTGAACGTTGACAATTCGCAGGGCGAGTTTCTCCCGACCGCCATGGTCGCAGTCAAGCCGTATGACTGGCTTCAGCCCTTTGTAAAATATTCCCGCAGCATGCGTCCACCCAGCATCATGGAAACCTTCTTTACCGGCGGGCATCCAGGCGCCACCGTGGTTCAATACGCACCCAATCCTGATCTTATGGCCGAAGTCGGCGACACCTTCGAGATTGGTGCCAACATCACTCAAAACGGACTCTTTTCAGCGGACGACAGTTTTCGGTTCAAGGCGGTCGGTTTCTATCGCCAGATCGACAACTATATTTCGATGGGAACCGTCGTCCGGCCGGAAACGGGCCGCGAGCACACCGCATACGTCAACGTCGATGGCACGACCCGGATGAAGGGTATCGAACTGGAAGCGAATTATGATGCCGGGCCTTGGTACGCCGGCATTTCCTACACGCATCTGAAGACGGATTTCGGGGATTCGTACACTTATGCCGGGACGACTTATGAGGTATCGCCCTCGGTCATTTTTGTACCGCCGCGCAACAAGATCACCGTTGATGCAGGCGTGCGGGTGTTCGAGGAAAAGCTGGTTCTTGGTGGGCGCATCAGCCATGTCGGCGGAACGTCGCCCAACATAGGACTGCTGACATCGAGCTACGTCTCCGAAGATTACACCCTCTACGATCTCTATGGCTCGTACGCCTTCAACGAAAACACCAAGTTGCGTGTTGCCGTCACTAATCTGACGGATGTCGCCTATGTCCCCGCGTTGGGAACCACCAGTTATCCAGGGCCTGGAAGAACGGTAACGGCATCCCTGAATTTCAAGTTCTGACAGTTTTCCGTGGCCGTTTCGGCTGCGGATACGAGGTCCGCAATGGTGCGGGCAAATGCTAGGAAGGAAACGAAAATGGCAGTAGGAATCGATGTACCCGCCGGCGTAACCGATTGGGTCAGCTACCTGACGACGACATGGCTCGGCGCCTATGAGTATCGTGGAAACGGCTTCTTCAACTCGTCGACGCCGTACACGCAGTGGGCGGCAGGCGATCTCACCAATTCCGCCGAGTCCGGGGTCATACTGAACGGGAGCTTCACCTACGCCCCTCCGGGTGGTTTCTCAGGTACCCTCAGCAGCCTGGAATTCGGAACGAATCTTTCCGGCAGCGCCAGTGCTGGATACGACATCAGTGAAGTCCTGAGGCTCGACCTGAGCGGTGCGACCGCAACGACCGCATTCACCTATGCGATCTACTTCCTCTCAACTCAAGGCAACCTTTCTTATCTGTGGTCCTATCTGAGTGAGCAGGGAACCACACAGGCTGGCAATGACGGCGCGGCTGATACGCTCTACAGCTTCTCTGGAGATGACACCCTGACCGGCGGCACCGGTGCGGACACATTCGTCTTCGATGCCGACTATGTCGGTGTCACAGGCGATTGGGGCAACGATACCATCACCGACTTCACCGATGGCGTCGACAAAATCAAGTTTGTGGATCTGTGGTTGGATTATTCCGACTTCACGAGCGATACCAGCGTCACCGTGTCGGGCAACGTCATCACATACGTTGACAGCTCGACCTCGACCACAAATACGATCACGCTGACCGGCTTCGCCGGCACGCTTGATTCCAGTGATTTCATTTTTGCGTGACCAGCCCATGATGAACCCTTTAAAGGTTCAGGCACCGTCGCAGCCTTCGGCTGCGGCGGTCGTCTTCCCTCTCAAGATGAGTGCAGCAGGCATCGGCCTGATAAGCGGTGTGGTGAATTTGCTGGCTTTGACCAGCCCATTGTTCATGCTGCAGGTCTACGATCGGGTGCTTGCCAGCGGTAGCACACCGACGCTGATTGGCTTGGCAGTGCTGGCCGCCGGACTTTACGCCTTCCAGGCGCTTCTGGATATCATACGCTCCCGTGTTTTGTTGCGCATCGGCGAACGTTTCGACAACCGGTTCTCCGGGCGTGTCCATGAGGCTGTAATACGCTTGCCCCTGATGACGCGCATGCAGGGTGACGGTCTCCAGCCTTTGCGCGATCTCGATAACGTTCGCGGCTTTCTCGGTGGAAATGGCCCGACCGCCTTTTTCGATCTGCCGTGGATCCCGCTCTATCTCGGCATCTGCTTCCTGTTTCACTTTTGGATCGGCATGACCGCACTCGTCGGCGCGATTGTGCTGATATCGCTGACCCTGCTGACCAATGCTCTCTCGCAAAAGCCGATCCGGGACACCATCGTCAGCAACATGGCACGCAACGGCCTGATGGAAGCCGGTCGCCGGAATGCGGAAGTTGTGCAGGCAATGGGGATCGGCAAGCGGATCGCGGCCCATTGGCAAGCAGCCAATGCCGAATATCTGGCCGCCAACCGCAAGGCGGGGGACGTTGCCGGCGGCCTCGGTTCGATTTCCAGGGCGCTCAGGATGATGTTGCAGTCAGCCATTCTCGGCGTCGGCGCCTATCTCGTTATCCAGCAGGAAGTAACGGCCGGGGTTATGATCGCCAGTTCGATTATGATGGGGCGAGCACTCGCGCCGGTCGACCTTGCCATTGGGAGCTGGAAACCTTTTCTGATGGCGCAGCAGAGCTGGGCTCGCCTGAAGGATCTTCTGGGCAAGATGCCCGTGGAAGCCGATGTTCTCGCTTTGCCTGCGCCTCAAAGGGAATTGCGTGTCGAGGGCGTGACAATTGTTCCGCCTGGAGAGAGCGCCCCGACCGTAATGGGTATTGGCTTTGCGGTTCAAGCCGGGAGTGCCCTTGGCGTAATTGGTCCCTCTGGATCTGGTAAATCGACGCTTGCGCGCGTACTTGTTGGCGCGTGGAGCTCTGTCGCCGGAAAAGTGCGGCTTGATGGCGCGAGCCTCGATCAATTGGACCGTGAAGCACTCGGCCCTCATATTGGCTATCTCTCGCAAGGTGTCGAACTGTTTGCCGGAACGATCGGCCAGAACATCGCCCGTTTTGAGGACGATCCCGATCCGCAAGCCATCGTAGCAGCAGCCAAGGTCGCCGGTGCACATGAACTTATCCTCAAATTCGAAAGAGGCTATGGAACATCGATCGGCGAGGCTGGTTCCGCACTCTCGGCCGGACAGCGCCAGCGCATTGGTCTTGCCCGCGCTCTTTACCGCGATCCCTTCCTCGTCGTGATGGACGAGCCGAACGCCAATCTTGACGCCGAAGGCGAGGCGGCCGTTGTCCGCGCCATCGCATCGGTGCGGGAACGTGGCGGTATTGCGGTCGTTATCGCCCATCGCCCCAGCGCGATCGGAGCTGTCGACTATGTGTTGATGATAGAAAGTGGTCGCCAAAAGGCCTTTGGTCCAAAGGATGAGGTGCTGTCCAAGGTTCTTAAAACCGCACCGAATCCGCAGCCAGTTGTGAAAGGTTTTCCCGCGAGCGGCTTCGGTATGACACCACTACGCGTCATCGCCAATCCGGTTCACACCACTGGTGAGCCAACACAGGAAAACAATGGAATTGGTTCCAGCGGGGAGGATCCCGATGTCAGGCGTTGACCACAACGATAATGTTTCACGCTCGATAAGGTATCACCTTCTGGCAGGCCTTCTTGCGAGTGTCGTGTTGGTGGGAGGAGCCGGAGCCTGGGCGGCTGTTACGGACCTTGCGGGCGCGGTCGTGGCCCCTGGCCACTTCGTGGTCGATTCCTATGTCAAGAAAGTGCAGCATCCGACGGGCGGCGTGGTTGGAGAAATCCTGGTCGGAGAAGGCAGCAAGATAACTGCCGGCGATGTCGTCATGCGGCTCGATGCCACGCAGACGCGCGCCAACCTTGCAATCGTCACCAAGCGTCTGGATGAACTGGCTGCGCGGCTTGCGCGACTTGAAGCCGAACGCGACGATCGCCAAGAAATTATTTTCCCGGAATGGTTGCTGGAGCGCCGTGACAAACCTGACGTGTTTTCTGCGATCCACAGCGAAACCCGTCTGTTTGAATTCCGGACGGAGTCTCGCAACGGCAAGAAGTCTCAACTCGCAGAGCGCATCGCCCAGTACCATCATGAAATCGAAGGGCTCAAAGCGCAGGAACTTGCTTATGAGAAGGGGATCGAGGTGCTGGAAACGGAGATCGCCTCTCTAAGCGGGCTTCTGGAACAGGGAATTGTGTCTGTCCAACGACTGAACAGCCTCAAGACGCAGCTTGCCACCTATGGCGGAGAACGTGGCGAAAAGATTGCCTATCAGGCGCAGGCCGCCGGGCGGATCACGGAAACCAGATTGCAGATCCTACAGGTGGATCAGGACCTCAAGGCGGAAGTTGGCAAGGAGCTTCGCGAAATCCAGGCGCAGATGGGTGAATATGTCGAGCGCAAGGTGGGGGCGGAAGACGAACTGAAGCGCATCGACATCATTGCGCCCCAGTCGGGCATCGTCCACCAGCTTGCCGTGCACACCGTGGGCGGCGTGGTCAGCCCCGCCGATCCCATAATGCTGGTCGTTCCCGAAGGCGAAGACCTCGCACTCGAAGTGCAGATCGCGCCGAAGGATATTGATCAGATCCAGCTTGGTTACAAAGCCATGCTGAGAATGTCAGCCTTCAGCCAGCGGACAACGCCGGAACTGAATGGATATGTCAGCCGCATCGCCGCCGATCTGTCTACCGATGAGAAGACCGGCATGAGCTATTATCTCGTGCGTCTCTCCGTGTCGAAGGAAGAGATGGCCAGGCTGAGTGAGTTGAATCTCGTTCCGGGCATGCCGGCCGAGGCGATGATCAAGACGGGCGAGCGCACGGCGCTTTCTTACCTCGTGAAGCCACTTTCCGACCAGATCAACCGGGCCTTTAGGGAGGAATAGGGATGAGGAAGAGGTTTCCACAATGATCGTAAATGTTTTTGCAGTTTTGCCGTGTTCCCTGATCGGTCTCGGCGGTCTCGTTTTCAAGTTCCATTCTTTGGTGGCTGAAGAAGCGGCGGGTGACGGTTGCTACGTCGATAGTGAGGATATGCCATCCGGCATTGCCAACATGCTCTGCATCGCATCCGCCATCCACCAACAACGGGAAGACCTCCACTGTAAGGCATCAGCATGACTATTCACACGATAGGCAACAACACAGACCATACGAGCCGCACCGTGCGGTTAAAGACCGCGACAAAAGAGGCTCATGAAGAACTCGACAGGTTCATAATGCAGGCCAACCCGTTCGCAGACCGGGAGCATTACGGCCGTTTCCTTGCAATGCAGTTCCTTTTTCATCGCGATCTTGATGCACTGTTCTTCGATCCCTATCTGGCCGCGTTGTTGCCGGACCTTGCGGGGAGGCGACGCCTCACATTCATTCACCAGGATTTCAGTGACCTTGGAATTGTCGTTCCGGACACCAGGGGTGCACCACGCTTTGCTGAAGGGACCTCCGTTGATCTCTCCGAAGCTCTCGGATGGCTCTACGTAATCGAAGGATCGAATCTCGGAGCGGCCTTCCTCCTGAAATATGCCGGGAGAATCGGGCTTGACGAAGAATTTGGTGCGCGGCACCTGGCGGGTGCATCCGAGGGACGTGGCCTGCATTGGAAGACATTTACTGCAGCTCTCGATGCGGTGGATTTGAACGAACGTCAAGAGCAGCGGATTGTCCAGGCCTCGCAGGAAGCCTTTGCGCGGGTACGAGCTCTTGCTCAGCTAAGCTTTCCAGCGCCGGCTTCAAGCGAGTGATGCCGTGGCGCAGAAAGATCAGCGTTTCCATCCAAGTAATTACAAAGACGAAGTAACGAAGCAGTCCTGTCGCAAAGTAGCAGAATCTTTCAGCCCTTCATGAGGATAGCCGATGACAAGAGACACTATTTCAACATCACTTTTTGCCTCGACTGCAGCACTTCCGATCCAAAGCGCCTCTCAAGCGCCAGTTAATCAGCACACCCGAGATGAGCAATTCCAGGAATGGCAGTTGCGGCGGGTCGAGAAAAGCGGTCACCAGTTGTCGATGCTGCGATTCGAGCGCTCGCAACCGCACTACCTTTTCGCGAAGCTCGTCATTGAACTGAACTGGACAGCGGACGATCAAATGCTGGGCGTTCTGGCAATGCCACCTGGGCTGAAGGCCTCCGAGGGCGTCCGAATTCAGTTGGATGACGGCCACTTCTCTACAAAACTACCATTCCTGAAGACCGGGCCATCTGGGGGCATTGTGAGGCTCGATATTAAATCGGAAGCGCTGGAGCATCTGCGCAACGCACATAGGCTCAACATTCTAGCCCATCCGGCGGCTGGAAAGCGCAAGCTGCTGTTTTCCGTGCCGCTTGATGGGTTTGTCGAAGCGAGTGATCGCCTCAAGCAAATCAACAACGATCGAATTATCTGACGAATACCGGCGGTCGTGGGCACCACACACCTGTGCTCAATTTCGTAGGCATTGTGAAACCAAAACAATGGCCGCTTTCACTGCCCCTGAGATTCCACGCCGAAGTGGGGCCGCTAACTTTGAGTACAGGCCATGAGTAGCTTGCAGACGACAACCATGGCCGTAGCGCCACAAAACAATCGGCTTTACCAGCTTTCCCTAACGGGGGATCGCGCACAACGCGGTTTGACAGCACGATTCCTCGCCGCCAGACCTTTTGAAAATCGCCGACATTATGCTCGATTTTTGATCGCGCAGCATAGAATCGCCCGGGAATTGCGGGGTGTTTACCTCCATCCCTCCTGTCCAGACATCTTCCCGTCTCAAGAAATCGGCGGTCACATCTCTCGGATTGAGAAAGATTTACGCGACCTCGACGCGGGAAACGTTGAGAGCCGACCGGGCCAACAAAGTCCCAGAGCCATCGTGGACGTCCCCGGACTTTGCGGTGGCCTGTTCGTCACCGAAGGCGTCAGACTTGCGTTTCCATTTTTTCGCAAGCAAGCCGAACACTTGGGACTCAACGCCTTTTTTGGAGCGAGGCATCTGGCCTATGAAGCTTCTGACATCCGTCGGCGCTGGACCGGTTTTGCCGAAACCATCAACAAAATAGCTTTCTCCACCAGCGACATGCGCCGCATGACGGAAGCCGCCCGACAGGTGATGGAGTTGATCGGGACAATTCTCGATGAGGAGATGAACGGTAATTGCGTGGCCAGGAAGGATATGAACCATGATTGATCTGCTTTCACGCGGCCGCGCAAGCAGCGGAATACCGCACCGCTCCCTACGTGCCATCAACCTGGTTCTTGGCGGACTGATGCTCGCCTTGGGGTTCATCGGTGCACTTTTGCCAATAATGCCGACGACGATCTTTCTAATTCTTGCAGCATGGTTCTTTGGACGCTCGTCGCCGCGGTTGAAAAATTGGTTACTCGAACATCCACGCTTCGGATCAACCCTGCGTGCCTGGCGAAAGGAGGGGGCGATCCCCTTCAGGATAAAGATCATAGCCGTCTCTGGAATGCTTTGTGGCTATGTGATGTTTTTCGCAAGCCTAATGCCGGCTCCTCGACTGGCTATACCAGTTGGTATTCTGATCCTGGGATGCATTGCTTTTATCCTCACGCGAACCGAGCCGTGTGCTTCGGCCCCGAGCCATAAGCAGAGCGCAGGCGGCTAAGGTGGAAGCGGCCATGGTTCTTACTCGTCAAACCGATATCGCAATTGCAGCCTTGGTGGTATGCACAAAGGCGAAGGGACAGATCGTACAGATCAATGTCATAGCCAAGGCGAGCGAAACCACTGCGGCTCATGTAGCCCAGGTCACGCGACAACTGGCGCGTCTCGGCTGGCTCGAGAGTCATCGAGGGCGGGGAGGAGGGCTAACGCTCAGCGATGGTGCCGAAACGTTATCTCTCGGTGAAATCGTTCAAATCCTTCAACCATCACGCGAAGACCGGAAGGTGGGGTCCCGACCAATTTGCAATGTCTTTCACGAAGCGGAACGTTCGAAGTTTGCATATCTCGATCGCTTCACGATCGCAGATCTCGCAAGGGATGAATGGGGAGGCTCCTGTCGCGAGAACAGGAGGCCGGTGGCTGGATCGCAAATCGACGGCACTCTTGCCATTAGGCCATCCTCGAACGACCGACAGCACGTTCTTGCATGAGTAGCGGGGCGCCGTGCCCTAATACTCGGCCAGCCAGAAGGATCGGCACCATGACGTTTTCGGTCTCCGTGAAGCTTAGATCTGCATTGCTGTTTACGGCTCTGCTTTTTCCCCTGTCGGGATTTGCACAGGGTCATGACATTTCCGAGACAACAAGAAGCAGGATCGGTGAAGTCCACGCAAAGTGGACAGTCATGTGCTTGCCGCGTGATGGTGCACGGGTTTGCGCCGTGCGTCAGCTTCAATCCGACCGACAGACAAAAAAGTCAGTTCTCCTGATAGAGTTACGCCCCACCTCGCAAGGGAGCGCTAAAGGTGGCATCATGCTGCCCAAGGATCTTCAGCCGGGCGCGGTTGTCCATTTCGCCCTTGATGGCAATGCCGCAGGCCATCCGCTGGAGATTAAAGAGTGCTCTGACAGGGGATGTGCGGTTACAGTCACGTTTTCCGGGGCAGCATTTGAGAAGCTCCGCAGTGGCAAAGTGCTCCAACTCCGTGCAATCAGGATAGATGGGACACCTCAAATGTTCGAAGTCGATTTGAACGGTTTTGCCGCGGCAGTCGAGCGAGGCATTGAACTCGAAGGAATTCGTGACTGAATGTGGGCTTGTTAGTAGCACAAAAAAGATAGGGAGGTTCGAAACCTTGGTTGTGATCGATGAGCGATTATCGAAGGGTCTTGTCAGAGCAGAGGCGCGTGAGTTGACGAATGCTCTGACGGAACATGCGGGTAAGGTCCTCAAGTCCTTCCATGAGGGAGTTTGCCCGCATTTTGAGAAACGGAGTCGCCTGACCGGATCCGAAATGACCGGTCTGGCCAACGATCTCCATAACAAGGCTAAAGCAGCATTTAGTCCACTCTGGTCCGACCTGGAAATCCTTGCATCAACACGGGGTCGTCCCAACGCAGGCTCCTACGAGATGCTTCACTACTGGATCTACCCCAAATCCGTAGAGGGCATATCAAGCCGGCTGATGATGATTGCAATGTTTTCGGCCTGGGGCAGCCGGAAACAGGTATCCATGCGGGCGAATGATACCCTGACGAGCTTTTACGAGCATGCCGCTCAAAGGCTGCTGCAGCGATGCGGCAGCCAGGAAGCCGCGCTTCACGCAATCGGCCAGCGTCTGGTGGACACGATAATCATTCCAACACTTGCGCTAGACGACGCACCGGCGTCGCTTGCTGGCACCGAGTTTTTCATCCCTTTGCTGGATGGACTTTTGATCGGGCGTTTTGTCAACCGGCCTCATGAAAAGATCGCTGGCGACTACAGGGTTATCGGGAGGGACGGGTGGAGCACTAAAGGGATCACCCTGCATTCTTCGGCCGAGTTTGTTGTCAAGACATATATCGGTCCAGAAGAAATGACTGATCGCCAAGAGTGGATCGCGTACCAGATCAACTCCTGGCTTGCGGCCCATAGCAATGAAGCTGTGATGATTCGACGCTACATCACCAACAGGTTTGGTAGCCTATGGGATTCTGGTCATATGTGCCGCGATGAGTTTGACTCGTTGAAGGAGGATTTTTGGGACCTGCATGCCAAGGTCATCGCTCATGCTTCGCCGAATGTACGATGAGAACGGAAAGCACAGCTTCCTCTGATTACGCCCCATAGTGCCTCGTGAGGCACGAATTGGAGTGTCAGATAATGGTGGCTTCATATTCGTTAGGCAGCGACCGGATCGCTTGCGTAAAGCGCAATATGCCGAGATAGGTTCTAGACGAGCTCGGCTTTCACCAGGGTCCAGCACGAGTATCAGAGTGCAACGATCCAAAGACTGGTAAAAGACCGCCACTTCAGTCACTCGAATCCAGAAAGGACTTTGAGGAAATCGCAATGTTGAAGCTCGCTCGCAACAATGAACAGTTCGCCGAAGAGTGGCGGACCGAGTCGACCGCAAATGGACGACATCATACATGCTGCTGTCGAGCGAGAAGCCAATGCCCGTAGCGTCAGCGATGATCCAACATCCGCAAACGCAGGACCGCGTGCGAAATGCCCGGTTTGGGCGGAAAGGTCGGGGCCATCCCGGTGCTGGATCTGCCGTTAAAAACCCAGTTCGAGCAAAGAAACGGAAAGCCCTCCCTGTATAAAAACTTATCCGCGCCCGCGAAGCCCGCCAGTGACGTAACATCGTGGTTGCGGGAGCCCTAGGTCCTCGCGATAGAGGCCGGCTAGATTTGTCGCCTTTGCGCCGAAGGTTTGTTCCCACAAAACGGTACAGCATCCGGGAAATATCCCGATAAGCGCTACCGCGTCCTGGCTAACAATGCCGACGCGCAAAGTTAACAAGGATCCAACTCTCATTGTTCATCGCCTAAGGTCGGGCAAGAGGTTGGCTGGAACAGTCCGGTTGACGATCTCGACGATGCAGTCCAACAATTGTTGGACACGACTGTGCAACTCGACTGGGATCAGTCGATCATGGAAGGCTGATTTTTTTGAGCGTAAAGCGGCGGCACAAGGCCAGGTCCCGCGCGGTCTGCAACGCTGGATAGCTGCAACTCCGAGCCGTAAGCGGGAAGGCAGAGCTAGTCTAAAGGCAGGTTATGCTCCTGGAGCACCGCGATCAGCTTGAAGCGAAATCCATAACCGTCGGGATTGAGTAGCGAGCCCCGGGCTGCGCAGGAGGCTTTCGCTGCGCATCTGTTGTGGTACAACACAGCTGCCCGGCATAATAGCCAGCGCAAGATCGAGCGCACCGCAAGACTGCTGATCAGTGCGGCCAAGTGTCCGTTGCGATGGCTGGCCGAAGACGTTCGCCCCAGCTTGCATGCGCCAATCGAGAAATCTGCCCGACCATGAATTTAGCGAATCCGGGCTCAGGCTGATCGACCGTCCAGTCGGCATGGGAAGATACGATGTTTGATGGGAAAGAGCGGATCCGAGCAATCGACCCTGCTGCGCAGTTTGAACCTGCTTAAATTGCCAACATGGGGGCGACTGCAACCGGCAAGGCACATTTCCTCTATCGCGCGAATGTCGTTGCCGCTTTTAAGGTTGCAGCCTTGGTGGGCATGGGCGGGGCGGGACGGCGGCGCACGGGCGGCCTTGCTTGCCGATCCGGTCGTCGAGATAGAGCAAACGACGGTCGCGTACTTGATCTACTACGAGCAACTGATCGTCTGGCCATGGCCGCAGTCCAGCCTCAGTCTGATGGTTTAGAATCGCCTTTTACAGCTAAGTCTGTTGAACGATCCGGCTTTGAGCAAAAAATGAGTTTTTGTTAGTGATTTCAGCCATTCAGGCGGTTCAGAAGTGAAGAATCCGACGCTTCTGGACTGGTGTCCCGTACGATCAAATTCTATAATCACATGACGCAGTACGCGCTGTGTTGGGGCTTAGAATCCCCTGATGAAAGGTTGGTGCCGACCGCAATGGTGCCAAGGAACCCTCTGACCACGTGGCCGGGGGCCTGTGACTCATGTCCAGGCACCTCGCTGCTAAAGGTCTCAGGGCCGATTCATCTCGGATTCTAACCCCCGGCTAGGGTTCACAGGGTTCATCGTCGACGGGGGCGCACCGTGGACAAAACAGAGGTTGAATCGAGATGGAAGCCGATGTTACGACGTTGACGCACGAAGTAGAACTCCGGCCAGTAGTCGGGCTCACGCTTGGATTGCCCGTAGAAGACCTGGAGACCCTGACGATCGATGCGATCCGAAGTCACCGGCGTCTGGTTGAAAGGGCTGACGAGCTTTTCCAGGCTCTACCTGAAAACTACAAGTCGGGAGAGGCGGCTGGTGGGAAGCAACACCTCCAATATATCGAGGCCAGCATCGAGATGCACGCTCAGATGAGCGCCCTAAGCACGCTGCTCAGTGTACTCGGATATATCCCTAAGGTCTCGGTAAACTGAAGCTATCATCTCCAGCTTTTTGCCGACTTTCGGGTTCGGAGACCGCATCGCCTGTGCTCGGCGAAACTGCCGGGCAGATCAAAGACTGTATCGGGCGAAGTGCGGATACGCCCCTTCGGGCCTTGACGCGCTTTTTTACCGCGGACGTTTGAGGCGAGCTATTCGTGCCGCCATCCACTGAAAGCGGTGTCGAACACCCAGCTTGTTCGATGCTCGCACCCATGAGAGAAGCCCAAAGCACTGCGACAGGTTGACCAGATGGATGGCTGCGCACGACGCAACAGGCGGATCACCGGACTGGTAGCGACTCTTTCACCGATGCACACCGGCCATCCGGATGCGTATAAAATACTGCGGTGCGGCGTCTGGTGCGACTATGATTCAGGGAATGACAGGTGTGAAATGTCTATCTCGGAAGAGGGCCAGACTTTTGGGGGGCGTGTGACCCGGCGCTTCCTATTGATGCCAGGGGGGCGTACGAGGTTGCCGAAACGCAGGTTTCCAGCTCATCGACCTGGTTAAAAATGCCTTTGAGAAGATCGATGACCAAAGTGACACCTCGATGGTGACAGCTATAGTACCGGAACTGGGCCTCTTTCCTGAAAGTGATAAGGCCCGAGTTGTGGAGGCGTGTTAGGTGCTGGCTTAGAGCAGACTGGGAAAGGCCAACTTTTCGGGCCAAACTGTTCACATCTTCCTCGTGGTGAACCAGGTGCGAACAGATCAGAAGTCTCTTTGGATTTGCAAGTTGCTTTAGAAAATCAGCTTCGCGTTTACCGCTG